>NZ_JBIXJX010000025.1:0-24004 GCF_052871955.1 Bradyrhizobium sp. CAR08
CCTCTTCTCGCCAGCGATTGAGGAGCTTCAGCAAGGCGTTCTCGTCGACGTCGAGCTTCTTTAACGGCTGGCGCTCGACGCCAGGTACGATGCCTGCAACGAGCCAGCTCGACAGGCTGATCTCGATCACCGCAATCAACGTGCCGTCCGGTTCGAGGGGGCTGAGGGACCGGCTCAGGTCGTTCAACTTCTGCATGGGGTGCTCCATCGGTTCACATCAGCGCCGATGATGCCATATTCCTCCACCGTCGCCGCCCGCCCCATAGCATCTCCCTTGGAGGCTTTCGGACGCCGGCCGCCCGAATATGCCGCGCCGTCAATCATGCGGCCGGCATCCGAAACCCTTCACAGAAGCAGCCCTCGACCAAATGCGCACCTCGGGTCTGCTAAGGGGTTACAAGCGGTCCTTCATCGGCTACAGGCGGCAGGTCAGCTACGGGCCCACAACCGGACTCGTTGGTCATTCAATAGATCAGGTTTGGAACCTCAGACCTTCCTGTGCGCTAGGAATACCGGAGGTCGTGATGTCCCCGGAAGAATACCTTGAGCTGGCCGAGCAATACCGGAAGGTTCTTGCGACCTCCACAGACCCGTTTACCCGCTATCATTTAGAAGCCATGGAACGGAGCTATCGGGTTCTAGCGGACAGCGAACGTGCAGTTCAAAGATCCCGCAGGATCGTTGATGCCTTGGACGAAGCGGGCCGCTTCGAACCTAAACGCCATCGGGCCAATGCGGACTAAGAAAACACCGTTGCCGAAAAGATATCGTGCTCCCGACGACCTTACTGCGGCTCGGGCTCACAATGGATGGCCGCCTTCTTGGCAAGAGCAGCTTCTATCAATTCAGCTATGCCATCGAGGGCGATTTGGTCGTTGATACGTGATGCTATGAAATTGTAGCGCGCAATGCGCCGGTCGATCTCGCCACACTTCTCACACATAGCTCACCGCAATTATTGAGGACGGGAGCGTGCAGAACTCTCAGTCACCGTAAAGCCAAAGGTAGGGGCGGCGTCCGGTTTAGACAGCGGACATTACGGCGGCTGGACCGCTCTTCGGCTTAGCGGTCAAGCGGGAATGCCAAATGCGCAGCTCAAGCCTCACCGCGCGAGGACGGGTGCAGTCGACTCCCCTCAGGGGAAGGAAGGGGAGTGCTCAATGTACTCCGCTCGCCGTGCCTTTCGACATCGCCCGTGTCAAAGCTGCGAGGCGGCCGGCGATGCCGCTCATCCGGCGCGCCGCATGTTGAATAGCTGCTATCTCGCTTGAGGCCCCTGGCGGCGGAGACGGACAGACATGGCGCCCGGTTTGCGACTTCGAAGGCGGCGCGAAGTAGGGCGTATGAAGCGCAATGGGGATCCACGGCGGGCGCGACGCTCTGCTTCTTCGACCAGACCTCGAAGATCTTCCAATTCTGAGAGCTGAGAGGTGAGTTCGCTAAGTTGTTCGACGTAAAGGATTGCGCGAGAGCCTCGCATAAATGTCCTCCGCAGCACAAAAAAAGCACTATCAGGACGGCGTCAGAGCAAAAGAGCGCGAGTAGCAAAAGTAAAAGACTACCAGAGGTAAATTAGCGGATTAATACGTCAGCCTCACTGCCGCCGGGTGTCGCTGCTTCAGCGCGGTTAACGCACGCCGCTCCCTCAGGGCAGCGCGATGCCCTGGAGTCCGCTCCGGATCAAAATGCGAAGAACTCAGCGTGAGCAAATTTAGTCCGCCTTGCCATACCAAACGGATCTCAACGAAACGCTCCGCTACTTTGCGGACGGTCCAAGCGGTGACATCTGAACCGTCAACTATGGCCGTCTCAACTGGATGATGTTGCATGAGCTGGTCGGATGCGGTGGCGGCGCTTCTCGGACCTGCGCACGGTAAGCCTTGTCGAAATAGTCCAAGGCGAGGATATGCATGGCTCTCGCTTTTTCAGAGTCGGGTTCTGACAATGCCATCCGGGACGCAATTTCGGCTTGCTTCAAATAGTACTCAGCGGTCGGCACGATGATTCCCCCAAACAACGCCCCTAACGCCCCAAATTGCAACTTGTTCCCGCGATAAATTTCCCGCGCGGCGGGCTTACCTATTCCGCGAGCAGTCTTAGGGAATCGTCAGCGAAACAGTCCGGAAGTGGGCTGAAAGCAACTAAGACTTTGTGGAGATGCTCCGGTCCGGGGGCGCGTCTTTGCTGCTTTTTCCCAATTCGGTTACGAGCTCTTAGTCGATTTCATTTTAGGAGGTACAAAGACGACTCTGAGCACCGGCAATGACAAAAGAAACGGAACAGGAGGGACGACGCGTCACCTTCGAGCATGCGCTCCCCGCGCATATGATGGCGATCGACGGCACTTGGCGGCGGTCATGCACCATCAAGGATGTGTCAGAAGCCAACGCGACACTTCAAGTTGATATTCAATCGAAGGCTTGGCTCTGACGGAGTTCTTCTTGCTGCTTTCCTCCACGGCTCTTGCCTATCGTCGCTGCCAGCTCGACCGCGTCAACGGCGAGGAGATCTCGGTAAGCTTCCTGCGGCAGAAAGCCAAAGGGAACAAGAGACGGGCGCCCCCGACCGGGCCAACGTAATCTTCTGTTCCCTTGCGGAACTTTTTCCTTCTGTCCACTTTGTCACGTTCGGCAGAGCGAGTATGGAAGGGGGAGTTCGTGCAATTACCGACTGTACTTGTCGTCGAGGACGATGAAGCAGTTCAAGGTCTGGTCGCGGACGTGCTGAACGAGGGCGGCTTCGAGCCAGCTACTGCGCGAACGGGTGAGGAAGCGGTTACTCTGCTGAAGGGGCGTCAGACCAACTACAGCGCCCTCGTCACAGATATCAATTTGCTAGGTCAGTTTAATGGTTGGGACGTCGCTCGCGCCGCCCGCGAAGTCGATCCAAATTTCCCGGTGGTGTACATGACAGGCGCTGCGGCCGACGAGTGGGCCATCCAAGGCGTTCCGAACAGCATTCTTCTTCGAAAGCCCTTTGCGCCCGCGCAAATCGTAACAGCCGTCTCGCAGCTTTTGAATGTCGGCTCAATGCCGGTGTCCGGCAACTGAGAGCCCACCGTGGACCGTCCAGCATCGATACTCCTGGTCGAAGATGAAGCGATAATTCGCATGATGCTCGTCGAGATGATCGAGGAGCTTGGACATAAGGTTGTCGTCGAAGCGGGGCATCTGGATCAGGCGCAATCGTTCGCTGAAACCGAGCAATACGATTTTGCCATTCTCGACATCAATTTGCAGGGCTTCAATGTTCAACCAGTTGCCGAGGCGATTGCGGCCCGGGGACGCCCGTTCTTTTTTCTGAGCGGTCTGGCGTGCCGGAGCAATTCAAGGACAGACCCGTGTTGCATAAGCCCTGCGCGATCGAAATGCTAAACCGGACCATCGACGCGATCTGGTCGAACTGGCAGCCTGATAAGGCTCAAGACAAAGACGGCGAAGCGTGGTAAATGCATCGAGCCCAGAGGCGGCTTGCGGCCCAAGCCGTTGCGGGCACGGGGCTCGGTGTGGTTTCACGCCGGGCCTCGATTCTGTCTGCTACTCGGCCCGCGCAAGCACTGGTGGTCCGCTATGGGTCTTGGTTGTGTGGAAACACAGCTCAAAGGCGGCCGTGGTCGACAATCGTTGCAGGCCGCCGATGTTTTCGCGTCGGATCGTCTATGTAACCGGCTGAGGTGGTTATTGGGACGCGCGGCGTCGCTTTTGGACGCACTTCCCGCCTTCAGGTCGCTCGGATAGCTGCAATCAGGCTCGGTTTGCCGACGATGTTCATCACCCGAGTGAGGTTATAGGCCAGGACGTGCAAGGCCATCTCAGCGGCTACATTCCGTAGGCGCTTCATCAGGAAGTGTGTCGCACCCATACGGGCTTTGATCGTGCCGAAGGGATGCTCGACCGTCTCGCGCCGCGTCCGCATGGCGTCGGGATTGGAATCCAGCCGTCTCTGAACCTCCTCGATCACATACTCATGCTCCCAGCGCGTTATGCGGCGCTCCTTTGACGGCGTGCATTGGCTCTTGATCGCGCAGCCCTGGCACGCTGCTGTCGACCAGTAACGGCGCAACGTCATTCCGTGCTCGATGTTGGTGTAGTGATGGGGCAGCAGCTGGCCGGATGGGCAGCGGTAGACGTCCTCATCGGGCAGGTAGGTGAAGTCCTGTTTGCCGAACCGGCCCTCCGCCTTGGCGTTCGGCGTCATGGGCTTGGGCAAGGTGACTGTAACGCCAGCCTGTTCGCAGGCTAATATCTCTTCTCCATCGAAGTAGCCACGGTCGGCGACTGCCTCGAGTTTGTCCGCTTCGAGCACTTCTTTGGCTTGCTTCGACATCCGAGCAAGCTGCCCACGGTCGTTGCCGACGTTTACGACCTCATGCGTAACGATCAGATGGTGTTCGGTGTCCACCGCGACCTGGACATTGTAGCCGACGACGCCCGATCCGCGTCCACTGGTGGCCATAGAACGGGCATCCGGATCGGTGAGCGATATCTGTTGATCCGGTGCGTTGCGCATCTGCGCATCAAGCACTTCCAGGCGGCTCATCTCCTGCTTCAGCCGAGTGATCTTTTCCTTGATCCTCGTCGTCTTGATGCTGATCGCTTCCGATGGCTCCTGGCGATCGGCACTATCGAGTTGACGCAGATATCGACCGACGCTTTCCTCGATCTGCGCCATCCGCCTCGCCATCTTGGCATGCGTGAAGTTGCGGTCTCGGTTGTTCACCGCCTTGAACTTGCTGCCGTCGATGGCGACGCTTGGGGTCTGCAACAGGCCCATTTGCCGGCATAGGGCAACGAACTTCGCGCAAACCTTCCGGATCGCCACGCCATTGTCCTTCCGAAAGTCCGCGATTGTCTTGTGATCGGGAGCCAGGCGCCCGATCAGCCACATCACCTCGATATTGCGGCAAGCCTCACGTTCCAGGCGGCGACTGGATTGCACCCGATTGAGATAACCGTAGATGTAAAGCCTCAGAAGAACTGCCGGATGATAGGAGGGCCGACCCGTCTCCTTGGCGATCACACGCTCAAACCCCAGTCCATGCAGGTCGAGCGCCTCGACGAACGCATCGATCACATGGACCGCGTTGTCCTCGCTTACCCAATCCTCCAGGCAGTCCGGTAAGAGCGTCAGCTGGGATCTGTCCGCGCCTTCAACGAAGCGTCCCATCCGTATCCTCCAATCAGGAAGCGGAGGAATAGTAGCCGACTCGTGGCTTTTCACACAGCCAGGGTCACAAGCCGCCCATAACGCCCGAGGTCGGAGCTTCCGCTTTGCATGGTAAGTCGACCTCTATCAGTACACCTCCTAGCGGAGGCTCATGCGACGAGCTACCAGGCTCGCGTCCAGTGCACCTGATCGACGCATCGTCGTACCGGTCCGGGGTAGTCTTGCTCTATCCAGGGCACATCGGCGAAGCGGACGCCGTCAACCAAAGAAAGCCGTAGCAGATCCAGCTGGTTTGGAGAGGACACTTGATGCCCGAACCGGCATCCACGAGAAGAGCGAATGCGCGCTCCTCCCCGGCGGCGTGGCCCAGGATGTAGGGGCAGACCGTCTGGCGCTTCCCGTCATGGCTCACGTCAACCGCTTGTCTGAGCGTCACGAAGCATCGGCTGTGGCCCTCGCTCAGTATCTGGAATGGTCGCTTGCGCCCGCGGCCAGGTCAGTACGCGGCGAAGTCCGGGTTGAATGTCGCTGCTCGAGTGATCCCCAGGCGCTCCATCAGCGCAAAACTCGTTCGGTCGATCAAGGAAAAGCTCTCGTCCGCAAACCTTGCCTCGATCTCCGAAGCCGCATCCAAATCCGCGCGGAGGACGGGTTCGACCCGAACTCCGCTGTCGCGCAGGCACTCCCAGAAGCTTTCCGCAACGTCCTTTCCGAAGTTGGCGTTGAGCAGTTGCCACGTCTCGGCCAGCACCAGGTCGGTGGTAAGGCGCTGGTCGATGCTCCGGAGGATCGATTTGGCTCGCCCATTCTGAGCGTCCCGCTTGACGGCGGCGGCAAACCAGACCGAGCTGTCAACGAACGACTCATCCGCGTCACTCCTGAACAGGGTACTCCCAAATGTTGCGATTAGGCTCGTTGGCCTCAATCCATGTTATCGCGCTCTCTTTGGAGGCAAAAAGCTTGATCCAATCGGGGTCCCCGATCGCGCGGGACGCCGGATCGGGCGAGTAGAGCCAAACCGATCCTTCGGCTGGTCCGCCTTCCACCTCGTATTCCCAGGCTACGCCTTCGGGGTCGCCTTCCTTCAACCACCTGTCGGCCGCGTCGGCAGACGCGAACACCTTCGCCCATCCGGGCTCGCCTATCATCCGCACCCTGCCGTCCTGATAATCGTCGAGGTAAAGCCATGCGGTTCTGCCCTCGCGGCGAGCCTCGTCATGGCTGCGCACCACCTCGTTCACCCTCTGCCGGTCGGAGCAATCGGGTTCCGGCAGGGACATCACCGCGGCGTAGAGTTCGGCAGGAATGCCGCGCCTGTCGCCCGGCGGCTTTGAGCACCATTCCACCCATCGATCAAATGCATCCGACATGTGGCTCACCTCGTCGACCTGGCGCGGAATGGACTGTCCATGGTGAAGGCGTTCGGCGCGATCCCGCTCTCGATGCGCTTCCAGGTCACGGGCGCAGCGATGGGAAATCCCTCTCGGGCTCGCGGGGAATAGGTGCCGATCGCGGTCGTGCCGCGACCATTCCTCAGATAATCGAGGAAGATGCGATCGCGACGCTTTGCCTGCGCAGACAGGAGGTAGCGGTCTGGATAGCGCGCTGCGAGGGCGGAGACCAGCTGATGCGCGACCCGATGCGCCTTATCGTGCAGCATCGGCTGATCCAGTGGCGCCATGAGATGAATTCCTTTGCCGCCGGTGAGCTTGGGCCAGGTCTCGAAACCCTCGCGCTTCATCAGCATGCGCAGATCGAGCGCGGTCTCTACGACGGCATCCCAGTCGACGCCCTCGCCGGGATCGAGATCGATCACGATGCGGTCGGCATGCTCGAAGTCCTCGACGGTCGCATTCCACGGGTGCAGCTCGATGGCCCCGATCTCGACGAGGCCAAGGAAGCCATCCAGGCTGTCGACCCACAGGCGCGTTCCCTCGCCACCCTCGCGCTTCTGAATCCGGAGCTGGTGCACGGCGGCCGGAATGTCCTTCGGCAGCGGCCCCTTGTGATAGAAGGTCGTGCCGTGCACGTGACGCACCAGCTTGAGCGGACGATGGCCGAGGTGCGGGAGGGCTTTCTTCCACACCCTGCGCCAGTAGTCGGCGAGTTCTTCTTTCGACGGCACAACGGCGTCGGGCAGAAGCTGCAGGATGTTCTCTCGGGGGACACCCAGCTTCGGCCGGCCGGCTGCGGACGGCACCAGCCGCGGCGCCTTGACCTTGCGCAGCGCAAGATCGTCTCGAAAACCCTTGAACACGGCTTCGCGAAGCAGACCATCATCCGTCAGCGCGCCATACTGGACCTCGATTTCGAGGGTAGGCTCGACCCAAGTCGCCTTGGGCTTTTTGACGGCGACATCGAGCGGCGAAGTCTTCCGAATCAACGGATCCAGCCGCTCGCGTAATTCGCGCGCAGTCGCCTCGGTGTAGCCGGTACGCACCTTGCCGGCGTAGAGCAGTTTGCCGCTCTCGCGCCGGCCGACGTAGAGAGACGCCACTTTTCGGGGGCGCGCCCCTAGCTTCTCCACGAACGCGACAATCGGAAAGGTCTCGCTCTTCTTGCACTTGAGCTTGATCCAGCTCTCCTGCCGCCCCGAGCGATAGGGCTCGCCGAGCCGCTTGCCGATCAGGCCTTCCAGCCCCAGCTCGCACCCTTTTTCGAAGATTACGTTGCCCTCGCCCGCAAGCGCTTCGACATAGATGAATGTCTCCGGTGCGTCCTTCAGAAGCCGCTGCAGCAGGCGCTTGCGTTCCTCGTACACGACGCCGCGCAGGTCGTACCCGTCAAGGTACAACAGATCGAAGGCGTGATAGCGCACGCGCTCGCTTTGCTTCGGGCCGAGCTCTCGCCTGAGCTGCTGGAAATCCGGCAGGCCGCCACTGCCGTACACCACGGCCTCGCCGTCGATGACCAAGCTGTTTGCCTTGAGCAGGTGGGCGCCGGCTGCGATCGAGGAGAACTGTTCAGTCCAGTCCAGGCCCGTACGCGAATAGACCCTGGCGTCGTCATCTTTGAGATGCAGCTGCGCGCGGTAGCCGTCGGCCTTGATCTCGTAGACCCAGTCTTCGCCGCGCGGCGGCTGCTCGCGCAGCGTGGGATCACATGGCTCGATGTAACCAGGGATAGCAACTTTGATGGCGCCGTGGACACGCGATACTCCCGAACGAGACTGACGCAACGCCACGGCACACATCCCGATTCAACGCGGTCGCGCTGTTTCGTTCCGTTCGCCCGTCTAGGACTCGTCCGGAACGCGGGTTGTCTCCAAGCGTTGGCGAGCTGTGGGCGCGGTTAGGAGCGGTGCGATGATAGAATCTGAGACCCTGCTGGAGAAATGTCCCCAATGCGGCGCATGGCCTATGGCGGCGAACATCCAAAAATCCGCCTCCGCGCAACGCGAAATCCAGTTCAGATGTCGAAGGTGCCAGGCCGAGGAGGTCGGCCGGCTCCCTCGTCCAACGTCCCCGCTGCGCGCTGCCTGACACCACGCGGCCAAAGAACCGGAGGAGCTATTGCCGGCTTCTCGCGGCGGTCGAGACCGAGCTGACCAGGTTCGATCCCAATGGTCCCCTCGAGGAAGACGACTAGCTCGCGCGCTTCCCATCCATAGCAACAGGCGTCTGGAACGTAATTGACGTTCCGGCTTTTTGCTCCGTGATAGTCGGAGGAAAGTGCGATGAAATCGGTGAGCACTCTCGCATTGGCACTTGTCGTCTCGACAGCGACGGTCTCGGCGCAGCCGGTGCGATGGACCAAGTACACGATTCCCCAGACCGGCACCTCGATGGATTTCCCATCTTCGATCTTCACGGAAGAAGCTGGCCGACCCGACGGCTACGGGCAACGGTTCCGAACCGCCGACGGACGTGCCGACATCACGATCCAGGCCGCGCCTAACGTCGAGAACGATTCACCCGCGGCCTTTCTCGCGAAAAAGCATCCGCCTTCACGCATCCAGTACAAGCGAGTGACACCACGGTTCTTTGCGGTCTCCAGCTACAGGGGCGACAAGGTTTGGTACAACCGCTGCAACTTCTCGGGGCGGCTGATCCATTGCGTGTTGATCGACTATCCCGCGGAGGAAGAGCACGCCTGGGACAACATCGTCACTCGCATGAGCCTGTCGCTCAGCGGAAAGTAGTTGCTTGCGGGGCTCCGCGCGGCACTTCTCCGCGCGTTCCTTCACAGGGTGCTCAGGTCTTCCGAAGACAGCCACTGGGAGGACTAGCGCTACACTGATACTGTCGACCAGCAGCACGGCGTACAGCACCGGAACCTGCTTTCGCAGAATCCGGAATTGCTCCACGACCAGCGAACGACCGAGCGGATCGGTTATATCTCCCAACGCGAAAGCCGCACGAATTCGCCCGAATAAGCCCATCGAGGTTGGTTCCTACCCTCTCCAGAACTTAAGCGGGAGAGACGAAGGTCGCGTAAAGGTGCATAGTGTGTTCGGAGTTAATGGCATACAGACACATCCACCTGAGCAACCAGCCTGGTGAACCTGGGCGAATTCACGCAGCCTTGACCCGCGCCTGCCCCGGTGAGCGAGCGGCCCAAACGTCGAAGGTCAGCCCGCCCGCACGCCATCCAGGAACTTACCGACCTCGAGCTTGAGGCGATTGCTGTCCGTCGATAACGACTGTGCGGCCGACAACACTTGCGCGGAAGCCGATCCGGTCTCGCTCGCGCCACGCTGGACGTCAACAATGTTGGATGAGACCTGATGGGTACCTTGCGCCGCCTGCTGCACGTTGCGGGAGATTTCCTGGGTCGCTGCGCCCTGCTCTTCGACTGCGGCTACGATGGTGGAGGATATTTCGGAAAGGCGCTCGATCGTGCCTGAGATTTCCTTGATCGCGTTCACCGATTCATGGGTCGCGGCCTGAATGCCGGATATCTGCTGACCGATTTCTCCGGTGGCCTTGGAGGTCTGCTCGGCGAGAGCGTTTACTTCGGAAGCCACCACCGCGAATCTACGGCCAGCGTCCCCGGCGCGCGCCGCTTCGATGGTGGCATTGAGCGCCAAAAGGTTGGTCTGCGCGGCGATGGTATTGATGAGCTCGACCACGTCGCCAATTCGGGCCGCCCCCTTGGACAACTCGCCGACACGGCCGTTCGTCGTGCGTGCCTGGCCGACCGCCTCGCCGGCCATCCGCGCCGATTCCTGCACCTGACGGCTGATCTCATTGACGGACGAGGACAGTTCCTCGATTGCGGAGGCGACGGACTGAACGTTCGTCGAGGCTTCCTCGGAAGCGGCAGCGACCATCGTCGTCAGCTCTTGTGAACGTTCGGCCATCGTAACGCAGTTCTACTACTCGCAGACCTTTCCGTATTTGATGTTCAAACATCATGCGGAAATTCGTCGGCGACTCGTCGACGTTCCTCGCGAACTGCGGCAGCGCGAGTTGGTACCTCAACTCATCGCACTGGGCGAAGGTGCAGGCGATCCGGCGTGGTTCATCTTCCGTGCGTATCTGGATAAGGTCGAGGCAGAGATCGCAGCGCTCGTTCGAAGTCACTCTCTCCCGGTTTCTGGTTTCACCTCCATCGGCGTCTACGTCCCATGCTCGCCGAGGCGCACGGTTCAACAACGACGACGTCACCGTGATGTTGGTGCGCCGCATCGCGGAGCTCGCATACGCTAAATACGGAGCGCTGAACAACACCGACGACCTTGGTCCCATCCGCCGCACGCGGTTGGAGACCCTGCTCGACGGCGCCTCGTATGAATCCATGGCCGAGGTGTATGGAGGGAAATTGAAGGCGAAGAAGGCCTACCAGGCTTTGCGCGAAACAGACCATGATTGTGATGACGGACTTCCGGCGGTCCGACTTGATCGACGTCTTCGCCGTCGAGGGGCTTTGCTACGAATACTGCGCGTCGGCCGCGATGCGATGCATCGGCAAGGGATCGATGATCAAATGGGATGCTGCCCTAGGTTCGCACCGGTACAAGGACAGCAGCGTCAACGCTCTCTCGTTCGAGCTTCACGACAAGAGGAACGCCGAAAGCTTTGGCTTTCGTACACGGCTCGGCACGTGGCTCGATGAAGAAAATGCCGGCGAGACCGAAGCGGAACGTGGCGACACGATCAAGTTCGCTCAGTTGAAACCGAATCCGAAGACGGAGGAGTATCCCGCTTGGAACAGCATCGTGGGTCGCATCGGGCGCGGATACGGCGCCACCAACTTCGAGATCGGCACGTTTTCCCTGGCGCAGTTCCGTAAGGAAAATGCATTTATGGGCGAGCCGTTCAGGTTGAAATACGGCATCAATTTCGACGCGGTGCTGTTCGTAATTTGGGCTGCGGCGTTCTTTGGAACCTACGTCGGCATCACAATGCACAACTCTACTTGGGCGCAACGTCACAACAGGACGATGAGTAACTTCTCGAACCTGATGTTCCGCGGTTACACGATGGTCAGCTTCGACCTGGACGAATTCGCAAGCGAAGCGGTTTGGTTCGCAAAGCAACTCGGACACGAAAAGGCATTTGCTATCGAAGAGGTGCGCAAAGCCGTCGAGTTCATATCTTTGAGCGAAGAAGCCCAGAAGACCATAGGCCTCTGGAGTGGTGGCAAACCGAGCGTCTTCGACAAGAGAAAGAAGTTCATCCTTGAGAAGGTCGACCAGGCGAGGTCGCTTGCAGACAGGATCGCGAAAGAGCCCAAGGGCACAAACTTCGATGTTTCTTGGGCCAAATCGATCGAGTGGCGGGTCTTATCGCCATTCGTCGAATTCGCGTGGCTGATCGACGAGCCGCTCTACGACGAAGCGGGCATGCCGCGTGTTCTTCAAGTTCAGGAGCTATTGGACCATCTGACAGATGGACGGGTGCCAACCGAAGGATTGGTCCCGTTGATTAAGGAACTGAGAGGGGTCGAATTCCAGGGCAACTGGTACTGAAGATCGACGTCCCGCAGCTGTTGACGGTCCCATCGATTTCCCTGCTCGCGCGCGCGACGTAATTCATTCTTAGCAAAACGTTCTTTTGCGCGCGCCGAAGCGAGCGCGAGTGAGAACGTTTTCTGCCCGCACGCCGACTGTCGGTTGTAGATGTGCCATGGCACCAACCGACTCGTTCTTATTGCGCCTCCGACTCGTTCTTTCGGTGGCGGCATACAAAAAACAAAGAGCCGCATCGCTGCGGCTCGGACTCTATTCGTCGCGATAGACCTTTTCGCGTTTCTCGTGGCGCTCCTGCGCCTCCACCGAAAGCGTCGCGATGGGACGGGCCTCGAGCCGCTTCAACGAGATCGGCTCGCCGGTGTCCTCGCAATAGCCGTAGGTGTTGTCCTCGATACGCTGGAGCGCGGCGTCGATCTTGGCGATCAACTTGCGCTGGCGGTCGCGGGCACGGAGTTCGATGGCGCGGTCGGTTTCGGACGATGCCCGATCGGCGAGATCGGGGTGGTTCACGTTCTCCTCCTGCAGGGCTTGCAGGGTGAGCTTGGACTCTTTGAGGATCTCATCCTTCCAGGCGAGGAGCTTCAAGCGGAAGTACTCCTTCTGCCTGTCGTTCATGAAAGGCTCTTTTTCGGTCGGTCGGTAGTTTTTCAACTTTTCCAAGGGTGGCCTATCTGTCTAAGCAACGACTCGTACACGGAACGGGGTCCGCTGAGCGGGGCGTTATATAGCGACCTCCTGTGACAGACAATGTTTCCCTGATCGCCCGACCGGCGCCCCCAAGCCCTTGCACAGGAAGGTTTATCCTAGAGGGCCCGGGAGCAGCCGACGGCCTAGTAGCCGACTGTGAAACGCTGCCTCTCATGGGCCGGCCGCTCGATCTCGTCGGCTAGCGCGATGGCGTAATCCGCGAAGGTGATCCAGCTCTTCCCGTTCGCATCTGCGAGAAGCTGATCCGTCCCAAGCCGGAATTTGCCGGTGCGCTCTCCCTCGATGAACAGGGCCGACGGCGAGATGAAGGTCCAGTTCAGCTCCTTTTCCTGCCGCAGCAGGTCGAGAAAGGCTGAACCCGCCTCCGCCTCAGTCTTGTACTGAGCCGGAAAACCGGGAGTTGTCACCAGCTTGACGCCCGGAGCTACCTCCAGACTGCCGGCCCCGCCGACGACGAGGTAACGGCCGACCTTGGAGTCCTTGGCCGCGCCGATCAGCTTGAGCGCGTCGCTGGCCAGGAAGTGCACGGAACTCATGGCCACGTCGTGCCCGGCCCACAGCTTGGCAAGGGCTGGCTGGTCGAGCACATCCCCCTTGGTCGGCGTGACGTTCGGCAGGACCGCGATCTTCTCCGGGTTGCGGGCGATGGCCGTAACCGCGTGGCCGCGGCGGGACAGTTCCTTGGTGATCTCCGACCCGGCCCGGCCCGAGGCGCCGGCAACTGCGATTTTCATGGAAGGCTCCTTTGCTTCTGTAGTAACCAACGGTGACTAAATATCGCAAAGAGCGCTGGTGTTAAGAGAGCACTTTGTGCTTACCTGATTACACGGGAGTAACCGGCGGCGGCCGGCAAATCAGCGGAATGGATCGTGAGGACCCGACGATGAAGCCAGACGTCTATGCAGCGAACTGCCCCACGCGACAGATCCTCGACCGCGTCGGTGACAAATGGGCGGTGCTGATCCTGCTGCTGCTGCGCGAGGATCCGATGCGCTTCAATCAATTGCGCCGCACGATCGAAGGCATTTCGCAGAAGATGCTGAGCCAGGTTCTCAAGTCGCTCGAGCGCGACGGATTGATCAAGCGTCACGCCATCGCAACCGTGCCGGTGACCGTGGAATATTCGATCACGCAGCTCGGCGTGACGCTCGCCGCCGCCGTCGATCCGCTGCGCGATTGGGCCGAACAGAATCTGAAAGACGTGCTCGCCGCCCAGCGCCGCTATGACGCGCAGTTGAAGGATGAAGCGGCGTAAGCCGCTACGCCTGCCCGGCCTTGGCGAGCTCGACCTCGACGCGCAGCTCGATCTCGGACAGCACCGAATCCAGGCCGGAATCGCCGGAGGACGATTTCAGGTTCGCCGCAGCGTCACGCAGCCGCATCACGGTCGAGGCGTCGAGCTTGCCGGAGAGGAGCCCCATCTTGAGGTCGTCGAGCACGTCGAGCGCGGTCTTTCCGCGCACGACCGAGCGCTTGCGACGCTCGACGGGATCCTCCTCGATGCCTTGCAGCGCGAGCAGCCCGTCGATGTTGGCGGCCGCCTTCGGTGCGGCGGCGCCTCGCGTCTCCGGCGCCGACGAGGTGTCGGGTAGCACGAAGGTGCCTGAGCTCGTCCGCCTGGCCTGGCTGGCCGGCGTTCCAAGCGTGGTGCCGTTCGGTCCGTAGATGCGCATCGGAAGCAATCCGGGTGATCGATGCGCCACATTCGCCGTTTTATGGTTAACGGCCCGTAAACAGCCCGGCAAAATCTGCCGACAGGCGGCAGTTTCGCTCCTCAGGGACAACGCAGGCTGAGGTCCTCGAAACAGATTTATTCAACCTATTCAGCGACCTACCCCCGCTGCCCCGAGTTGGCACAGTGCTCGCAAGGACAGCGTCGGACCAGCTCGTCATGGGAGTGTCGTGATGGTCCTTTGATTTGAGGAGCCTCGGGGAGCAGAGGATGCCAAGCGTTCGTTGGGTGAGACTTGTGGGGGTGGCCTGCGCCGCGCTGTCAGCGCTGGCGCTCTCGGTCAATTCTGCGAGCGCGACATCGCGCATCAAGGATCTCGCCAACATCGAAGGCGTGCGGCAGAACCAGCTCATCGGCTACGGGCTCGTCGTCGGTCTCAACGGCACCGGCGACACCCTGAACAACATCCCCTTCACCAAGCAGTCGCTGCAAGCGATGCTCGAGCGCATGGGCGTCAACATCCGCGGCGCCACCATCCGCACCGGCAACGTCGCCGCCGTGATGGTGACAGGCAATCTGCCGGCCTTCGCCACCCAGGGCACGCGCATGGACGTCACCGTCTCCGCGCTCGGCGACGCCAAGAATCTCCAGGGCGGCACCCTGCTCGTCACCCCGCTCCTCGGCGCCGACGGCAACGTCTATTCGGTCGCACAGGGCTCGCTCGCGATCTCAGGCTTCCAGGCCGAAGGCGAGGCGGCGAAAATCGTGCGTGGCGTGCCGACCGTCGGACGCATTGTCAACGGTGCCATCATCGAGCGCGAGATCGAATTTGCGCTCAATCGCCTGCCGAACGTCCGGCTTGCGCTACGCAATGCCGACTTCACCACGGCCAAGCGCATCGCCGCCGCGATCAACGACTATCTCGGCGTCAAGACCGCCGAGCCGATCGACCCATCGACCGTGCAGCTTGCGATCCCGCCGGAGTTCAAGGGTAACGTCGTCGCCTTTCTCACCGAGATCGAGCAGCTCCAGGTCGATCCGGATCTCGCCGCCAAGATCATCATCGACGAACGCAGCGGCATCATCGTGATGGGTCGCGACGTCCGCGTCGCCAC
Organism: Bradyrhizobium sp. CAR08; assembly: GCF_052871955.1. NCBI lineage: Bacteria > Pseudomonadati > Pseudomonadota > Alphaproteobacteria > Hyphomicrobiales > Nitrobacteraceae > Bradyrhizobium > Bradyrhizobium sp. CAR08. The sequence goes on from NZ_JBIXJX010000025.1 coordinate 15,578, forward strand.
CGTTGCGGTCGCACAGGGCAACCTCACCGTCACGATCTCCGAGAGCCCGCAGGTCAGCCAGCCCAACCCGCTGTCGCGGGGGCGGACCGTGGTCGCACCACGCAGCAGCGTCAGCGTCACCGAGGACGGCAAGAAGTTCGCCGTCGTCAAGGACGGCGTCTCGCTTCAGCAGCTCGTCGACGGCCTTAACGGTCTCGGCATCGGCCCGCGCGATCTCATCAGCATCCTGCAGGCGATCAAGGCCGCCGGTGCGATCGAAGCCGACATCGAGGTGATGTGATGCAGACCGGCATGGTCAACACCGCACGCGTCGCCAGCTCCGCCTTTTCGGTAGAGAGCCGCAATGGCCGGCCGGACTTCGATCTCGCCGCGGCACTGCAAAAGGTCTCGCCGAAGCAGCAGGCCAAGGCGCAGAAGATCGCCACCGACTTCGAGGCGATGTTCCTCAACAGCATGTTCTCGCAGATGACCTCGGGCCTGAAGGGCGAAGGCCCGTTCGGCGACACGCCTGGCACCGGCGTGTGGCGCTCGATGCTGACCGAGCAATATTCCAAGAACTTCGCCAACGCCGGCGGCGTCGGCATCGCAACCGACGTCTATCGCACCCTGATCATGCAGCAGGCAAAAACGATCCGCACGGCATAAGGTCAAACGAGATGAACCATTTCAACGCCTCGCGTCAGCCCGTGCAAGCGCAGCGCCCGAACACCGCACCCGGCAGCGCCGAGGCGCGCAAGATCGCCGAGCAGTTGATGGATGCGATGAGTGCCCTGCTCGGTCTGATCGAGCGCGAGACCGAGCTCGTGCGCGCCGGCCAAGTCCGCGAGGCGATGACCCTCGAGAGCAAGAAGCAGGAGCTGTCGCGTAACTATGTCGGCGCCGTCACCCAGTTGAAGGCGAACCAGGCCCAGCTCGCCAAATCCGCGCCCGAGCTGCTCTCGACGCTGCATCGGCACCACGATGCATTCCGCGCGATGCTCCAGGTCAACCTCACCGTGCTCGCAACCGCTCACGCCGTCTCGGAGAGCGTCGTGCGCGGCGTCAACACCGAGATCCAGAAGCGCAACGTGCCGAACACCTACACGGCCGCGGGACGACGCGCCACGCCGGGCCCGCGCCACATCACGCCGCTCGCGGTCAGCCGCTCGCTCTGAGCGCGCGCAACAACAAGCGACAATTTTACGAAAAACCGCGCGGCAACATCGTCGAGCGGTTAGGCACGTTTCCTTACCGGATGTTCAATCCCGGTGTTCCATGGTTGCGTATTGAGAGGGGTTGGGATTTGACTCACGTGAGGCAACCAGGAGGCTGCCATGAGTACAGATTTCAGCATCAGGCCGGTGGGGATACCGGTTGCCGTGCAGATCGTAACGACGTCGAATACGGCGGCGAACGAGGCCGTGCAAACCGATCTGCCGGTGAGCCAGACAGTGGCCGCTGGCGAGGCGAGCGCGCCTGCACGCAATGATTTGCGAAGCAACGAGAACGTCTCACGCCAGGTCGTGTTCGACCAGGCGGCGGCGTCGTTCGTCTTCCAGGTCGTCAACGACAGGACCGACGCGGTGGTCAACCAGTTCCCCGACGAAGCAATGCTGCGCCGGCGGGCCTATTTCCATGCGCAGGATTTGAAATCCGAGCCCTCGCGTCCAGCCAGCACGGACCGCAGCGCCTAACAATCAGGCGTCGAGCGTCGCAACGGCAACATCGAGATCGCTCGCACCGGTCCCGGGACCGGTGGCGACGTTCTTGATCTGCGTCTTGCCGGTATTCGTCAGCATAATTTGGTGTTGCCGAAGGAACGAGCCGTGCTCGATCACGGACGGCCGGACAGACCAGCGGCGATATTGCGGTTGATCTCGATCAGCGGACGGAAATGATCGAACTGCGGGCTCATCTGCAGTGCGGCGGTCTGGCTCAGCACGAACACGCTGATGTTGGCGATCTTCTGCCGGACGTCGATCGGCTGCGGATTGTTCTCGCGCATGGCCTCGCTCAGGAAAATCGTCCAGAGCTTGCGATTGAACATCAGGGCCTGCGTGGTCTGCTCGCTGAACGGCTCGGCGCTGTTGATCGCATCCTGAAGCTTGTTCGCGGCCTTGAGCAGGGTCTGCGCTTCGATGTCGCGAGGAGATGCGGTGGTCGTTGCAACACGCGCGTAGGCCGAGGCAGCGGAATTCGACATCAATCACACCCTGGAGGTTACCTAGCCCGTTGAACGCGCTTAAGGATTTCTTTCCCGACCCTAGGCAGCACCGCTTAAGATTTGCTTACGTGAGTGCTTGGAAGGGCTCCGGATAAATACGGGCCCGGAGTCCTTCGTCGTGAAGCTAGATGCGCGGATGCATGCTGTAAACACGCTTCCATGATGCGCATCAATCTCGGCTAATCCTGCCTTACCGATCTCAATAAAAACGGCGGAGCATGAGCCCCGCCGCGATATTCCGATTCAGTATCTTGCGCTCCGAGATTAGCGGAGCAGCTGCAGCACGCTCTGTTGCGACTGGTTGGCCAGCGACAGCGCGGACACCGCGATCGACTGGCGGGTCGACAGCGCCTGGCTGTTCGCCGCTTCCTCGTTGGTGTCGGCGAGCGTCAGGTTGGATGAGCCGGTCTGCAGCACGTTGATCAGGTTCTTCGAGAAGTCCTGGCGCACCTGCACGATCGAGAGGTTTGAGCCGAGCGCGGAACCTTCCGAGCGCAGCGTGCTCGAGGCCGCGTTCAGGCTCGTCAGCACCTTGTTGGTTGCGCCGTTGTCGATGAAGTCCGTGCCGGGGACGAGATTGCTGAGGCCGAGCCCCGCTGCGTTGAACACCACGCCATTGATGCCGAGCGTCGAGCTGCCGGTCTCGTTGAAGACCAGCTTCAGCGTGTCGCCGTTCAGCAGGTTGACGCCGTTGAAGGAGGAGTCCTGCGAGGTCGTGTCGATCTGCGCCAGGATGTTGTTGAACTGGCTGACCAGACCGGAGCGCGCCGTCTGTGCGACGGGATCCTGGATCGGGGGCTGTGCGGTGGTGAAGGCGAGCACACCGGTGAGCGTACCGCCGACCGCGCCGCCCGCGGCCGTCGAACCGAGTGTCGAAGAGGCGTATTCGTTGACGGTGGTGACGGTTAGCACGCCATTGGCGTCGATCGTCGCCGTCAGATGGTTGGCCTGAAGCTGCACGTTGAGCTGGTCGAGCGTCTTGACCGTGCCGTTGGTGCCGTCACCGAAGGTGACGTTCACCGGCGTGCCGCCGTTGAACGAGCTGAAGGTGAGCGTCTTGCCGCTGACGCCGCCAACGCCGGAGGTGCGCGCCGCGCTGAAGGCGGTCGCCGTTCCGGTGTTGCCGCTGAGGCCGAATGCGGCGAGCGCATTGCCGGTGCCGGTGATCGAGAGGTCGGCGTTGATGCCGGTCGAGAGCGCCAGCTGGCCGCTGGTATTCACCGACGACGGGATCTGGCCTGCGGTGGTCGAGAGCGTCGCGGCACCCAGGAAGATGCTGGCGGTCTTCACGCCGGTAGCAAGGTCGATCGAATTGAGCAGGTCAGTCAGCGTCGCGCTCTGGAGATAGATGGTCGAGTTGCCGTTGCCGTCGGTGACGATGTTGCCGCTGACGCCGCCGGAGGTCACGCTCGTGGCCGATTGCGGCGTCTCGGCGTTCTTGAAGGTAATGGTGTGGCCGTCGATGTTCAGCGTCGAGCCATCCTTGACGAGACTGCCGAGCGAACCCGCAGTCGTCTGGCGGTTGGCGCTCACGCTGGCATTGCCTGCGCCGGTCGCCGAGGTCAGTCCGAGCGCCTTCAGGAAGTCGGCCTTGCCAGTCACGCTCAAATCGGAACCGGTCGAGCTCTTCAGCGTAACCGCGCCCGCGGTAATGGACGACGGCGTCTGGGCCGTACCGACTGTCGCGCCGCTCGTCGCGATCGTGGCGGCGCCTGCGCTGATCGTCGCTGTCTTGACCCCGCTGGCAAGGTCCACCGCGCTGAGGAGGTCATTGACCGTAGCCGTGGGAGCGCCAGTCGTTCCCATGTAGATGATCGAATTGCCAGTGCCGTCCGTGGCGATATGGCCGCTCGGGTCGAGGCCCCAGCCGGTCGGCTGCGCCGAAGGTGCAGCACCGGTGCGGAACGTGACCGTCTTACCGTTCACGGTGATCGAGTCGCCGTCTGCCGGCGACGATCCGAACGTGGTCGCGGCGGTCGCCCCGATCAGCGTGTTGGTGCCGGCGAGGTTCGTGGCGTTGTCGGCTGCCTTGGTAACCGCGCCGGTCAGTGTGCCGGCGGTCGATCCGAGCGACGCACCGAGCGAGGCGCCCGACGTTACCGGCGTCACGCCGCCAGGTGCGCCGGTATAAAGCACGTTGCTGTTGGCGGTCGCGCTGGCATAGGAGGTCGTGCCGCGGAGATCGGCGGGCGTCGCACCGGGAATCGTGGTGGAGACGTTCGATTTGGTTGAGTAGCCGACCGTGGTCTGCAGCGCCTGGTTGGCGATTGACTTCGCAGAGTCGATCAGCTTCTGCAGTGAGGTGATGCCGGTGTTGGCGGCCTGGAGCACCTGGACACCGTTGTTGATGCCATCGAGCAGGTTGCTGATGTCGCTCGCCCGGTTATCCAGCCCCTGCGCCGTGAAGAAGTTGGTGGGATTGTCGAGCGCGGTGTTGACCTTCTTGCCGGTCGACAGCCGCTCCTGCGTCGTGGCCAGCAAGTCGGCCGTCGACTGCAGCGACAACAGGTTCTGGCGAACGGACGCCGAGAGAACGATGTTGGACATTGGCAGGTCTTCCTCTTGAACCGGATACGAATCGGCCACGCGGGTCTGGAAGCGGGCTTTTGTCCAGTCTTAGAGCCTGTCCTTTAAAGTATGGTTAACGCCGGTTTAAGGGATACGGTTAATGCGGGGTTAGCGCCCCCTCCCCCGGTATCACACGGCTTCACGCCAAAAAGAAAGCGGCGGGGCCGAAGCCCCGCCGCTCTAAATCTTCTTGTAACTTCAGTTATTTAGCGGAGCAGCTGAAGCACGCTCTGCTGCGAGGTGTTGGCCAGCGACAGCGCCGAAACCGCGATCGACTGGCGGGTCGACAGCGCCTGGCTGTTGGCGGCCTCCACGTTGGTGTCGGCCAGGGTCAGGTTGGACGAACCGGTCTGCAGCACGTTGATCAGGTTCTTGTTGAAGTCCTGACGAACCTGCACCACCGAGAGGTTCGAACCGAGCGCGGAGGCTTCCGAGCGCAGCGTGCTCGACGCGGCGTTCAGGTTGGTCAGCACCTTGTTGGCTGCGGCGTTGTCGATGAAGTCGACGCCGACGGTCAAGGAGGCGAGGCCGAGACCCTTGGAATTGTAGGTCACGCCGGTGATGTTGAGGCTGGACTTGGCGGTTTCGTCGAACACCAGCTTGAGCTGATCGCCGTTCAGCAGGTTGACACCGTTGAACGAGGAGTCCTGCGAGGTGGTGTCGATCTGGTTCAGGATGTTGTTGTACTGAGACACCAGGTTCGCACGGGCCGTCTGTGCCACTGCATCCTGGATCGGCGTGGACGCCGTCGAGAAGGTCAGCGCCGAGGTCAGCGTACCACCGATCGCACCGCCCGCAGTGGTCGAGCCGAGAGTCGACGACGCGTAGTCGTTGGAAGCGGTGATGGTGAGCTGACCGTTGGCGTCGATCGTCGCGGCCAGGTTGTTGGCCTGCAGCTGCGTATTGAGCTGGTCGAGCGTCTTCACCGTACCGTTGGTGCCGTCACCGAAGGTGACCTTGACTGCCGTGCCGCCGTTGAAGGAGCCGAAAGTCAGGGTCTTGCCGGCGATGCCGCCGATGCCGGACGTGCGGGCCGCCTGGAAAGCGTTGGCCGAACCGGTGTTGCCGGCGAGACCTAGCGCGTTGAGCACATTGCCCGAACCGGTGATCGAGAGGTCGGCGTTGATACCCGTCGCGATCCTCAGCTGACCGGAGGTGTTGATCGAGGACGCGGACTGGCCGGTTGCGGTCGACAACGTCGCAGTGCCATTGGCGGCAATGCTTGCGGTCTGCACGCCGGTGGCAAGATCGATCGCGTTCAGCACGTCGGCGACCGTGCCGGCCTGCAGATAGACGATCGAATTGCCGTTGCCGTCGGTGATGACGTTGCCGCTCTTGCCGGAGCCGGTCGGAATCGCCGGTGCACCGGCGGATCCCGGAACCGGGGCGTTCTTGAAGGTGATGGTGTGACCATCGACGTTCAGCGCCGAGCCGTCCTGGATCAGCTGACCGAGCGAGGCCGCGCTGGTGGTACGGGTCACGCTCAAGGATGCATTGCCTCCGCCCGAGGCGGTGCTGAGACCGAGAGCCTTGAGCAGATCAGCCTTGCCGGTGACGCTGAGGTCGGCACCCGTCGAGCTGCGCAGCGTGACCTTGCTGGCCGTCGTGGTGCCGACGTCCGATGGCGTCGCACCAGCGCTCGTGCTGATGGTGGCCGCACCGGCGCTGATGGTCGCAACCTTGACGCCGCTGGCGAGATCGATCGCGGTGGCGAGGTCGCCCACGGTCGCAGCCGGGGTACCGCTGGTGCCGAGATAGACTGTCGAGTTGCCGCTGCCGTCGGTGACGATGTTGCCGCTGAAGCCCGAGCCGCTGGGAACAGCAGCGGCGGCAGGAGCAGCCCCCAAACGGAAGGTGATGGTCTTGCCGTTGACGGTGAGCGTGTCGCCGTCAGCCGGCTGAGCGTTGCCGACCAAGCCGGTCGCCGTCGCCGCACCGCTCGCGATCAGGGTGATGCCCGCGGAGAGAGCCGTCGTGCCGTCACCAGCCGTTGCAGTCGCACCGGTGTTAACGCCCTGGGTCGCGCCCAGAGTGATCGCCGAAGTCGCCGCGTGCGTGCCGCCCGCAGTGCCGTCATAGAGCACGTTGCTGGAAGCGATCGCGCTGGCAAAACTGGTGGTGCCACGCAGGTCGGCGGCAGTCGCACCCGCGATGGTGGTGGAGACGTTGGACTTGGTGGAATAACCGACCGTGGTCTGGAGCGCCTGATTGGCGATCGACTTCGCGGAATCGATCAGCTTCTGCAATGAGGTGAGGCCGGTGTTGGCGGCCTGCAGAACCTGCACGCCGTTGGCAATGCCGTCGAGCAGGTTGTTGATGTCGCTGGCGCGATTGTCGAGCGACTGGGCGGTGAAGAAGTTGGTGGGATTGTCCAGAGCCGAGTTGACACTCTTGCCGGTCGACAGACGGTTCTGTGTGGTGGCGAGGAGATCGGCGGTGGACTGGAGAGACAGCAGGTTCTGGCGAACCGACGCAGAAAGAACAATACCGGACATGACTCTTACCCTTCTGGTTTACGCGTCTTCGTTCGATCGCTTCGGATCGAGTGACGGGGACAGCGTGCCGCGACATGGCTAACAAAGGGTGAAACGAGCCTCGCCTGCGTAAGTGCCGGTTCACCATAAACCGACCGAAGGCGTTGGCACGGCCTGAAATCCGACTGAATCTATTGGCGATTTTCCGTGCTTACGCTCCATTAACCATAACCGCTGGTTACTTTTCGGAGCACGACACGACGCTGCGGACGCAGGACAAACGCAAAAAGAAAGCGGCGGAGCCGAAGCCCCGCCGCAATGTCTTGCTTAACGATGTCTTTTTGCTTGCGATGTCGTCCGCTTGTTAGCGGAGCAGCTGCAGCACGCTCTGCTGCGACTGGTTGGCCAGCGACAGCGCGGAGACCGCGATCGACTGGCGGGTCGACAGCGCCTGGCTGTTCGCCGCTTCGACGTTGGTATCGGCCAGGGTCAGGTTGGACGAACCCGTCTGCAGCACGTTGATCAGGTTCTTGTTGAAGTCCTGACGAACCTGCACGATTGTCAGGTTCGAACCGAGCGCCGACGCTTCCGAACGCAGCGTGCTCGACGCGGAGTTCAGGTTGGTCAGCACCTTGTTGGTCGCAGCGTTGTCGATGAAGTCGACGCCACTGGTCAGCGCAGCGAGGCCCAGACCCTTGGAGTTGTACGTCACGCCGGTGATGCTGAGGCTCGACTTGGCGGTTTCGTCGAACACCAGCTTGAGCTGATCACCGTTCAAGAGGTTGACACCGTTGAACGAGGAGTCCTGCGCAGTCGAGTCGATCTGCTGCAGGATGTTGTTGTACTGGGACACCAGGTTGGCACGGGACGTCTGCGCAACCGAGTCCTGGACGGGGCTGGAAGCGGTCGAGAACGTCAGCGACGAGGTCAGCGTGCCGCCGATCGCACCGCCCGCCGCCGCCGAACCAAGCGTCGAGGACGCGTAGTCGTTGGTGGTCGACACCGTCAGCAGGCCGTTGGCGTCGATCGTCGCAGTCAGGTTGTTGGCCTGCAGCTTGGTGTTGAGCTGGTCGAGCGTCTTGACGCTGCCGTTGGTGCCGTCGCCGAAGGTGACATTGACCGCCGTGCCGCCGTTGAAGGAGGAGAAGGTCAAGGTCTTGCCGCTGATGCCGCCGACGCCGG
>NZ_JBIXJX010000025.1:24014-99169 GCF_052871955.1 Bradyrhizobium sp. CAR08
AAACGTGATGGTCTTGCCGTTGACGGTGACCGTGTCGCCGTCAGCCGGCTGGGCGGTGCCGACCAGGCCGGTCGCCGTCGCCGCACCGCTCGCGATCAGGGTGATGCCAGCGGAGAGAGCCGTCGTGCCGTCACCAGCCGTTGCAGTCGCACCGGTGTTGACGCCCTGGGTCGCGCCCAGGGTGATCGCCGAGGTCGCCGCGTGCGTGCCGCCCGCCGTGCCGTCATACAGCACGTTGCTGAGCGCGGTGGCGCTTGCATAGGAAGTCGTGCCGCGCAGGTCGGACGCCGTCGCGCCCGAGATCGTGGCCGAGACGTTGGACTTGGTGGAGTAACCGACGGTGGTCTGCAGCGCCTGGTTGGCGATCGACTTCGCGCTGTCGATCAGCTTCTGCAGCGAGGTGATGCCGGTGTTGGCAGCCTGCAGCACCTGCACGCCGTTGGCGATACCGTCGAGCAGATTGTTGATGTCGCTGGCGCGGTTGTCGAGCGACTGGGCGGTGAAGAAGTTGGTCGGGCTGTCCAGAGCCGAGTTGACGCTCTTGCCGGTCGACAGACGGTTCTGCGTGGTGGCGAGAAGATCAGCGGTGGACTGGAGGGAGAGCAGGTTCTGACGAACCGAGGAGGAGAGAACGATACCGGACATTGGGTGTTACCTTTCTGGTAAACGACGCTTACTGTTACGCGTCTGCTTGGATCGAGCATGATCCAGCGACCGGCGGACCGTGGCGCCGAGAATCTAACGAAGCATGAAATGAAACCGGCGCTTTCGCTGAGTCGCGGCATGATTCGAAGGGGCAAACGGCTTCTGCCGCTCCGGCGCCGCATAGTTCGGCGTTGAAATGATTGGGGTTTTTCGTCCCCAGACCCGAGATTTACAACTCGTTAACTAGTCTTGATGGAGTATTGCGCCCTGATCCGCCGCAACACACGCTCGGTTACGAAAGCGTTGATGGAGAACAGGCATGGCCCTCAAGGTCGAGCTCAGACCGCACGAACGCATCATCGTCGGTAACTGCGTGATAACCAACACTGAACAGCGCGCCCGCCTTCTGATCGACGGCGACAACGTGCCGATCCTGCGCGAGCGCGACATTCTCACGCCGGAGACCGCCGATACGCCCGCCAAGCTCGTCTATCTGGCCGTCCAGCTCATGTACATCTCGCCGGATCCGCAGAGCCAGCACGGCACCTATTTCAACCTGGTGCGCGACATCGTCACGGCGGTGCCGAGCGCCTGGCCTATCATCGAGGACATCAACAACCACATCATGAGCGGCGACCTCTACCGGGCGCTGAAAGACGCCCGCAAGCTGATCGCCTATGAAGACAAGCTGCGTGAGCAGTTCGAGGCCACCCATCCCAAGGATGAGGTCAAGGAAGACGTCAGCTCGGCCGCCTGAGCGCTTCACGCATTGCAAACAAAAACGCCCCGAACCTGGTTCGGGGCGTTTTTCGTTCAACCGCTTTCAAGCGAAGGTACCGCTTCGCTTGAAGAAACCGCATCAAAAAAACCTGATGTCACTGCGCCACAAGCGGCGGCGCCTCGACCTCGATCACGCCGCCGCTGCGCCGTCCGCCGAACTCCAGCACGGCCGCGACCAGCGCATCGATATCCATCTCCGCGGTGCGGTGGTTGACGATCGCGGCACGGATCGCGAACCTGCCATCCAGCGTCGTGCTCGACGGCGCCGCGATGCCGGACTCCTGGATGTCGGCGACAATCTCGCGATTGATCGCATCGCCGGCGCGGTAGCGGAAGCAGACGATGTTGAGGTTCACTGGCGCCAGCAATTCCAGTCGCGGGTCGGCCAGAACGCGCGTCTCCAGATATTTCGCCAGCGCACAGCTTCGCGCGATCACCGCACCGAGCCGATTTGTGCCGAACGTCTTCAACGTGAACCACGTCTTCAACGCACGGAAGCCGCGCGACAGATCGGGGCCGAGATCGCAGGGCCAGATTGCGCCGGCCGCAAGCCCCCTCGCCTCGCGACGCAGATAGGCCGCGGGCTGCGCAAAGGCGTGCCGATGCTGCTCGCCGTCGCGCACCAGCAGGAAGCCGGCGTCATAAGGCACCTGTCCCCATTTGTGGAAGTCGAGCGCAATGGAGTCCGCAAGCTCGATGCCGCCGAGCAGCGGCGCAAGCTCGGGCGACAGAATCGCGAGCGCACCGAACGCCCCGTCGACGTGAAACCAAAGTCCCTCCTCGCGGCACAGCGCGGCGACGGCCTTGAGGTCGTCGATCGCGCCGACATCGACCGAGCCGGCGGAGGCGACGACGAGGAACGGTTTGAAGCCGACCTCGCGATCGGTAGCGATCTGCGCACGGAGCGCGGCAACGTCGATGCGATGATCCGCGTCGACCCCGATCTTGCGAAGGGCGTCGGTCCCAAATCCCGCGATATCCATCGCCCGCGATATGCAGCCATGCGCGGCCCGCGAAGTATAAGCCGTAAGCAGCGCGCCATCGTTGCCGATGCCGTACTGCCGCGCCAGCGCGCCGAGCGCAGCGGTGCGCGCGACCAGCACCGCCATCAGATTGGCCATCGACGTGCCCGTGACGAAGATGCCGCTCGCGCTCTCGGGAAACGCGAACAGGCGGCGCATCCAGTCGACGATCTGGCGCTCGACCTCGATCGGCATGTGGTCGCGCCCGCCGAGATTGGCGTTGAGGCCCGCGGCGAGCATCTCGGCGATCATGCCGACGGCCGTGCCGCCGCCATGCACCCAGCCCATGAAACCCGGATGAACATTGCCGGTCGCATAAGGCGCGACATACTCGGCGAATTCGCGGTAGACATCGGCGAGATCGCTGGCATCGCGCGGCACGTCCGTCCTGAATGCCGCACGGACCTCGTCGGGGATCGGCTGCCACACCGGGCGCGCGCGAATATTGGCGATGCCGTCGATCGTCTCGTCCAGCATGCGATGGGCGAGCGCGCGGAAATCGCTCCAGTCCTGCGGATCGAGCGAGGTGTGCGTGACGGAGCTTTGCGTGTTGCGGATGAGCTCGTTCATGCCGCACTCTCTTCTCTGGCCTGTGCATGCCGCGACAGCATCGCCGTGAATGCCGCAAAGATCTTGCGCATCTGCGGCGGCTTGTACGGAAACACGGCCGGCGGATCCATGTTGTGCACGACGGCGGTATTGTCGGCTTCGAAGACCAGCAGCTCGCGGTTCTGGTTCTCGGCGCAATCGACGATGAAGTAATCGAGGCCGACGCGCCTGCTCATCTCGTCGAGCGCGATTTTGTGGCGCGCGGCGAAAGCATGGTCGAAGTCGAGCATGAAGACGGCTTCCTCGGCCCGCTTCTCTTCGCTGAACGCCATGAAGGCGTTGAGATACCAGATGTCCCAGCGATCGGCGATTGCCATGTGGCACGCATAGGCTTTGCCGTCGACCATCGCGAGACGATATTTGCGGTAGAGCCCGTCCGGACTCGCATAGTCGACGAAACGTGCGACGAAGAAGTCCTGCTCTTGTCGCTCGGCGAGATAGGCCGCGAGTGCTCCAGCATCGTCGAGTTTCGCGAGACCGACGCCGGCATGCGTGCCGCGCGGCCGCACGATCATTGGAAAGCGCAGTTCGCCCGTGATCTCCTCGCAAACGATCCTGCCTTGCGAAAGATCCGACAATTGCGCACGCGTCGTGGGGGCGGTCACGGGAATGTCGAGGCCGGGCACGCCCGTCAACAGACGATACAGCTTGTCGCGATCGAGATTGCCAATGAGATCGGGACGATTGAGCAGCGGCTTCGGCCAGTGCGGCGCGGCCTTCTCGATCAGCGCGAGCGCCTCCCGGCACTCCTCGGAATCGGATGCGATCACGATGGCGACGTCGTGCTCGGGCAGAGTCTCCGGCAGGCCGATGCCCTTGACAACGTAGAGCGTCAACAGCTCGATGTCGGAATCTTCAAGCAGGAAGTCGATCGGCGTGTTGCCGCCCATGTCGATATCGGCGGCGAGCGCGAGCACGCGCAGGCGGGGTTTTGGAGCCGCGCAAGGCGTACGAAACAATTGGTGGAAGGAGAGCACCTCGGTCTGGATCACCAGCCCAGCCTCCTTCTCGCCGAGAAGCTGGGCAATCAGCGAGAGATCGAGGCCTTCGCCGGCCTCCGCCGTTCCCTCCTCGATCCGCGCCAGCAGCCGCTCGCGCAACGGATGCAGGTCACCGCCCTCGAAGGCGCGGCGCGTCAACTGCGCAAAGCCGATGCGGTCGGCATAGGTCGGCGCGGTCACGCCGCTCGGCGCGGAAACTGGATGTTGCATCTCACACCTCGAACGCGGACTTTGCCGGCACGGCCGCAACCGCGCCACGGTCAAGCAGCAGCTCGATCTTCACCAGCACATGGGCGATGCGATCGAGAACGTGCTGCACATTGCGTTGCGCCTGCATTGTATCCGGCGACCATGCCTCGGTCACCAATCGTGCGCCGACGCAGAGGCGCAACACGGCCTGCGGCGCACCGTCCTGCCGCTCCAGTCGGACCGGCTGGCCGACGAGACAGCGCTGGGCGGCCACTTGCCGGTCTGCCGCGCTGCCGCTGATCTCCTCGGCCATGTCGCACGCCAGCGCCCGATGCACGGCGCTGGTCTCGGCGAGCGAGACCGGCTTGCCGCCGCGCAGCAGCGTGAACGGAAAGATCGTGGCTTGCACGAACTCCTCGTCGTCCGCGCCGGACTTCTCGATCGCGGTGGGAACGGCACGAAGCGACGGCGACAACGCGATCATGCTGTCGGTGCCGGCTGCAAGCTCGGCCAGCATCCTGGCGCGGAAAGCCCCGGGCACGGCGTAGTAGCTGCCGATCTCGGCCAGCGCGGCCTCCCAGCGCAGCCATTGACCGAAATTCGGCCGGCGCTCGAACCGCGAGCGCAGCATCGTCCACGCCACCGGCCAGTCGCAGCGGCCGGCATAATCGAAGATGCCAGGCGCGATCCCGCCCATCCGGTCGATCGACCGCGACAGGCCTTTCGGCAGCAGCAGCGCACCGCTGAAGGCCGGTCCGCCGAAAAATTTCGAGCCGGTGATCAGCACCATGTAACCACGGTCGAGATAGGCGCGCAGCCGCCGGCGACCGAGCCGCGCCTGACAGGCATCGACGACAATTTGAACCTTGCGCGGCCAGCGCCGCGCGATCTCGTCGAGACACGCCTCGCTTGGGGCACGCCAACCGAGTTTTGACGAATCCATGATCTGCAACAAAACGCGCCGGCCTTGCGCGAGGCTGGTCTCGACCGCATGCAGCACCGCGGCATCGGCATCGGTGCGCATCGCAATGCCGGCCGCCATGTCGATCAGCGGCACCGCGATGCTGTCGCCGGCCAGCCCCGTCACCGCGCCGTCCTTGCGCACGGCCATGCCGCCTGCCGTCATCGTGCTGAAATGGTGGCCGCGTGCGGTATGCGGCGTCCCGCTTCCGGTCTGGTCGGCGCCGACCACGATCGTCACCGGCGCCGCGCCGAGCACCGCGCGGGCCACGAACAGGGCGTGAAGCTGGGAGTCCGTGCCGGACGGCGAGAACACGACGCCGATGCGCGACGAGAGCGCAAGGTGGCCGCGCAGCTCCTCGCGCATGTCCTCGCAGCGGGCGTCGAAGGCGATTTCGACCTCGTCGAACAGGCACTTGTGCATCAGCTCTTCGCGCGCCAGCGCGGCGCGGTCGTAGGCCATCTGCGAGATCGTCGATGCGGTCGCGGAGGCGAAATTCCAGAGCTCCGGCTCCGGCGAAGCCGCGCAGCCGTAGGCGTTGACACGGTCGTTCGGATCGAGCGCCAGCCGCGGATCTCCGCCGGAGGCGAGCAGCGTATCCAGTGGTGTGAAGAGATCGCGCAGGCGATAGCGCGAGCCGCCGACGGACGCGCGCTCGCTGGCTGACAGACGGGATGCGCCGGCGCTCATCCCGAAAGGCTCACGCCGCATCGGCCGCCGCCGCGGGCGCCGGTGCGAATTGCGAGGTGATGTCGCCGTGGAACACCGACGGTCCGACGTGATCGAGCGAGCTCTCGATGTCGGCCCAGATCTCACCGCCGATATCAGTCCAGCGCTTGCAGAAGGCGAAGTCCTCGGACAGATAGGTGCCGGTCGCCGCATCGATCATGCATTCGAACAAGGCAAACCGGTTGTGGCTCGCCGCCAGCGTATCGTGCGAATGCTCGTGGAAGAATTGCAGGGCCGCGTAGTCCGGATGGCGGCACATCGCCTCCAGCACAGAGCGCCGGATCATCAGGAAGCCGGTGCCGGCGTAGCGCACGCGGGTGAAGCCGTTCACTACCACGATGCGGTCGGGGTCCTCGATCTCGAGCACGTAGTCGAGCGATGCGGCCGGCACGTCGGCGCGGCCGGACTGGATCGCCCGCGCGGCCTTGTCCCAGTTGATCCGCTTGATTGGATAACAGCCGGCGACGACGTCCGCGCCGCACTCGATCAGCCGGAACACCTGCTCCGGCTTGAAGCCGATGTCGGCATCGATGAAGAGGAAGTGCGTCGCTTCGGGATCGTCCAGGAACATCGCGGCCAGATTGGCCCGCGCGCGCGTGATCAGCGCATCGCCGTCGCGCAGCAGCACCTTGAGCTCGAGATTGGCCATGCCGTGCACGGCGCGCTGGAGCGCGAAGATCGAGCTCGCATAGATGCTCGTCACCTGCCCGCCGAAACATGGCGTGGCCACCACCAGTTTCATCTTCTCCGACATCGTCAGCTCCGCCCCGCTGCAATCCTCACCAAGAGGTAAAGAGGCATGGTTAACGGCGCCTTAACGCCCGCTTACAGGAACTTGACGAGCGAGAGCTGCGCGAGGTTCGAGGTCACCTGGTAGGACGCCTGGAGCGCATTCTGGAGCGACAGGATCTCGCTCGCGACCTGGTCCGGCGAGGCTGATTCCGCCTGGTCGATGATGGTCTGGAGCTGCGCCTTGGCCTGGGTCTGGCGCGTGCCTGCGTCCTTCATGGTGTTCTGGGCCATCGCGATGTCGGTCTGGATGTCCTCGATGCGCTGCTGGCCTGGCTGCTTCGTCAGGGCCTGTGTCACCCGCAGACTCAGCGCGGCGACCTGCCCGCCCGAATACTGCCCGGTCGGTGAGGTCGAGAACGTCCCGAACACGGCGACCGCCTGCAGCTCCTTGCGGATCGCGTCCTCGTTCGCCTGCGCGCCATACTGCACCGTGACGGAATCGTCGACCCGGGCCATCGCGGTGGAGCGCGGCGAGCCGGGGCCGTCATTGCCCAGGTACCATTGCACGGTGGTGGCCGAGCCGTTCACCAGCGTCGTCGCCGAGCCGAGGGGCGACGAGCCGACGCGCAGCGGAGCCTTTGCCGCCGTGACCGGGGAGATCGTGAAGCCGAGCGCCGCGAACGCCGTGCTGTTCGAGCTCGTGATGTTGAGGCTCCCGGGATCGTCCGTGTTGATCGTGATCACGCCGCCATGGATCGTCGACGGCTTCGTGGTGCCGGTGATCTGATCGATCTTGCCAAGCAGAGTTGTGATGTTGTCGGTGATGTTGATCTGGTTTGGGCCGCTGGCGCCCGAGGGGACAAAAGTCAGCGTCTGACCGTTCACCGTGATCGTATCGGGATTAACGGCAGGCGGACCCGCCGACCCCGCCTGGAACGCCGCTGAGAGGACTTCCGGGCCGCCCGTAGTCGCAATGCCGCTCAGCACAGTTGAACCGGTGATCTGAGGCGTCGACGCCACGCTGCCGCGCGTCACGCTGCTGAGACCGAGCGCCGTGGCCGCCGCGCCGCCGGTGACCGCCACATCCGTGCCGGTGCCGGTCGCGATCTGGATATTGCCGCCGGCGCTCAGAGTTACGTTGGCGGCGGGGATGCCGGCGGCCGTCGCGATCGCATTCAAGATATCAGACACCTTCGCGGCGCTGCCCGAAGCCAGTCCGATAGTGGTATTGCCGCTGGCCGTTGTGGTGACGGTAGTGACGGTAGGGTCGAAGGTGATCGTGTGGGCGCCGCTCGCGCCGGTGATGGTCAGTGTGGTACCGGTCGGAGCGTTGGCGAGCGCGTTGAGAATGGTCCCGTTGAGATGGGGTGTCGCCGAAGAATCGAGCGACGTGGTCGTAGACGCAATCGCCAATGCGCTGTCCTGCAACGCGACCGAGCCCGTCCCGGTCGTCGAGGTATAGGAGCGCAGATTGCCGGTGGCCGCCACATTCGCCGTGGCGGATCCCGCCGTATTGAAGAAATTGTCACCGGCCGTGATAGCGGACGCCGCCACCAGCGAGGTGCCGGCGAGCTTCTTGATCGCGGTATTCAGCGCGGTGTTGAGGTTCGTCGCCGTGATGTTCGGGTCCGGAGGAACGACCGGAACGACATTGGGGTTACCGGGATCGATCGCAAAGCTGCCGACAGGTGTCGGCGTCGCGGTGGACGCCGTCAGGTCGATCTGCTCGGTCGAGCCATCGGGCAGCGTGAACTGCACGCTGAGCTTGTCGCCATTTTTCGGATTGACGCCGTTGAGGTCGACCGAGAACGACACCGGCGAGCCGCTCGGGCCGGTGACCGTCGCGCCGGTCAGCGTCGAGGAGACCGCGGCGATCTTCAGGCCGAATGGCGATGCCGCGAAGTCCTCGGACACCTTCACCGAGCTCGGCGTCGGCTGTGGCGTCGTCAGCACCAGCCGGCCCATGCCGTTGGCGCCGAGGTCGGCGGCCTGACGCTCCGCCATGACGGTCTTGAAGCCCGCCTGCGTCGTGGTGCCGTTGATGATGTCGCCGGCATTCGCGACCGACGGCGTGTTGAAGGCGGTTCCGGAGAACAGATAGCGGTTGCCGGACTGCGTGTTGAGAACGCCGACCATCGAGCCGAATTGCGCAGCCGCAGTGTTCTGCGCAACCGTCTGGCCGTTGACGTTGAGATCCTGCGCGGTGTTGGCCGAGCCCGTCTGCACCGTGTTGCGGATCGTGGTCAGCGACTGCAACGCAGTATTGGCGAGGTTGATGCTGACGTTGACATTGGTCATCGTGTCGGTATAGGCGGCGATGTTGGAGAGCTGCGCGCGCCCGGCGATCGCAAAGCCCTCGTTGGTGCCCATCCCGGAATAGTTCTGCGACAGCTTGCCGGTCGAGAGCTGCGTCGAGAGGTCGGTGAGCTGCTGGTTGATGTTGCGGATCTGCGAGCCGAGAACCGACGAAGAGTAGTTGATGCTGCTGATCGACATGTTTCAGAGCCCTGTTACTTGTTACACTTGAGCCTGGAGCAGCGTATTCATCATGCTCTGCACCACCGACATGACATGGGCGTTGGCGGCATAGGCATTCTGGAGCTGGATCAGGTTCGACATCTCCGAGTCCAGGTTGACGCTGGCGGTCGAGTTGAACTTGGCCTGCAGAGTCGAGACCACGACGCTCTGGCCCTGCTGGAGCTGGGTCGCCTGGGTCGCGGCATTGCCCTGAACGCTCAGGAACTGCTGGAGGTAGTTCGAGACGCTGCCGGTGAAGGGCTGGCTCGCCGAGCCCAGACCGGATTGCGGCGAATAGGAGAACACCGCCGAGGTGAGCTGCGAATAGAGATAGTCCGAGCGCGTGGTGTCGCCGGTGGGCGTCACCGGCGAGGTGTTGTAGACCGACAGCCTGGTCGAGTCGGTGGTGAGCTGCGTGTTCACGGCGATGCGTCCGGCAAGGCCGGTCATCTGCGAGCCCGATGCCGTGATCGCACCGGTGTAGAGCGCCTGCCCGCCATCGGTGAACAGCGGCAGTTGCGGATTGCCCGAGGTCAGCGACGAGATCGTCTTGGTGATCGAGGCCGAATTGACCTTGGCGAGGCCGCTGTTGTCGTCGGTAACCCGCAATGTGGTCGCCGTTGCCGGCGACGGGGCGGCGGCGAACGACAGATGCGAGCCGTTAAGCGCGGTGTTGAGCGCCGAGGCGATCGCGCCCATGCCGCCGGAGAAGTTCACCCCGATCTGCATCGGATTGGCGTTGGTGGGGTTCTGGAGCGGCAGCGCCGCCGGATCGGTCACGTTGACCAGCGTGACCTGCCGCTTGGTATTGGTGGTCGTGTCGGTGTAGGTGAAGTTGACGCTGTTGCCCGGCGCCGCCCCGGCAAGGTCGAGATCGAAGCCGGCCGGCGGGCCGGTGACCGTGCTGCCGGCCGTGGTCTTGTCCGACAACGCGCTCGACATCGTCGCGGCGAACTGGTCGATCTGGTTCTGCGCCTGCACCAGCGTCTGGTCGCGCAGCTTCAGATCGGCCGCGATCTGGCCCGAAGACACCACGTTGTTGGCGATGACGTCGACCGAGGATCCGTTCGGGAGCTTGATGTTGAACGCGCCGACGCCGGATTTGGCCGGATCGATGTTGTAGAGCGAAGTCGCCGACAGCGCGCCGGCGGACGCAAAGGTGAATTGCGACGCCAGCCCGGCGCCGACCAGCTGGATGCCGGTGGTCGTGTAGATGTTGGCCTGATTGGACCCGTCGGTGGTGACGTGGACGTCGACATATTTCGACAGCGTGTTGATGGCCTGGTCGCGCTGGTCCATCAATGTCGCAGCAGAGGGGTCGTGTTCCGACAGGCCCTGGAGCCGGGAGTTGATGTCGGCGACCTGCTGCATCGCCGCGTTGGCAGCTAGCGCCGAGGTGCTGAGATCCTGCTCGACGTTGGAGCGCAGCGACTGGATGCCCTTGGTGGTGAGGTTGAGCTGCTGCGCCAGCGTCTGCGCGGCGCCGAGCGCAACCGTTTGCGCCGACGACGAGCCCACGTTGGTCGACAGCGCCTGCAGCGCCGTGGTGAAACTGTTCAGCGCGGTTTCGAGCGTACCGCTGTTGCCGGGCGTGCCATAGACATTCTGAAGCTGCTTCAGGATGTTGGCCATCTGGTCGGCGTAGCCGCTGCCGCCGGTCTCGGTGCGCAGCTGTTTCTGCACATAGGTGTCGAGTTCGCGGCTGACGCCGGTCGTCGTCACCGTCGAACCGAAGTCGCCGGTGGTGACCTCGATCTGGTTCGGCGTCTGGACGACGTAACCCGGCGTCTGCGAGTTGGCGACGTTCGACGAAACGATCGAGAGTGCAGCCTGATTGGCACGCAGACCGCTCATCGCACTGGCGAGGGCTGAACTCAAACCCATGTTGGCTTGCCGCCTTTGGTTACGTCACGCCCCAATCAGCGCAACACGTTCAAAAGATCCTGAACCATCGTATTCGCCGTCGTGATCACCTTGGTGTTGGCCGAATAGGCCTGTTGGGTCACGATCAGCTTGGTGAATTCATCGGCGATGTCGGTGTTCGAGCCTTCCAGCGACGAGCCGCTGATCGAACCGGAAGCACCGTCGATGGCAGGGCCCGACTGTTCAGTCGCGGCGTAGGCGCCGCCGTCCTGCGCCTTCAGGTAGTTGGTGCCGTTAAAATGCGACAACGAGACCTGTGCGAGGTCGAGGTTCTGACCGTTGGAGAAGGTGCCGACCACGAGGCCGTTATTGTTGACGGCGACCGAGCGAAGCTGACCGGCGGCATAGCCGTTCTGGGTGATGGTGTTGATGGTGACCGCGCCGCTGGTGCTGGCATATTGGGTCAGTCCGCCTGAGGAGATGTTGAAGGAGACCGAGCCCAGCGACTGGCCGCTGACGCTGACATTGTTGATGGTGATACCCGAGCCGCTCGGGGAGGTCAGCGAGCCGTCGGCGGCAAAGGTGAAGGCCTGGCCGGTATTGACCCAGCCGACCGTCGTGCCGGTCGCATTCGGGTCAGTCTGGTAGAACATGTTCCAGGTATCGGCATGGCCGGCGCCGAGCGAGGCACTGTCGGTCTTGGCCCAACGCAATTGCAGGTTCACCGGCGTGCCGGCCGCGTTGTAGGCGGTCACCGCGCCACCGCTGATCGATTCCTTGGTGAAGGTCGCGATGTCATTGCCGATCACGCCGCCGGTGCCGGCAACGCCACCACCGTCACGATTCTTGGTGATGGTCGAGGTGAACCCGAGCGCGGCGAAGGCGGCGCTGTTGGAGCTCGCCACCGAAAGGTTGGAAGCTGTGCCGGTGTTCAGCGTGATCACGCCGCCACTGCTGACCGACGACCCCGTTGCACCGGAGAGAGCGTCGATCTTGCCGAGCAGCATCGTGATGTTGTCGGTGACGTTGATTTGGTTCGGGCCTGACGCGCCGGCGGCCACGAAGGTCAGCGGCTGACCATTGACCGTGATCACGTCGCCGGCGGAGAAGCCCGATGTGATCACCTCGGCGCCGCCGGCCGCTGCTGCGCCGCTCAGCACCGTGGCACCCGAGATCGCGGGCGAGGACAGCACGTTGCCGCCGCGCGTCACGCTGCTGATGCCGAGCGCCGTGGCCGCCTGGCCGCTACCAACCGGTACGTCGGTGCTCGTGCCGCTGGAGATCACGATGTTGCCGCTGGCGCTGAGCGATGCGGTAACGCCGGCGCCGCCGGCGGTCTGGATCGCGCTCAGGATGCTGGCCACGGTGGCCGTCGTGCCCGCGCCGAGACCGATCGTGGTGTTGCTGCCGACCGTCGTGACGGTGGTGCCGCCGTTGAACGTGACCGTGTTGCCGTTGATGTTGAGCACCTGGCCGCTAAGCGCGGTCAGGGTGGTGGAGGCGAGATGCGTACCCAGGGCGTTGTCGAGCGAAGTTGTGGTCGATGCGACCGCCGCAGAGTTGTTCTGGAGCGCCGTTGTGCCGGTCGCCGTGGTCGACGAGTACGGCGAGCGGACATTGCCGGTCGCGGCAGCGCCGGACGTCGTGGCGTTTGCATAGGGCGGAGGCGGCGTGCCGACCGGCAGCGGGTTGGCGGCGAAGTCCGACGGGTTCAGTCCGCCGGCGGCCAGCAGCGTCTTGGTTGCCGCCGTTGTGCTCGCCACGGTGTTCGGCTGGGTCGGCAAGTTCGCCGCGTATTGGATCGAGGTCGTCGCCTGCGCCGGGATGAAGTTGTTCTGGAATTTCAGGACCGTCGCAACGTTGCCTTGCGGGTTGCCGGTCTTCGGGTCGACCGTGACGCCCATCAGGTAATAGCCGGCTCCGTTGACCAGATTGCCGTTGGCATTGAGCTGGAAGTCGCCGCGCCGCGTGTAATAGGTGACGCCGCTGAACACCGGCGCATTGTCGACGACGCCCGTCGCCTTCTGGATCGAGAAGAAGCCGTCACCGGTGATCGCCATGTTGGTGGCGACGCTGGAGCCCGAGATTGTGCCCTGCGTGGTGATGGTGGCCTTGGCGTTGGCGGTCACGCCGCCCGCGACCTGCTTGCTCGGGACCGAGGAGTCGGGAATGAGATCGACGAAGCTGGTGCCGATGCCCTTGTAAGCGGTGGTGGATGAGTTCGCGATGTTGCCGGAAATGTTCTGCAGCGCGTAGGACTGCGCCTGCAGGCCACCCACCGAGGTGTTCATTGCATCGAAGATACCCATAACTTTGTCTCCAGATCCGATCTCGGCGGCCGGTCGACCATGGCCGCAGTCGGAGGAGACTGTCGCAAGGGCTATGCCAATGCGGGTTTTCTCATAAAATCAATGACTTAACGAAAAAGCCCCGGCCTGATGACCGGGGCACAATTGCCGGGACCGGCAACAATTGCCGGGACAAAAGCTAGGTTGCGGATGCAGCCGCGGGGTGGAAGACCAGCCCGAAACCGTCGATGCAGTAGCGCAATCCGGTCGGCTTCGGACCGTCGTCGAAGACGTGGCCGAGATGGCCGCCGCAGCGCCGGCAATGCACCTCGGTGCGGAGCATGCCAAAGGTGCGATCCTCGGTCTTGCCGACATTGCCCTCGATCGGCTGGTAGAAGCTCGGCCAGCCCGTGCCGCTCTCGAATTTGGTGTCCGAGGCGAACAGCGGCAGGTCGCAGCCGGCGCAGGCGAAGACGCCCTTGCGGTGCTCCTTGAGCAGCGGGCTGGAGCCCGGCCGCTCGGTACCCTCCTTGCGAAGGATCTCATATTGCTGCGGCGTGAGCTGCGCACGCCATTCGGCGTCGGTCTTCTCGATCTCGAATTTTTGCGCGGCTTTCTCTCCAGCCTCAGCCGGCGATGCTCTGAGCCAGCGAAAGGCCGCAAGGCCGAACAGGCCGGCGACAGTCGTCAACAGGATGCGGCGGTCAAACATCTCATTCTCCATGCGGGAGCGTCTACGCCCTGAGATACGGGCTCTAACCGTCGACGTTACACTTCCGGGCGGAGTTTTTCTCACCTTATCGCGAGGCGCTGTCGTCCTGCGGGACTGGTTCCACGGCTTCCGCCACAGGCTTCGGCGGTAGGGCCGGCCGGGGCCGAACCCCGGGCTGCGGACGGCGCGGACCGGTCCCGGCGGCCCGGTTGGCTTCGGCCAGCCGCGCCTCGCGTTCCCGGTCCTTGACCCTGGCACGCTCGCGATAGCGGGCCAGCGAGCCTGTGGCGGCGGAACTCGCCCTGCCCCAGATTCCGACCAGTTGCCCGGCAACCCGCCCCGTCGTTCCCCCCGCCCAGACCAGCTCGAACGGCGAGAACAGCTTCCAGCGCTCGTCGCCCCACAGGATGCTGCGGGCGATCATCTGCCCGGCCATGGCCGAGGTGTTCATGCCCTGGCGGCCGAAGCCGCTTGCGACCCACAGGCCTTTGCGCAACTGGCCGATCTGCGGCATCCCGTGCACGGTCTGGCCGGTGGCGCCGCCGAACATGTCGGTGATCTCGACATTGCCGAATTGAGGAAAGATCGACCGGATCCGCCGCCTGACGCTGCCTGCAAAGCGCTGCGGCCGTGCGGCCCAAGTGGTCTCCGGACTTTCCCACATCAGCCGGTCGCCATCGACGATCCGGAAATGGTCGACGCCGTCGGAATCCATCACCGATCCCTTGAAGCCGATGATCTCGTGCACGCGCTCGCCGAGCGGCGCGGTGATGCCGGCATAGCGCCAGACCGGCAGCAGCGTCTCCGACAGGCGCCGCAACGGCGCGCCGAGATGGATGTTGCCGGCGAGCACGATATGGGTGGCGCGCAGCCGCGCCGAGGGCGTGACGATGCGCTTGCGGATGCCGGAATGATCGATGCTGACGACCGGCGTGTCCTCGAAGATGCGGGCGCCTGCGCGCCGCGCCAGCGCCGCGAGGCCGTGCACATATTTGCGCCCGTCGACCTGGAACGCCTTCGGATAATACACGCCGTGGAAGTAGCGATCGGTCTTGAGTGCGGCGCGGACGCGATCGACCTGCCAGCCCTCGGCCTCGGTGTCGAAATCCTCGTTCAGCATCTGCAACCGGCTGATCAGCCGGTCGCCGGCATCGACGTTGGAGACCTCGAGCACGCCGTCGGTCGGGCCGATCCCGGGCATGTTCTCTTCGGTGGCGTTGGCCCGGACGAACTCGGCGCCCTCTTTCGACAGTGTCCACAATTCCCGCGCATCCTCGAAGCCGATGCGCTCGATCAGCTCGGCGAGCGGCAGCGCGAAGCCCGGCATCACGGTGCCGAGTTGATTGCCGGAAGCGTTCCAGCCGATGTGGCGGCCCTCGAGCACCGCGACGCTGGCCCCCAGCCGGGCCGCCTCGAGCGCAATGGAGAGCCCTGCAAGCCCCGCCCCGATCACGCAGATATCGGCGTCGAGATCAAACGACAGTCGCGCGCGTTCACGAAAGCCGGCTTCTTCCTGGGACACGCTTGTGAAAGTCTCGCTCATGCCGTTTCTTAGAGCATGATCCGGAAAAGTGTGCAGCGGTTTTCCGAAAAGATCATGCTCAAAACAAAAATTTAAAGCGCGATGGGGATTGTCCTAATCTCATCGCGCTTTAGAGGACTGTGCAGGCCCTTGTCACCTTGCCCTCAACCGGCACCTGTAGATTATTCTGGAACGCGTAACGATTCGAGAGTGCCATGCGCCGTTTGATGCTGCTGCGTCACGCCAAGACCGAGACTGACGCGCCGAGCGGCCGTGACCAGGACCGCCGGCTCGACGACCGCGGCCACAAGGATGCCGCCGAGATCGGCGACTGGATGGCCTCCCATCCCCCCTTTCCCGAGGCCGTACTGGTATCGCATGCCGTCCGGGCTCGGCAGACCTGGGACATTGCCTGGGAGACCATGAAGGACCGCGTCGCAGCGCCGCAGGTCGAGGTCCTGCCGGAACTCTACGCCGCCGATCCCGCCCACATCCTGGAATCCATTCGCACTGCAACCATTCCGGCTGATCCGAGGCAATTGCTGCTGGTCGGCCACAATCCGGGCATGCACGAGATCGCCCTGATGCTGACGGGCGGCGGCGATCCGGCCGCCGCCAAGGCGCTCGCCGACAACCTGCCCACGTCGGGGCTTGCGATCTTCGATTTTGACGTCAAGGATTGGGGTGACGTGGCTTACCGCCACGGTAGGCTGGTGCTGTTCGTCAGTCCAAGGCTGCTTCGAAGCTAAGGCTACTTCGAAGTTAAGGCTGCTTCGAAGCTAAGGCTGTTTCGATCGGGTTGATCGCGCGACGTGCCGGCAAGACGTCCTGACTGGAAGATTTGGAGGCGCAGATGTTCAAGTCGATCCTCGTGCCCATCGACCTCGCCGACACCGACCTGGCCAAGCCGGCGATCGCGACCGCCGCAACGCTGTCGCAGACCTGGAGCGGCGTGGTGCGCCTGCTCAACGTGCTGCCGATGACGCCGGTGATGCTGGCCGAATACGTGCCGGCCGATTTCGACGAGCAGCAGCGCCAGACCTCGGAAGAAGCCCTCGCCATCGTCGCACGCGAGTCCGGCATCGAGCCTTCCCGCATCTCCAGCGTGGTGCGCCAGGGCGGCATCTATCACGAGATCCTGGAAGAAGCCGTTCACATGAAGGCCGAGCTGATCGTGATGACCTCGCACCGGCCGGCGATGCGCACCTATTTCCTCGGCTCCAATGCCGGGCATGTCGTGCGCTACGCAAAATGCTCCGTGCTGGTGGTCAGGCACTGAGCTCGGAGCAATGTCGTGAAGCAATGGTGGCGGAGATGGACGTACGGGATCCCGCTCGCGATCGGCGATGCTTTATGGGAGGTGCTGGTCGTGCAACTGGCCGCACTGCTGGACAGGCTGACGGTGCGGAAGGTGATCGCCTTCATCCCCGTCGTGATCCTCGTACTGGCTTACTACCACAGGATCCCAATCCCGCCGGAATTGATGCTGGTCGGCGACTTCCTCGCCTATATCGACATCTTCGCGGTGCTGATCCTGCTCGGCGCGCTTAGCCGCGTCACGACGATGCTGTTCGTCCTTAAACAGGCCGCCGCACGTATCGCCAAGTTCGCGGGCAACGTCGCTGCACATTTGCCGCGTCGGGATGTCCGGCATCGGCGCCAACGCGGCGCAGCGACACGACCTCACCGCAAGCCCGAGCGCTCCGAAGACGATCGAGCTCTCGGCGGTGTTTGGGACCAGGCCGCCTTCGCCTGAGCCATATACAAGCTCGTAGCCCGGGTCAGCGAAGCGATACCCGATTCCCGGATATCGCTTCGCTCAGCCGGGCTACAAGCCTTGCATCGCCCGTCGGGCAAAACACCCAAGCTGTCGGTCAACGCGCGCCGCGAAAAATATTCCACTTACCGAAATTCGGAAACGGCGTATGTGTCGCGGCAACCCGGCCCAAGGAAGAGGGGCGTATCGCGATCGTCACGAACGCGGGCCGGACAGCGGCGGACGCTGGGCCACACCGGCGCGAATGGTTTCGCAGGGCGGGCAACCGTGAGCGAAGGCGTCGCGCACACGACCGGTGCTGACAGCGTACGGCAAAACCGTGTCGTCCTGACGCCCGGAGTCTGTGCGTCAAGTCTTGTGGTGATGTGGCGGCCCGACCGGGTTCGCGCATCAGCCATCCTTGAGGCGACGAGGGCAATAGTGCATCGCTCCCCGGGGAGAGCACGGCATAAGCCGTAAAACCGCTGCGCAGGGAAGGCCGGACGTTTTGGCTTCACCTGTATGCCGCTGTGCAGATTTTTTACTGCAACTTCGCACAGTGGACCGCCCGGCGCCCGGTCTTCCCTGCGCCCCTCTTTCATTTGAGGGTGAGGCATCGAGGCAAAGCTCGGGCGAACAAGCCGCGAGAGGGCGAAGGTGTGTCTGCAATGAAAGCGCGAGCTAAAGGAGCGACAGTGCTATCCACAAACGCCGTCATTGCGAGCGCAGCGAAGCAATCCAGGGTCTTTCCGCGGTGGGATTTCTGGATTGCTTCGCTGCGCTCGCAGTGACGATGTTGAAGCAGGCGTGCCCGAAACGCCAGTCTCGTGCCCCCGGACGCAGCGCAGCAGCCTCAGAACGCTGCTGCGCGTCCGGGACAAGGGCGAAAGCGTCCTACAGATACCGCGTCAGCTCTGCTTTAGCCTGACCGTAGACCGCGTCCTCGATCTGGCTGCGCGTGATGCCGATGTCGCGCAAGGCGCGGTCATCGAGGTCGTTCAGCGTCTTGACGGCGGAGCGGCGCTCCAGACTGTCGAACAGCGCATAGGCGCCGTTGGCCAGCTTGCGGAAAAATCCGTTTGACGAGGATGAGCGTAAACTCCGCCCGGCGGTCTGCGAGATCGTGGTCATTGTCCTTCTCCGGCCTGTTGTCCACGCGGCGAAGCGGATGCCGTTGGCGCAAGCGCCTGAGCGCATGCACCTCATTTGCCGTTGGATTGCTCTCGCTCTCCTCGGCTCAATCGTGAAGCTTGATGGAACTTAAATGCTCCAGTACACTACTCGGAGCAAGTGAAACATTGCTCTCGGTGCAATAATGTCCAAGTTCGAGTACGTGAAGCTTGCCGATGCCATTGCCTCGGATATCTCTAACGGCACGTTAAGGCCCGGCGACCGGCTGCCGCCGCAGCGCAATTTTGCCTATGACCGCGGCATCGCGGTCTCGACCGCGAGCCGGGTTTATACGGAGTTGCTCCGCCGCGGCCTCGTCGTCGGCGAAGTCGGCCGTGGCACCTTCATCTCCGGCGACATCAGGCGCGAGGTCGAGGCGCTGAGCGAGCCGCGCGACGCGCGGATCGATTTCGAGGTCAATTACCCGCTGCTGCCGCAGCAATGGGCAATGATCGCCAAAAGCCTTGCGGGCCTCGAGCGTGTCGACGCGCTCGAATCCGCATTGCGCGTCTCCACCAGCACCGGGACCAAGAGCGCGCGCAATGCGGCCGCCGCCTATCTCGCGCGCAAGGATTTTGCGCCGCAGGCCGAACAGATCGTCTTCACCGCGAACGGCAAGCAGTCGCTCGCGGCCGCCCTCGCAGCCCTCGTTCCCACCGGCGGTCGCTGCGGCGTCGAGGCGCTGACCTATCCTTACGTCAAGAGCATCGCCGCGCGGCTCGGCGTGACGCTGGTCCCGATACCGATGGACGAATTTGGCGCGCGCCCCGACGCCATCCAGAAGGCGCATCGCGAGGCGCATCTGTCGGCATTGTATCTCCAGCCCATCATCCAGAACCCGCTCGGCGTCACCATGAACGCCACGCGGCGCGCCGACATCATGCGCGTCGCCGAGAAGCTCGATCTCACCATCATCGAAGACGCCGTCTACGGCTTCCTGGCCGATGACACGCCGCTGGCCGCGCTCGGCCCCGACCGCTGCATCGTGATCGACAGCCTGTCCAAGAAGGTCGCCCCTGGCCTCGCGCTCGGCATCCTGGTCGCGCCGCCTCGATTGCGCGAGAACGTGATGAGCGCGGTCCGCACCGGCGGCTGGATCGCGTCCGGTCATGCGCTGGCATCCGGACAGCGACTGATGGCAGACGGCACCGTCGCCGAGCTGACGCGGTTGAAACGCATCGACGCCGCGCGCCGCCAGCAGACCGCGGCAAGGCTGCTCGCCGGCTACCAGCTCGCCGCGGATCCGCGCTCCTATCATCTCTGGCTCACGCTGCCGGCGCACTGGCGCTCGCAGACCTTCGTCGCCGCGGCAGCCCGGCGCGGCATCGCGCTGACACCGTCCTCGACCTTCGCGATCGCCCATGGCCACGCACCGAACGCAGTGCGGCTCGCCCTCGCTCCGCCTTCGTTCGAGCAGCTCGATTCCGGTCTGCGCACGCTCGTGTCGTTGCTCGGCACCAAGGAAGAGGATTTCGACTCGACGGAGTAGCGCGCGCTTGCCCCAAGCTCAGGCCGCCGGCCATTCCGCGATGAAGCCCCTCGCCTTGTAAGGCTCGATCTTGTCCCATTCATGCAGCATGCGGCGGCAAAATTCGGGATCGGTGTGCCAGAGCGCGCGCGACGTCGCAAAGCTGTCGACCGTGAGCAGCATTTTCTCGACCTCCGGCCAGTGCCGGTGCAGCGTCATCGGATAACGCCGCGCGGTCCAGGTGTTGCCGAGGCAGATCACGCGGCGGACATTGTGCAGCCCGAGCGCCGCGTCGATGATCGGCAGCGAGAGGATCACGTTCTCGCCGGTGTTTAGGGCACGATGCTCCTCGAGGATTCGGTCAGCCGGAATGCCCGCCGCGACCATCGCCGCCTTGATGATCGTGCACTCGGATTGCTCCGAGCCCGCCGTCACGCCGCCGCTGACAATCGACCAGCGAAAATAGCCCTGGCGCCACAGTCGCCCCGCCGTATCGGCCCGCAGCGCCACGTCCTCTCGGGTGCCGAACATGAACAGGAGGTCCGCCGGCTGCAGCGGCGTATCGATGAGGTGGGCGCGGTTGATCTCGGAGATCTCATCCGCCGAAGGCCTCCGCGTGCTGCGATCCAGGGTTGACATGGCAGCACGATGCGACACCGCCGCAACGGCGCGAAGTCACGTTTGATTGCGGCCCATTGCACCAAAGGCAAGGCATTTAGGGCAGCAACGCTCTCGGCAGGCGATCGAAGCTGTAGCTCCGCGGCTGGTTACGCCGGACGAAACCGCCGATCTGCCAGGCGAACAGCGCGGCAAAACCGATGATGAACAGCGCGCCGGCGAATTCGCCGATCGCGAGCGCCCGGACCAGTAGCCCCGTCATCGCCACTGCAAGCACCGCAAGAAAAGCCAGCATTGTCGCGTAGGTCTTGCGGCCAAGGCCCGCGGTCAATTCGGCGCGGCTGCCGGCCTGCGCCATGCGCGCGTGCAGCGCGACGATGAAGTTGCGAAATCCATTGTCCTGCGGCGCCATCAGGGCCGCGGTCTGCCAGCTCGTCGACAGGATCGCGATGCGGCCGCCACTGGCATGGCTGACATCGGCGCGAAAGCGGTGCTGCTGCATCGACACCGGGCGGAACGACAGCCGGATTGCACTGATCTCGTCATAACGCCACAGCGAGCTGCGGCCGCCGATGTGCCAGGACAGCCCCTCCTCCGTCAGTTCGAAGCGATGCGCCGAGCCGATCAGCGATGCCTTGTAGGCATAGCTCGCGCCCGCAGCCATCTCAGCTCCCGAATCCCGCATCTTCACAATCGATCCTATCCGGGCGATCCACTCTGCGATCCGCTTGCGTGAGCGCCCTGCCCCATCCTACAAGCGAGACATGGCTGAGACGATTTTTTTTCCGCGCCGCCTGATTCTCGGCGCCGCCGTGATCTCCGGCGTGCTGCTCGCGCTTGCCGTGCACATGCTGGGCGCGCGCTACGGGCTCGATCTCGGCGGTCTCTGGCACTCGGACACGCAGGAGTTCATACCGGCGGGCGCGGCGATCGCCTGGTGGCTGATCGCCTCCGTCGGCTTCTCCGGCGGCTATTTCACGGCGACATTGATGCAGAGCGCCGTCTCGGGCCAGATCCCGCAACGGATGCGACAATTCCTGATCGCGGTCGGCGTGCTGCTGCTTGCGGGTGCTGGCCAGGTGGCCTCGGCGCCGAGCCCGGTGCCGACGGTCTCGGGCGTGCTGGCCGGAATTGCCGCGCTGGGCCTCGGTGCTGTGATGGCGTTCTGCGGCGCGCATTTCGCACTGCGCCGCGGCTAACCTCAGGCGGTTGCGCGCAACGGCGGTCGGTCCAGCATGATCGCGACATCGGAAGCCGGCCGCGGCTTGCTGAACAGATAGCCCTGCGCCTGGGTGCAGCCTTCGCGCCGGAGCAGCTCGAGTTGCCCGTCGTTCTCGACCCCCTCTGCCGTGGTGACGATGCCGAGGCTGCGGC
This sequence comes from Bradyrhizobium sp. CAR08, assembly GCF_052871955.1. Taxonomy (NCBI): domain Bacteria; kingdom Pseudomonadati; phylum Pseudomonadota; class Alphaproteobacteria; order Hyphomicrobiales; family Nitrobacteraceae; genus Bradyrhizobium; species Bradyrhizobium sp. CAR08. Next base: position 45,971 of record NZ_JBIXJX010000025.1, read on the forward strand.
CGAGGCCAGTCACGGCACGGATGATCGCCATGGAATCCTCGCGCGTCGCGAGTTCCGACACGAAGGAGCGGTCGATCTTGATCTTGTCGAACGGGAAGCTGCGCAGATAACTCAGGGACGAATAGCCGGTGCCGAAATCGTCGAGCGAGATGCGCACGCCCATTGCGCGCAGCTCGTGCAGGGTGGTCAGCGTCGCCTCACTGTTCTGCAGCAGCACGGATTCGGTGATCTCGAGTTCGAGGCGGCGCGCGTCGAGGCCCGACAACGCCAACGCCTCGGTCACGGATGCGATCAGATTTGGGTTCCTGAACTGCACGGGCGACAGGTTGACCGCGACGTCGACATCGTCAGGCCAGGTCGCGGCGTCGGTGCAGGCGGAGCGTAGCACGAAATCGCCGAGCTGGATGATGAGGCCGGTCTCCTCGGCCAATGGAATGAAGCTGAGGGGCGCGATCAGGCCGCGCTGCGGATGATTCCAGCGCAGCAGCGCCTCGAACGCGACGACGCGACCGCTGGCGACGTCGCGGATCGGCTGGTAGTACGGCTGGAACTCGTCACGTTGCAGCGCCGCGCGCATATCCATCTCCAGCAGACGCCGTGCTTGTGCGCGCGCATCCATGCCGGTCTCGAAGAAGCGATAGGTCCCGCGACCATCCGCCTTGGCGCGGTACAGCGCGAGGTCGGCGTTCTTCAGCAGTTCATCGGGATTGTCGCCGTCCTGCGGGGACAGCGAGATGCCGATGGAGACACCGATGATGATCTGATGGTCGTCGATCTCGTAAGGCGCCGAGATCACCTCGACCAGGCGGCCGGCAAGGGACCTTGCCGCGGCTTCCTCGGAACGTCCGATCTGGACCACGGCGAATTCGTCGCCACCGAGCCGCGCCACGGTGTCGCTCTCGCCGACGGTGACCTTCAGCCTGCGCCCGACCTCCTTGAGCAGCGCAGTGGCCGAGCGAGTCGTTGATGTCCTTGAAGTGATCGAGATCGAGACAAAGCACGGCGAGCTGGTCGCCCGATCCGGTCCGGCGCAGTCCCTGCACGAGCTGCTCGTGGAACAGCACGCGGTTCGGCAAACTGGTCAGCGCGTCATGGCGGGCCATGTGCGAGATCTTGGCCTGGGCCGCCAGCCATTCGGTGATATCCTCGAAGGTCGCGACCCAGCCGCCACCCTGCATCGGCTGGTTGACGACCCGGATGGAGCGGCCGAACCTGGTCACGATGTCGGTCGTGGTGCGGCTCTCGCGCGCGTCGGCGACGAGGCGCGCGAAGAATTCGCCGGCATCGCCCTGCCACTGACCCTTCGCCTGCTCCTCCCGCAGCACGTCGACCAGCAGTCGGCCGGTGAGCAGGATGTCGGTGCGGCCAAGCATCGCAGCATAACGCTCGTTGAACAGGATGATCTTGCCGTCCGCATCGAACATGCACAGTCCCTGCGACATGTTCTCGAGCGCGGTATCCAGCACGACCTGCTGGCGGCCCAGTTCGCCCTTGGCGCGGCGATCGAGCAGCGCGGCCACCAGCGCAATCGCGATGATCGCAACTGCGGCACCCGCGGTAACAAAGGACAATGAGGCCGGCGGGATCGATAACCCGCTGATCGCGAGCGTCGGATCCGGCGTCAGAACGACAGCGCCCATTGCGGTGAAATGATGTGCGACGATGGCGACCGTCAGCAGTGTGCTTGCGGTCAGCGCGTGGAAGAGGTCGTCGCGCCGCGCAGCGACGAACAGCGCGAGCGCCGCGAAAACAATTCCGAACAGTACCGAGGCGGCAACCGTGCTCCCGATCCAGTCGACCCGTGCCGGCATCTCCAGGGCCGCCATTCCGGTATAATGCATCGTCGCGACCCCGGTGCCGACGATGGCGCCGCCGAGCACGATCCACGGCGCGCGCGCGGAAGATGCTGCGAGACTCAGCCCCACAAAGGTTACGGAGATCGCGAAGATCAGCGAAAGGATCGTCACCGGGATGTTGTAGGCGCCGGCGCCGCCAGGCCCGTAGGCGAGCATCGCGATGAAATGCGTCGCCCATATGCCGCATCCGCTGACGGCCGCATCCAAGGCGAGCCAGGCCAGGCGCCCCGGGCCGTGCGTCGCACGTGCCCGGTGAAACAGGCTGATCGCCGCCGCGCTTGCGAGCAGGCACACCGCGCCGCCAAGCGCGACGAGCCGCCAGTCGTGCTCCTCGGTGAGACAGTAGAGAACTTGATACATTGCGGGCCCCTATCGACCCGCACTTGAACCGACAGAGATGGACAGTCGGTAACCGGCTACGCGCCTGTTTCGGGGATGGTGAACGGAAGCTGTGTTCATTCGCTCGGATTGTTCATCCGCGCGAAGGCGCGCCGAGGCCGATCACGGCGGCGGCGAGCACGAGGACGATGGCCGATACCACCAGCGATGCGTGAAGGCCGGTCATGAACGCGCCTTCCGAGGCCAGCAGCGAACCGAACAGCGCAACGCCGAGCACGCTGCCTGTCTGCCGCGTCGCGTTCAGGACGCCCGCCGCGATGCCGGAGCGTGCCTTCTCGACGCTGCCCAGCAAGGTCGAGGTCAGCGGCGGCACCAGCAGCCCAAGTCCGCTGCTGATCGCGATCATCTGCGCAAAGATCGCCCAATAGCTCGTGCCGGCCTCGATCCAGAGCAGGCCGAGACAGCCGAGCGCCGAGACGCAGGCGCCGACGACGATGGTCGGGCACGACCCGATGCGCTCGGCGAGACGCGGCGCCAGCAGATTGACCGGCAGCACCACCGCCATCATCGGTACGAAGGCGAGACCGGTCCACCACGCCGACAGGCCGTTGATCCTCTGGAAGTAAAGACTGAGCACGAAGATCAGCCCGTAGATCGCGACATTCACGAGCAGGCCGACGAGCGCGGTCAGGCTGAACAGCCGGTGATCGAACAGGGACAGGGGCAGCATCGGCTGCGTCGCGCGGCTCTCGCGCCAGACGAACAGCACGGCCAGGAGAGCGGCTGAAGCGAACGCCGCGAGCACAGCCGGATGCTGCCAGCCAAGCGCGCCCCCCTCGATGATCGCGCCGGCGAGCGCCCCCAGCGCACCAATTGCCGCGAGCTGGCCGGGCAGATCGATCTCGCGTGAGGGCGCGCGCGTGGTCTCGGTCGCATAGCGCCAACTCAGCCAAAGGCCGATGAGGCCGATCGGAAGGTTGACGAGAAAGATCGCGCGCCAGCCGACCAGCGTGATCAGCGCGCCGCCGACGAAGGGGCCCGCGGTAAGCGCGAGGCTCGCACCGGCGGCCCAGATCGCGACGGCGCCGCCGCGCTCGCGGTCGTCCGGATAGGCATGATTGAGCAGGGCAAGAGAATTCGGCACCAGGATCGCCGCCGCCAGGCCCTGGACCAGCCGCGCCCCAATCAGCACGGTCGCATTGGGCGACAACGCACAGGCGAGCGAGGCCACGGTGAAGATTGCGAAGCCCGCCATGAAGACGCGCTTGGCGCCGATGCGGTCGCCGAGCGCGCCGGCCGTCAGGATGAAGGCGGCAAACGCAATGGTGTAGGCGCTGACAACCCATTGCAGCTCAGCGACGCCGCCGCCGAGCGTCCTGCCCATCGCGTCGAGCGCCGTGTTGACGATGGTGACGTCAAGTTGCACCACGCCATAACCAAGGCTCATCGCGGCAAGGGTGAGGGACGTTGCAAGCCGGGAGCCGGAATGCGGCACGCCGGCTTCGAAGGCTTCGTATCTTGCGGTGCTTACTCGCATGCTGCCATCTCGGTTGCAGCCCCATGCGAACGATACGCTTCCAGCCCCTCGTCATGTTACGACAAGGATCGAATGATGGATGCGTGACGGATGCGTCATGTTCGAGCGTCGCGCGGATGGCCGCGCGACGCTCTATTCTGGCTACGCCTGGCCTCAGCTCGCAGCGCGCAGATTCACCTTGCTCTCGGCGATCGTGGTCAGCTTCTTGTCGGTGGCCTTCTCCTCCTCGAGCGTCTTGGCGAGCACGCTGGCGCAGTCGTTGCGGCCGAGTTGCTTGGCCCAGGCGATCAGGCTGCCGTAGCGGACGATCTCGTAATGCTCCGCCGCCTGTGCCGCGTTGATCAGCGCGGCGTCGAGCACCGCCTTGTCGGCGACTTCGCCGGCGGTCTCGTCGGCTTCCTCGATGATGCCGTCGATCGCGGGGCAATCAACCGCCTTCACCTGCGCACCGTGCATCTTGAACACTTCCTCGAGGCGCTTGACGTGCTCCCTGGTTTCTTCGAGGTGCGTCAAAAAGCCCTGCTTCAGCTGCGGATCGGTCGCCTTATCCGCCATTTTCGGCAGAGCCTTGGTGAGCTGCTGCTCGGCGTAATAGATGTCCTGGAGCTGATGCACGAACAGGTCGTTCATGGTCTTGATGTCTTTTGTGAACAATCCCATCGGTCCGATCCTCTCGGGTTGTGGGAACACGGAGGCACCGGCTTGCAGGAGAAGCCGGTTATTCCGCCATGTTCGATTGCTGATGGGGCACTAACCAGCGCACGGCATCGTCGTTCCAAAAAAGCGCGCATCCTTTGCGCAGGAACAATGCCGGCCATGCAGGGTCTGAGACTATGTCACGGACGGACGCGACCGATCCCACGACTCATATGCTTAACGCGCGTCCGATGTGAACCGCGTATGACAAAGTAGCTGGTCGAGGCAGAACCTATCGTTGTCAAGGGCTGCACAAGTCACTGTTTTTGCCTTAAATGAGCTACATCATGCCTAGCGATCCAAGCCCACATCGGGCACTGATCGCATCCGACCGGCCAATGTCTGGCCTGGTCGGTCTTGCCCCCCGCCGGGAGGATGAATGCACGGACTGCTGACCGCGCTGAAGCGCGGCTTCAAGAGATGGATCGGCTGGCGGCGACTCGGCGTTGCGGCGAGCGTCTTCATCATCGCGTTCGCGATCACCACGCTGGTACGGACGCTCAAGGGCATCGACACCGGGGTCATCCTGACCGCGTTGACCGAGATCCCCCGCGGCAATATCGGGCTGGCGGCGATCTGCGTATGCTTCGCGTTCTGTACGCTGACCTTCTACGACTTTTTTGCACTGCGAACGATCGGCAAGAAGCACGTGCCTTATCGCATCGCAGCGCTCTCCAGCTTCACGTCCTATTCGATCGGCCACAACATCGGCGCCACCGTCTTCACCGGCGGCGCGATCCGCTTCCGGATCTATTCGGATTACGGGCTGAATGCGATCGACGTCGCAAAAATCTGCTTCCTGTCGGGCCTGACCTTCTGGCTCGGTAACATCTTCGTGCTCTCGATCGGCATGGCCATCCATCCGGATGCCGCCTCCTACATGGATCAGCTGCCGTCGTCGATCAACCGGCTGATTGCGATCGGCGGCCTCGCCTCGATCGGCGCCTATCTGGTCTGGCTGTGCATGGGCGAGAAGCGCCGCGAGCTTGGCCAGAAAGGCTGGAAGGTGGTGCTGCCGTCAGCGCCGCTGACGCTGGTGCAGATCCTGATCGGCGTCGTCGATCTCGGATTTTGCGCGCTGGCGATGTACCTTCTGGTGCCGGCCACTCCGCAGATCGACTTCCTGTCGCTCTCCGTGGTGTTCATTTTGGCGACATTGCTCGGCTTCGCCAGCCACGCCCCCGGCTCGCTCGGCGTGTTCGACGCCGCCATGCTGGTGGCGCTGCCCGAATTCGGCCGCGAGCAGCTTCTGGCCACGCTCCTCGTCTTCCGCATCCTCTATTTCGTGATCCCGTTCGGTCTTGCCATCTCCATCATGGGCGCACGCGAGCTCTGGATGAATGTGGTGGAGCCCTGGCAGGAGCGCCGACGGCTGGCGGAGGCCTGCGCGCAGGCCAACCTGCCCAAGCAGGTGGCAGCGATGGAGCGCGAGCGGTCGCTGCGGCAGGCCAGCAAACGCTGAGCGTGATCCGGAAAAGTGCGAAGCGCTTTTCCGGAAAGATCATGCTCCCACGATAGTCCGCTAGACGCCGACTGGCAAAACCGTCAGACCAATGTTGCAGGCGGAGGGCAGCTCTCTTATTTCCGCCTCAACTTTGCCGTTGAAGACGCGGGCCATGATCCCTTTCTTCCATCGCCGTTTCCTCGCCGGTGCCCTGCTGCTCGCCGGGCTCCTCACCGCCTTCCCGCTGGAGCGGGCGGCCGCGCAGGACGCGGGCGCCATGCAGATCAGCTGGGAGGTGCGCAACCGCTTCCGGCTGTTCCGTGAGGAGCGCGACTTCCTGCTTCATGTCGAGAATGCGCGTAACCGCAGCATCCTCGCCGCCGAGCAATCGCTGGAGCTCCAGAGCGAGGGCCGCGGCTGGGCCCGCAACATGGTCAACCGGCTCTGCATCGACCTCCAGGGCCGGGTCAACCAGCCCTGCACCCGCGACAACACGAAGGAAAACTACCTCACCCCGATCGACCATCCCGTCACCGTGCGCCTCGCCGGCCCGGTGCCGGTCGGCGCCACCTGCGCCTGGTCGTTCGACGACGGCGACGGACCGCAGCAATCCACCTTCGACTGCGCCGAGCCGATCAATCTGCGGGTCCGCTACGGCAAGCAGACGGTCGCGAGCGTCGATGTCTCCTCCGGCTCCGATCCGACCCAGCGGGTCCAGACCGAGATCCAGGTCCGCGACATCTTCGTCGCTGGCCTCGGAGACAGCATCGCCTCGGGCGAAGGCAATCCGGACCGGCCGCTGGCGCTGTCGGACGAAGGTTTTTGCTTCCGCTCCTATCTCGGCACCGCCGGCGCGCAGTATTACCGGCCGAGCCGAGCCGGCTTCAAGGGCGGCCGCGCCTGCGAAGCGCCGGATACGCTTGCCAACTGGCAGCGCTACAGCGCCCTCTGGTTCAACTCGCCTTGCCACCGATCGCTCTACAGCTACCAGGCCCGCACCGCGCTGGCGCTTGCGGTACGCTACACCCACGTCGCGGTGACCTTTCTGCCGCTCGCCTGCACCGGCGCCAGCATCAGCGACGGGCTGCTCGGCTCGCAACGCGCCCGCGAATGCCCGCCCGGCAAGACCGGCGTCTGCAACATCAGCGTGAACTCGCAGGTCGCCGAGCTGCGCGAGGCGCTGACCGCCGCCAGGAAACGCCAGCCCGAGCGCACGCTCGACCTCGTGCTGCTCTCGGTCGGCGCCAACGACGTCTATTTCTCCGGCCTCGTTGCCGACGTGATCGTCGAGACCGCAACCGAGCGCGCGATATTCCGCCGCTCCGGCGTGATGGCGAGCGTCGATGATTCCCGCGATGCGCTGGCGCGCGAACTGCCGCAGAATTTCGTCAAGCTGCGCGAGGCGCTGAAGCCGCTGGTCGGCGGCGACCTCTCGCATGTGGTCTACGTCTCCTATGCCAACCCGGCGCTCGCCGATGGCGGCGTGCCCTGCCGCGGCGGCCGCGCCGGCTTCGACATCCATCCGTCCTTCAACGCCGATCCGCAGCGCCTCGCCCGCGTCTCGACTTTCGTCGACACCGAATTCCTGCCGCAACTCAAGGGGCTCGCCACCTGCACCCGTGGCGCGCTGTGCCGCGATCCCGAGGCCGACCGCATGACCTTCGTGGATTCGCATCAGGCGGCGTTCGCCGATCACGGCTTCTGCGCGCATTCGGGCAACGATCCCGAATTCGACCGCACCTGCTTTGCCGAGAACGGCCAGAGCTTCAATCCTGATATCGTGAGTGCGGCGAGCCAGCCGATGCTGTGCGGCCGCGGCGCCTCCGAATTCCGCGCCTATTTGCCGCGCGCGCGGTGGATCCGCGACGCCAACGACAGCTATTTCGCCGCGATGACCTATCCGCAAGGCTTGCCGGCGGCGAGCCAGCCGACCGACATCCACGACGCAACCTGGGGCGTGCTCTCCGCCGTCTATGGCGGCGCCGTGCATCCGAGCGCCGAAGGCCACGCCGCGATGGCGGACGCGGCACTGCCGGCGGCAAGCGCCGTGCTGGGTCTGGATGCGGCACCGCCGGGCGTGACACGCGGGCTGCTCGCGCCGCTGCTGCCGGGCGCGCGGCAGTAGACGCGCGCAGCCTCTACCCGCACACTGTCATCGCCCGCGCAGGCGGGCGATCCAGTACTCCGTGACAGACGTGATTGAATCGAGACGTCGCGGCGTACTGGATTCCCCGCCTTCGCGGGGAATGACAACGGCGTGCGTGGTGCGATCGGGTTCGCCATCACCTCAGTCGTTCCTCCCACCTGCCGTTCCATCAATCCAAAAGCAGCATCGATCGATACTGCCTTGAACTTGGACACTTTGCCGCGCGCGCCTCTAGGAGTCGCAGTGGGGAAACGTTTCGAGTTCTAAGGAGGCGCGCAATGAGCGCAGTGATGTCCGCAGCGGATGTGAGAAGGTCTCGCGTCAGGCTGTTCATCGTGACCATGTTGTTCCTGGTCACGACCGTCAATTATGCCGACCGCGCCACGTTGTCGATCGCGGGCCCCGCGCTCTCCAAGGAGCTGCATCTCGATCCCGTGGCGATGGGCTACATCTTCTCCGCGTTCGGATGGTCCTATGTGATCGCGCAGGTGCCGGGCGGCTGGCTGCTCGACCGCTACGGCTCCCGGCTCGTCTATGCCTTCAGCATCATCGTCTGGTCGCTGTTCACGACGATGCAGGGCTGGGTCGGCTTCTTCAGCGCCGGCACCGCGATCACCGTGCTGTTCGGCCTGCGCTTCCTGGTCGGCATCGCCGAAGCGCCGTCTTTCCCGGCCAATGCCCGCATCGTCGCGGCCTGGTTTCCGAGCAACGAGCGAGGGACCGCGTCCGCGTTCTTCAATTCAGGGCAATATTTCGCAACCGTCATCTTCGCGCCGCTGATGGGCTGGATCGCGCACGACTACGGCTGGCGCTATGTGTTCTTCGTGATGGGCGCGCTCGGAATCATCATGGGCCTGGTCTGGATCAAGACCGTCTACGGGCCGAAAGAGCACCCCGGCGTCAACGAGGCCGAATTCGATTACATCAAGGCCGGTGGTGCGCTGGTCGACCTCGACGCTCCCAAGGAAGAGCGCGCGCCCGAGGCCGGCTCCGGATGGGACCATATCCGCCAGCTGCTTTCCAACCGCATGATGCTCGGCGTCTATCTCGGCCAGTACTGCATCAACACGCTGACCTATTTCTTCCTGACCTGGTTCCCGGTCTACCTCGTCAAGGAGCGCGGCCTGTCGATCCTGCAAGCCGGCTTCGTCGCGACCTTGCCGGCGCTGTGCGGCTTCATCGGCGGCGTGCTCGGCGGCGTCATCTCCGACGCGATCCTGCGCAAGACCGGCTCGTTGACGATGGCGCGCAAGATCCCGATCGTCGGCGGCATGCTGCTTTCGATGTCGATCATCGCCTGCAACTATGTCGACGCCCAAGCGCTGGTGGTCGGCTTCATGGCGCTCGCCTTCTTCGGCAAGGGCATCGGCGCGCTCGGCTGGGCTGTCGTCTCCGACACCTCGCCGAAGGAAGCCGGCGGCGTCTCGGGCGGCCTGTTCAACACCTTCGGCAATCTCTCCTCGATCAGCACTCCGATCGTGATCGGTTACATCCTGGCCGCGACCGGCTCCTTCAACGGGGCGCTGATATTCGTCGGCGCCAATGCGCTGGTGGCCGCGTTCGCCTATCTCGTGGTCGTCGGCAAGATCGAGCGCGTGGTGCTCAAACGTTCCTCCTGAGGGCTCCCCATGGGAGCTTGACCAGGCAACTTAACGGCGGCTTCACGGCCGCCGTCTTTGTTTTGGGAGTAATCGATGCTAGAAGCGCCGGGGAAACGCCTTATCCATCTAAGGCATGTATCGATGTTCGACCTCAACCAGCTCCGCTGTTTCGTCACGGTGGCGGAGGAATTGCATTTCGGCCGGGCCGCCGCGCGGCTGAACATGACCCAGCCGCCGCTGTCCCGGCAGATCCAGGTGCTCGAGCACATCATCGATGCGCCGCTGCTGGAGCGTACCAGCCGCTCGGTGCGCCTGACGCCTGCCGGGCGCAGCTTCCTGCCGGAAGCGCGGCGCATCCTGAAGCTTGCGGAAAGCGCCTCGCAGGTCGCCCGCCGTATCGCGCTCGGCAAGTCCGGCTCGCTGAAGATCGGCTTCACCGCGGCCGCAGCCTACGGCTTCCTCCCGGAGCTCGTTGCCGCCTGCCGCGCCAAGCTGCCCGAGGTGGACTTCTCGCTGAAGGAGATGGTGTCGGGCGACCAGTTCGAGGCGTTGACCTCGGGCCAGATCGATGCCGGCCTGCTCAGGCCGCCGATCGCGCGCCCCGAAATCGCCAGCCGCCGCGTCGTCGCCGAGCCCCTGCTCGCCGCGATCCCGAAAAAGCATCCTCTGGCGAATGCCGAGACCGTCACGATCAAGGATTTCGACAACCAGCCCTTCGTGATGTATTCGCCCTATGAGAGCCGTTACTTTCACGACGTGCTGGTGGCGCTGTTCACCCGCGCCGACATCCTGCCGCGCTATGTGCAGCACCTGAGCCAGATCCACTCCATCCTCGCCATGGTGCGCGCCGGCCTCGGCCTCGCCATCGTGCCGGCGGCGGCCGCGAGCCTGAAGATCGCGGACGTCCGCCTGCGGCCGCTGAAGCTGCGCACCCGCGTCCCGGTCGAGTTGTTCATGGTCTGGCGCCGCGACGACGAGAATCCGCTGCTCTCGGCGCTCGTCAAAATCGCGAGCGAATTGTCCTCGGCGGAGGTGATGGAAGATTGATGCTGATTTCGCATTGGTCGATATAGGCTTTGGCTTGGACCCGCATCGAACGGTCTCCTAAACCACGGCGCATGGACGCGCAGCCTTTGCGTCCTCCACAACACGAGACCAGGGAGCAGCGCCCATGAGCAAGATGACCCCGCAGGAAATGGCCCAGAAGATCGGATCCGGCCTCCTCTCCTTCCCCGTCACGCCGTTCAAGGCGGATTACTCCTTCGACGAGGCGACCTACCGCGCCAACATGGACTGGCTGTGCGGCTATGACGTCGCAGGCCTGTTCGCCGCAGGCGGCACCGGCGAGTTCTTCTCGCTGACGGCGGCCGAGGTTCCGCAGGTCGTCAAGATCGCCGTGGATGAGACCAAGGGCCGCGTGCCCGTGCTCGCCGGCACCGGCTACGGCACCGCCACCGCGCGCGAGATCGCGATCGGCGCGGAGAAGGCGGGCGCCGACGGCTTGTTGCTGCTGCCTCCCTATCTCACCCATGCCGAGCAGGACGGCCTTGCTGCCCATGTGGAAGCGATCTGCGCCTCCGTGAAGATCGGCGTCATCGTCTACAACCGCGACAACGCCATCCTCCAGCCCGATACGCTCGCCCGCCTCGCCGAACGCTGCCCGAACCTCGTCGGCTACAAGGACGGCATCGGCGACATCGAGCTGATGACGCGCATCTACACCAAGCTCGGCGACCGCCTGACCTATATCGGCGGCCTGCCGACCGCTGAGACCTTCGCGCTGCCCTATCTCGACATGGGCGTGACCACCTACTCCTCGGCGGTATTCAACTTCGTTCCGGAATTCGCCACCAACTTCTACGCCGCCGTGCGCAAGCGCGACCACGCGACGATCCACGCCGGCCTGAAGGACTTCATCCTGCCGTTGATCGCGATCCGCAACCGCAAGAAGGGCTATGCCGTCTCGATCATCAAGGCCGGCATGAAGGTGATCGGCCGCGATTCCGGCCCGGTCCGCCCGCCGCTGACCGACCTCACCGAGCAGGAGATCGCGGAGGTCACGGCGCTGGTGAAGAATCTGCCCGCCATCCGATCGTCACAACAGGCTGCAGAATAACAACAACACAGGGAGGAGCCTGCGATGGCCAACACCGAGATCACTGGCGCACCGGTCGTCACCGCGATGCAGGTGATCCCGGTCGCAGGCCGTGACAGCATGCTCCTCAATTTGAGCGGCGCGCATGCGCCGTTCTTCACCCGCAACATCGTCATCCTCACCGACAATGCCGGTCACACCGGCGTGGGCGAGGTGCCTGGCGGGCAGAAGATCTGGCAGACACTGCAGGACGCCCGTGATCTCGTGATCGGCAAGACCGTCGGCGCGATGAACAACATCCTCGCCGATCTCAGGACCGCCTTCGCCGATCGCGATGCCGGCGGCCGCGGCAAGCAGACTTTTGATCTCCGCGTCATGATCCACGCCGTCACGGCCGTGGAGTCCGCGCTGCTCGATTTGCTCGGCCAGCATCTCAACCTGCCGGTCGCGGCCCTGCTCGGCGAGGGCCAGCAGCGCACCAGCGTCGAGACGCTGGGCTATCTCTTCTTCGTCGGCGACGGCCGCAAATCCAAGCTCGACTATGTCGGCGGCGAGACCGGCAAGGCGGAATGGTTCAACCTCCGCCATCAGGAGGCGATGACGCCGGAGACCGTGGTGCGGCTCGCGGAAGCCACCCACGACCATTACGGCTTCGCCGATTTCAAGCTCAAGGGCGGCGTGCTGCGCGGCGAGCAGGAGATCGAGGCCGTCACCGCGATCGCCAAGCGCTTTCCGAATGCGCGCGTGACCCTGGATCCGAACGGCGCATGGTCGCTCGACGAGGCCATCAGCCTCTGCAAGGACATGCACGGCATCCTCGCCTATGCCGAGGACCCCTGCGGCGCCGAAGGCGGCTTCTCCGGCCGTGAGATCATGGCCGAGTTCCGCCGCGCAACTGGCCTGCCCACCGCGACCAACATGATCGCGACCGATTGGCGGCAATTGTCCCATGCGCTGCGCCTCGGCGCGGTGGACATTCCGCTGGCCGATCCCCATTTCTGGACCATGCAAGGCTCGGTGCGCGTGGCCCAGACCTGCCGCGACAACGGCCTGACCTGGGGTTCGCACTCCAACAACCATTTCGACATCTCGCTCGCCATGTTCACCCATGTCGGCGCCGCCGCCCCCGGCAAGGTCACCGCGATCGACACACACTGGATCTGGCAGGACGGTCAGGCCCTGACGAAGGAGCCGCTCCAGATCAAGGCCGGCAAGATCGCGGTGCCGGATAGGCCGGGCCTGGGTATCGAAATCGACAGGGCCGCCATCGACGCCGCGCATGACCTCTACAAGCAGCATGGACTCGGCGCCCGCGATGACGCTATTGCCATGCAGGACCTGATCCCCGGCTGGACCTTCGACGACAAGCGTCCTTGCCTGGTTCGTTAAAAACTCTGGAGGAAGCTATGACTGCGATCCTGAAGAACTTCATCGGCGGCGAATGGGTCGATGGCTCCGCCGTCACCAAGAACATCAACCCCTCCAACACCAACGACGTCGTCGGCGAATACGCCAAGGCCGACAAGGCCCAGACCGAGAAGGCGATCGCAGCCGCCAAGGCCGCCTTCCCCGCCTGGGCGCAGTCGACACCGCAGGCGCGCTACGACGCGCTGAACAAGATTTCGCTCGAGATCATCGCCCGTAAGGAAGAGCTCGGCCGCCTGCTCGCCCGCGAGGAAGGCAAGACGCTGCCGGAAGGAATTGGCGAGGTCGCGCGCGCCGGCCAGATCTTCGCATTCTTCGCCGGCGAGGCGCTGCGCATGATCGGCGAGAAGGGCGCTTCCGTCCGTCCCGGCATCGACGTCGAGCTCACCCGTGAGCCGATGGGCGTCGTCGGCATGATCACGCCCTGGAATTTCCCGATCGCGATCCCGGCCTGGAAGATCGCGCCGGCGCTCTGCTACGGCAACACCGTGGTGTTCAAACCTGCCGAACTGGTGCCGGGTTCGGCGCATGCGCTGTCCGAGATCATCACCCGCTCCGGCATCCCGGCCGGCGTGTTCAACCTCGTTGTCGGCTCGGGCTCCGTGGTCGGCCAGACCCTGATCGAGCATCCCGACGTCGCCGCGATCACCTTCACCGGCTCGGTGCAGACGGGGCGCAAGATCGCGCAGGCTTGCGTGACCTCGAGCAACATGAAGAAATTCCAGCTCGAGATGGGCGGCAAGAACCCGCTGGTCGTGCTCGACGACGCCGATCTCAAGACCGCCGTCGAAGTCGCCGTCAACGGCGCCTATTTCTCCACCGGCCAGCGCTGCACGGCGTCCTCGCGCCTGATCGTCACCGAAGGTATTCACGACCGTTTCGTTGCGGCGGTGACCGAGCGCCTGAAAGGCCTCACGGTGGACGACGCGCTCAAGGCCGGCGTGCATATCGGCCCGGTGGTCGACCAGAGCCAGCTCGACCAGGACCTGCGCTACATCAAGATCGGCCAGGACGAGGGTGCCAAGCTCGCCTGGGGCGGCGAGTTGCTCAAGCGCGAAACGCCCGGCCACTACCTCCAGCCGGCGCTGTTCACGGAGGCCAACAACAACATGCGCATTTCGCGCGAGGAGGTCTTTGGCCCGGTCGCCGCCGTCATTCGCGCCAAGGACTACGAGGAGGCGCTCGCGATCTCCAACGACACCGAGTTCGGCCTTGCCTCCGGCATCTGCACCAGCAGCCTGAAATACGCCTCGCACTACAAGCGCAACAGCGAGTCCGGCATGGTGATGGTCAATCTGCCGACGGCCGGCGTCGACTATCACGTGCCGTTCGGTGGCCGGAAGGGTTCCAGCTACGGCGCCCGCGAACAGGGCTCCTATGCCCGCGAGTTCTACACGACGGTGAAGACCGCCTATACCTATCCCGGCTAACCACGGGCAAGATATCGTAGGGTGGGCAAAGCGAAGCGCGCCCACCGCTTACGTTCGGCACGAAGCATGGTGGGCACGGCGCTTTGCGCCTTTGCCCACCCTACGACTTGAGTTTCCGAGGTAAAGCAGATGGACCAGTCAGTCGCAGCGAAAGAGCAGCCTCGCTACATCAAGCTCAACGAGCGCGACAACGTCGCGATCGTTGTCAATGATTTCGGGCTTCCCGCCGGCTCCCGCTTCGCCAGCGGGCTGACGCTGCGCGCCTTCGTGCCGCAGGGACACAAGACGGCGCTGGTCGACATCCCGCAGGACGCCCCGATCATCCGCTATGGCGAGGTGATCGGCCATGCGCTCGCGCCGATCCTGGCCGGCGAATGGGTGGACGAAGCGCGCATCCGTATGCCGGAGGCCCCTGCCCTCGACAAGCTGGAAATCTCCACCGCCGTTCCCGCGCCGCTGCCGCCGCTCGAAGGTTTCACGTTCGAAGGCTTTCGCAATTCCGACGGCTCGGTCGGCACCAAGAACATCCTCGGCATCTCCTCCTCGGTGCAATGCGTCAAGGGCACGATGGAATATGCGGTGAAGCGCATCCGCGCCGAGCTGCTGCCGAAATATCCGAATGTCGACGACGTCGTGCCGCTGACGCATGCCTATGGCTGTGGCGTCGCCATCAACGCGCCTGATGCCGTGATTCCGATCCGCACGCTGCAAAACATCGCACAGAACCCGAATTTCGGCGGCGAGATCCTTGTCATCAGCCTCGGCTGCGAGAAGCTTGCGCCCGAGCGTCTGGTGCCGGAAGGCGTCAGCAATGCCATCGTGCGCATGCAGGACGAAGCCTTCGACGGCTTTGGCGCCATCGTCGAGGCAATCATGACCCAGGCAGAGGCCCGCCTCAAGATTCTCAACAAGCGCACCCGCGAGACCTGCCCGGCCGCCGATCTCGTCATCGGCCTGCAATGCGGTGGCAGCGACGCGTTCTCCGGCGTCACCGCGAACCCTGCGGTCGGCTTCGCCGCCGACCTGCTGGTGCGCGCCGGCGCCACCGTGATGTTCTCGGAAGTCACCGAAGTGCGCGACGCGATCCAGTTGCTCACGCGGCGCGCCATCAACGAGGACGTCGGCCGCGCGCTGGTCCGCGAGATGGCCTGGTACGATTCCTATCTGGCCCGTGGCGGCGCGGACCGCAGCGCCAACACCACGCCCGGCAACAAGAAGGGCGGCCTCGCCAACATCGTCGAGAAGTCGCTCGGCTCGATCGTCAAGTCCGGATCAAGCGCGATCACCGGCGTCCTCTCGCCCGGCGAGAAGGCGACGCAGAAGGGCATGCTGTTTGCGGCAACGCCGGCGTCCGACTTCATCTGCGGCACGCTCCAGCTCGCCTCCGGCATGACGCTGCAGGTGTTCACAACGGGCCGCGGCACGCCTTACGGCCTTGCGGCTGCGCCCGTGATCAAGGTCGCGACCCGCAGCGAGCTGGCGCGACGCTGGAAGGACCTGATCGATTTCGATGCCGGCGGGATCGCCACCGGCGAGAAGACCATCGAGGAAACCGGCTGGGACCTGTTCCGCCTGATCCTCGACGTCGCCAGCGGCCGCACCAAGCCCTGGTCGGATCGTTGGGGCATCCACAACGATTTGACGCTGTTCAATCCGGCGCCGGTGACCTGAGCGCCGCGCGCGGACGCTGCCTCGCCGCGTGGATGCATTGGTGCCGTTTCGGGACGTGGGGCACCGACGCGTCACCGCGCGACCACTCCCGCGAAACCGTCCGGAAACATTGGCGCTGAAAACTTCCTTCGCGCTTCGTCGCTCGACATCACGCAATCAAACAGATCAGCGACCGCGATCGAATGTTCGCATACGAGCGAACCTGTTGCGGCATCGCCGCGACCTAACCTCCGATTGCCACTTCTCACGGAGATTCCCAATGCGCGTTCTTTCGATGATTGCCGTTGCCGCAGCGATGATTGCCAACTCGTCAGGCGCGTTCGCCGGCGAGCTTCCCTCTTACGAAGTGACGTCGTTTCCGATCTCGGCGACGCAAGTCCAGGTGCTCGGCGGCGCGGGCGTCGAGGAGCAGTCGACTGCGCCCGCGATGATCGTCGCCGGCATGCCCGCCTCGCCCGCGCAGATGTCGGTGCTGTCGCCACGCGTGAAGCGGCTTGCGAGCGTCAGCGCGAACAACGAGGCGCGCTAAGCCTCGACGCCATTCCGGGTTCGACGCTGCGCGTCGCCCGGGATGACGTTTCACTCTACGTCATGCTGCCCGGCATGAAGCAGCGCACCCGCGGATGGCCGTCGATATAGTGCTTCCACACCATGGTGCGGCCGATCTTGTTCGGCTCGGTGATGACGGCGCCGTCGGGCACGATCACCCATTCGCCGTCGAGATGCACGCGATAACGGCCCTTATCGGATTCCCAGTCCACGTCGGCGACCATATAGCCGTCGGCATCCGAGCAGCATTGGCCGTATTCGCTGTGCAGGCTCTCGAACCAGGGTTTTAATGGCGAGTTGGCGTAGCGCCCGTCGTCGCGCGCCATCATTGGGGCCGTCAGCAGCACCGTCAGGACCAGCAGCATGGCGGCACACGATATTGCACGTCTCATGTCGTCTCCGCGGATCGAGATCATCGCCGCGGGGCGATAACTGCCGTCCGCCTTCCGCGACTCGGCGAAGGCGTCAAGGACGGCGACTCATCCCCCAACAGCTTTGCGGATAGCTATGCAAATCCGGCGCCACCGCGCATTCCGGGGAACGACTGGCGCGCGTCCGGCACGCATTGGTCTTTCGACGGGTATGACCGCTGCTCGCGCGCCAAGTTCTCCGCTGTCTCAGCCGGCCGCATGCGCGATTGCGCACGGGGTCCACGGACACCGCGCAAGAACACCGAGAGGCTCCGGCGTACTGGAGTCCCCGCCTTCGCGGGCAATGACGGCGGTGTGTGGAGCTACGGAAGTTCAGGCGGCACAGCGCGTGACGTAGACCCTACTGCTTCGGCACCGGCGCCATCATCGCGCCGCCCTTCTTCGCCGCGGGCACGGGCACGGGCTTGGTCGCGGCGGTTGCTTGCGCCGGGAGATATTTCGCGACGATGGCGGGATCGACCTGCGCGATGTTGGCGTCGGGAAGACGCGTCCAGGTCTCGTCCTTGCCGAACAGGGAGATGCCGAGGAAACCGCGCATCGTCAGCGTCTGCCCATCCGGGCTGACCGTCATCTTGGCCTTCCAGATGTTGCCGTCGCGAGGATTGACCACGTTGCCGCCGTCATATTTCAGGCCGTCGCGCTTCATGTCGCGGATGAAGGAGAGCCCAAGCACCGGCGCGTTCTTGCGATCGTCCGTGCATTTCGCGCAGACCTCGTTCGGGTCGTCGCCGGGCCGCGGGAAGGTTTTTGCGATGACGCCTTCGAACACACCGTTGTGGTCAATGAAGAGAAACCATCCCACCGTCTTGCCGTCTTCGACCTTCTGCCAGAGGCCTGCGGCGGTCGGCTGCTGCACTTGCGCCACAACCGGGCTCACCGCACCGAGCGTCATCGCGAGCGCGAGGAGCGAGAACAGCCGAAAGCTGGAAAAGAGAGTCCGCATTATCATCACCTTGCTGAGCCAATCGCCTTGCTAAGCCGCCAACTGCAATGGCCGCAGACTACGGCGATTTCGCGAACTGTTCCAGCACCAGAAACATGGGGCATCGCCCGCCGCCATCAGTTGACGCCGAGCTTCTTTTGCAGGCTGGAGGACGACGTCGTGTACTGGAACACGAGCCGCTTCTCCGGATAGACGTAGCGATGGGCTTTTTGCGACATCAGCGCGCCCTCGTGGAAGCCGCACAGGATCAGCTTGATCTTGCCGGGATAGGTGTTGATGTCGCCGATCGCGAAGATGCCTGGCACGTTGGTCTCGAACGCGGATGTCTCGACCGGCACCAGATTGTTCTCCAGCGCGATGCCCCAGTTCGCGACCGGACCGAGCTTCATGGTCAGCCCGAAGAACGGCAGCATGGTGTCGCAGGTGATTTCGTTCACGCTGTTGTCGTTGCCCTTCACGGTGGCGCCGCTCAGCTTGCCCTCGTTGCCTGACAGCGCGGTGACCTGGCCGAGCCGCAGATCCATCTTGCCGGCAGCGACCAGCGCGCGCATCTGCTCGACGCTGTGGGGGGCGGCGCGAAAATCGTCGCGACGGTGCAAGAGCGTGATGCGCTTGGCGATCGGATGCAGATTGAGCGTCCAATCGAGCGCGGAATCGCCGCCGCCCACGATCAGCACGTTCTTGTCGCGGAACGTCTCCATCTTGCGCACGGCGTAGTGCACCGAGCTTCCTTCATAGGCTTCGATCCCCGGCACCGGTGGACGCTTGGGCTGGAACGAGCCGCCGCCGGCAGCGATCACCAGCACCTTGCATTCGAACACCTTGCCGGCGTCCGTGGTGCAGCGGAACAGCGGATCGCCGATTTTCTCGACGGTCTCGATCATCTCGCCGAGATGGAAGGTCGGATGGAACGGCTTGATCTGCTCCATCAGCGCCTCGGTGAGGCCCTGCCCCGAAACCTGCGGAATGCCGGGAATGTCGTAGATCGGCTTTTCCGGATAGAGTTCTGCGCACTGGCCGCCGACCTTGTCGAGGATGTCGACGAAATGCGTCTTCATGTCGAGAAGGCCCAGCTCGAAGGCGGCGAACAGACCGCAGGGGCCGGCACCAATAATCAGCACATCGGTTTTGATCGCGTCGCTCATGTCGTCTCTTTATCGGTCGTCGGTGGGACGGCGCCCTTCGGGCCGAGGTGACCCTGCCTGTCTAGCCAACGGGGATGGATCAGGGAAGGCATAAAAGCGGGAGCGCCCCGCGGCCGCGCCCACTTGCCGGGTCAGGATAACTGGGCTGTAACCAGCAACGATATGACGGAGATCAATCGGTGAACGCACCAAGTCGCCTCGATACGACGCCGCGCCTGGAGGACTACCCTTTTTGCCTCAGCGACAATGTCCGCTTCGGCGATCTCGACCCTAACCAGCACGTCAACAACGCGGTCTACGCCACCTATTTCGAGACCGGCCGTGTCACGCTGATGAAGCTCCCGGAATACGGCCTGACGCCGCCCGGACTTGCCTGGATCATGGTGCGGCTCGACATCCATTTTCGCGCGGAGCTGCATTGGCCGAACACGATCGAGCTCGGTCTCGGCGTCGTGAAGCTGGGACGAACGTCGGTAACGTTCGAGCAGGTGGTGTTTTCGGAAGGGAAGTGCATTGCATCGGCGACATCGGTCGCCGTGATGATCGACGAAGCGTCGCGCCGGCCGACGCCACTGATCGCGGAAGTGCTTGAGAAGCTCAGCCCCTGGCACAAGCGCGGCATCCAGGTCGCGCCGCCGAGCACATGATAGCTAACAGAGTTAGGCCTGGCGTTCCGGCGTCGCCACCACCAGGCCGTCGAGCTCGTCGGAGACCTTGATCTGGCAGGACAGGCGCGAGTTCGGGCGCACGTCGAAGCCGAAATCGAGCATGTCCTCTTCCATCGGCGTCGGGCTGCCGACCTTCTCGCGCCACGCTTCGTCGACATAGACATGGCAGGTGGCGCAGGCGCAGGCGCCGCCGCATTCGGCCTCGATGCCGGGAATGCTGTTGCGGATGGCGGCTTCCATCACAGTCGCGCCGTTCTCGACGTCCACCGTACGGGTTTCGCCCTTGTGATCGACAAAGTGGATTTTGGCCATGTGTGCTCGTGCTGCCGCGATCTAGGGAATGAAGGAGGGTCCGGGCTGTCCTATAACGGGTCGGTCAGCTCGGCGCCATAGCGTTTTGATGAAGTCGCGAATACCGCTTCGCGGGAAGAAGACCCGTCAAAACAAAAGACTACAGCACGGTTCTGGCCTGTCGGCTTAAGGATTCAGGATCGCCTCGATGGCGGCGCGAGCCTCGGTCACCGCCTCTTTCAGTGCGGCGAAGGCGTGAGGCCGGCCCTGGCCGGTCTGGATCGCGGTCTCCAGGCTGGCTGCGGCGTCCGCCACCGCAAAGGCGCCGATCCCGCGCGCCGAGCCCTTGAGCTTGTGGGCGAGTGCGCCGGCCTCGGCCGGCAGCGCTGCCATCGCCGCGATCAGGCGCACCGCCTGCTCGGCAAACATCGCCAGCACTTCCTGCTCCAGCTCGGAATCGCCGAGCGTCATGCGGGAGAGATGATCGAGGTCGAGCGGGCTGTCGGTGGGTGCAAGCGGGGGCGAGGGCATCCAGTCCATCCGTTGCAGTTCAGGTATCATGGCGCAGGCCCCGGCATCGCGCGATGTCCGCCAGTCCGGCGGTCAAGTTCCCTTACCCAAGCATAGAAATGGTTAACGAAATGTTCCGGCCGTTTTGCGCAAATCTGCCTGTTTATTGACGAAAAGTTGCCGCAATCCGGCGAGTCCGGTGGAGAATTCCATTTATTGCTAAGGCCTTACGGCACGATCCTGTTAACGATGATTAAGAATGTCTTAATCGCGGGCATTTCATTCGCGACGCTCTGCCAATAGGATGTTGGAGAAATTGGCGGACAAGCCGTCCGGGTGGGGATGGCTCGGAGATCCGCGCAAGCGGCATGATCCGGACTGTGGGCTTGCGTAGCGCGCAGAGCTCGCGGGGGGACGCGTACAAGTAACGAGGGCTCGGACTGAACATGGCAAACACTCCGAAAAAGGTCAAAGACCCCACAGAAGATGCGCTTTCTGCAATCCAGGAAGCCCTGAACATCAGCGACACGGCCGCGGACACCAGCCGCAACGCCTCGATGCGCAGCGAAACGTCGCCCCCGGTCGAGCCACCGGCTCCCCCGATGTTCGACGAACCGAGCTTCGACGCGCGCCCTGCCGCGAACGAACGTGCGATGTTCGACCAGATCGAGGAGCCGCGCTCCTCGCGCCGCGCCGCCAATGACGACCGTGCGACCATCGGCCAGCTCTTGCAGACGTTGCAGACGGGACGCCCGACCCGCAACATCTACACCGGCGCGACAATCTTCACCGTCATCTGGCTGGCGGCCTGCGCCGCGCTGACAGTCGGCTTCCTGCCTTCGATCCAGGCGGCGATGGGCCAGAGCGGCGGCGTGTTGGCCATTGCCGGCCTCGTCACGATGTTCTTCGCGCCGATCATGCTGTTCTTCTTCCTGGCGAGCCTCGTCTGGCGCGGCCAGCAAATGAGCTCGGTCGCGCAGGCTATGGCCCAAGTTGCGATCCGCTTCTCCGAGCCGGAAGGCTCGGCTTCGGATTCCATGGTGACCGTCGGCCAGGCCATCCGCCGCGAGGTTGCGGCGATGGGCGACGGCATCGAGCGCGCCATCGCGCGCGCCGGCGAACTCGAGACGCTGGTCGCCAACGAGGTCGCGGCGCTCGAACGCGCCTATTCCGACAACGAAGTGCGCATCCGCGCCCTGCTCCAGGACATCGCGCATCAGCGCGACAATCTGGTCGGCCAGGCCGAGCAGGTCCGCAGCGCCATCTCAGGCGTGCAGATCGATTTGCGCCATGACATCGCCCTGATCTCGGACGCGATCGCCTCGCGCGTCGACGAGGTCGCCAAGTCCATCACCGGCGCACTCGAAGAGCGCGGCGCCCACATCACCGGTGCGCTCAGCAACGCCGGCGACAACATGATTCTCGCGCTCGGCGAGCGCGGCGGCGACCTGCTCGACCGCCTCGAGGAGGCCAGCAACGAGACCACGCGCGCCGTGCTCGACGCCAGCGAGCGGCTGACCACCAGCCTCAATTTCAAGACCGGCCACGTTCACGACGAGTTCGTCGATCTCGCCGACCGCGTCCACGAAATGCTCAACGAGCGCATCGACCGCATCACGGGCGAGTTCGAGCAGCGCTCCGCCGCGATCGTCGACGGCATCTCCGAGCGCACCGAGCAGGTGCACGACAGCCTGAAGAATTCTTCGGACTCGCTGCTGCTCGAGCTCGAGCTGCGCTCCAACGACCTCTCCGCCAAGATCGACGACGCCGGCAACCGCCTCGCCGGCCAGATCATGACCTCCGGCGACAAGGCGAGCGAAGCACTCGACGCCACCGTCAACACGCTGGTCGCCAAGGTCGTCAGCCAGACCGAGACCGCGCATGACTCGCTGTCGCTCCAGATGAGCGCCTTCGACGAGCTGGTGAAGAACCAGGGCACCGAGCTGGTCGAGAAGTTCGCCCGCGACTCCGGCACGCTGGGCGCGCTGATCACCCGCCACATCTCCGAGTTCGACCGCACCGTGAAGACCTTCGGCGGCGAGATCGTCGATCGGATGGGCCAGCGCACGCAGGACATCCATGAGTCGCTGAAGACCTATGTCGATAATTTCGACACCCGCTTCACCGCCAATGGCGGCGCGATCACGGCTGTGCTCGACCAGCGCCTGGTGCAGTTCGAGTCCACGATCGGCGAACGTGTCAGCAACCTCGATGCCTCGCTGAACGGCAAGATCTCGAGCCTCGACTCCACGATCGACGGTCACATCAAGACCTTCGACGAACAGCTCGTCGGCCGCGTCGCCGCGCTCGAACAGTCGTTCGATACCCGTGCGAAGTCGGTCACCGAGACAATCGACGGTCGGCTCAACAACCTCGCCTCGTCGCTGACCGACGGCGCCGCGCAGGCGATCCAGTCGATCGACTCCCGCCTCACCCACCTCACGACGTCGCTGACCGACGGCGCGTCTCAGGCTGTCGAGACCATCGACAACCGCCTCAACCACCTCGCGACCTCGCTGACCGATGGCGCGTCGCAGACCATCCAGACGATCGACACGCGCCTCACGCATCTGACGACCACCCTCACCGGGGGCGCGTCGCAGGCGCTCGAATCCATCGACACGCGCCTCACCTACCTGACCAGCGCGGTGACGAACGGCGCCTCGCAGGCCGTGCAGTCGATCGATTCCCGCCTCACCCTGCTGACCTCGACACTCACGGACGGCACCGCGCAGGCGATCGAGGCGGTCGATCGCCGCATCACCGGCGTCGCCGAGATCATCGATGGCCGCAGCATGCACCTGACCGACACGGTCACGGCGCGCTTCCAGGACATCCAGCAGGCCATCGAGACCAAGGTCGGTGCGGTCGCCAGCGACATCGACGTGCGCGTGGCGCAGTTCGAGGACCTGCTCGGCTCGCGCGTCGAGGCCGTCGCCGGCCGCATCGAGAGCAGCGGACGCCAGGCCAGCGACGACATGATGTCCCGCGCCGAGATGATCTCGACCGCGATTCGCTCGCATGTCGAGGACGCCGAGCGCTCGCTCACCAACCTCGTGGTCAACACCAGCGAGACCATCCAGACCGGTGCGCGCACCGCGCAGCAGTCGCTGATGACGGTCTCCTCCGACGTCAACGCCCAGCTCAAGATGACCTCCGCCGAGGTCGAGCGTGCGCTGACCGCCGTCGGCACCGGTGCCGCGAACTCGATCCTGACCAGCGCCCGCGAAGCCCAGTCGACCCTGGTCGCCGCGTCGGGCGATGCCTCCAACCAGATCAAGGGGCTCGCGGCCGACGTCGAACGCACGCTGTCGTCGGCAGGCTCGGCGACCGCCGCCTCGATCCTGGCCGGTGCCCGCGAGGTGCAGACCACGCTCGTGACGGCGTCCTCGGATGCGGCCAACCACGTCAAGTCTCTCACCGCCGACGTCGAACGCACGCTGTCGTCGGCAGGCTCGGCGACCGCCGCCTCGATCCTGGCCGGTGCCCGCGAGGTACAGACCACGCTCGTCACGGCGTCCTCGGACGCCGCCAACCACGTCAAGACCCTCACCGCCGACGTGCAGCGCTCGCTGTCGATGGCCGGCACCACCACGGCGGAATCGATCACCGCCGGCGCCCGCGATGCGCAGAGCGCGCTGATCGCGGCCTCGAGCGAGACCGCCAACCAGATCAAGGCGCTGTCCTCGGACGTGCAGCGCTCGCTCTCGATGGCGGGCACCGCGACGGCAGAGACCATCATGACCGGCGCCCGCGAAGCCCAGAGCACGCTCGTCAACGCGTCCTCGGATGCGGCGAGCCAGGTCAAGTCTCTCGCCGCCGAAGTGCATCGCTCGCTCTCGCAGGTCGGCCAGTCGACCGCCGAGACGATCACGACCAGCGCCCGCGATGCCCAGAGCACCCTGCTGGCGGTCTCCGCCGAACAGACCGGCCAGGTTCGTTCGCTGGCGGCCGAGATGCAGCGCGCGCTGGCGACCGCCGGCGGCGCCACCATCGAGGCGCTCACCAGCGGCGTACGCGAGGCCCAGGGCACGCTGATCTCTGCCTCGACGGACGCTGCGAGCCAGATCAAGTCGCTGACCACGGACATCGAGCGCACGCTGACCTCGGTCGGCGCCGACACCGCCTCGACCATCCTCAACAGCGCGCGTGAGGCGCAGACCTCGCTGGTCTCGACCTCGGCGGATGCGGCAAGCCAGATCCGCACGATCTCCAGCGAGATCGAGCGTACGCTGAGCACCGCCACCGCGAACGCGACCAACGACATCCAGACCAGCGCGCTCAACGCCCAGAACGCGTTGATCAACGCCTCCAACGAGGCGAGCTCGCGGGTCAAGTCGAGCTCGGCGGACGTCGAGCGCTCGGTGCTCGCCGCCAGCAGCAGCTTCGGCCAGGCCATGACTGGCAAGACCGACGAGATCGTCACCTACGTGCAGCAGCAGTCCGATCGCCTCGCCAACATGATCGACGCCAAGCGCGGCTCGCTCGTGGACGCGATCGGCTCGAAGACCAGCCAGCTCACGCTCGACATCGACCGCGTCACGTCCGACGCGCTGAAGTCGATCGAGACGCGCGGCCATGCGTTCTCGCAGACCATGATGGGCAACGGCTCCGAGGTGGCGCGGACCATCAACTCGGCGAGCGAGATGGCGACCGGTGCCGTCAACAAGTCGCTCAAGGACCTCGAGCAGGCCTCGCGCGCGGCGATCGACCAGTCGCGCCAGGTCTCGATCGCGGCCGTCACCGAGATGCAGGAGACCAGCAAGATCCTGCGCACCGACACGGTCGCCCTGTTCGAGCGCCTGCGCGAAGGCAACATCCTGCTCCAGGAGGTGCTGACCGGTGCGCACGACAACCTCAACTCGCTCGAACGGGCGCTGGTGACGCGCGTCGCCGACTTCGTCTCGGCGATGAACGACGTCACCTCGCGCAACGGCGCTGCGACGCAGAACCTGGAAGACCAGCTCAACGTCTTCAACAGCAAGACCACCCGGGCGCTCCAGGATCTCGGCGAGCTGTCGACCCAGTTCGACGCGCACGGCAAGGCACTGGTCGAGGCCGCGCAGGTGGTGGAACAGAGCAACAAGAACACCACCGCCTCGCTCGCCGAACGCAAGGAGGCGCTGGAATCGCTCGTCACCACGATTGACCTGCGCACGGCCGATCTCGACCAGCGCCTGTCGCGCTTCACCGGCCTGCTCGATGAATCGCTGGCGGCTGCCGAAGAGCGTGCCCGCGACATCGCCCGCGTCGTCGCGGAGACCGCCGGCGCCGGTTCCGCCGCAATCACCCGCCAGTTCGAGGCGGTGCGGTCGGCCTCTGAAGAGGAGCACCGGCAGACCGTCGAGGCCATGCACGACATCTACCGCCAGACCACCGACGAGGCGGATGCGATGTTCAAGCAGTCGACCGAGAAGTTCACCAATCTCGTCTCCAGCATGAAGCAGATGGCCTTCGAGATGCACAACGAGCTCGAAGCCACCCGAAACGAGCTGCGCCGCGGCGTGCTCGAGATGCCGCAGGAGGCCGCCGAGAGCACTGCGCAGATGCGCAAGGTGATCGTCGACCAGATCGAGGCCCTCGCCGAGCTCAACCGCATCGTGGCCCAGCACGGCCGCGGCCTCGACGTCTCCACGACGGGCCGCGCCAGCGTGCAACGCCAGGAAGAGCCGATGCTGGCGGCCGTCGGCGCGCGCAGCACCGAGACGCGCATGCGCGAGAGCGCCAGCGCCTCGACGCTGCCGCCGCCGGACCTCGGCATGCCGGCCTCCTCGCGCCGCACCGAAGCTCCCCCGGTGGCGCCGGCCGGCAATGACCAGGGCCGTGACGGCTGGTTGTCCGACCTGCTTAGCCGCACGGACGCCAACCAGGGCGCGCCCAGCGGACGTGAGCCCCAGCGCGGCCGCCAGGCTGCACCGGCTCCGCAGCCGCAGGCTCCGCAAGGTGGCGGCAATCCGCTGGAATCCTTGTCGCTCGACATCGGCCGGCTGATGGACCGCAACCTAGCCTCCGAGATGTGGGACCGCTACCAGCGCGGCGAGAACAAGGCCTTCACCAAGCGCCTCTACACGCCCGCCGGCCAGAAGGCCTTTGACGAGGTCGCCCGCAAGTATCGATCCGACCGCAACTTCAAGGCCACGGTCGACCGCTATGTCGCTGAGTTCGAACGCCTGCTCGACGAAGTCGCCCGCGACGGCCGCGGCCCGCAGGAGCTGCGCAACCACCTGACCTCGGAGACGGGCCTGGTGTACACGCTGCTCGCTCACGCAGCAGGCCGGCTGGGGTAAGCGATCAGTCGCCAAGACGGATGACGAATGAAAACGGAGGCCTCACGGCCTCCGTTTTGTTTTGGGAACGTCGTTGCGCCTCTACAAACTCGTCATTGCGAGGAGCTCTTGCGACGAAGCATTCCAGACTGCTTCTGCGAGGCAGTCTGGATTGCTTCGCTTCGCTCGCAATGACGAAGGAGAGGGTCGAGGGCAACGCGCCTACTACCGCCTGCGCTCCGGCACGGCGGGTTTCGGCGGCTCGGGCGGCGGCGGCGGAGCGGCTGGCGGCGCGTTGTTGCTGGCGCCGAACAGGACGCGGGTCGGGTTGCGGTCGAAATTGTTGACGGCGCGGCTGATGTCGCCGAGCGTGCGGCGGCCGTCGGTCATCAATGCGCCGGAGCGCTTGTCGAAATCGTCGGCCAGTTCGCGGATCGACTTCACCGCCTGGAACAGCTCGCCGCCGTCCTTGCCGCCGGCGAGCGTGTTGAGGCCGAGCATGAGGCTATCGGCCTTGAGCATCACGCCGTCGACCTTGGCCATCACGCCGTCGATCTTCTCGGAGTTGCGGGCGAGCGAGTTGGTGAAGGTCTCGAGGTTCTTCAGCGAGTTCTTCACCGACTCCTGATTGTCGGCGACGATCTTGTTGATGTTCTGGAGCGTGCCGCGGATCGCCTCGGTGACGTCCTGGAGCTTGTTGGGATCGGCCGTCAGCGTCGGAATGCCGTCCTCGTCCAGCGGCGGCGCTGGCGCCGCCTCTTCGCCGCCCTTGAGCGAGATCGCGGCGACGCCGGTCAGGCCCTGGAATTCGAGGCCGACCAGGGTGTCCTTGCGGATCGGGGCATTGTTCTCGACCATGGCAAGTGCGACAACCCGCCGCGGGTTGTCGAGCTTCACCGAGACCACCTCGCCCACTCGGATACCGTTGAAATTGACGCTGCCGCCGTTGCGCAGGCCCGCGGCCGGGCCCTCGAACACGACGCGCAGGGGGCTGCGCTGCTTGGTGGTGTGCAGCGACTGAAACCACAGCACGAAGCCGATCGCGGCGGCGATCACCGCCAGCGTGAACGACCCGATCAGCACGTAATTTGCGCGCGTTTCCATCAGCTACTCCGGCACCTCAGCCCATCACCGCGCGAGCGCGCTTGCCATGGAAATATTGCCTCAGCCAGGGATGCTGCGAGGCCTGCATGTCGGCGATCGACCCTGCCGCAATGATCTTACCGTTGCCTAAAACGGCGATGCGGTCACATGCTGTGTAAAGGCTATCGAGGTCGTGGGTTACCATGAAAACGGTCAGCCCCAAAGTACGCTGCAGCGTCCTGACCAGCTCGTCGAAGTCGCCGGCGCCGATCGGGTCCAGGCCCGAGGTCGGCTCGTCCAGGAAGACGAGATCCGGGTCGAGCGACAGCGCGCGCGCCAGCGCCACGCGCTTGATCATGCCGCCCGACAGTTCCGAGGGAAAGCGATCGGCGACCTCAGGCTTCAGACCCACCATGGTGAGCTTGGCGATCGTGATCTCGTCCATCAGCCGTTGCGACACCCGCAGATATTCGCGCATCGGAAACTGGATGTTCTGCCGCACCGTGAGCGAGGAGAACAGCGCGCCCTGCTGGAACAGCACGCCCCAGCGCCGCTCCACGGCGCGCCGCTGCGACGTATTGGAGGCATCCAGATCAACGCCGAACACCTCGATGCTCCCTGCGACCTTCGGCACGAGGCCGATGATCGTGCGTGTCAGCACGGACTTGCCCGCGCCGGAAGGGCCGACGAAGCCTAAAATCTCGCCGCGCTTGACGTCGAGGTCGAGCCCGTCGAGCACGCGCGTCGCGCCGAACTGCACGGTGATGTCGCGGACGCGGATGATGGGGTTCTGGATCTCGCCCACCATCACATCCCGATCGAGGCGAAGAAGATGGCGAACACGCCGTCCATGACGATGACGAAGAAGATGCCCTTCACCACCGACGCGGTCGTGTGCTGGCCGAGCGATTCCGCACTGCCCTGCACGGCGAGGCCCTCGACGCAGGCGACGATGCCGATCACCGCAGCCATCACCGGCGCCTTGACGATGCCGACGATGAAATGGTCGATCGAGATGGCGTCGCGCAGGCGCAGCAGGAAGGCTTCGGGATCGACGCCGCCGTAGAGCCAGGCGACAAGACCGCCGCCATAGAGTGCGGCCATGGCGCCGAGGAAGGCCAGGATCGGCAGCGCCAGCACCAGCGCCAGCATGCGCGGCAGCACCAGCACCTCGATCGGATCGAAGCCCATGGTGCGCAGCGCGTCGATCTCCTCGCGCATCTTCATCGAGCCGAGCTCGGCCGTATAGGCGCTGCCCGAGCGGCCGGCGACCATGATCGCGACCAGCAGCACGCCGATCTCGCGCAACACCAGCACGCCGAGCATGTCGACGACGAAGATGTCGGCGCCGAACCTGCGGAAATGGAAGATGCCCTGCTGGGCGATGATGCAGCCGATCAGGAAGGTGATCAGCACCACGATCGGCACCGCGCGCCAGCAGACCTGCTCCAGATGATGCACGGTCGAGGTCAGGCGGAACGAGCGCGGATGAATCAGGGTGCGCGCGACCGCCGCGAGCACCGCGCCGAGCATGTCGATCAGGCCTGCGACCGTGCCGGCAACGCCGGCCACGGCCCGGCCGATCTGCTCCAGCATGCCGGTGATGGTGATCGTGCTGCTGTCGATGACAGGCGTCGCCCTGACCCGCCGCACCTCGTCCACAAGGCTGGAATAATTGGCGGAGAGGCCGGCGATCTGCGCCTCGACGGCGCCCTGCGTCAGGCTGCGGCGCAGCCGCTCGATCAGCCAGGCACCAAAGGTATCGAGCTTGGAGACCTCGGACACGTCGATGAAGATGCTTTGTGGGCCGCCGGCGAGCTTCTCGGCGTCAGCCACCATCCGCTCGAGGACCGGCGCGAAGCTCGCGGTCCAGGTTCCGGTGGCGCAGAGTGCCAGCGCATTGCCCTTCGCAATCCGTTCCAGCTTCGGATCGCCGTTCAAGATGTCCGCTCCCGTGCCGGGGCGCGAGAAACGGTTGAAATCAGATGGTTGCGCACGCGCCCTTACCCGGAGAAGGTATCCCCAACTGGTTAACCTTAGTTGCTAGAGGTAACCAGCAGGTTCAGATTTCGCCAGAGTTCAAAATGACTTCCAGCAAAGTTCCTGCCCTCGCTGCGCGAATCGAGCGCTTTCCCATCGCAGGCAGTTTCACCATCAGCCGGGGCGCCAAGACCGAGGCCGTCACCGTTGTGGCCGAGGTCCGCCGGAAGGGCCTGACCGGCCGCGGCGAATGCGTGCCCTATCCCCGCTATGGCGAGACGCCGGAGGCGACCCTTGCCGCCATCAAGGCCATGCAGGACGCCGTGGCCGGCGGCCTCACCCGCCAGGCCCTGCAAGCCGCCATGCCGCCCGGGGCGGCCCGCAATGCCCTGGATTGTGCCCTGATCGATCTGGAAGCCAAGGCGGCCGGATTGCGGGCCTGGAGCGTGCTCGACCGCCCGGCGCCGGGCGAGCGCACCACGGCCTACACGATCTCACTGGGCACGCCCGAGGCCATGGCGGCGGCGACCGCCAAGGCGGCGCACCGGCCGCTGCTCAAGATCAAGCTCGGCGGCGACGGCGATCCGGAGCGGATCACGGCGGTGCGCGAGGCGGCGCCCGAATCCGAGTTGATCGTGGATGCCAACGAGGCCTGGACCGAGGCCAATCTGGAGCACAATCTTGCGGCCTGCGAGGCCGTCGGCGTCACCTTGGTCGAGCAGCCGCTGCCCGCGGGCCAAGACGACGCGCTGGCGCGGATCAAGCGGCCGCTGGTGGTTTGCGCCGACGAGAGCGTGCACGACCGCACTTCGCTGGCGTCGCTCCGCGAGCGCTACGACGCCGTGAACATCAAGCTCGACAAGACCGGCGGCCTCACCGAGGCGCTGGCGATGGCCGATGCCGCGCAGGCGCTCGGCTTCGAGATCATGATCGGCTGCATGGTCGCGACCTCGCTGTCGATGGCGCCTGCGATGCTGGTGACGCCGCAGGCGCGCTTCGTCGATCTCGACGGCCCGCTGCTGCTGACGCGCGACCGCGATCATGGCCTGCGTTATGATGACAGCCTGGTCTACCCGCCGGACTCGTCGCTCTGGGGATGAGCTTTCAGCCGGTGCCGCGCCGACCAGATCACAAGCGCGCCGGCAGCGGCCATTGCCGCCATCACATAATAGAGGCCGTCGCCGATGCGGGCGTAGATCGCGCCCGACGCGATCGAGGTGGTCGCACCCAGCAGCCCGTTGCACGCCGCGTAATAACCCTGCCCCCGCGCGATCTGATGCGACGGCACGCGCTGCACCAGCAGACTCATGGTGCCGAGGATCGTCATCCCGAAGGTCAGGCCGTGGCCGAGCTGCACGACCGCGAGCAGCGCGAGCGGCGGATCGTACGCGGTGACGACCCAGCGCACGACCGCGCTCGCGCCCCCGATCGCCATGAGCGAGGACGGATGCAGCGAGAAGCGCGGCGACAGCGCGAACACGACGATCTCGGCGATCACCCCTAACGTCCAGAGGCCCGCGATCGTCAGCCCGCCGAGGCCGTGGGCCTGCCAGTTGATGGCCGAGAACGTATAATACGCGACGTGACTGCCCTGGATCAGCGCGGCCGAAACGATGATGGCCCAGAAGCCGGCATCGCGCAGCAGAGCCTTGCTCGCGTGCGCCGTTGTCGTCCGGCGCCTGACATCGTCGAGCGGCTGCAGCAGCGTGCCGGCGGCGACCGCAACCACGGCCCAGGCGACGATGACCCAGATCAGATCGCGCGCCGCGATGTGGTCTACAAGATAGCCGCAGGCAAGCGAGCCGGCCGCGAAGGCTGCCGAACCCCACAGCCGCACCGGCCCGTAATCGAGCCCGTAGCGGGCGACGCCACGCAGCGCATAGGCGTCGGTCAGCGGCATGGTCGGCGTCCACATCATGCAGGTCAGCGCATAGATCAGGAACAGCGCTAGCGGCTGCTGCTGCAAGCCGACCGCCGTGAACCCGATCGCCGTCGCCAGCACCGACACCATCATGCCGGCGCGAATCGCATGTCTCTTTTCAGCAAAGGCGGTGATCTGCGGCAGCGTGGTGAAGCGTGTGATCGCCGGCAGCGCGTTGATGAGGCCGATCCAGGCCGCGTCGATGCCGATCGCCTTCAGCCAGACCGGAAAGAACGGCAGATGCGTTCCCGACACCGCGAACACGGCCGAATAGAACAGCGCGAGGCTCACGGCGAATCGCCGCTTCTGAGATGCTGCGATGGGGATTTGTGATTCGGGTGCCATCAAACCAATTGCGATTCGGTCGATATCGTGATGATCGTTACTGTAACGCGCGGTGATTTGCGCGACGAGATTGACATGGCCAACGAAGCATTCGCCCTCTCGCCTATGTCTGCCCGTGCGGCCGAGCCGAACGAGCAGGATTACGACGCGATCCGCGAAGCCTTCATGGAGACCGCGCGCGGCCGCTGGTTCCTCGGCGAATACGCCAAGCGCAACCGCAATGCCGATACCCGCATGGTGCTCGACGCGGTCGCGAAAATCGAAGAAACCCTTGCGGCACAGCGCCAACCCGTCGTCGAGGACCGCCTCCCCGAAGCCTTGGTCGCCATCCGGCACGCGATCCGCGAAGCCGAGACGATTGCGATCGCGGCGTTCGATCCCGCGGCGATCGAGGCTAGCCTCGCGCCGATTCCGCGCGGCCTGCGTATCATCAAGGAGATATCCTGGCGCTGGCGCGAGATCGGCGCCGACGGGCGAATCTGCGACCTGATTGATTCGCAGCTCGCCTCGATCGAGGCGGCCTGCGCGCAGGTTTCGACCATCGACCCCCGCGCCGACCTCAAGGCCGCATTCGATCTGCTCAAGGACCGGATCGACCAAACCGACGCTGACGCAACACCGCAGGCCGCGCGCCCCTCGCCGGCTCCGGTGCAGGAGGCACCGTCGTCCGCTGCGGAAGCTCCGCTGGCGGAGGCCGCGCCTGCGGCGATGGCCAGCGAAGCACCCGTGGCTTTTACGGAGGCGCCGCAAGACATCGCAGAGGCGATCGAGCCCGAAGCCGCCGTGGAAGCGGCCGGAATCGTCTCCGAGGCCTTCTCCGTTGCCGAGCAGGCGACGGACGCCGCGCTCGAGCCGGAGACCGTCGCCGAGAGCCGGATCGCGCCTGAAGACATCGCTTTTGAAGAGCCGGCCACTGAGGCCTTCGGGGAGGTGACGGACGAATTTTCGCTCGATGCCGCCGCCGAAGCCGAGGACGAAGCCATCCTCGAGGCCATCGCGCTGGAGATGGCCGCGCCCGACCCCGAATTCGACGAGATCATCGAACCGGTCGAGATGGAAGCGACCGTTCCGGAACCGGTGGTTGCGGAGGCTGCAGCGCCCATCGCAGCCGAGATACCGGAGCCGGCCGCAGCCGAGCCAGTCGCCGCCGCAGCGGTGGTGGAGGAGCCCGTAGAGGAAGCGCCGATCGCGATGGAATCGCTGGCGCGCCTCACCAACGCCATTGCGGAAGCCGCCGCCGAAGTGATGGAGCAGCCGGCGCCCGTCATGGCAGCATCCGCGACATTCGGCGCGGCGCAGGCCACGACGCTCCCGATGACGTCGCCGGTTCCGGAAGCTTCGCTTGGCGCCACCATCCTCGCCAGTGGCATCCTGCAAAAGCCCCGCGCCGCCGCCAACGATCCCATGGCGCCAATCCGCCGCATGACCCAGGCCGAGAAGATCGCGTTCTTCTCGTAAGGGGATGCGGCCTGCTCCGTCTCGTGTCCCGGACAAGCGAAGCACAGATCCGGGACCCACGAGCCACAGCTTCCGTCGCCACATGGCCCCGGCTCTGCAGCGCACCGTCGAAGAGACGCCACGCTGCGTCCGCGGCACGAGAGCGGAATGAGGAAAACACTCTCTCCTCAACGTCATTGCGAGCGCAGCGCGCTCCGCTCGCAATGACGGATGCTCAGCCGATCACCCGCAATTCCACACCGCACCGATCGGCGTCCGCGTCCAGCACGGCCCAAAACTGCCGCCATTGTAGCGGCCGCCGCCGAAGCCGGGCCGGCCGAAATAGCGCCACTCGCCGTCCCAACCGTAATATTGGGGGACCGGATCGATATACCAATGGCGCCGGTCGCTAGGCGACATCCGCCGCATCGCTTCCTTCTGCTTGTAGAGCGGAATGCTGTTGCTCAGCGGCTGGCGATAGCCCGGCAGGAAGCCGTAACCATGCCAAGCTTGCTTGGGACGCTTTTGGATCGAAGCAGCCGGCGCGACAGCCGGCAGCAGCGATAGGACGATAGCGACAGATAGACATAAAAAGCGTGACATGGATGGACGATAGACGGCCGCTTGCGGAATGACCATTCAATTTCGAGTGCCAAGTAACAAAGCCCTCACGAAACCGAATAGCAGATCGAGCGGCAGGAATCCTATTGATTAAGGTCAAGGAAACATGATTGGCGAAGTGATTGTCATTGGCGATCTGCAATTGCGTGACGGCGCCTCTGTCGACGAGCACGACCGGCTCGGCGGGCGCATGTACGACATCGTCAGCCGTCTTCCCGGCTTTGTATCGGTCAAGTCGTTCAAGGCCGACGACGGCGAGGAGCTCACCGTGTTCCGTTTTGCCTCTGAGGAAGCGCTCGAAGCCTGGCGCACCCATCCCGAACATGTCGAGACGATGAAGCGAGGACATGCCGAATTCTACGCCAGCGGCTTCCTGCAGATCTGCAAGGTGATCCGCGAGGTCGGACCATTCGAGCACGCGTGACGCCGTCCCGCATGGTTCGATCGTGCGCTGCTAGCTGATCACACCCTTCCTGATCAGGAAGCATCCGTAACTGCTGCTGTCGCCGACCTGCACGACGCCAAAGCTCGCCGCCGCCGCGCGATAAAAATCCGGCCGCGAGAGTTTTCCGGGCGTGACGGGCCGGCCAGCGGCGCGTTCGATCTCGGCGAGCACCGCGCGCTGCACGTCGGGGACGCGGTCGGAATCGTCGACCGGCATCATCACGCGGACCGGATCGGGATCGAAATCGTCGAGCGGATAGACCGACATGATGGCGCGAATCGCGGTCTCCATGCTCATGCCCGGCAACTGGATCAAGCGCTGCGAATGCGTGCTCTGCGCGATGCGCGCCGAGGGGTGATTGGCATCGACGAAAGCGAGATCGTCGCCATGGCCCATGGAAGCCAGCAGCCAAAGCAGGTCGGGCGTGAGGATCGGATCGATCGATTTCAGCATGTGACGGACTGTCCTCCCATTGGGCGCCCACCTGGGCAGGTTCCAAGCGTGATTCAGATCACGCAGCCTACCATGGTGATGGGGATCACGGACATCAAACTCGAACGCGGCCAAGTTTGCCGGCAACCAATCTCGTATCGAGATCAGTGCCAAAGGAGCACGCCATGTTCCGCCTAAAACCTTTCCTGATGACGGCTAGCCTGCTGGGGAGCCTGTTCGGCTTTGCCTGCGGCCCAGTTTCCGCGCAAGTCGCCTCGGTCGAGCCGGCCCCTACCGCGCTGCAAGGCCCGGAACAGCGTGTCGCGCTCGTGATCGGCAATTCGAACTATCAGAACGCGCCGCAGCTCGCCAATCCGGACAACGACGCGGAGTCCATGGCGAAGTTCCTGAACTCCGCCGGCTTCGAAGTGGTCGCCGCGACCGACCTGACTCAGAACGACATGCTCCGCGTCGTCCAGGACTTCTCCGCCAAAGTGTCGGCGCGTGGTCCGAACACGGTGGCGATGGTCTACTATGCCGGTCACGGCGTGCAACTCGCCGGCGAGAACTACCTCGTTCCGGTCGACGCCAAGGTCTCGAGCCAGACCGAACTCGTCAACAACTCCGTCCGCCTGGTCGACGTGATGTCGACGCTGGAGACGATCCCGAGCCGTATGCGCATCGTCATCCTCGATGCCTGCCGCAATAACCCGTTCCCGAACGTGAACGATGCCGGCCGCGGCCTGGCCATCGTCGATGCCCCGAACGGCTCGATCGTCGGCTACTCGACCGCGCCGGGCGCCGAAGCGCAGGACGGCACCGGCGGCCACAGCCCCTACACGCAGGCCTTCCTGAACGTCGCCCGCGAGCCCAACGTGCCGATCGAGCAGCTGTTCAAGCGCGTGCGCCTCGAAGTGAACCAGACCACCAGCGGCGCGCAGATCCCGTGGGAGAGCTCGTCGCTGAC
This sequence comes from Bradyrhizobium sp. CAR08, assembly GCF_052871955.1. Classification (NCBI taxonomy): domain Bacteria; kingdom Pseudomonadati; phylum Pseudomonadota; class Alphaproteobacteria; order Hyphomicrobiales; family Nitrobacteraceae; genus Bradyrhizobium; species Bradyrhizobium sp. CAR08. The sequence goes on from NZ_JBIXJX010000025.1 coordinate 82,245, forward strand.
GTCAGACTTCACCTTCTTCGGCGACACCGCTGTTGCCGCCAACCGCGCGCCGGTGAATGCGCCTGTGGTGCAGATGGCCTCCAACCTGCCGAGCCGCTCGACCCGCCAGGCCTATGACTACGTCGTGTCCGAAGCCCGGCCGGAGTACTATCAGGAGTTCATCACGATGTATCCCCACGACCCGCTGTGCGATCACGTCCGCTGGCTGCTCAACAACCTGCTGCTCACGCAGGCCTGGCACAAGACGGTGCTCGCGAACTCGCCGGTCGCCTACAAGAATTTCTACGACAACTACGGCAACACGCCCTATGGGCAGGTCGCACTGAAGCTCCAGATGCAGCCGAAGCAGATCCCCTTGATGCAGGCGACCAAGTTCCTGGCGCCGCAGAATATCGCCCCGACCTTCAAGATCGGCAATCTCGGCCAGCCCAAATACATGCCGCTGCAGGGTAATGGCGGCGCGCAAGTGAACGGCAATTTGCCGATCGTGCAGAAGTCGGGCGACAATAACGGCATCGGCAAGCTCGGCAATGGCGGCCAGATCGTCAACCTGCCCGCGGGCAACAACCAGCCCAACCAGCAGACCGGCACGCCGTCGCAGACCCCGGGCAAGATCGTGACCCTGCCTGCGCCGACCAACACCACCAACAACAATGGCGGCATCGGCAAGATCGTGACGCTGCCTGCGACCAACAAGACGCCGAATGGTACTGCCAACGGCACAACCAGTGGCAATCCTGGCAAGATCGTGAGCATGCCGGTCAATGTCGGCAAGGGCGGCACGACCATCGATACGAAGCCCGTCAACGTTCAGACGCAGAACAACCCGATCCGCATCAACAACGGGGCGAAGATCAGCAACAACCCCGTGAACAAGGTGCAGGTGCAGAACAACAACCACCCGCAGTTCAATGAGACCAACCGGATCGTCAACAACGGCAGCAACAATTTCCGGCAGTCGATGAACCAGAGCCAGGGTGGCAACAGCGGCAACAACCACCGCGGCTTCATGCACTGATCGCGGTCGGCCACACACGACAAAGGGCAGAGCGGAGACGCTCTGCCCTTCTTGATGTCAGAAGATTGATTATCAGGCCACCAGCTCGGCAAACAAATCGGCGTCGACATTGCCGCCGGAGAGCACGATGACGACGTTCTTGCCGGCAACATCAAGTCGTCCCGCAAGCAGCGCCGCCAGGCCGACCGCTCCGCCCGGTTCGACCACGAGCTTCAGCTCGCGATAGGCAAAGGCGACGGCCGCGCCGACTTCCTTGTCCGAGGCGGTGACGCCGCGCGCGAGCAGCTTGCTGTTGATCGCAAAGGTCATCTCGCCGGGAATCAGGGCCATCAGCGCATCGCATATGGTGCGGCCGGCGGGTGCGTGCGGCTCGCGATGGCCCGCGGTCAGCGAAAGGCCGTGATCGTCGAACGCGTCGGGCTCGGCCACCACGATCTCGGCCAGCGGAAAACGCGCCTTCACAGCCGTTGCAACGCCGGCGATCAGGCCGCCGCCGGAGGCCGGGGCGACCACGATGTCGGGGCTGAGACCGAGCGCCGCCATGTCCTCGGCGATCTCGCGGCCGGCGGTGCCTTGACCGGCGATCACGAAGGGATCGTCATAGGGCCTGACCAGAGTCGCGCCGCGCTTCTCGGCGATGCCGCGCGAGATCGCCTCGCGGTCGTCGCGGTCGCGGTCGTACAGCACGACCTCGGCACCGTAGGATTTGGTGCGCTCGCGCTTCGACAACGGCGCATCCGCGGGCATCACGATGGTCGCCTGCATGTCGAGGATCTTGGCCGCCGCCGCCACGCCCTGGGCGTGGTTGCCGGAGGAGAACGCAACCACGCCGCCGGCGCGCTTGTCCTGCGGGATCGAGGCGACCTTGTTGAAGGCACCGCGAAACTTGAACGACCCGGTGCGCTGGAGCATCTCCGGCTTGAGATAGACCTTTGCACCGACACGCTCGTTGAGCACGGGAAAGGACAACAGCGGAGTGCGGACGGCGAAAGGTGCGATCACGCGTGCTGCGGCGTCGATATCGGCAGGGCCGATCGGGAGAAGCTGTTCTGTCATGCCTGATGTTATCGCGCCGGATGAGGCCCGGGCAAGGCATCTCCGCGCGAGGCTTTGGGGCTCTCAGGCGACGAATCGCGCCGGCTCTGCCCCGTTTCGGCCGGGCAGCACCGCGCCGACGGCCAAAATGCTGTCGATAAAAGCCCGGGCCGAGGCCTCCCAGGTGTAGTTGGCGGCGAATTCCACGCAGTCCTGCCGGGAGATGTCGAGCGCGGCAAAGCAGGCGCTGCGCAGATCGTGATCGAGCGCGCCAACCGGCGCATCGCCGATCACGTCGCGGGGGCCCTTCACCGGGAAGGCCGCGACCGGCAGGCCGCTCGCCAGCGCTTCGAGCAGGACCAGGCCGAACGTGTCGGTCTTGCTCGGAAATACGAAGACGTCGGCCGCAGCATAGATGTCCGCCAGCTCCTCGCCGTGCTTTTCGCCGAGGAAGATCGCGTCCGGATAGGCCTCCTCCAGCGCGACACGCGCCGGGCCGTCACCGACGATCACCTTGGTGCCGGGCAGCTCGAGGTCGAGGAACGCCTCGAGATTCTTCTCCACCGCGACCCGACCGACCGAGAGGAACACCGGCGCCGGCAGGCAGAGATCGATCGCGCGGGGATGGAACAGACGGGGGTCGACGCCGCGCGGCCACAGCACGACATTGTCGAAGCCGCGCTCGGTCAGCTCACTGGCGAGCGCCGGCGTCGCCGCCATCACGGCGCGGCTGGGGCTATGGAATCGGCGCAGCGCCCGCCAGATCAGCGAGCCCGGCACCGGCACGCGGGCGCGGACATATTCGGGAAAGCGGGTGTGGAAGCTGGTCGTGAAGGGCAGCTTGCGCTGCCGGCAATAGCGGCGGACCATCAGGCCGATCGGCCCCTCCGTCGCGATGTGGATGCTGTCCGGGCGCGCCTCTTCGATCAGCTTCGCGATTCTGCCCGGGCGCGGCATGGCCACCCGCACGTCCCGATAGCTCGGCATCGCAAAGGTGCGGAACGATTGCGGCGTCAGGAACGAGAATTCGACGTCGAGACTTTTGGCGGCGTCGGCAAGCTTGGTCAGCGTCCGAACCACACCGTTGACTTGCGGGTGCCAGGCGTCGGTCGCGACCAGGATGCGCATCAGGCTGCCTTTGTCATGCAGCTCTGGCTGCGACCTGCGGGACCTGTGCCGGCTTCTCGGCCTGGTCCGCCCAGGTGATGATCTCGAAATGGCCGTCGTCGTGCTCGACCAGCGCCGTACAGCTCTCGACCCAGTCGCCGCAATTCATGTAGCGGATTCCGCCCTCGTCGCGGATCACCGCGTAATGGATGTGACCGCAGATCACGCCGTCGGCGTCGTGGCGCCGTGCCTCGGCAGCGAGTGCCTGCTCGAATGCGCCGATATAGTTGACGGCGTTCTTGACCTTCTGCTTGGCCCATTGCGACAGCGACCAATAGGGCACCTTGAACATGCGCCGGAAGAAGTTGACGAAGCGATTGAGCTGAATCGCGAAATCGTAGGCCTTGTCGCCGAGATGGGCGAGCCAGCGTGCGTTCTGCACCACGAGGTCGAAGATGTCACCGTGGATGACGAGATAACGCCTGCCGTCCGCGCCGATGTGGACGGTGTTCTCGACCACGTCGATGCCGCCGAAATGCGTGCCGTAATAGTTGCGCAGGAACTCATCGTGATTGCCGGGGATGTAGATGACCTTGGCGCCCTTGCGCGCCTTGCGCAAAAGCTTCTGGACGAGGTCGTTATGCGATTGCGGCCAATGCCAGCTCGATTTCAGCGCCCAGCCGTCGACGATATCGCCGACGAGATAGATCGTGTCGGCATCATGGAAACGCAGGAAATCGAGCAGAAGATCGGCTTGAGAACCGCGGGCTCCGAGATGAACGTCGGAGATGAACAACGTGCGAAAGCGCCGCTCCGGGCTCTCGTCACTCACATCGTAACTTCCCATGCGCCAGCCTGTAACAATGTCCCGTGACAGGGGGATGACCAATCGAACCTTTGAGGCACCCTCAGATACGAATCGCGCTTGCCTCGCCCACCCCGCGAATATCAGTCGCATGCGACAATCAGGCGACATGGCGTCGCAGCGCCCTCCGCAAGAACCCGGAGCTGCATGGCGGGACGGACTAGCGGTGGCGCGCTCGCGAGCGGCGTTCAGTAAAATTTGTGGAAATGATGGATCGGGCCGTGGCCGTGGCCGACGCTGAAGCGATCGGCGGCTGCGATCGCCGCGCTGATCCAGGCCTTGGCGTTGCGCACGGCGCGCTCGAGATCCTCGCCCCTGGCGAGCCCTGCGGCGACCGCCGAGGACAGCGAGCAGCCGGTGCCATGGGTGTTGCTTGTGGCAACGCGCGGCGCGGCGAGCGCGATCGTGGTGCTGGCATCGACGAGATAATCGATACTCTCGGCGCCCTCGCCGTGGCCGCCCTTGATCAGGACCGCACGACAGCCGAGCGCCAGCAGCCGGCGCCCCTGGCTTTCGATCTCGGCCTCGCTGGCCGCGACCGGCTCGTCGAGCAGAGCCGCGGCCTCGGGCAGATTGGGTGTGATCACCGAGGCCAGCGGCATCAGCTTGATGCGCAGGGCATCGACGGCATCGGACGCGAGCAGGCGATCGCCCGACGTCGCCACCATCACGGGATCGAGCACGATATGCCCGGGCGCCCAGCGCGACAGCGCGGCCGCGATCGCATCGATGCTGGCGGCTTGCGCCACCATGCCGATCTTGACCGCGCCGACCTCGAGATCGGAAAACACCGCGTCGATCTGCGCGGTGACGAATTCGGCGGGCACCGCGTGAATGCCGGTGACGCCGCGCGTGTTCTGCGCCGTCAGCGCCGTGATGGCCGAAGCGCCAAAAACGCGGAGCGCGGCGAAGGTCTTCAGGTCGGCCTGGATGCCGGCGCCGCCGCTCGAATCGGAGCCGGCAATGGTCAGCGCTACGGGTGTCGTCATGGGGCGATCTTCAGCGTTTTCGAAGCCATGGCCCGTCCTAGCGCGCCTCTCCCAGCCCAGCAAGTTCGCTTGCTAAATCCGGCCGGGTTTGGCCTATTAGCCGTCAGATATGCTTTCGGAGTGACCGCGATGGTTCCCTTTTTCGTCCAGATCAAATGCAAGCTCGGCCAATCCTATGTGGTCGCCAATGCGCTTGCCGAAGCCGAGATCGCCTCCGAGATCTATTCCACGGCCGGGCAATACGACCTGCTGGTGAAGTTCTACGTCGACAACGACACCGATATCGGCCACTTCGTCAACGAGAAGGTGCAGGTGCTGCCCGGCATCCAGGACACCCTCACCATCATCACCTTCAAGGCGTTTGGCGCGAGTTGACCGTCCGGAAAAGAGCGGGCCCGATCAGGCGCCGCCCTCCTTGCGCTTGGGACGCGGCGGACCGTCCACCGGCGGCAGCGATTTGAGATAGTCCGCCATCGCCGCGAGATCGTCGTCCGGCAGTTGCGAGGTGTTCTTGATCACCCGCGTCATCGCGCCGCCGACGCTGTCGCCGTCGGGCAATTCGCCGGTCTTCAGGAAATAGGCAATATCCTTCGCGCTCCACTCGCCGAGGCCCTTCTGGGTGATGTTGGGCACCCATCCCTCGCCTTCCGGATTGGGGCCGCCGGCGAAGCGTTGTCCGGCCATGATGCCGCCAAGCGCGTTGCGCGGGCTGTGGCATTCCGCGCAATGGCCAAAACTGTTGACGAGATAAGCGCCGCGATTCCACTGCGGTGACTTCGCGCTGTCGGGGACGAAGGGCTTGTCGTCCAGAAATAAGAATTTCCAAATGCCGACGTTACGCCGGATGTTGAACGGAAAGCGCACATCGTGGTCGCGCACCTTGCCTGCGACGGCCGGCAGCGTTTTCAGGTACGCAAAGAGATCGATCACGTCCTCGCGCCTGGCGTGCTGATAGGACGTATAGGGAAAGGCCGGAAAATAATGCCCTCCGTCCGGCGAGACCCCGTGCATCACCGCATTGACGAATTCGGCATCGTTCCATTTGCCGATGCCATCGGTCGGATCGGACGAGATGTTCGGCGCGTAGAACGTTCCGAACGGCGACTTGATCGCGACGCCGCCGCCGAGCCTGAGACGATCGGGCTGGTCGGGGACGGCATGGCATGAGGCGCAGCCGCCGGCGTTGAACATCACCTGGCCATTGGCAAGATCAGGGACGCGGGCAGGCGCGGTGCCGACGGCCGCCCCCACCGGCGCGCTGAGCCACCAATAGACGCCGGCTGTGGCGAGTGCGGCGAGCAGCGCCACGGAGATTGTTCGTCGCAACATGCGGTCCTTTCGTCATCGCGGCGAAGCTTATGACCGATGTCCTCGCGGCTCCAGCCACGAAGAATTTAGCCCACCGCGGCCTGAAACGGGAATAAACTGCAATGCCGGCTGTTGGAAGTTTGGCAGCCCAAACGGGTTCAGCAGGGAGAAAAATCATGAACAAGATCGTCATCGCCATGTCAGTGCTTGGCGCCGTTGCTTTTGCGGGTTCGGCCAGCGCGGAAAAGCTGAAAGCAACGCTCGACGCCAAGTCCGAGGTCCCCGCAACGACCAGCAGCGGCACCGGAACGGCCGATCTGGATTACGACGCCGCCAGCAAGAAGCTGTCCTGGAAGGTCACCTATTCCGGCCTGTCCGGGCCCGCCACCGCCGCGCATTTCCACGGACCTGCCGAGCCCGGCAAGAACGCCGGCGTTGCGATCCCGATCCCAGGCGCTGCGACCAGCCCGGCCGAGGGCTCGGCGACGTTGACCGACGCGCAGGCCGCCGATCTGCTCGGCGGCAAACTCTACGTCAACATCCACACCGCGGCCAATCCGGGCGGCGAGATCCGCGGTCAGGTGACGAAGTAAGCTTTCGAGCGATCCAACAAAAGGGGCGGCTGCTTGCGCAACCGCCCTTTTCGATTCCGCGTAGCGCTGGCGCAGGCGTCACACCTCAGGTTCGGCTGCGTTCAGCGCCTGCGCGAGGTCGGCGATCAAATCCGACGGGTGCTCGATGCCGATCGACAGCCGGATCGTGGAATCGAGCACGCCGATCTTCCGGCGGATGTCAGCGGGGACGCCGGAGTGGGTCATGGTGGCAGGCAGGCTCGCAAGCGACTCCGTTCCACCAAGGCTCACCGCCAGCTTGAGGATTTGCAGCGCGTTGAGGAATTTCATGGCGGCGGCCTTGCCCCCGACGATGTCGAACGAGAACGTGGACCCTGCCCCCGAGCATTGCCGCGCAAACACAAGTCCGTCCGGCGACGCCGCGTCGTGATGACCGAGATAGTGCACCTTGGCCACTTTGGGATGATCGCGCAGATAGTCCGCCACGAGGCGCGCATTCGCATCCGCCTTTTCCATGCGCAGGCTCAGCGTCTCGAGCGAGCGGTTGATCATCCAGCAGGAATGCGGATCGAGCTGGGTGCCGATGGCGCCCCGCAGCGCCTTGATGCCTTTCACCACCGCCTTCGCGCCGAGCGCGGCGCCCGCGATCAGATCTGAATGACCGCCGACGTATTTCGTGAGCGAGTACAGGGAAATATCGGCGCCGTGCTCGATCGGTCGCTGAAACACCGGCCCGAGCAGCGTATTGTCGCAGGCGATGATCGGAACGTGTCCTTGCGCCTTTCCGATGGTGTCGGCGACACGCCGCATCATCGCGATGTCGACCAGCCCGTTGGTCGGGTTGGCCGGGGTCTCGATCAGGATCATCGAAACCCGGCCCTTGCGCATCGCCTCCTCCGCGGCCTGGCTGACCACGGCTTCATCGACGCCATCGGCGAAGCCGACGGCGCCGATGGACAGACGCGCAAGCGTATTCGTCAGCAGCGTTTCCGTGCCGCCGTAGAGCGGCTGGGAGTGCAGAATGACGTCGCCGGGGCGGACGAACGTCAGGATCGTGGTCGCGATGGCCGCCATTCCGGATGAGAACAGCGCACAGCTCTCGGTGCGCTCGTAGATCGCGAGCCTGTCCTCGACGATTTCGCTGTTGGGGTGATTGAAGCGCGAATAGACCAGGCCTGCGCCCATCCCTTCCGGCGGCTCACGCCGGCCGGAGACGAAATCGAAGAAGTCCTGCCCGTCCTCGGCCGTCTTGAACACGAAGGTCGAGGTCAGGAACACCGGCGGCTTGACCGCGCCTTCCGACAATTGCGGATCGTAGCCATAGGTCAGCATCAGCGTTTCCGGATGCAGCATATGGTTGCCGATGTGCGTCTTAGACGGGAACGGTTTTACCATGGCTTGTCTCGCTGTTGCTGATTGAGGCGCTCGCCGCGGGTTGGAACTCCTGATGTCGTGACGCAGTCAGGAGAGAGATGCGTCAGCGTCAAAAGCTCACGCCAATGCCGCGGCGGCTGGAGCAAAGATAGCTGCTCCGGCAGCGATCCGTCAGGCCTTGCGGATAGAATTTCCAGCAGCGCTGCGCGCCGACATGGAAAAAGCGGCTGCTTTCGCAACCGCTTTTTCCCGATTCCCAGTAGCCCGGATGGAGCAAAGCGCAATCCGGGCTACGAATCTTTTTCTTCCGTCAACCGTTCTTCACACGAAACGTCTCGTGGCAGCCGCCGCATTCCTTGCCGACCGCGGGGAAATTCGCCTTGAGCGAGTCGAGATCCTTGATCTTGCCCTTGGCCTCGCCGACGACCTTGGCGAAGCTCGCGACCTTGGCATCGAACCCGGCCTTGTCCTCCCAGATCTTCGGCGAGGCGCTGTAGTCGCCGTCGGGCTTCATACCCTTTGCGCTCGCCGGAAACAGGTGCGGCAGCTTCTTGGCGGTGTCCTCGAACTGCGCCAGCGCGCTGTCCACAGTGGCCTGATCATAGGGCTTCTCGCCCTTGACCATGGCCGCCACTGCGCCGGCGTTCTTGCCGTTGCCCTTCATGAGAGTCTGCACTTCCTTGACGGAGTCCTGTTGTGCCCAAACCGCGCCCATACCGAGCAGGAGCGCACCCCCAACCACCAACACTCGCTTCATTCGCAAAATCCCTTTCCTTGATGCAGGATCGTGCTGACCCCTCAATGGGCCAACACCGCTCGGCAGATTTCATTCCCGTGGAAGATTGTCACAGGCTGTGACGGCGATGGTGCTCGTTGATGGCGATCCACACCCGTTCCGGGGTCGCCGGCATGTCGATGTGGTCGATCTTGTATTCGCGCCAGAGCCCGTCGACGATGGCGTTGACGACCGCCGGGCAGGACCCGATCGCACCGGCCTCGCCCGCGCCCTTCACCCCCAGCGGATTGGTCTTGCAGGGAACGTTGGCGGTCTCGAACACGAACGCCGGCCCGTCCGCCGCGCGCGGCAGCGCGTAGTCCATGAAGGTCGCGGTGACGAGCTGGCCATCGCCCGCGCCATAGACCACCTGCTCCATCAACGCCTGGCCGATGCCCTGCATGGCGCCGCCGTGGACCTGGCCGGCCAGCAGCAGCGGATTGAGCGTCATGCCGAAATCGTCGACGATCACGTAGTTGACGATTTTGATGATGCCGGTGGCCGGATCGATCTCGACCTCCGCCACATGGGTGCCGTTGGGATAGGTGCCGTCGGCGCTGGCGAAGGTCGCGCTCGCGTTCAGCTTCGAGGGATCCGCGCCGGGTCGCTTGGCGAGATCGGCGAACGAGACCGAGCGGTCGGTGCCGGCGATGCGCACGATGCCGTCGGTGATCTCGAGGTCGCCGGCGCTGGCTTCCAGCGCCTGGGCCGCGATTTCCTTCAGCTTCTGCCCGAGCTCGCGGGTCGCGCGCTCGACGCTGACACCGCCCGACGGGATCGAAGCCGAGCCGCCGGTCCCGAGGCCCGTGGCGATCATGTCGGTGTCGCCCTGGTGGACGTGCACGCGCTCGGGCGCCACGCCGAACTGCTCGGCAACGATCTGCGCATAGGCGGTCTGGTGGCCCTGCCCGCTCGACTGGGTGCCGATCAGGACGGTGATATCGCCATTGGGGTCCATCCGCACATTGGCGGTCTCCTCGCCCATGGTGCCGCAGACCTCAACATAGCTCGCAAGTCCGATGCCGCGGATCAGGCCGTTCTTCTTGGCCGCCTTGGCGCGCTTGCCAAACTCCTTCCAATCGGCGATCTCCATCGCGCGCTTCAGATGCGCGGCGAAGTCGCCGGAATCGTAGACTTTGCCGGTCGCGGTCTTGTAGGGCAGCGCCTTCGGCTGGATGAAATTCTTGCGGCGGATGGCATCCACCGTCATGTCGAGTTTTCGCGCGCAGGCGTCCACGAGACGTTCGATGACGTAAGCAGCCTCGGGCCGCCCGGCGCCGCGATAGGCATCGACCGGCACGCTGTTGGTGAAGATGGTGCGCACCCGGCAGTGGAACGCCTGGATGTCGTAGAGGCCCGGCAGCATGCCGGCGCCGCCATGCGGGATATAGGGCCCGAAGGTCGACAGATACGCGCCCATGTCGCCCATCAGGTCGCAATCCATCGCGAGGAACTTGCCGTCCTCGGCCAGCGCCATCTTCGCGGTGGTGACGTTGTCGCGGCCCTGCGCGTCGCCCATGAAATGCTCGGTGCGGTCGGCCGCCCATTTCACCGCCTTCTTCAGCTTTCGCGCGGCGACTGCCAACAGGGCGTATTCCCGATAGGGAAACAGCTTGGTGCCGAAGCCGCCGCCGACGTCGGGGCAGATCACCCGCATCTTGTCGGTCGGAATGTTGAGCACGTTCTGGCAGAGGATATCGCGCAGGCGATGGCTGCCCTGGCTGCCGACCGTCAGCGTCAGATGGTCGCGCTTGGCGTCGTATTCGCACACCGCCGCGCGCGTCTCCATGAAGTTCGCGACCACGCGCGGATTGACGATCGAGATCTCGGCCACCGCATGCGCTTTCGCAAAGGCAGCTTCGGTCGCTTTCTTGTCACCGATCGAGACGTCGAACAGCACGTTGCCGGGCTTGTCCGGCCAGACCAAGGCTGCGCCCTTCTTCACGGCATTGACGACGCCGGTCACTGCCGGCAGCGGGCTCCATTTGACCTCGATCGCCTCGATCGCGTCGCGGGCCTGGTCGATGGTCTCGGCGACCACGAAGGCGATGGAATCGCCGACATGGCGCACCTCGTCCTTGGCGAGGATCGGGTAAGGCGGGCCGGTGAAGGGATCTGTCTCGAGATTGAACAGGCAGGGCAGATTGCCGAGATCCCCAACGTCATCGGCGGTCAGGATCAGCGCGACGCCGGGAAGGGTGCGGGCGCGGCTCGCATCGATGGTGTATTTGGCATGCGCATGCGGCGAGCGCAGCATCAGGGCGTGAAGCACGGCCTGCGGCGCATAATCGTCGGTATAGCGGCCCTTGCCGCGGATGAGCGCGTCATCCTCCTTGCGCAACACGCTTTGGCCAACGCCGAACTTGATGGGAGCCGCCATTTTCTCGTCCCGTTTCTCATGGTTGTTTTGCCGGCATATTGCCGTGGAAAAACTGGCAAGGCAAACGGGTTTAGCCATGCGAAAACCGTCCAGCGCCCTCACCTGTCAGAGCAGGATGGAACGGGAGCGCCGCAACTCGGTCATTTCGCCGTGAGGAACGGTCCGCTTGATGGCATGATAGTTGCCGAACCCGCCCGCAGTGCACGCCTGAGAACAAGCAGCCGTGCTGACGGCTGCTTGCTCGCAAAGCGCATCTCCGCTTCGGATGGCTCATCAGTTACATCCCCCCGCGGCTCCATAGATCTCTGGCGTGATCCCTCAGCCTATCGATAGCCCGTTCCGGCGAGATGTAGTCGATCTCGCCGCGCGTCAGGCCGATATCCATCAGCTCCCGGTCACTCAGGTCCCGCAAGGCGATTTGTGGGCCGTGCCGCCAGCGCCAGTCCTGGAGCGCACGCCAGTATCGCGCGAGCAAGCCTGGGATGCTCCACGTCGAGGCAAGCTCGAGGGGGAGCCTCTCCGTCTCGGATGTCATGATCGTCTGTTGGGGTGGCATCGGACGCTCCTGCTGTTGTGCCGGCAGGGAAGCGTGGCCAAACAAAAGGCCCCGTCCGATGCCGGCGGGGCCTGGTGAAAAGATGTCGTCGTCGAATTTCTAGCGCGCGACTCCTTCCACGGCCCGGCCGAAGCGGGTCATGTGGTTGCGGTTGAGTTTGCGCGCTGATTTGATCATGCGCCGCAATTACCACAGCAATCGCGCAAAATCAAGAGATGTGTGGAGGTCGGTTGCACCCTGGAAGCGAGCCCCTTGTTCTGGCGCTTTCTTGCCCCTACACACGCCTCAGGACTTCGTCTGCTTCGCTTCCACGTATCGTGCGAAGTTGTCGAGGATTGCCTGCCAACCGCCTTGCTGCTGCTCGACCGAGTGCGTCGATTCGCCATCGAAGACCACGCGAACCAGAATGCCCTTCGGGCCGGGCACAAACTCGACTTCGGCATTTCGCTCGCCGAACGCGTATTCGATACGCTTGTGCTCGACGATTTTCGTGTAGGTACCGGCGAAGTCAAAGCCCATGCTGCCGTCCTTGGCCTCCATGCGCGATGAGAAGACACCGCCTTCTCGCAGGTCGACGGTCGCCTTGGTCGTATGCCAGTCGTCGGACGCGGCGTTCCACTTCATGATGTCGGCAGGCGTCGTATAAGCGCGCCAGACCTGATCGATAGGGGCTGCTACGTTGGTTTCGACGGTGATCCTCATAAACAGTGCTCCTGGTTCGAATTTTGCCGGCTCGAGGTGACGGCATCACGTCAATTGTGCAGGGTCCATCCGCCGCACTTCCGAGATGTGTCCATCCAAGGACGATCGAGACTGGCCCGTGCCGACAAGCTCGAGCCGTCAATGCGTTGAAAATATGAAAAAGTTAACCCCGCACCAGTGAGACCAGCCAGCGGCGCCCGAACAGCGCAAGGATGGCGAGCGCATAGACGATCGTACCTCCGACGGCCAGCAGAAGCAGCGTCAATTCGTCCCGGAAGTGCATCGAGCCCAACGAAGGACTGCTGAAGCGCGCGATGAGCCAGAAGGCGGCGGCCAGGATGAGCCCGGTCAGCAGGAATTTGGCGAGCGACAACAGCCAGGCGCGGTCCGGCACGAGAAAGCCTCGCCGCACCGCGAAGAACAGCACCAGTAGCAGGTTGGTCCAGACGCCGACGGCAGTGGCCAGCGCAAGCCCGATCTGGGCCAGCGATCCCATCAAGGCAATTTTCAAGGCGACGTTGACCGCGATGCCGGTCAGCGACGCCCGCACCGGCGTCGCCGTGTCCTTGCGCGCGTAGAAGGTCGCGACCGCGCTGCGGATCAGTACGAAGGGGATCAGGCCGATGGCATAGGCCGCGAGCGTGGCACCGGCAGCGGCGGCATCGGCTTTCGAGAACGCACCACGGGCGAACAGCGCGCGCATGATCGCGTCGGGCACGGTGAGGAAGGCGGCGACGAACGGCACCGAGAACAGCAGCGTGAAATCGAACGCGCGGCGCTGCGCCTTCATCGCACCGTCATGGTCGTTGGCCGTGATCCGCCGCGACATCTCCGGCAGCAGCACGGTGCCGATGGCAATGCCGATCACGCCGATCGGGAGCTGGTTGAGACGGTCGGCGTAATACAGCGCCGACAGCGCGCCCGCCGGCAGGAAAGTCGCGATGATGGTGTCGGCAAACAGCGCGAGCTGCGTGCCCATCGAGCCCAGCGTCGCCGGCCCGAGTGCTTTAAAGAATGCGCGGACGTCTTCGTCGAGCTTGAGCGGCGCAAAGCGCGGCAGGCCGCCATGGCGGGCGAGATCGCCGGCGAGCAGGAAATACTGCAAAAAACCCGAGATCAGGACACCCCAGGCGGCAGCGTGGCCCGCGCCGGGAAACCATGCGGCGAGCGCCAGCGTCATCATCATCGAGATGTTGAGGAAGATCGACGCGGCTGCGGCGCTCGCGAAGCGCTGCATCACGTTGAGCATGCCGCCGTAGAGCGTCACCAGCGTGATCAGCAGCAGATAGGGAAAGGTGATCCGGGTCAGCTCGATCGCGAGCTTGCGCTGCTCGGCGTCCTCGGAAAAGCCGGGCGCCAGAATGCTCATGGCCTGCGGCATGAACACCCAGGCGACGATCAGCAGCACCACCTGCGAGGCCAGCAGCAGCGTGAAGATGCGGTCGGCGAACAATCTTGCCGCCCCCTCCCCGCGCTCACCGTGCACGTGCGCATAGGCCGGCACCCAGGCGGCGTTGAAGGCGCCCTCGGCGAAGATCGCACGGAAATGGTTGGGCAGCCGCAGCGCCACGAAAAAGGCGTCGGCCACGGGGCCGGCGCCGAGAATCGCGGCAAGCATGATGTCGCGGGCAAACCCCGTCAGCCGCGAGAGCAGCGTGTAGCCACCAACCGTGAAGATACGTCCGAGCATCGTTCCCTTCTAAAGGAAGAGCTCGCGCAGCAAAACGGGGAAATCAGGCTGAAAGCGCGCCGCGCACGGCCGCGATGATTCGCTCCTGATCGGCTTCGGTCAGATAGGCATGCATCGGCAGGCTGATGACGTCCTGCGACAGGCTCTCGCAGCCCGGCAGGCCGCCCTCGGCCACCGGATACTGCTTGTAGGCGGTCTGCTGATGCATCGACTTGCCATAATAGATCGCCGTCGGCACGCCCTGGGCCTTCAGCGCGGCGGCAAAGCCGTCGCGGTCGGTGCCCTCAGGAAGGCGGATCGTGTACTGCGCCCAGACCGACGTATTGCCGGGCGCCACGCGCGGCACGGTGACCACATTGCTGAGACCGCGCGCGTAGCGCTCGGCGACCTTGTTTCGGGCGGCGATCTCGTCGTCGAAGATCTTCAGCTTCTCGATCAGGATCGCGGCCTGCATGGTGTCGAGCCGGCCGGTCAGGCCGAGGCGGACGTTGTCGTATTTGTCGACGCCCTGCCCGTGCACACGGATGCTGCGCAGCGTCGCCGCGAGTTCGTCGTCATCGGTGAAGATCGCGCCGCCGTCACCGAAGCAGCCGAGCGGCTTTGCCGGGAAGAAGCTGGTCGCGGTGGCGAGCCCGCAGGTGCCGAGCTTGCGGCCCTTGTAGCTCGCGCCAAAGCCTTGCGCTGCGTCATCGAGCACGAACAGGCCTTCGACCTTGGCGATCTCGGCGATGGCATCGTGATCGGCCGGCTGGCCGAACAGATCGACCGGAATGACCGCGACCGGCTTGAGGCCGGCCTTGCGGGCCGTCGCGATGCCGCGCTTGAGCGATTCCGGGCTCATGTTGAAGGTCGCTTCGTCGACATCGACATAAACCGGTGTCGCGCCGGTCCGCGCCACCGGCGAAGCGGTCGCGATGAAGGTGAAGGACGGACACAGGACGGCGTCGCTCGGCCCGACATTCTTCGCCATCATCACCATGAGGATCGCATCGGTGCCGCTGGCGCAGCCGATGACGTGCTTGGCGCCGCAATAGGCCGCAAGCTGCTTCTCGAGCTCGGCGACTTCAGGGCCGTTGACGAACTGACAATGATCGAGAACGCGCTTCACGGCAGCATCGAGCGAATCGCCGAGCCGGCGGCGCTGCGAGGCGACGTCGATGAAAGGAATGGGGTCGGAACGCAGATGCTGGTTCATGGCGCCTTGCGGGTTTTGATCGGTCAACATGGAATGGGATCAGCCGGCGACGCGGCGCGGGCCCTTGAGGGCGGACGACTTGGCGGCGGGCCGCGACGGCGTTTCCAGGCACTGCGTCGCGATCTCGAGGCTGGCGACGCCCTCGTCGCCGGTGACCGCCGGCGTCTCGCCGTTGCGCACGGCCTTGAGGAACGCGATCAGTTCGGCGCGGAGCGGCTCGTCATGGCCGACAGGCAGATGCCGCATCGAATAGCTGCCGTCAGGCTTGAAGCCGAAACATTCGGTGACCTGGCGCGTCAGGAGATCGCCCATCACGTATTTGCCGCGGGTCGCGACCGTGACGCTGCGCGCCTTGAACGGCGTCAGCCAATTGGTGTTGATGTGCGCGAGCACGCCGTTGGCGGTGCGGAATTGGAGCAGCGCGATGTCCTCGCGCTCGGCGACCGCACTCGACAATTGCGGCTGCACCTCGACGATGTCGGATTCGGTGAACCAGCGGATCAGATCGATGTCGTGCACGGCAAGATCGATGACGACGCCGACATTGGACATGCGCGGCGGGAATGGGCCGACGCGCGTGATCGCGATCGACAGAATATCCTCGCCCGCGATCGCCTGCTTGACGGCGGCAACGGCTGGATTGAAGCGCTCGACATGGCCGACCATCAGCGTCACGCCGGCCTTTTGCGCAGCCGTGACGATCTCGCGGCCTTCCGCGACCGTGGACGCAATCGGCTTCTCGACCATCACGTGGATGTTCTTGGCGATGCAGGCGAGCGAGACCTCGTGATGCAGATGAGTCGGCGCCGCAATGGTGACGGCATCGACGCCTTCGGCCAAGAGCTGGTCGAGCGTCTCGAAGCTCGCGCAATTGGCAAGCTCCATCGCCCGCGTGCGATGTGCCGGCGAAGGATCGACGACGCCGACGAGGCTGACACCGGGAAGACCCGCGAGCACGCGCGCGTGGTTGCTGCCCATCACGCCGGCGCCAATGACGCCGACGCGCAAGCCGGCCTTTGCCGGTGCAGATCCTGTGGAACTCATGTGAGCAAACCCCGATTCAACGCAAATCCCCGGGGCGCTTCTAGCACGGACGCCACATTTGTGGCGAATGCGGAGCTAGCGGTCCGGACACGATTTGATTCAAAAAGTTACACGTTTCCCGGGCCTTAAGCCTCTGGAAGAGACCACTCTTTTGGCCCGGGTCGCGTGATTCGGAGTGTGCTGGTTACGACCTTTGATAGTCGTCTTCAATCCGGATGATGTCGTCTTCCCCGAGATAGCTTCCCGTCTGGACCTCGATCAGCTCCAGCATGATTTTACCGGGATTCTCCATCCGGTGTACCGCGCCCATCGGGA
>NZ_JBIXJX010000026.1:0-93114 GCF_052871955.1 Bradyrhizobium sp. CAR08
GACTGATCCCGAACCGCCGGCACAACTCCCGCCGGTTCGCCCCTTCCTGCAACGCAAGCCGCACAAACTCCCGTCGCTGATCCATCACCGACACCTCGTTCCAGGGCATGGAAGGCCTCCCGAATCGACCATTCCAGCCCAGTTTGAAGTGTCAGCTATGTCTCCGAACACCTGTCAGTGATCTGTCCGGTCTAAACATCAAGCCCGGCGATGACGGCGGAGCATGCAGCGGCGACCGAGAAAGTCGCGGCTACCCGGCAGCGCCCGCGACCTTCGCCCGCATCGCCGGAGCCACCTCCGTTGTCGCGATCAGGCGCTTCAGCTCGGGGATGCAGGAGCCGCAATTGGTGCCGGCCTTGAGCTTTGCGCCGATCTCGGCGGCTGTGCGCGCGCCTGCGGCGATGGTGTCGCAGATGGTGCCGCGGCCGACGCCGAAGCAGGCACAGACGACAGGACCGGTCGAAGCCGCGCCCTCGCTCGACTTGCCGGACAGCAGCATGCGCCGCTGCTCATCGGTGACGTGGTCGGCCACGAACAGGCTCTTCACCACCTCCCAGTCCCCGGCATCATGCGCGGGGCCGACGAACAGGCAGGTTTCGATGCGGTCGCCGGCAAACGAGGCCGCGCGATAAACGCCGCCGCCGAGGTCGCGATAGTCGGCGACGTCCTCGCCGGCAACGCCACCGAGCCAGGCCGGCCAGCGCGACAGGTCCGCATTGTCGGCGAAGAGGTAGCCGAAGCCGCCGGTAACAGTGACGCGGGTCCACATCAGGTTCGGCGGCAGCTCCAGCTGCTTGCGCGACAACGCAAAGCCGCGGAAGACGTATTCATAAGGCGAAATCGCCGCCGGTGTCGCCTTCGACTCCGGCTGCCCCGAGAACGGATCGGTGAACGGTGCGACCAGCGCCCCCACGCGACCGTGCGAGGCGTTCATCGCACTCCAGTGGATCGGCGCGAACAGCGTGCC
This sequence comes from Bradyrhizobium sp. CAR08, assembly GCF_052871955.1. NCBI lineage: Bacteria > Pseudomonadati > Pseudomonadota > Alphaproteobacteria > Hyphomicrobiales > Nitrobacteraceae > Bradyrhizobium > Bradyrhizobium sp. CAR08. Next base: position 968 of record NZ_JBIXJX010000026.1, read on the forward strand.
GCGCTGCTGGCGGTCGCTGACGACGACCTTGAGGGTGCACTGGCCGTAGTCAGTGGTGATGCGGGCATAGCCGTCATGAACGACGTTGTATCTGCCGGCGTCATCGGGATGAATCTCGACGAACGGCTCGGGCAGATGCGCGCCGAGCCGCTGGCTGAGGCCCGTGCGCGTCATGGTGTGCCACTGGTCGCGGATGCGCCCGGTGTTGAGCCGCAGCGGCCGCGACGGCCCGGTCTCGCCGCGCAGCGCCGGCACCTCCGGCGCGACGAAGCGGCCCTTGCCGTCATTGGTGAAGAACCCGCCGGCCGCGAAGAAGCGCTCGCCGGGCGCCTGGCCTTCGCGCGCGGGCCACTGCACGGGCTTCAACGCGTCGAAGCCCTCGTCGGACAGCGAGGTCAGCGCGCCGATATCGAAGTCGCGGCTGCCATCGTTCTCGAACGCCGAGAGCGCGGCGTGCTCGCGAAAGATGTCGGCTGCGGATTTGTAATTAAAACTGTCGCCGAAGCCGAGGCGTTTTGCGGTTTCGCTCAGGATCCACCAGTCCGGCCGCGCCTCGCCGGGCGCCGGCAGGAACGAACGCTGGCGCGAGATCCGGCGCTCGGAATTGGTCACGGTGCCCGACTTCTCGCCCCAGGCCAGCGCGGGCAGCAGCACGTGCGGCCCGGCATCGACCGTGTCGTTGGAGAGCACGTTCTCGGAGACCACGAACAGCTCGAGCTTCTTCAGCGCCTCGCGCACGAAGTCCGCGTCGGGCAGCGACACCGCGGGGTTGGTGCCCATCACCCACAGCGCCTTGACCTCGCCGCGGTTGATGGCTTCGAACAGCTGCACCGCCTTCAACCCTTCATGGGTCGCGATACGCGGCGCCTTCCAGAACCGCCGCACGCGATCGATGTCCGGCGGCGTGAAGTTCATGTGTGCGGCGAGCTGGTTGGCGAGGCCGCCGACCTCGCGGCCGCCCATCGCGTTGGGCTGGCCGGTGAGCGAGAACGGCGAGGCACCGGGCTTGCCGATGCGCCCCGTGGCGAGATGGCAGTTCAGGATCGCGTTGACCTTGTCGGTGCCCTGCGCCGACTGATTGACACCCTGCGAGTACAGCGTGACGACGCGGGGCGTGTCACGGAACATCTTGAAGAAGGTGGCAACGTCCTGCTCGGAGAGGCCGGTCGCCAGTGCGGTCGCGGTGATGCTGCCGGCGATGCTGCGTGCGCGCGCCAGCGCGTCGTCAAAGCCCGACGTGTTTTGCCCGATGTAGTCCTGATCCAGGGCACCATTGTCGGCGAGGTGAACGAACAGGCCGGAGAACAACGCCGTGTCGGTGCCGGGCTTGAGGCCGAGGAACAGATCGACGTCGGTCGCGGTGTCGGTGCGGCGCGGATCGATCACGATCATGCGCGCGCCGCGCTCCTGCCGGTTCTTCAGCATGCGCTGGAACAGCACGGGATGGCACCAGGCGGCATTCGAGCCGACGAACACCAGAAGATCGGCCTGGTCGAGATCCTCGTAGCAGCCGGGCACGGTGTCGGCGCCGAAGGCGCGGCGGTGACCGGCGACCGATGACGACATGCAGAGCCGCGAATTGGTGTCGACGTTCGCAGTGCCGACAAAGCCCTTCATCAGCTTGTTGGCGACGTAATAGTCCTCGGTCAGCAGCTGGCCCGAGAGATAGAATGCGACCGCGTCGGCGCCGTCGCGCGCGACGATGTGCTGCATGCGGTGGGCGACGTGATCGAGCGCATCGCTCCAGGCGACGCGTTCGAGCACGCCCTTGCAGCGGATCATCGGATAGAGCAGCCGGCTTTCGAGCCCGACCGTCTCGCCGAGCGCCGAGCCCTTGGAGCACAGCCGGCCGAAATTGGCAGGATGATCGGGATCGCCCGCGATCGCCGCGCCGCCCTTGCCGTCTGGCGTCGCCAGCACGCCGCAGCCGACGCCGCAATACGGACAGGTCGTTTTGGTAGCGCGGAGCGTGGGATCGATCGCCGTCATATCGAGCCGCCTCAATCAAGCCGCTTTGGAGGGACGCGCGAGCGCGCGGCCGAACATCATGTCGGTGCGGATCGCCGCCACCTTGTCACGATTGCGGATCAGCTCGAGATACCAGAGCGCATCAACGGTATCGCCGATCAGCACCGCGCCGGTGAGCCGGCCGTCGGAGATGACGAGCTTCTTGTAGGTGCCGCGCCTGCGGTCTGACAGCACGAGGCTCTCGCTGCCCTCCCCGCCCATGAAGTCGCCCGCGGAGAATACGCTGACGCCCGACACCTTCAGATTGGTCGAGACCACGCTGCCCTGATAGGCCGCGGGACGGCCCGCGAGATGCCGCGCCAGCACGCGCGCCTGCTCGTAGGCAGGCTCGACGAGGCCGTAGCAGGTGCCGCGATGCTCGGCGCATTCGCCAAGCGCGTAGATATCGGGTGACGCCGTCTGCATCTCGTCGTTGACGACGATGCCGCGGTTGACTGCGATGCCGGCGTCCTTTGCGAGCGCAATGTTGGGCCTGATGCCGGCGGCGAAGATCACCGCATCGGCCTCGATGCGGCTGCCGTCGGCAAGCTCGACCGCTTGGACATGACCTTCGCCGTGGATGCGCGCTGTGGATGCATTGAGCAGGATACGAATGCCCTTGCGCTCGACCAGTGTCTTGAGCAGGTCCGCGGCGGAGGCATCGAGCTGGCGCTCCATCAGCCGGTCCATCAGGTGCAGCAGCGTCACCGGCGCTCCGGCCTTGGCGAGGCCGTAGGCCGCTTCGAGTCCGAGCAGACCACCGCCGACCACGACGACGCGCTTCCTGGCGGCCGCGAGCGTCAGCAGCAGGTCGACGTCGCGGGTATCGCGAAAGGTGTGCACGCCGGCGAGATCGGCGCCGGGCACGTTGAGCCGTAGCGGCGTCGAGCCGACGGCGAGCACGAGCTTGGAATATTCCATGCTCTCTTCGCCTTCGATCTTGAGCTCGCGTCGGCCGGTGTCGATCTCGGTGACCCGATAGCCGTAGCGCACCGTGACACCGCGATGGCGCCACCAGTCGGCGGGTCGGAGCTCGATCTCGTGCGAGCCGGTCTCGCCGGCCAGCACGGAGGAGAGCAGAACACGGTTGTAAGCGAGCCGCGGCTCTTCGCCGATGACGGCGACCGCGTAGCGGCCGAGTGCGGTCTTGGCGAGCTCGTCGACCAGACGCGCGGCCGCCATACCGTTTCCGACAATGACCAGCGGTTCACTCACAACGCATCTCCTATTCAGCGGCCTGCGACTGTGCGCCGTAGGCCTCGGACATCATGTAGCCGGACAACACGCCGTAGGCGTCGGTCCAGGCGGTAGCGAGTTCGGGCGTCCAGGCCTCGCCAAGGCCCTTCTCCAGGGTCCACAGCAAGGTCGCGCCGACCACGGGGTAGTGCTCGGCCTTGGCGCCGTAGCCGACGTGACGCTTCGCAAGCGCGGAGGCCGCCGGAAGAATCGAGTCCAGATTCGACAGACCGCCGACGACGGCGGCGAGCATGCCCATCAGCTTCTTGCGCTGCTCGGTCATGTCCTCGGGGAACATCGCGCGCACGGATGGCGCCACCTCGAACAGGCGATCGTAGAACAGCACCGCGGCCTGCGCGGAAATCGGCGCGACCTTGGCAAAGCTCTGCTGCACGAGGGTGATCTGTTCCGGCGTCATGATGTTCTCCTGCCTGTTGGGTTTGCCTTGGTGCGCGCCATTGCGAACCAGGTTCATTGTCAAACTGTCGGGCAATGCTTCTCCCCGCGTATGGGGAGAAGCGAGATTCGTACCAAGTATTAGACACGCGCGCCGGCGAGGCTTGACGCGCCTTCGCCCTGCGGGCTGCGACGCAGATAGAACCACCAGGTCAGCGCGAGGCAGGAGGCGTAGAAGCCGAGATAGATCGCGAGCGCGAGCTGCGGCCCGCCGGTCAGCGCGATCGACTTGCCGAACCCGGTCGGGATCAGATAGCCGCCAACGGCGCCGACCGCGCCGATGAAGCCGACCGCAGCACCGCTCTCGATGCTCGCCGTCTTCAAGGCGACCGCGCGCTCCGCATCGCCCTTGCCGCGCACCCTGAACAAATTCTGCTCGCGGAAGATCGAGGGGATCATGCGGTAGGTCGAGCCGTTGCCGATGCCCGTCGTCACGAACAGGACCAGGAACATCGACAGAAAGCCGATGAAATCCTTGTGCCCGACGAAGTAGAGCACGCCGATCGTCGCGCCTGCCATCACGATGAAATTCCAGAACGTGATCACCGAGCCGCCGATCCTGTCGGCAAGCCAGCCGCCGAGCGGCCGCGACAGCGAGCCGACCAGCGGCCCCAGGAACGCGATCGCAATGGTGACTTGCGGGAACTGGGTCTTGATCAACAGCGGAAATGCAGCCGAGTAGCCGATGAAGGAGCCGAACGTGCCGATATAGAGATACGCCATGATCCAGGTGTGCTTGCGCCTGACCACGGCGAGCTGGTTCTTGATCGACGACTTGGCCGTGGTCAGGTTGTTCATGAAGAACACTGCGCCGAACACCGCGATCGCGATCGGCAGCACCCACATCAGGCCGGCGTTCTGGAGGAAGACGCCGTCGACGGGCGATGCCTGGAACAGGTTGATGACGGCGAGCGTCATCAGGATCGGGGTCAGGAGCTGCACGCTGGAGACGCCGATATTGCCGCCGGCCGCATTCAGTCCGAGCGCCCACCCCTTCATCCGGTCGGGGAAGAAGAACGAGATGTTCGTCATGCTGGAGGCAAAATTGCCGCCGCCGAGACCGGCGGTCGAGGCAATCAGCAGCATCAGCCAGAACGGCGTGTCGGGCTGGCCGACGAAATAAGCCAGCGAAAGCGTCGGAATGAGCAGGATCGCCGCGCTGAAGATGGTCCAGTTGCGCCCGCCGAAGGTCGTCACCGCGAAGGTGTAGGGAAAGCGCATCAACGCGCCGATCAGCCCGGGCACCGCGACGAGCTGGAACAGCTGGTCGGTGGTGTAGTGGAAGCCCGCCTGCGGCAGCTTGGTGGTGACGATGCTCCAGATCAGCCAGACCGAGAAGCCGATATGTTCGGCCACGATCGACCAGATCAGGTTGCGTCGCGCGATAGTCTTGCCAGTCGCATTCCAGAACGCCTCATCTTCGGGGCGCCAGTCTGAAATCCAGGTTGGATTCTTCGTCATTGAGTATCCCTTCTTGCCTCACCGCTGCGTCGTTGCAGGCTCAGCCTCCGGCCACGGAGGCGCGCGCCGAGGCCAAGCCCCGGTGGCGAGTTCACGATGCTGATTGATGATGTTGAGGGACGTCGTCGTTGGCGTCGCGGTCGGTGTTTCAATTTCCGTGCCAACTGCGCGCATTCCGGAAACGCAGGAAATTCAGGAGCTTGTTCGTCGTGCCCCAAATTCTTGCAGCACTATTTCGCACGCAAATTTTGCGATTCGCTCAATCCCTGTGCGCCGCACAAGGATTGAGCTTGATGATTCAAAATTAGGCGTTGCGTGAGCATCTGTTGGTGACGCGCCTACGCGGCTTCGACGAAGCGATGACGCTCATAGAGGAATTCGAGCACGCGCTGCCGGCACTTCAGGTAAGTGACGTTGGTCGCGAGTTCGAGCCGCTTGCGCGGCCGCGCCAGCGGCACCTCCAGCACCTCGCCGATGCGCGCGCTCGGCCCATTCGTCATCATGACGATGCGATCGGACAGCAGCACCGCCTCGTCGACGTCGTGGGTGATCATCAGAATGGTGTTGCCGAGCTTCTGATGCAGCGCCATCACCGAATCCTGCAAATGCGCGCGGGTCAGTGCGTCGAGCGCGCCGAAAGGCTCGTCGAGCAGCAATACTTTCGGCTCCATGGCAAGCGCGCGGGCAATGCCGACGCGTTGCTTCATGCCGCCGGAGATTTCCGAGGGCCGCTTGTCCTTGGCATGGGCCATCTGCACGAGGTTGAGATTGTGCATGACCCAGGCGTCGCGTTCGGCGCGCTTCTTGGTCTTGGCGAAGACCTTGTCGACGCCGAGCCGGACGTTCTCGTACACGGTCAGCCATGGCAACAGGCTGTGGTTCTGGAACACCACCGCGCGATCCGGTCCCGGCGAGTTCACCTCGCGGTTCTCGAGCAGCACGCCGCCCATGGTGGCGTTGGTCAGGCCTGCGATGATGTTGAGCAGGGTCGACTTGCCGCAACCGGAATGGCCGATGATCGAGACGTATTCGCCCTTGTCGATGGTGAGATTGATATCCTTCAGCACCTCCGTGGAGGCTGCGCCGCGGGTGAAAATCTTGTCGATATGGTCGAGCTTCAGATAAGCGGTCATGTGCTTCCCCTTTAATTCAGCGCGGTGCCGCGGGTGACGATCTTGCCGGCGCCCGCGATCAGGCGGTCGAGCACGAAGCCGATGATGCCGACATAGAACAGCGCCAGGATGATTTCGCTGATATGCGAGGAGTTCCAGGCGTCCCAGATGAAGAAGCCGATGCCGACGCCGCCGATCAGCATTTCCGCGGCGACGATCGCGAGCCATGACAGGCCGATGCCGATGCGAAGTCCCGTGAAGATGTAGGGCGCGGCGGCAGGGATCATGATCTTGGCAAAGAACTCGAGCGGGTTGAGCTGCACCACTGCGGCGACGTTGCGATAGTCCTGCGGAATGTTGCGGATGCCGACCGCGGTGTTGATGATGATCGGCCAGACCGAGGTAATGAAGATGACGAAGATCGCCGACGGCTGGCCGTCACGGAAGGCCGCGAGCGAAAGCGGCAGCCAGGCCAGCGGTGGGATCGTGCGCAAGACCTGGAACAGCGGATCGAGCCCGCGCATGGCCCAGACCGACTGGCCGACCAGGACGCCGAGCGCGATGCCGGCGATGGCGGAGAGCGAATAGCCGAGCGCGACGCGCTGGAGACTGGCGGAGAGATGCCAGAACAGACCCTTGTCGATGCCGCCATGGTCGAAGAACGGATCGAGGATCAGCTCCTTGGTGTCCTTGAAGACTTTTGACGGCGGCGGCAGCGCCGAGCCGGCGCGACGGCAGACCAGCTCCCATATCAGCATGAGCAACGCGACCACGACGAGCGGCGGGATAACGCGCACGGCGGTCTCCCGCGCCATCCGCGCGTAAGTCTCCGATCGCGGCGGCCGCTTCGGTGTCATCGCGACGACCGGCGCGGCAGCGCTCGCAGGCTTCGCGGTCTCAACCTCGATCTTCGTGGCGGGCATGTTCATCGCAATATCTCTCCGGCTGCAAAAGACGATGCGGCCGCCCGGAGGCGGCCGCTGGCTCCATCAGACTTCGACGCGCTTGATCGCGAGCGACTTCAGATAGGCAGCGGGATTTTCCGGATCGAACACCTTGCCGTCGAAGAAGGTCTCCTTGCCGCGCGACGTAGAGGCCGGGATCTCCGCACTTGCGACGCCGAGCGTCTTGGCCGCATCGCGCCACATGTCCTCGCGGTTGACCTTGGCGATCAGCGCCTTGGTGTCGAAATTCGCCTCGTACTTGCCCCAGCGGATGTCCTCCGTGAGGAACCAGAGGTCGTGGCTCTGGAACGGATAGGAGGCGAAGTCGCGCCAATACTTCATGATGTGCGGGGAGTTCTCGACCACCTTGCCCGGGATGCCGTAGTCGAACTTGCCAGCGGTGCGGTCGAGCACGTCTTCGACGGGGCAGTTCATCCACTGCCGCTTGCCCATGATGGCGGCAAGCTCGGCCTTGTTCTCGGCCTTGTCCGACCATTGCTGCGCTTCCATCACCGCCATCAGCAGCGCCTTCGAGGCCTTTGGATATTTATCGACGAAGGCGGCGCGCATGCCGAAGGATTTTTCCGGATGCTTGTTCCAGAGTTCGCCGGTGTTGATGGCGGTGTAGCCGATGTTCTGATGGATCAATTGCAGATTCCAGGGCTCGCCGACGCAGAAGCAATCCATGGTGCCGACCTTCATGTTGGCCACCATCTGCGGCGGCGGCACCACGATGGTCTCGATGTCCTTGTCGGGATCGATCCCGCCGGCGGCGAGCCAGTAACGGATCCAGAGGTCATGCGTGCCGCCGGGGAAGGTCATCGCGGCCTTCACGGCCTTGCCTGAGGCCTTCTTCTTCTCCAGCGCCGCCTTGAAGGGCGTGGCGTCGACGCCGAGCTTCAGGTCGGCATATTCGTTGGCGACGGAGATGCACTGGCTGTCGAGATTGAGCCGCGCCAGGATGTACATCGGCGTCGGCTGATTGTTCTGCGTCACCTTGCCGGCCGAGATCAGATACGGCATCGGGGTGAGGATGTGCGCACCGTCGATGCCGTTGCCTTCTGAGCCGAGCACGAGATTGTCCCGCGTGGTGCCCCAGGAGGCCTGCTTCTGCACGTCGGTGTCGGGCATGCCGTATTTGGCGAACAGGCCCTTGTCCTTGGCGACGAACAAGGGGCCGGCATCGCTCAGCGCGATGAAGCCGAGCTTGGCACCCTTGACCTCGGGGCCGGCGTCCTGCGCGAAGGCGCCAGCGGGGAAATTCAGTTTTACGGCGGCCAGGAGTGCGGCGGTCGAGCCGGCGGCCTTCAACAATTGACGGCGGCTGAGGCCAGTGTCCGACGGCCGGCGGGTGCGCTTGGTCATGGGCGATATCGTCCTTTGCGTCGTTGCAGAATGATTGCGTCAGTGCACACGAGCAGCCCATCCGGTCCGGCGACGCCTGAAGCTGCGCATGCGAACGCGCGGCGGGGAGACCCCCGTCTGGTGGCGTCGGCAATTCGGATGAGAAGTCTCGCGGGACGGCTTCAATGGCGTCGGGCTGGAACTATTCAAGCTTCGTGCCAAGCGCCGCAACGTAGAAAATCTCGAAAGATCAGTATGCTACAGGCAGCGCGCCAGTCTGTCGCAGGCCCGTTCCGCTCGCGAAATTTGCGGCTTGCCCAATAATTGTGCGGCGCACAAAAGTTGTGCAGCAGCTCAAGCAAAAAGGCCGCATCAAGCGCAAAAGCCGGGGCAGCCAAAGCTCTATCAGATTGATGTTGCTTGCTTTTTATGAGCCCAGCACACGGCACGCAAATTGCTTCTCCATTTACGTCAATGAAGACTGCGGCTTTGCCGCATTGATGCAGGCGCTGGCGGCTGCATCCCGGAAGCTCAACTGCTTCGCGGCCCTCCTCGGCTCGGTCGTCGTGACGCAATCCCAAAGGCTTCCAACTCTCCATCGCCTCGTGCGCGGCAGGTCAGCCCGCACGGGCAGTGACGTTCAATCGCTCTCGCAGGAGGGCGAGATCTCTTTCTTAGGAAGCAAAAGGAACCATCGATGTCGTATCTCGCGCCTTCGGAATTCGTCACCAAGATGGTGGATGCGGGCGAGTCCAAAGTCTTCATGTCCACCCGGGATACCATCATCCGCGCCTACATGGCCGGCGCCATCCTGGCGCTCGCGGCATGGTTCGCCGTCACGATCAACGTGAACACGGGGCAGCCGCTGATCGGCGCGCTGCTGTTCCCGGTCGGCTTCGTCATGCTGTATCTGCTGGGCTTCGACCTCCTGACCGGCGTGTTCGTGCTCTCCCCGCTCGCCCTGATCGACAAGCGCCCCGGCGTCACCATCGGTGGCGTCTTGCGCAACTGGGGCCTCGTCTTCGTCGGCAACTTCGCCGGCGCCTTCACCGTGGCCTTCATGATGGCTTTCGTCACGACCTTCGGCTTCACGCAGGACCCCGATAAGATCGGCACCGCGATCGGCAATATCGGCGAAGGCCGAACGCTGGGCTACGCTGCGCATGGCGCGGCCGGCATGGCGACGCTGTTCCTGCGCGGCATGCTTTGCAACTGGATGGTCTCGACCGGCGTGGTCGGCGCCATGATCTCGACCTCGGTCCCCGGCAAGGTCATCGCGATGTGGATGCCGATCCTGGTGTTCTTCTACATGGTGTTCGAGCATTCCGTCGTGAACATGTTCCTGTTCCCGTCGGGCCTGATGCTGCACGCAAAATTCTCGATCATGGATTACCTGATCTGGAACGAGATCCCGACGGTGCTCGGCAACCTCGTCGGCGGCCTCGCCTTCACCGGCATGACCCTCTACGCCACGCACGTCATGACCAAGCCGAAGCGCCAGGCCGGCAAGGCCACGTCGCCCCGCGTCGCGGCCTGATACGTCTCGACAGGAGAGCCTCGCCCGATCAGGGTGAGGCTCCCCTTTGCCGGTGATGACGATGACCCGCGGACTTCAGATCTCGGTCGGCCAGCATTCCGACAAGGGTCGCAAGCCCATCAACCAGGATTTTCACGGCGTCCTCGTTCCGGACGAGCCGATGCTCAGCCTGAAGGGCATTGCGGCCGTCCTCGCCGACGGCATCTCCAGCAGCACGGTGAGCCAGATCGCCAGCGAGTCGGCGGTCAAGAGCTTCCTGATGGACTATTATTGCACGTCGGAATCCTGGACGGTGAAGACCTCCGCCCGCCGCGTGCTGGACGCGACCAATTCCTGGCTCCACGCGCAGACGCGCAAGAGCCAATATGCCTATGACCGTGACAAGGGTTATGTCTGCACGCTGAGCGCCATGGTCATCAAGGCGAGCACCGCGCACATCTTCCACGTCGGCGACTGTCGCGTCTACCGCGTGGCCGGCAAGGCGCTCGAACAGCTGACCGACGATCACCGGATCATCGTGTCCTCGGAGCAGACCTATCTCGGCCGTGCGCTCGGGATCAATCCGCAGCTCGAGATCGACTACCAGAGTTTCGAGATCGAGACTGGCGACACGTTCCTGCTGGCGACCGACGGCGCCTATGAATTCGTCGACGCGCGTTTTGTCACGAGTGCGCTCAGCGAGCATGCAGCCGAGCTCGACGGAGCGGCGAAGGCGATCGTCGAGGAAGCCTACCGGCGCGGCAGCGACGACAACATCACAGTCCAGATCCTCCGCATCGATGCAGTGCCGCAGCGCGAGCCGGCCGGCATCTTCAACCAGACCTCCCAGCTGCCGCTTCCCCCGCTGCCGGAGCCGCGGGCCGTCTTCGACGGCTACAGGATCGTCCGCGAAATCCACGCCAGCAGCCGCAGCCACATCTACCTTGCCGTCGACGCGGTGACCGAGGAGCCGGTCGCGCTGAAGCTCCCGTCGATCGATTTGCGCGACAATGCCGCATACCTCAAGCGCTTCCTGATGGAGGAGTGGATCGCGCGCCGGATCGACAGCCCGCACGTGCTCAAGCCGTTGTCACAGTCGAAACGGCGCAGCTACCTCTACGTCGCGACCGAATTCGTCGAAGGTCAGACCTTGCGGCAATGGATGACGGACAATCCGCGCCCCGATCTCGAAACCGTCCGCGGACTGGTCGAGCAGATCGCCGCGGGCCTGCGCGCCTTCCACCGCATGGAGATGCTGCATCAGGACCTCAGGCCCGACAACATCCTGATCGACAAGACCGGCACCGCGAAGATCATCGACTTCGGATCGGTTAAGGTGGCAGGCGTCGCGGAGGCCGCGCCACAGGACGAGACCGACGAAATTCTGGGAACGGTCCAGTACACGGCGCCGGAATATTTTCTTGGGCAAGGCGGCTCGCCGCGCTCCGACATGTTTTCGCTCGCCGTGATCTGTTACCAGATGCTGACGGGAAAGCTTCCCTATGGCACCCAAATCGCCAGGGTCCGGCGCAAGGCGGACGTGCGGAGGCTCAAATACCGCCCGGCCGATGACGACAGCAACGTGCCCGCCTGGGTCGACGGCGCGCTCAGACGTGCGCTGCATCCGGATCCCTACAAGCGGCACGAGGATCTGTCCGAATTCGTCTTCGAGCTTCGCACACCCAATCCGGCCTATCTCGACACGCGGATCACGCCGCTCTTGGAGCGCAGCCCGCTGATGTTCTGGAAATTGACCACGGCGGCGCTCGCCTGCGTCGTCGTGGTCCTGCTAGCGATGCTGCACGCGCGCTGATCCGGGTGTAGCCACGCAAAGCATCACCACGTGATCAGCGGAGACCGATGCAGCCAGGTATCGGCGCGCACCTGATCGAGCACGAATGTCGCAACGTCTTCGCGCGCGATGCTACCGCCATGGAAGCCCGAAAAATCCGTCAGGGCCCGGACCGAGCCGCGGCCGGGCTTGTTGTTCAGGATCGAGGGGCGAACCAGGACCCAGTCCAGCCCGCTGTCTCTGACGATTGCTTCCTGCCGGTCCTTGTCGGCGTACACCTTCTTCAGGAGAAGCGGAAAGATCACATTGTCGGCGATAAAGCCGCCGTGCCCGGCACTGTCGCCGGCGCCCATTCCCGTGATGCAAACGAGCCGCGAGACCTGCTCGGCCTTCATCGCGCTCACGAGCGCGCGCGTCGCGGTCGAGAGAAGCGTCACCTCGCGGAACGGGCTTACCGGTGTACCCAGCGCACTGACCACGGCCTCACGGCCTTTGAGGGCTGCGCGCAGGGCTGTTTCATCGCGGGCGTCTCCGACGATAAGCTTCGCCCCCGTGATGTCACGTGCCTTCTCGGCGGAACGCACCAGCACGGTGACGTCGTAGCCTCGCGCCACCGCCTGGTTGACGATCAGGCGACCGGTGGCACCGGTCGCTCCAAGCACCAATATCTTCGTCGCACCTTGCGGATCCGCCGGAACAGTGGCGATTGAAGAGGTCATGATGGGAGTCCTCGTTGTCGTGATGGGGACGTGCCCATGCCGTCAGGCAGAGGCCGCGATTTCGGAGACGAAGTCGCGATAGGAGCGCAGGGGACGGCCCAACAACGCGGTCAGACGCTCGACGTCGCCGGCTTCGGGGACCATTCCCTCGGTGAGGAAACGCTCGCTCATCAGCCGCATGTCGTAGGCCATCCAGCTCGGCATGAACTGCCGGAGATTCTTCTCGAAGCCGGCGGTATCGTCACCGGGATAGGCGACCGTGCGGCCCAGCACCTCCGACCAGACCGCGGCGGCTTTCGCGCCGGTCAGCGTATCAGGACCGACGAGATTGACGCGGTCGAGCGCAAGCGGCGTTGCGGCGCGCTCACGACGGATGAGCTCGAGGGCCGATATCTCACCGATGTCGCGCGCATCGATCATGGCGAGCCCCTTGCTCCCGATCGGCATCGGATAGATGCCGTATCCGGTCACCACGTCCTTGATCGTGACGTCGTTGTTCATGAAGTACGCCGTGCGCAGGATGGTGGCGTTGAAGCCCATCTGCTCGATCATCCGCTCGACGCCGAACTTGCCGGCAAAGTGCGGGACGTTCACGTAGCGATCGCTGTGGATCACCGAGAGGTATACGACCCGCTCGACACCAGCCTCGCGGGCGACGTTGAGCGCGATCAGCGCTTGCGTGAATTCATCCGGCACCACTGCGTTGAGCAGGAACAGGGTCGAGACGCCCTTGAATGCGCTGCGGATCGAGTCGACGTCGAGCAGGTCGCCCTGCACGACGGTGACGCCTGCCGGGAGGTTTGCCTTGGCTGGATCGCGGGCGAGAGCACGGACATCGGCGCCGCGTTTGGCGAGCTGTTCGACGACGTGGCGGCCGACGGTGCCGGTTGCACCGGTAACGAGGATGGTCATGGAGATCACTCCGGGTTGGTCAGAAGACACCCGGAAATTAGCGATCCACAAACGAACCGATAGCCGCTATATTTGGACGGACTGTCTCACTGGTGGAACGATGTACCTGCTCGCACTGACCGACTTCAATCTCGTCGCCCGGCACGGCGGCTTCGGACGGGCCGCACGCGCCACCGGACGCCCGAAAGCCACCCTGTCCCGGCGGGTCGCCGAGCTGGAAGCTGCCCTCGACCTGCGCCTGTTCGAGCGCGGGGCGCGCACCCTGAAACTCACACAGGAAGGACGCGCCCTTTACGAGCGGACGGGGGCCTTGCTCACCGAGCTCGATGAGACGGCGACAGCGATCGCCTCGGGTGGGGACAGGCCGCGGGGGCGCTTGCGGATCAGCGCGCCCTTGCTGTTCTCGCAGACTGCAATGGGAAACCTCGCGGCCGGGTTCGCGCTCAGATATCCGGAGATCCGTCTTGAGGTCACGACGGAAGATCGCTCCGTCGACATGGTGGAGGAAGGGTATGACCTCGTCATTCGGGTCAATCCCGATCCGGATGACAGCCTTGTCGGACGAATCTTTCTGCGCGATCGGCTGGTGGTCGTGGCAAGCCCGGACCTGAAACGACCGAGGGACGGCATCGCTGTGCCGGCTGTCATGCGCGGAGCGGGCGACCAGCTGACAAGCTGGGAAGTCACGATGCCCAGTGGAAGGTCGCGCATCGCGATTGATCCGGTCCTGCGCCTGTCATCGCTCGTCATGGTTCGCGACGCGGTCCGGGCGGGCGTCGGCGCCACACGCCTTCCGGTATCACTGGTCAGTCACGACCTGGCTGCCGGCACGCTGGTGCATTGGGGCGACATCGACGGACCAGAGATCGCGTTGTGGACGCTCTATCCATCGCGCCGGCTGTTGAGCGCGCGCGTCTCCGCCTTCCTCGACTTCATGAAAGAAGCCTTTCCGATGGGGACGCCTGACGAGCTGGCGGCGTTTATCGGGAGATGAGCGGGTGGCGCGCGCTGCTCGCGCCTGACGGTCAGGCGTGCTCCTCCGCCTTCGTCCCCAGCGGCCTCGGCGCCATGCCGCCGCCCGGCTTGAGGTGGAATTCGTAGCTCATCAGATGCCACTGCCCGTTCGCCTTGCTGCCGTCGGGCATCGCCGCATCGTTGCGCGGCTCGACCTTGGCGACGAGGTCGTCCTTCACGCCGAACACCACGTCGGAATCCAGATATTTGTCGCCGTCCATGAAGACGTGGGTGATCAGCGGCTCGTAGCCCTTGGCATTGACCAGGAAGTGCACATGCGCCGGGCGCATCGGGTGGCGGTTGGTCTGCACGATCATCTCGCCGACCGGGCCGTCGGTCGGGATCGGGTAGCTGCACGGCAAGATGGTGCGGAAGAAGAAGCGGCCATCGCTGTCGGTGATGAAGCGCGCCCGCGCCGAGGCGCCGACCTCGTCATAGTTCGGCTTCTGCGAGTCATAGAAGCCGTCATCGTCAGCGTGCCAGACGTCGACGGGGACATTCGCGAGCGGCTTGCCGTCGAGATCGGTGACACGGCTCTGCACGAACATCCGTTCGCCGGTTTGATTGTTCGGAGAGATGTCGGTTCCGTGCGCCGTCACCTTGTGCTCGCCGACATAGAACGGCCCGAGCACGGTGGTCTGGGTGGCGCCCTCGCGCTCGCGATGGTTGACCGCGTCGACCAGCATGGAGACGCCGAGCACGTCGGACAGCAGGATGAATTCCTGTCGTGTGTCCGTGCATTTCTGGCCGGTGCGGGTCAGGAAATCGATGGCGTATTCCCATTCCGCGAAAGTGAGGCCGGTCTTGCTCACGTAATCGTGCAGCGACTTCACCAATTCCTGGAGCAGGAATTTCGCGCGCGGGTCAGGTGTCTGGTCAAAGCTCCGGACGACGGCTTCGGTGAGTTCGGTTTCGTTGAACTGGGTCATGGTCGTTTGCCTGCGTTTTCTCATTGGCCCGTTGGGGATCTTTTTGGGCTGCTTGGAGGCGTTCCAAAGTGAAGCCTACACCAAACAGCCGGCCGGCGTTAAGCGCGACCGGCTTGGAATAAGACCGCCTTTTCGGCTATCAACGGCGGACAAAACTTTCGGAGGAACTGATGCTCGCCCCCACCCCCGCCTCGCCCGAATCCGTGGGCATGTCCAAGGCCGCGCTCGACCGTGTCGATGCGCATCTGAAGAGCCGGTACATCGATGCCGGTCGCTTCCCGGGCACGCATCTCCTGGTCTATCGCCGTGGCAAGATCGCCCACAGCTCGGTGCAGGGTTTTGCCGACGTCGAACGCAAGCTGCCCGTCAAGGATGACACCATCTACCGCATCTATTCCATGACGAAGCCGCTCACCAGCGTCGCCTTCATGATGCTGGTCGAGCAAGGCCTCGTCGCCATCGATGAGCCGGTCGCCAAGTACATTCCGGAATGGAAGGATCTCGGCGTGTTCGTCGCCGGCACTGCGCCTTCCTTCCTGACCCGGCCGCCGTCGCGGCCGATGCTGATCGTCGACCTCCTGCGCCACACCTCCGGCCTCACCTACGGCTTCCAGCAGCGCTCGAACGTCGATGCCGCCTACCGCGCCGAAAAGATCGGCGAGGTCGAGAAATCCGGCACGCTCCAGACCATGATCGAGAGCCTTGCAAAAATCCCGCTGGAGTTCTCGCCGGGCGAGGCCTGGAATTACTCGGTTTCGACCGACGTGCTCGGCTACCTCATTGGCAAGATCTCCGGCATACCCTTCGAGCAGTTCCTGAAACAGCGCATTCTCGATCCACTCGGCATGACCGACACTGATTTCCACGTGCCGGCTTCCAAGGCCCACCGGTTCGCTGCCTGTTACTCGGCCGACCCGGGTGGCGGCATGACCTTCCATGCCGGCCAGCGCCGCGAGGGCCTGACGTTGCAGGATGATCCAACCAAGAGTTCGTTCCTGTCACCGCCGTCCCTGATTTCGGGCGGCGGCGGGCTGTGCTCGACGACGGCCGACTATCTCACCTTCTGCCGTGCGCTGCTCAATGGCGGCGAACTCGGCGGCGTCAGGTTGATCGGGCCGAAGACGCTGGCGCTGATGACGACCAACCACATTCCGGGTGGACGCTCGCTGCCGGAAGTGTCGCGCTCGCTGTTCGCGGAAGCCGCCTACAACGGCATCGGCTTCGGCCTCGGCTTCGCCGTGACGATGCGCCCGGCCGAGACGCTGGTCGCCGGCAGCCCCGGTGAATACAATTGGGGCGGCGCGGCCACGACTTCGTTCTGGATCGACCCGGCCGAAGAATTGATCACCATCTTCATGACGCAGGTGCTGCCGTCGAGCGCCTACCCGCTCCGGCGCGAGCTGCGCAGCATGGTCTACGCTGCGATCACCGAGAGCAATCTCTGAGAAAAATGCACCGATTCCGCGGCATCAGAGCCGCGGGATCAAGCCCCGCTCATTTCAACATCTCCGGCACGATCAGGCGCGGCAGGAACAGGGAAACGCTGGGCCAAATAATGAGCGCCGCCAGCACGAGCAGCATGGGGATCAGCATGATCACCGTGTCCTTAAGCGCATAGCGCAGCCGTACCCCGGCGATCGAGCAGGCGATCATCAAGCAGAGGCCATAAGGCGGCGTCACCAATCCGAAGGCGAGCGAGACGATCGAGATGATCGCAAACTGCACCGGATGAAGGTCGACCGATTTCGCCAGCGGTTCGAGAACGGTGCCGACGATGATGATCGCCGGAATGGCGTCGAGGAAGCAGCCCACCACCAGAAAGCAGAACGCGATGAAGAAGCCGGCCCCGATCGCGCCCATGCCCCAGGTCGAGACGTTAGCCAGCAGTTCCTGCGGAATCCTGTAATAGGCCAGCAGCCAGCCGAACGCGCTCGCGGTACCGACGCAGAACAGCGCCACGCCGGCAAGGCGCCCGGTATCGAGCAGCGCCTTGTAGAGTTCGCGCGCGCCGGTTTCACGGTAGAAGAACGTCGACAGCGCCACGGAATAGAGCACTGCGACGCAGGCGGATTCGGTCGCGGTGAACCACCCCAGCAGGATGCCGCCGACAATGATGAACGGCGTCATCAGCGCCGGTATCGAGCGCCAGATGGCGCAGCACATCTCCCTCCAGGTGTCCTTCGGATAGGTCGGATAGCCCCGGCGCACGGCATAGATATGCACTGTTGCCATCTGCGCGCCCGCGATTAGCAATCCCGGCACGATGCCTGCGAGGTACATCGCGGCGATCGAGGTCGAGATCAGTCCGCCCCACACGATCATCAGGATCGAGGGTGGGATGATGACGGCGAGCACGGCCGAGACCGCGGTGATGGCGATCGAGAACGAGAGGTCGTAGCCCTCCTTGGTCTGGGCATCGATGAATATCTTGGACTGGCTCGCCGCGTCCGCGGTGGAGGATCCGGAGATGCCGGCAAAGAACACCGACAGCACCACGTTGATCTGCGCCAGCGACCCCGGCCAGTGCCCGACCATCGAGCGGGACAGCGCGACCAGCCGGTCGGTGATGCCGCCGATGCTCATCAGATTGGCGGTGAGCAGGAAGAACGGGACCGCTAGCAGGATGAATGAATTGTAGGCGTTGAAGGTTTCCTGCGCGAGCGTCATCAGCGACAGATGCGGCTCGATCAGCAGGATCGGCACGCAGGCAAGGCCAAGCGCGAAGGCGACCGGGACGCGGATGATGAGCAGGCCAACGAAAGTACCGAACAGGACCATTGCGGCCTGCCCGGCAGAAAGAACATTGCCGCTCATTGATTTGCCCCAAACAAAATCCGCATCTCGTCGACGATCTGTTCACCGGCGAACACGATCCAGGTCACGCCGGAAATCGGCCAGGCGACGTGGATCAGCCAAAGCGGCAGATCGGCCAGCTCCGAAGTTCTGTTCCAGGCAAAGCGGGTGAACTCGATTCCGGCGGTTACGAACACCAGTGCCAGCGCCAGCACGCCGAGCCGCGCGAGAATCCGGACCATGGCTTCGCTTCGGCGTGACAGGTCAGGCCAGACGTCGACTTCAAAATGCTGCGACTCTCTGATGCCGACCATGGCGCCAATGATGATCGTCCAGATGAACATGAACCGCGCCATCTCCTCGGTCCAGATGTAGGACGGAATCAAAGGCGTGTAGCGCGAGATGATCTGCAACGTGACCGGAATGACCAGCATACCGACGGAGGCGGCGAGCAGGATTTCCAGCAGTTTTGCATAGGCCGCCGTTGCTCGGCGCCATGGCGACGGGTTCGGTGGCATCGATATTTCAGTCATCACGACTCCGGGGGATCACAATCACGCAATGGGGCAAGCCGTCTGGCTTGCCCCGACGTCCTGTCGCGTGGGCGGCGACAGTTTTCAGACGACGTTGATCTTCTCGAAAATGCCTTCCGCGCCAATTTCCTTGGCGTAGGTGGCCATCACGGGATCGGCGAGCTTCTTCATGGCGTCCCGTTCTTCGAAGGGAACGCGCTTGAGCTTCCCGGCCTTCTCCAGCGTGTCGAGCTTGACGACTTCTTCACTCGACTCCAGTTGTCGGCCGTAGTCGCCGGCCTCCTTGCCGGCCTTCATGATCGCGTCCTGCAACTCCTTCGGCAAGGTCTTTAGCGTCTTCACCGAGAAGCAGATCGGCCGGATCGACACGGCGTGTTGGGTCAGGTTGAGATGCGGAGCCACTTCGTAGAACTTCATCGCCTCGACGCCGGCCGCCTCGTTCTCGCCGGCCGCAATCACGCCGTTCTGGATCGCGTTGTAGATTTCGTTGTAGGCGATCACCGTCGGGCTCATGCCCACGGCCGCAAAGGTCTTCGACCAGATCGGCGCGCCCTGTACGCGCACCTTGAGTCCCCTAAGGTCGGCGAGAGTCTTGAGCGGCTTGTTGGCGAAGATATTGCGGATGCCACCGCCGGAATAGCCGATCAGAACGACCTCGGCCTTGGACGCGACTTCGTCGGCGATCGGCGCCAGGATATTGGCTTCGACGACCTTGTTCATGTGGTCGATGCCCTTGAACACGAAGGGCGCGTCGATGAACGGGGCCGCCTTGGCGAAGGTCGACATGTGAGCCGGCGAGACGATGCCGTAATCGACGGCTTTGCCCTGCGACATGTACTCGAAATATTGCTTTTCGAGGCCAAGCGAGGAATTCCTGTGCAGTGTGAAGTTGACGGGCTTGCCGTAGTACTTCTTGACCAGCTCTTCGAACCGGAGCAGGGCCCGGTTGAAGGCGTGGTCGTCGTTGAACTGGACCGCGCCGTTCAATGTGATCGGCGACTGTGCCCTGACGATTGACGGCATGCCCATCGCAGCCGCCGCAGTGGTCGCGCCGAGCCCAGCGAGAAATGATCTTCGCTTCATCGTCTCCCCTCCTTTTGATGCTCCGGCCCTGTCGCCGGGCCGTGAGCGCAGCCGGTATGCGGCTTGCGAGTGGGAAGCGTATGGAAAACCTCGGCGGGACGGAAGTCATTTCACGCGCGCGGGAGGCCCTCTTCGTCGCAGGGCCACCCCTTTCGCGAACTGCTGCACTGCAACTTGCGCTCCTGCCGGTGCGTGGCAGGCCGAGGGGAGCAGCCTCTCTTAGCAGACAGACGGCGTGCGGGCCCGTGCGCTGCACGCACAGACCCGCCTTCCACTGCCGCTTAGTGCATGTGGCCGATCAGATAGATGCCGCCGCCGATCACCAGCACGGCCGGCACGGCCCAGAGAATCAGAACTGGCATTTGTCATCCTCCTCAGTTGGACGTGCAGACCTTGACGGTCTTCATGCCGGCTTCAGCTTCGGTGCGCGATTTGTAGATCGCGCCCGATGGGCTGACGACGGTCATGGACGTGTCCGTCGGCTTCTTGTCGACGATTGTGCACTTCTTCGTCTTGACGTCCTGCACGACATAGAACTCGTCGGCCGCGAACGCCGGCAGGGATATTGCGGAAAGCATCAATGCTGCAGTTACTATCTTCAACTTCATTTGTAGTCCTCCTCCAGAGCCCGAGCCGTCAGCCCGGTCATCTACAAACGGGAAAAAGCGGCAATTAGTTCCCTGAGCCGGGAACGCTGTCCGCAATGAGGGGTTGTTGCGGCGCATGTTCAAACGAGGAGAACGAGATGAAGAAGTTGTTCCTGCTTTCCGCCGCGGCGGTCCTGATGTCGACCGGTGCTTTCGCGCAATCGACCGTCGTGACGACGACCGGGACGGGCCACGCGGCGGCCGTCCAGATCGAGCCGCAGTACCGAACCAAGATCAAATCCTACGTCACCGAGCATCGCATTCGCCCGGTGACCACGAAGGAAAAGATCGTTGTCGGTGCGGCGGTGCCGAGCGACGTCGAGCTTGAGGCCGTTCCCGCAGACTGGGGTCCGTCGCTGACGAAGTATCGCTACGTCTACTCCGGCGATCGCGTGATGCTCGTCGATCCCGGTACGCGCACGGTCGTTCAGGAAATTGATTGATCCAGGTGTAAGGGGGCCGCCTTGAGGCGGCCTCCCTCTCTGGGAGTTGACATTATGAAATCGCATCGAGAGGCCCGGATCGCCGGGCTCAGCCTGGCGGCCGTGTACGCCATGTGTCTCCTACTGACCGCAATCAGCATGAGCTGAGGCGCAGCCGCGGACCGCGCTGCAAAATCTTCTTCCTGGGCGGCGCGTCCGAACGCAAAAATTATTGGCGTAGCGCAAATCCCGCCCCTATGGTCTCCCAAAATCATAAATCCGGCGCTCCCCTGCGCTGGAACCGGGACGCCCGCGTTTGTCAAAGCTCACTTTGCCGGTCCGGCTCGCTCTTCTGGTGACGGGAACGATGTTGCCGCTGATCGTCTTCGCGGTCGGCATTGCCGTCTACAATTACAAACAGGACCGCAACGACGCGACCCGCCGCGTGCTGGAGAATGTGCGCAGCATGCGCCTCGTGCTGGACTCCGAAGTGCAGCGGATGACCGGCGGCCTGCAGGTGCTTGCACTGACGAATTCGCTGCGCAACGACGACTTCCAGAGCTTCCGCCGCATCGCGCTCGGCTTCGTCGACCAGTACGGCAAAGGCGGCCTCGTCCTGATCTCCGATCGCAAGGGCCGGCTGTTGTTTTCCTCCGCGACCGAGGACACCGCAAGCCTGCCGCCACGCGGTCATCTTGAGATCATCGAGAAGGTGTTTGCGACCAGGTCGCCGCAATATTCCGACCTGTTCACCGGCGCGATCAACGGCCGGCAGGTGCTTACGGTCGAGGTTCCGGTGCTCCGCGACGGCGAAGTGATCTACGACCTCTGCTTCAGCCCGCCGGTCAGCACCTTTCAGGACCTGGTGGAAAAGCAACGGCCCGACCGGGATTGGACGGTCTCCCTGCTCGACACCAAGGCTATCGTGTTCGCGCGCACGCCGAACCCTACGGAGATCTTTGGCAAACGGGCTACCGGCGCACTGTACGAGAGTATGTTGCGCACGCCGGAAGCCGCACTCTCGACGGTTTCGCTCGACGGCGTCGCGTTGTCCACCGTCTATACGAGGTCGCGGCTGACCGGCTGGACCATCGTGGCCGGCGTCGCCGAGACCTCGCTAATCGCTCCGCTCTGGCGCAACATCGCGATCACCAGTTTTATCGGCGGCGTCCTGCTGCTGACCGGCCTGACCTTCGCGGTCCGGATGGCGACCACGATCGCGCGCGGCGAGATGCTGCACGATCTCCTGATCGACGAGCTCAACCATCGCGTCAAGAACACGCTCGCGTTGATGCAGGCGATCGCGGTGCAGACCTTCCGCAGCGCCAGCCGGGACGAGCGGGTAAAATTCGAGGGCCGGCTCGGCGCGCTGGCCGAGGCGCATAATTTGCTCAGCCAGGAGAAATGGGCGGGCTCCGAGCTGCGGGACGTGATCGCCCGCGCGCTCCAGCCGTTCCTGCTGAATAATCCGGAGCGCATCCGCATGGCCGGACCCGCGGTGCCGCTGTCGCCGCGGCTCGCCGTGGTGCTGTCGATGATCGTGCACGAGATCGCCACCAACGCGGCGAAATACGGCGCGCTATCCAACGAGACCGGCCGGGTGACGCTGGAGTGGCAGGTCGTCGCCGATGCGCCGAAGCCGCGGCTGCGCCTGATCTGGACCGAGATCGGCGGACCGCCGGTGACGGCGCCGGTGCAACGCGGCTTCGGCTCGCGCCTGATCGAGCGCAGCGCGCGCGACCAGCTCGGCGGCGAGGCAACGGTCGACTTCCTGCCCCGCGGCGTGGTCTGCACGGTGATTTGCGCGCTGGACGAGGCGCGATGAACGGAGGCCGGCAATGAAGATCACTAGGGTTCGCACGCACATTCTCGAAGCAAAGCTGTCGCAGCCCTTTGCCTATTCGCGCGCCTGGTACGACACGCGCACCGCAATGCTGGTCGAGATCGAGACCGACAATGGTCTTATCGGATGGGGCGAATGCTACGGTCCGGCACGCATGACGGCGGCGGTAGTTCGCAGCATCGAACCATGGCTGATCGGCGAGGATCCGTTGGGCACCGACGTGCTATGGCAGATGGTCTACGCGCGCTTGCGCGATCACGGCCAGAAGGGCGTCGTGATCCAGGGAATGAGCGGCATCGACATCGCGCTATGGGACATCAAGGGCAAGCATTTTGGCGTACCCGTGCATCAGCTTCTCGGCGGCGCCGCGCGCAAGCAGGTTGCCGCCTACGCAACCGGTCTCTACCGGCGCAAGTCAGGCGATCCGCTGACCTATCTGCCGGAGGAAGCGGCGGGTTATGCCGCCGAGGGATTCCGTGCCGTGAAGTTGAAGGTCGGTTTCGGCATCGCCGAAGATGCCGCAATCACCCGCGCGGTGCGCGAGGCGATCGGCCCCGATGTCGCGCTGATGGTCGATGCGAACCACGCCTATGACGCGGTCGCGGCGATCCGGCTCGGCCGCCTGATCGAGCGCCATGACATCGGATGGTTTGAGGAGCCGGTGCCGCCGGAGGATGTCGCGGGCTATCGCGCGGTGAAATCCGCGCTCACGATTCCGGTCGCCGGCGGCGAGTGCGAATTCACGCGCTTCGGCTTCCGCGAGCTGTTCGTCTCGCACGCGCTCGACATCGCCCAGCCCGACACCTGCGCGGCGGGTGGTTTGAGTGAATGCAAGAAGATCGCCGACATGAGTGAGGCGTTCGGCATCCGCTACAATCCGCACGTCTGGGGCACCGGGATTGCGATCGCCGCCTCGCTCCAGCTCCTCGCGGTGCTGCCCTCGCAAACGCCGACTTCGCTGTCACCGCTCGAGCCGATGCTGGAATTCGACCGCACTGAACATCCGATCCGGCAGGCGATTTTGCAGGAGCCGATCGAGCATGCGAGCGGCGTCGTGCGGGTGCCCGAGGGGCCGGGCCTCGGTATCGAGATCGACCGCGCCGCGCTAGCGCGCTTTGATGCGGAGGCCTAACCGATCGTCTGCAACGTCGGAAACGTCTCCAGCAGCCAGATGCTCACGTTCGAGACCGCGCCGGTGAGGAATCCAATACCGGTGATCACCATCAGGACGCCCATAGCGCGCTCGACATTGACGAGATGGCCCTTCATGCGCGCAAACAGGGTGGAAAACTGCTCGATCATCAGGGCAGCGATCAGGAAGGGAATGCCGAGCCCGGCCGAATAGACCGCGAGCAGGACGGCGCCCTTTGTCACCGTGGCTTCGGCCGCGGCGACCGAGAGGATCGCGGCAAGGATCGGGCCGATGCAGGGCGTCCAGCCAAAGGCAAAGGCCAGCCCCATCACATAAGCGCCCCAAAGGCCGACGGGCTTGGGCGCGGTCAAGCGTCCCTCGCGCATCAACAGGCCGATGCGCGTCAGGCCGAGGAAGTGCAGGCCCATGACGATGATGACGATGCCGGCGAGGATCGAGAGTTCGGCCGACCAGGCCCGGATCAGCGCCCCGATCAGCGAGGCGCTGGCGCCGAGCGCCACGAACACCGTGGAGAAGCCGAGCACGAACAGGAGTGCCGACATCATGATGGCGCGTTTGGAGGCGGATGCGGGCTCTTCGCTTTCGACATGCTCGATCGTCGCGCCCGTCAGATAGATCAGGTAGGGCGGGACCAGCGGCAGGACGCACGGGGAGAGGAAGCTGACGAGGCCGGCAATCAGCGCCGCCGGGATCGAAACATTTTGCATGATGCAGTCGGAACCATCTCTGGCGCCGATGCGGCGCGCGGGGAATGCGCGCGGCCCGGAGCCGAACCGGCTCTGGTGTAGCCGATGCCAGCGAATGCGCAACAGAGGCGCACAAAACCAGGGCTCCTCCCGATGCCGTCTGTGATCACAGATGCGGCACCGGGACACGCACAAATCTCGCCAAAAAGCGAAACTCGGCGGCGCGGCTACTTCACCACGCGGAGCAGCGGACGCCGGGGCTGGTCCTGCGTCTGCTTGGAAGGGGGCTGCGGTTCGCTCGTGGCCGTCCGCAGCATTTCGTCGCACAGTGCCTTGAGATCGGCACTGTCAATTCCTTTGAGCTTCATCCGCACGTCCAGGATGACAATGGACAGCAGCTCGGCCGACTCACGGCTATTGCTCTCGTTGAGCACCCTGCGGCACTCTTCGAGCGTTTCCAGCACCGACTGCAACTGTTCGTCTGAATGCGACACGGCGTTCTTTCCGCTAATTCGGCCTGTGAGACGTGGTTGTGACGACCCCTTTGGCCCCCATGGAGCGTCGAGGATAACACGAGGCCGCTACGCCCCCGAACATGATTTCAGTGTGTTTCTGCCTTGAAACCGCGGTTCCGGCGCGTATCGCGTCGCGCCGCCGGCCGTCGAAACGCTCAGTCGTAAAGCGCTCGATCGTAAAACGCTCGCTCGTAAAACGCCTGGCGTGCTGCAATTGATCCATCGTGGAAGGCACCTGCTCTCGCGCAAGGACGTTCATTGCGGACAATGCCGACAATCCCGCAGGCAAGTCACGGCTCACAACGGAACTCACGCCACACCCCCTCATACGGGCGATGGTTTGCCCGATTCCTAGCCCTTGTTCCTAGGCTTGGCAGCACCCGAATACCACCTGCGGCGTAGTAAGGATGACGTTCAAAACTCGTCGTTCCCCAACCCGCCGTGGTTGTGGTTTGCCCGAGATTCTGCCAGTTTAGCGACCCGAAGGGACTTGTATGCACTCCTTGGCGGAAAGGGGCGTTCCTCTGGAGGAACGCTCAAAGACAAACGTCAGCGGCCTCTCGGACTGGGATGCGGCGCGCATTTTCCTGGAAGTTGTCCGATGCGGAAGTTTC
Source organism: Bradyrhizobium sp. CAR08 (assembly GCF_052871955.1). NCBI lineage: Bacteria > Pseudomonadati > Pseudomonadota > Alphaproteobacteria > Hyphomicrobiales > Nitrobacteraceae > Bradyrhizobium > Bradyrhizobium sp. CAR08. Next base: position 26,699 of record NZ_JBIXJX010000026.1, read on the forward strand.
CGCTCGGCGGCCGAGCGCCTGTCGCTGTCGATCAACGCCGTTCGCCGCCGGATCGATGATTTCGAACGCCAGACCGGCACCACGTTGTTCACCCGCGACGTCCACGGCACCCGTCTGACCGACGAAGGCGCGCTGGTGGTCTCCGCCGTCGAGCAAATGGAGGCGGCTGCCTTCGACGTGCTGCGCACCAGCGATTCGACAGCGAACGCCCTGTCCGGCGAGGTCCGCGTCGCCGTCACCGAGGGACTTGGCACATTCTGGCTCGCCCCGCGACTGGTCGAATTCCAGCAGACCTATCCGAAGATCCTGGTCGATCTGCATTGCGCGATGCGTTCGGCCGACGTCTCCCGCCACGAGGCCGACGTCGCCATTCACCTGTCGCGGCCTTCGGCACTCGACGTCAAGCTGGTGCGGCTCGGCCGCATGCATCTGATGTTCTGGGCCTCCGAGAAATACATTTCAAAACATGGCGCGCCGCGCTCGGCGGCGGAGTTGATCAAGCACCGCCTGGTGCTGCAGTTCGCGGACCAACTCGCCGCCAAGCAAACTTTCGAGAGCTTCTTCCCCGGCGTTCCGGAACGTGACCTTCTGGTCATGAAGACCAACGTCTCGAGCGCCAACTACTGGGCGGTCGCGAATGGCGCCGGAATCGGCGTGTTCCCGAGCTACGCCATTGCGCTTGGCGGGAAGTTGATTCCACTGGAGGTCGAGCTGAACAGACCGCTGGATATCTGGTTGTCCTACCATCCTGGTAGCGGCCGGATTCCGCGCGTACGGCACATGATTGACTGGCTGATCGAAGCCTTCAATCCGGCGCGTTTCCCGTGGTTTAAGGAAGAGTTCGTGCACCCGCATGAATTCAAGGACGAGTATATGGGCGAACCCCTGACCCAGCTCTTCGGGGGGTTTTCAACCGAAGACCGATGAGAAAAAAGATGAAGACAGCGGCGAAGAGAATGAAGCAGCGCAGTGCCGGCAAGCCGGACATTGAGCTGGGCAAGCGAATCCGTCTACGGCGCGTCGAGATGAAGGTCTCGCAGGCCGAGCTCGGCGAGAAGCTCGGCGTCAGTTTCCAGCAGGTCCAGAAGTACGAGAAGGGCGTCAATCGCGTCGGCGCGGCCCGGCTTCAGCAGATCGCCACCGCCCTCGATGTGCCCGTGACCTTCTTCTATGACGGCGACAACAAGGCGCGCGAAGTCGAGAGCCTGCTCTTCCTGGACTCGGCCTTCAGCCTCCGCCTGCTGCGCGCCTACAGCAAGATCAAGGACCAGACGGTGCAGCGTCAGCTCGTCTCGCTGATGGAATCGATCGCAGCGAACGAAGCCTGAGCCGATCGGCGTTCGTGCCTTTCCGCCCGATGTTCAATCCGCCGCGTCACGGGGCGCGGCTGGATTGAACGAGACCCGGACGAGATATATCCGGCCCGCGCTTGCGCGGACTTCTCGGGGCGGCATGACCGCCCCTTTTTGTTGACCATTTTTCCCGCCGTCGCCCGCGGTTTGCGCGAACCCATTCCTGCCCTGTCGCGACCCAATCCAGAGACCGCGTGCCTTGCGCATGGGGCTCGCGATGCGCCGTGCTTGAGGGAGCCGCAACCGGGAGACGCTAGCCTCCCGCCGATTTCTCGAATCAGCCCGACGAACCGGGAATTGCCGATGCGAGCGCCCGTCCGGGCCTCGCTCTCATAGGGAAGATGGGACACATGTCGAAGCGCCATGCGATAATCATTGCCGTCGGCATGCTTGCGAGCGCCTCTGCGCTTGCTCAGACCGAGACCATTGGACAGGCCGGGCCCAAGCCGGCGACTGCGGCTGGCACGGTGCCGGCCACCGCCAATCCGGCCCACGCAGCCGCACCGAAAACCGCCGCGCCGGCGGCCGCATCTACGGCGGAGAGCCGTTCGGCCGCAGCGCTCGCGCTGACGCATGAGCCGACCTATGACGAAGGCTCCGCCCAGCGCATCAAGGATGCGGCGCTGAGCTATTCCGATCTGGCCGTGCGCGGCGGCTGGCCGACGATCCCGGCAGACGCCAAATTCGCGCCCGGCGCCCAGGGCGCCAATGACGATCTCCTGCGCAAGCGGCTGATCGTCTCCGGCGATCTTTCCGCCGACAAGGCGAGCGGCGCCTTCGACCAGGATCTCGCCGACGCCGTGAAACGCTTCCAGGCCCGCCACGGCCTCGCGCCGACCGGAACGATGACGCCGCGCACGATCGCGGCGATGAACGTGCCGGTGCAGAACCGCATCCGGCAGCTCGAGGCTTCGCTGCAGCGGCTCGAGAACATGAATTTCGGCTTCGGCCAGCGCTATGTCGTGGTCAACATCCCCGCCGCCTTTGCCGAAGCGGTCGAGAACGACGTCGTGGTAAGGCGCTATCGCGTGATCGTCGGCAAGACCGAAAAGCCCTCGCCAACGCTCACCGCCCAGATCAGCAGCGTCGTCCTCAATCCCACTTGGACGGTGCCCTCCTCGATCGCCAAGACCGAGATCTCCGCGCATATGCGCAAGGATCCCACCTATCTGTCGCGCATGCACATGGAGGTGCTCGACGCTCACGACAATCCGATCGACCCGAATTCGGTTGACTGGTCGGGCACGCATACGCCGAATTTCACCGTGCGCCAGCACAACGGCACGTTCAACGCGCTCGGCGCGGTCAAGATCGACATGCCGAATTCCTATTCGGTCTACATGCACGACACCAACCAGCGCAATCTGTTCAGCGATGATTACCGCTTCGATTCCCACGGCTGCTCGCGCGTCGACAATGTGCGCGATCTCGCCGCCTGGCTACTGAAGGACCAGCCGAAATGGAGCCGCGCCGCGATCGACGCGGAGATCGCCAGCGGCCAGCATCTCGACGTCGCCATGGCGAAGAAGGTGCCGGTGGCCTGGATCTACCTCACGGCGTGGATGACCAAGGACCAGACCGTCCAGTTCCGCAACGACGTCTATCACCAGGACGAGCAGTTGCTGGAGGCGACCGCCGAAGAGGCGGCCTTCTTCAGCAATGCCGGCAGCCACCCGCTGACCGCGCACATGACGCGATAGATCGCGCCATGCAATCGCGGCACAGGCGGCTGCAAAGCCACATCCGTTGTCGCGGTTGACCCTGGCCTCGCCCCGGCCGAACATTGCGCCTCGCCAACGAAAGCGCCCGCGATGTCCGACATGTCCAGCACGACCGAAATTCCCTACGCCGACGGCAAGATCCTCAAGCACACAGCCAGTGGCGTCGGCGTGATCATCTTCAACAATCCCGACAAGCGCAACGCGATGTCGCTGGAGATGTGGGAGGGATTCGGCGAGGCGCTGACAGCCTTACGCGATGACGCTGCCGTGCGCGTCGTGATCCTGCGCGGCGGCGGTGGCAAGGCATTCGTGTCGGGCGCCGACATCAGCCAGTTCGAGAAGACGCGCCATAACGCCGCCGCTTCCGAGGAATACGCAAAACGCAGCGCGGCCCAGCGCGCGCTGCTCGCCGACTATCCCAAGCCAACGATTGCCTGCATCCAGGGTTTTTGTCTCGGCGGCGGCATGCAATTGGCGATGCTCGCCGACATCCGCATCGCCTCCCATGGCAGCCAGTTCGGCATTCCCGCGGCGAAGCTCGGCATCGCCTATGGCTATGACGGCTTGCGGCACCTGGTGTCACTGGTTGGCCCGTCCTGGGCACGGCTCCTGATGTATACGGGCATGCGCATCGATGCGTCGGAAGCGCTGCGCATCGGGTTGGTCGAGCGCGTGGTTCCGGAGGATCAGCTCTGGGGCGAGACCATGGCCATCGCCGAGACGATCTCGCAAAATGCACCACTCGCGATCAAGGCCGCCAAGCTCACCATCGCGCAGGTGCTGAAGGACGAAAGCGCACGCGACATGGAGGCAATTAGGGCCGTCGGCACGGCTTGTATGGACAGCGCGGATTTTCGCGAGGGCCGACAGGCGTTCATGGAGAAGCGCAAGCCACAGTTCCAGGGACGGTGATTCCGTCATTGCCACGAAGCGCAGCAACGACGGCAGGCAACGTGAACATGCATTCAGGAAGATTAAATTCCCACGGCCCCGCAACACCATAGCAACCAGCTGATTTGCTGGAAGTTCTCTCGCCATCAAACGAGGGAGATTGCGATGAAACTGAAATTTGCTGTTGTTGGTCTGGCTGCCCTGGGCGGCGCCGCTCTCGCATCAGGACAGGCACTCGCAGCGATGCCGAACGGCATTCCGCAGGCCGACCGTATCGCGAGCGGCCCGGCAGCCGACGTCGATCAGGTGCGCTGGGTCTGCAACCCCTGGGGTCGCTGCTTCTGGCGTCCGAATTATTACGGCGCCTACGGTTTTTACGGCGGCCCGCGACGCTTCTACGGCGGCCGTCCGTGGGGCTGGGGCGGCCACCGCCACTGGCGTCGCTGGTGAATTGCGAGGGGCCGCGAGGCCCCTCTTCCTTGACTACAGCGCCGCAAGCACCGCCTTCGTGATGTCGGCGGTTCCGTTGCGGCCACCAAATTCCATCGGCTTGAGACCGTCGGCATAGACCTTGTCCACCGCACGCTCGATGGTCTCGCCGGCCTCGGCCGCTCCTTCGACGCCGTGCTTGTCGGCGAGCCAGTCCAGCATCATTGCAGCCGACAAGATCATCCCGGTGGGATTGGCTTTGCCCTGCCCCATGATGTCGGGCGCGGTGCCGTGGCACGGCTGGAACACTGCGTATTTGTCGCCGATGTCGGCCGAGGGCGCCATGCCGAGGCCGCCGATCAGGCTCGCGGTGATGTCGGAGACGATGTCTCCGAACATGTTCTCCATCACCATCACGTCGAAATCCCAGGGACGCTTCACCAGCATCGCCGAGCAGGCATCGACATAGAGCCGGTCGGTCTTCACCTCCGGATGACGCTTGGCGATCTCGTCGAAGATGCCGCGGAAGAACGCAAAGGCCTTGAACACGTTCGCCTTGTCGACGCAGGCCAGCGCGCCGGGCTTGCCGCGCGCCTTGCGCCGCTCGGCGAGGCGAAACGAGAACTCGAACAGGCGCTCGGACGTCTTGCGCGTGATCACCATGGTTTCGCGCGCCTCCTCATGGGTGACGACGCCCTTGCCCATCGAGGCGAACAGGCCTTCGGTGGACTCCCTGATCACGACGAGATCGATGCCGCGCTGGTCGGCGCCGACGATCGGGCTCGGCACGCCCGGAATGAGCCGCGCCGGGCGCACACCGGCATAGAGATCGAAGATGAAGCGCAGCTCGATCTGCGGCGCGATCTCGGTGTTGTCAGGATAGCGCACCGACGGCAGGCCGCAGGCGCCGAGCAGGATCGCGTCCGCCTCCTCGCACAGCTTGATGGTGGTGTCCGGCATCGACTTGCCGGCGGCGAGATAATGATTGGCGCCCGCCGGCCCCTCGGTGAAGCGAAAGCTCAGGCCGGATTTCGTCTCGATCTTGCGCAGGACTTCGATGGCCGGCGCCATGACTTCGGGACCGATGCCGTCACCGGCAAGCACGGCAATGTGGAAGGCATTATTTGCGGACATGGGAAGCCTCAGGAGGAGCGAGCTAAATCGTCATTGCGAGCGAAGCGAAGCAATCCAGAACTGCATCTGCGGAAACACTCTGGATTGCTTCGTCGCTTCGCTCCTCGCAATGACGGAGGATGGAGCGTTGGTTACGGCGTCAGCACCGTGCGGCCAACCACCGCGCCCTGCTGCAGCTGCACCAGCGCGTCGTTGGCCTTGGCGAGCGGCTGCCGCGTCACGGGGATCGGCGCTATGTTCTTCGCTCGCACCAGGTCGAGCAGCTCCTGCGTCTCGCGCAAATTCCCGACATAGCTGCCCTGGATCGTCACCGCCTTGATCGGAATCAGCGGCAGCGCCCAGGTCGCACCGCCGCCGAACAGGCCGACGAGGACGAGCTTGCCGCCCTTGGTCAGGCAGTCGAAGCCGAGTTGCGTGGTGGCGGCGTTTCCGACGAGATCGAGCACGGCGCGGATGGGACCACCGGCTTTCTTGGCAAGCTGCTCCAGGGCGTCGGCCGCCTTGGGATCGACGGTCGCGAGCGCGCCGGCTTGCTCCGCCGCTTCGCGTTTCTTCGCGTCGATGTCGACCATGATCGCGCCCTTGCCGCCCATCGCCTTCAGCAGCGACAGTGCCATCAGGCCAAGTCCGCCGGCGCCGAACATCACGATCGGCGTGTCGAAGTGCTGCTCGAGCTTCTTCAGCGCGCTGTAGGTCGTGACGCCCGAGCAGGCGTAGGGTGCAGCTGACGCGGGATCGAGGCCTTTGAGGTTGAGCAAATAGCGCGGATGCGGCACCAGCATGTGGTCGGAATAGCCGCCGTCGCAATAGACGCCGAGCGAGCGCGGCGTCAGGCACATGTTCTCGTCACCGGCGAGACAGGTCGCGCATTTGCCGCAACCGATCCAGGGATAGACCAGCCCGACATCGCCGATCTTCACGTCGCCCTGGTTCGACGACTTCACGTCCGGGCCGAAGGCGAGCACCTCGCCGACCGTCTCGTGCCCCATGGTCAGCGGCAGGTTGATGCCGCGATCCTTCAGCGAGAGCGGCTTGCGGCCGTGGCCGAGATCGTAGCCACCTTCCCAAATGTGAAGGTCGCTATGGCAGACGCCGGCCGCCTTCACCTTGATCAGCACCTGCGTGCCGGACGGTTGCGGCGTGGCCTCGTCGAACTCCTGCAGCGGCGCCTTGAAATCGGCGACCTTGAAACTTTTCATTGGCGTCCTCCCGGATATTTTTCTTATCGTCGCCACCATGGCATGGGCGGCAGGACGAGACAAACTCGGACCTGTCTAATTTAGGCTGACGGATGATGGCAAGCCGGCCACGCGCAACGCCGCATTGCTTGCCACAGCGTAGTATCCGTCAGACTTCCCGTGAGACTTGCCGTCAGCCTTGCCCTCAGCCTTGCACGGCTGTTTTGCCTGACGGAATTGGCGCATTGTCGGTGAGCCCGATCTCCGCGCGCAGTCCGTCCGTGTGCTCGCCAAGAACGGCCATCGTCTTGCCCGGTGTTGTATCAGCACCGGTCATCCGGAACGGCAGATTGAGGACCTGGAACGAGCCGCCTTCATCCTCGACAGACGAGAGCGCCTCTCGGTGCGCGAGCTGCGGATCGGCCAGTGCTTCGGACACAGTGCGGTAGGCCGAGGCCGGCACGCCGGCCGCACCTAACGCGACAAGACAGACATCGGTCGAGAGCTGCCGCGACCAGGCCTCTACACCGTCCATCAAGTCGGCCCAATGATCGCGACGCGCGGCGTAGGTGGAGAAGCGCGGATCGGAGATCCATTCGGGGCGGCCGATCACTCCCATCAGTCCCTGAAACGTCTTCTCGCTGGCAACCGTGATCATGACATAACCGCTCGCCGTCTCGGTCGGCCCGAACATCGGGCGCGGCGGCGGCTTCACGGTGAACTGCGAGTTCTGCAACTCGATCAATGTCAGCGTCAGCATCGATTCCAGCATGGAAACGTCGATATGCTGGCCGAGCCCAGTCAGGGTGCGCTGGTAGAGCGCCGACGCGATCGCGCCGAACCCGTAGGTGCCGGTGACGACGTCGGCATGGTAGATGCCGCAATAATCCGGGCGGCTGCGGCCGGGCTGATAGGCGAGATGCGCCATGTCGTAGCCCGAGGCTGCATGGATCACCGGCGCATAGGCCGGCAGCTCGGCCGACGGGCCGCTCTGGCCGTAGCCGGAGATCGAGCAGTAGATCAGCTTCGGGTTGACCGTGCGTATTCTGTCATAGTCGAGCCGCAGCCGATGCATCACGCCCGGGCGGAAGTTCTCGACCAGGATGTCGGCAGTCGCGGCCAGCCGGCGGACCGCCTCCTTGCCGTCCTCGGACTTGAGGTCGAGCACGACGCTCTTCTTGCCGACGTTGAGCTGGCCGAACACGGTGCTGCAGCCCTTGCGCAGCGGCGGCCGGGTCCGCATCGTCTCACCGCCGTCGGTCTCGATCTTGATGACCTCGGCGCCCATGTCGGCGAGCATCCGCGCACAATGGGGACCGGCGATGGTGGTCGAAAAATCCAGGACCCTGAGGCCGGCGAAGGCCTTTGTCGTGGTCCCCTCATGCTTATCTGATAGCTGCATGCCTGCTTGCGTCCTTGAGTCACTTAGGAACTTATCGAAGTTCTCTGTTGTTGGTGCGCCGACCCTAGAGGGCGGCGGCTGAGTAGGAAAGTCTTTACCAAACAGACACGTCTCGCGGGCGGGCTTGGGAATTCCAGGGCAACTGGACCCGTTCTTGCATAGCAGCAATCGGGCTCCGGCAGAGGGCAGCAGTTCTTGAGGGTCTTGTTCGTTACGACAGAAATGGACGACTTTGTCCGCGTCGGCGGACTTGGAGCCGTTTCCGCTGCACTCCCCCGAGCCCTTCGTCCTTTCGCCGACATCCGGGTCATGTTGCCCGGCTATCGCGACATCATCGAACAACTCACGCATATCCAGGTCGTTGGCCGCTGTCCGGCGTTCGCGGAGATGCCGGCCTGCTCGCTCGGCCGCGCCGCGACCAAGGACGGCCTGCCGGTCTATGTGCTGTTGTGCTCGCAACTCTACGACCGGCCCGGCAACCCCTATGGTGACGAGTCCGGGCGCGACTGGCCCGACAACGACATCCGTTTCGCGCGCTTTGCCTCGGCCGCCGCTGAGCTGGCGATGGGCACGTTGGACAAGGATTGGGCAGCAGACCTGATCCACGCCAATGACTGGCAGGCTTCGCTCGTGCCGGCCTACCTCGCCTGGCGCGGCTCCAAGCTGCCGTCGATCCTGACCATTCACAACCTCGCCTATCAGGGCCTCTTCCCGAAGGACTCGCTGCGGCGGATCGGCGCGCCGGAGAGCTCCTTCCACATCGACGGCGTCGAGTTCTACGACCAGCTCTCCTTCCTCAAGGCCGGGCTGGTCTACGCCTCGCATCTCACCACAGTCAGCGGCACCTATGCGCGGGAGATCACCACGGATGAATTCGGCTGCGGTCTCGAGGGCCTGCTTCGAGTCCGCTCCGACGCGGCCGAACTCACCGGCATCCTCAACGGCATCGACGAGAGCTGGGACCCGCGTTCCTGCGCCCAGCTTGCCCAGCAGTTCGGCGCCGGCGACTGGGTCGGCAAGAAGGCCAATGCGGATTACGTGCGCAAGCAGTTCGGGCTTGCGGTGTCGCGCGGCCCGATGTTCGGCATCGTCGCCCGGCTGGTGCACCAGAAGGGCATCGACCTCGTGCTGGCGGCGGCCGACGAGATCGTCGATGCCGGCGGGCAGATCGTGGTCACCGGCTCCGGCGAGCCGGCGCTCGAGCAGGCGCTAATCGACGCGCATCGCCGGCGGCCTGACGCGATCGGGGTCGTGATCGGCTTCAACGAGGCCCAGGCGCGCCGCATCTTCGCCGGTAGCGACTTCACATTGATGCCGTCACGCTTCGAGCCCTGCGGGCTCAGCCAGATGTACGCCCAGCGCTTCGGCTCGCTGCCGATCGGCCACCAGACCGGCGGCCTCGCCGAGACCATTACCGACGGCGAAACCGGCTTCCTGTTCTCAAAACCTTCGCATGAATCCTTCCTCGGCGGCGTCCGCCGTGCGTTCTCCGCCTTCATGGCGCAGGACCAGCTCGACACCATGCGTCGCAGTGCGATGGGACGGTCGTTCTCCTGGAGCATCCCGGCCGGCAGCTACAACGCGCTGTACCGGAAGCTGGCGGCGGTGTGAGGCCTGCGTGTCCTCGTCATTGCGAGCGTAGCGAAGCAATCCAGACTGTTTTCCGTGGCAGCAGCCTGGATTGCTTCGTCGCAAGAGCTCCTCGCAATGACGGTGGTTTGTGGCAACGGCGGAGGACTTCACCCCCTCCCGCGCACATCCATCTGCGACCGTCCGATCCAGGCACGGTTGAGGCACCGCGTCATCCAGTCGGGCTGCGGCTCTCCGCGCAGCCGCGCTTGCGCTTCCTGGTAGGGACCGACATAGCGCAGCCGGTCTGGCAACCTTGGATAGACCCGCCGTATCCATCGCAGCGCCTTCTCGGCGGATCTGGTGTCACGCTCGTCAAGCTCGAACCCGAATCCCACACGCAAGCTTTCCGGCAGCAGGCTCGCGGTGAGCGCGCGATACCAGCGCGGCGGACGCAACCACGGGCGCGCTCCACCAAAGATCTGCGCGGCGATATCGCGCGCGGCCGGGCTGACGGTCAGCGTATCCGACTGCGTCATTGCCGCGGTGTAGGCCGCAAAGCCGGACCAGTCCGCCGGCAGATCGTGCGCCGTCAACCCGAACAACGCACCGAACAACCGACTCTCGGCCCAGTAGCGTTCGCGTTCGTCCGCCGAGAGAGGCGGCAAGACCAGATCATGCGCCATCAGCGCGGTCTCGACCAGCGTGGCATGAACCCAGCGCAGCGACGGGATGTCGTTGGCACAGTAGCGCGAGCCTGCCGCGAACGGACCGACGGTCTCGGGCATCTCGCCGACGATCATGCTGTGGCGCCGGTGCAATTGCCGCGACGACAACAGCGCGCGGTCAAGCGAACCGAACACCATGGCAAAGACGATGTCGAAGGTGCGGTGAAATCGTCCGATCGGATCAGCGAGGGTTTTCGAATGCTCGGCGATGGCGGCGGCGACCCAGGGATGCGCGAGTTGAAGGAGCAGCGCCCGGCCGGCGCCGAGAAAGATCACGGCCTCGCGGTCGATTTGCCAGGTCACCGTGTCAGGGCCGAACACGCCGGCGACCGGTCCCGCCGCGTTGGCGCGGACGGTATCAAGGGCAGATTCAAGTTCGCTCCCGGACACCACCTGCAGGGACTTTCGATTGCGGACCAGGACCGACAATCCGCAAGGCATGTGGCAATTCGATGAAGGGGACGATCGCTTGCGGCCCTACTCCGCCGCCATCGGCATCTCGTCCATATGTTCGTGCAGCACCACGCTCGCGAGCGGATCGAACTCGCCAACCCACGGCCTTCGCTCAAGCACTGACTTTGTGTGCGAATAGCCGGCATCCCAGCGCCGCATGATGCCGGACGGACTGAAGTCGATATCCTTGGTGTGGCTCTCGCGGTCGAGCTGCGGCGCAAGCAGGCGCACGACATGCATCCTGGTCGGGCAGCCGTAGTCGATCAATTCCCTCACAGCCGGATTGCTGCGCTCGCTTTCAGGCAGTCGCGCGGCGAGCTGGCTAATGACGTGGCGCAGGCGATGGGTTTGCTGCTGGCGCGTGATCTGGCTCGCGATCCGGCTGGAATATTGCACATCCTTGTGCCGGTTCAGCACCTCCGCCATCGTGGTCGGCTCTGCGCCGGCGGGATTCCACAAATGCACGGCGAGGATCAGCGAATTTTTGCGTGGATTGTCGTCGAAGACGGCCTCGGTCGGCGTGTTCGACAGAATGCCGCCGTCCCAATAGAGTTCGCCGTCGATGCGTACCGCCGGAAACGCCGGCGGCAGCGCGCCCGAAGCCATGACATGCTTCACCGTCAGCTCGCCGTCGCGGCTGTCGAAATAGCGCATCTGGCTGCTGCGGACGTGAGCGGCGCCGATCGTCAACCGTGGCGCGCAGCGGTTGATCCGGCCGAAATCGACAAGCTCGAGCAGCGTCCGCTCCAGCGGCGCCGTCGAATAGAAGCCGGCGTGATCGGCTCCGAGCGGATAGGAATCGCCCGCATGCGCCAATGGATTGGGACGGAAGAAGCCGGGAATGCCGTGGGTCAAGGTCGACCAATAGGCGAGCTTTTCATTGAAGCCGGCAAACGGGGTGCGCAGATTCCAGACCGGATTCTGCTCCATCCGTTTCCAGAACTGCTTCAGGCGCAGCAGCCGCTGGTCAGGCGCGTTGCCCGCAATGAGCCACGCATTGATGGCGCCGATCGAGGTGCCGATGATCCAGTCCGGCTCGATGCCGGCCTCGTGCAGCGCCTGGTACACCCCGGCCTGATAGGATCCGAGTGCACCGCCGCCCTGAAGCACCAGCACCACCTGGCCGGGCAGATCCTTCGACACGCTGGTATCGCGCTTCACATCGTTCATATTCTGCTCCCTGAGAGCCCGTACCCTTGCCATGTTCGCTCCTAGCGATCCTATGTTACGCGCTCGCCTCAATGCGCGGTCCAGCCTCCGTCCACGGGCAACGCAATCCCGGTGATCGTGGCCGCTGCGTTGGTGGACAGAAATACGCTGAGCGCACCGAGCTCCTCGACGGTCGAGAAGCGCTTGTTCGGCTGTTGCGCCAGCAGCACGTCACGGATCGCCTGGTCACGCGAGATTCCATGCGCCTTGGCCTGCCCATCGATCTGCGCCTCGACCAGTGGCGTATAGACATAGCCGGGACAGATCGCGTTGCAGGTAATGCCCTCTTCTGCCGTCTCCAGCGCGGTCACCTTGGTGAGCCCGACGATGCCGTGCTTGGCGGCGACGTAGGCCGCCTTGAACGGCGAGGCGACCAGGCCGTGCGCGGAGGCGATGTTGATGATCCGCCCGAACCCGTTCTGTCGCATTGCGGGCAGCGCGAGCCGCGTGGTGTGGAAGGCCGACGACAGATTGATCGCGAGGATCTGGTCCCATTTCTCGACCGGAAACTGCTCCAGCGGCGCAACGTGCTGGATGCCGGCATTGTTGATCAGGATATCCAGGCGGCCGGCCTGCGCAACCGTCGCCGCGATCATTTCGGCGATCGAATTCGGTCTGGTCATGTCGGCCGGCGAAAACCTTGCCTTGACGCCGAACTCCGCCGCGATCTGCTCGCGCGTCCGGTCGAGCTCGGCCGCCACACCAAGGCCGTTCAGCACGATGTCGGCGCCGGCCGCGGCAAGTGCCCGCGCGATACCGAGGCCGATGCCACTGGTTGAGCCCGTGACCAGCGCAACCTTGCCCGCGAGCGCCCGGGAGGCGGACGTCTGCGGCTTGACGGACATATTCACGGGCAAACTCCTTTGACATGACGACTTGTGCTGAGCCGACTGTGAAGCATCGCCGGGTTTGACGGAAATGCCCGTTGGCTTCCGAAACCATGCCTGTGCGCTATTGCGGTCGGGATGTCATTCTCCGCGCCGATCGGCTAGCTTTCGGCTGATCTTGCCGGGAGCCGATCCATGGAAATGCACCAGGTCCGCTATTTCCTCGCGGTGGCGCAACTCTTGAACTTCACGCGTGCCGCCGAGGAATGCAACGTGACGCAGCCTTCGCTGACGCGCGCGATCAAGCAGCTCGAGGCCGAGCTCGGCGGCGATCTGTTTCGCCGCGAACGGCCCGCGGCGCAATTGACCGAGCTCGGCCAGCGCATGCATCCGCTGCTGAAGCAGTGTTTCGAAGCGGCCACCGGCGCCCGATCGCTGGCCTCCTCGTTCCGGAGCGGCGAGATCGGCGCGCTCCGCGTCGCGCTGACGCATGCGATCGACCTGTCGCTCCTCATTCCGCATCTCAACCAGATCAAGCGGCAGTTCAACCGGCTCGAATTCCGCTTCCTGCGCGGCTCGAGTCGTGAAGTGGCCGAGTTCCTGAAGAAGGGCGAGGCCGAGCTAGGGATTGCCGCGGACATCGACGAGGCCTGGGAGCGGCTCGATGTCTGGCCGCTGTTCACCGAGAGCTTCGAGCTCGTGGTCAGCGACGGACATCGCCTGGCCGGCCGCAGCAGCATCGCACTGGACGATCTGCGCGCGGAGCAGCTGCTGAGCCGGACGTTTTGCGAGCATTCCGCCCGTATCTCGGCGAGCCTGCGCGAGCACGGCATCGCGATCGAGCAGGGTCACGAAATCTCGAACGAGCGCGATTTGATCGAGCTGGTCGAGGCCGACATCGGCGTCGCCATGCTGCCGCACACCTCGCCCGTTCCGGAGACGTTGACGCGCGCTGCGGTCGCCGGGCTGGACGCCCGTCGCACCGTCAGCCTCTACGGGGTGGCCGGCCGGCAGCGCACGGCGGTGGCCAATGCCGTTATGCGCATGTTGCGCGGTGCGGATTGGCGGGAGATTGCGGGGTAGCAGCCACGCTCGCTCCTCACTCTTTCAGGCCTCCCTGCTCGCGCCTTCCAACGCTTCAAGCAGATCATCGATCTCGATTCGCTTGCGGAAATCCGGATCGACGAAGCGGGCTTTCACGAGACCGTCGCGACCAACGACGAACACGGCCGGGATCGGCAGCATCCAGCCATCATTGCCGTGGAATTTCGCCATGTCCTGATAGGACAACAGGTGCTGGATCTCGGCACCGAGCCAGATCGCGAGATTGAGCGACAACGCATAGCCGTTGTCGAGGTCGGTCAGGATCGGAAATGGGGCACCAGCTTCCGCCTTGAGCTGCTGGGTGTATTCCTGCGTCTCCGGCATGATCGCGACTATGCGCGCACCCATGGACTCGACGCGGTCCAGCGCCTGGACCACCGCGCGGACATTGAGCCGGCAATAGGGACACCAATGGCCGCGGAAAAACATCACGGCGACCGGGCCGCTCTCCAGCAGTGAGGACAGCGCGACGAGACGCCCGCTCTCGTCCGGCAACATGAACGGCGGCATCGACTCGCCCGGACGCGGCGCGGTCTCGCCGCCGCCGTTTCCATTCAATCTGGTCACCAGATTGTCGACTGCCTCGCCATAGGCCGGGAACACGTCGCGGCTGGCGTCGGCATAGGCGCGGAGTTGCTCGTTCAGCGTGCCATCCATGTCACGGCAGCGCTGGAAGGCGTGTTTAAGCCGCTCGGCATCGGCCGGCGAGAGAGAGGTCATCTTGCGCTCCAGCGTTCAGGGGACGAATATTAGGTGCCCGATCCGGCCGCCCGCAAGGGGCGGCCGTCATGCGCACGCGATCAGTTCACGTAGAAATTGCCGGTCGGGTCCAGCCGCCCCGAGGTGGAATACAGCGATCCGTTGTCCATGAAGAAGACGGTGTTGTCGGGGACTTTCTTGGCGTTCTTCATCATGGCCTCGTGGTTCTTCTCCGCCGGGGCCATGGCCATCGCCGACATCTTGCCGGGTCCGCCATACAGGTAGGCCATGCCGGCCTTGAAGTCCCATGTGGCTTCCGAGAAGGCCGATGTGGCGATGACCACGAACGCAGCCGTGGCAATCAAGGTCTTGGACAATTTCGTCATGAGATGTTCCTCCGGAGTGACGTGAACGCCCGCCAACCGGGCGCCCCACCATCGAACGCCAGTCGCTCGGGAAGCGGAAATGCCAATCCCCAATCGGTTCGATAGCGAGCGCCTATCGGGCCCGATAGCGCCGGTCTATCGCAGCGAGAGCGAAAGAGCATTTCAGAACGAGCGCCCTCTCGACGAAAGTCCCAACAGAGCCAGCGACCATTGCGGTTGCGGCCAACACAGGAGACGTCCCGATGTTCAAGCATCACACATTGTCGCGTGCGGTCTGGCCCGGCCTGGCCATCCTCGGCGTATTGACACTCTCGGCGCAGCCAGTCTCCGCCGGCGAATGCCCGGCCGACAAGATCAAGCCGAACGCGCAGCAGATGGTCGACTACAAGCCGGTCGGCGTCACCGACGTCACGCTCGGCGCCATCGACCTCGGCAAACAGCCGGCGCATATCGAAGGCCACGAGCTGCGCTTCCGCAAGCTGACCATCGAGCCCGGCGGCATCGTGCCCTGGCACAGCCATGACGACCGCCCTGCCCTGATCTTCGTGCAGCAAGGCGAGATCGTCGAACACGTTTCCAACTGCGTCGATCCGATCGTGCACAAGGCCGGCGACATCCGCCCGGAGGTGTCCGGCACCTCGCACTGGTGGAAGAACCTCGGCAAGGAAACGGTCATTCTCTATGTCGGCGACGTCCGCAAGGACCCGCACGACCACAACATGTAACGGGTGCGCGACCCCAGCGCACGCGTGACGGAATGTGGCGCCCGCGATCCCCATGCTGCCCCGCATGCGGGCGCCACATTCATCACAAGGGAGGCCTGCCATGACCGATCTTTCCGCGCCGATCAAACCAACCGCGATGACGATGGACGCGCATTCACCAGGTCTTGCGCTTCGCTCTCTCGTGATCGGCCTCACTGCCTTCCTGACGGTCGTCGATCTCTTCGCGACGCAGGCGATCCTGCCCTCGCTGACGCGCCGCTACGGCGTCACGCCGGCCGCGATGAGCCTGGCCGTCAACGCCAGCACGTTCGGCATGGCTGTCGCAGGCCTCGTCGTCGGCCTTCTCAGCCCGCACATCGACAGGCGGACCGGCATCCTGCTCAGCCTGACCCTGCTCGCGATTCCGACGAGCCTGCTGGCGACTGCGCCCAATCTTGCCGTCTTCACCGGCCTGCGGGTCGCGCAGGGCCTCTGCATGGCATCCGCCTTCGCGTTGACATTGGCTCATCTCGGCGAGCAATGCAGCGCAATGGATTCCGGCGGCGCCTTTGCCGCCTACATCACAGGAAACGTCGCCAGCAATCTCGTCGGCCGGCTGGTGTCGGCCGCGATCGCCGATAGCCTTGGCCTGGCATGGAATTTCTACTTCTTCGCGGCCCTCAATCTGGCCGGTGCCGCCCTGGTCTATTTCACCATTGCGCGCGTACAGCCGACGCGTGCAACGACGTCGACAGCATCGGCGTTTGCCGCGACGATCGCGCAGTGGCAGGATGCACGGCTGCGTGCCGCCTACGGCATCGGCTTCTGCATCCTGTTCGCATTCATCGGCACCTTCACATTCGTCAATTTCGTTCTGGTTCGACCACCGCTGTCGCTGGGCATGATGGACCTCGGCTTCGTTTACTTCGTCTTCCTGCCGTCGGTGGTCACCACGTTGCTGGCTGGCAAAGTGGCGTCGCGCCTCGGAACGCGTCCGACGATCTGGGGCTCGCTCGCCATCGCCGGGGTCGGCTTGCCGCTGATGTTGGTCCCGCACCTGGGCGCGGTCCTCGCCGGGATGGTTCTGGTCGGAAGCGGCACCTTTTCCGCGCAAGCGGCTGCGACAGGATTCGTCGGACAGGCTGCGGCTGTAAACCGCGGCATCGCCAGCGGCACCTATCTCGCCTGCTATTTCTGCGGTGGGCTCGTCGGCACCGCCGTCCTCGGCCGGCTGTTCGACGCGTATGGCTGGCATGCCTGCGTGGCCGGGGTGGGCCTGGCGCTCGCTGTCGCGGCCCTGCTGACGCTCGCCTTGAAGCGCTAGCGCTTGGCCGGCGCCTCCTGCGGCGGCTCGTCGTCGGCGATGGCGCGCCAGGCGGCGCCGTCGAGATCGTCGTACTGGCCGCTTCGAAGCGACCAAAGGAATGCGGCCAGACCGGCGAGACCGAGCATCAGCGCCAGCGGCACCAGGATGACCAGGATTTCCATCACACGATCTCCCGCGGGGCGCCGCGCGCACGCAGCGAATTCAGCATCACCAGGATCGACGATCCGCTCATGGCGGCAGCCGCGATCAGCGGCGTGACGACGCCGCTGATCGCGACCGGCACCGCGAGGAAATTGTAGCCGATCGCCAGCCAGAGATTCTGCCGCATCAGGTGCAGCGCCTTGCGCGAAGCATCGATGGCGGCGACAACCGGGGCCAGCGGCCGGCCGAGGAAGACGAGATCGGCGGTCGCTTGGCTCAAATGCGCGGCCGAGATCGGCGATATCGAGACATGGGCCGCCGCCAGCGAGGGCGCATCGTTCATGCCGTCGCCGACCATCAGGACCTTCATGCGCCGCTGCTTCAGGACCTCGATCCGCGCGATCTTGTCGGCCGGGGTCACGCCGGCTCGCCATTCGGAGATGCCCAGCGCATGGGCCGCCGCGATCACCGCCGGTTCACGGTCGCCGGAGAGAATCTCGATGCCGATATTGCGCGCCTTCAGCGCCGCGATCACAGCTTGCGCATCGGGGCGGAGGCCCTGGCGCACGGAGAGGATGAATTTTTCGCTGCCCTTGCTGAAACCGACGACCGAGGCTTCGGGATCCAGATTTGTCACGTCCGAGACCAGCGTCTCGGCGCCGCAGAAAGAAGGACGACCGAGGCGAACCTCGATGCCATCGACCACAGCACGCACGCCCTGGCCGGCCTCCTCGACCGCGCCGACGATCGGCGATCTGGCGTCAGAGGCCTGCGCGACCGCGGCGGCGACTGGATGATGGCTCGACAGCGCAAGCCGTCCGGCAAGCTCGAAGATATCAGCGGGAATATCGGCCGCATTCATCACTTCGAGATCGGGCAGCGTCAGCGTGCCGGTCTTGTCGAAGACGACGTGATCGGCTTCCGCGAGACGCTCGATGGCATCGCCGGAATTCAGCAGGACACCAGCCTCGAACATCGCGCCAGAGGCCACGGTCTGTACCGTCGGAATGGCGAGCCCGAGCGCGCAGGGACAGGTGATGATCAGCACCGCGACGCCGGTCACGATGGCATCATGCCAGCCGGCGCCCGCGATGACCCAGCCGAGGATGGTGACGAGCGCGGTGGCATGCACCACCGGCGCGTAGAGTCGCGAAGCGCGGTCTGCGAGCCGCATGTAGCGCGAGCGCGCCTGCAGCGCATTGTCGAGCAGCCGCGTGATCTCGGCGAGCAGCGTCGCCTCGGAGGCCGCCGAGACCCGCACCCGCAAGGTCCCCGAGATGTTCATTGATCCCGCATAGACCGGCGTGCCCTGCTCGGCCGTGACGTAGAGCGTCTCGCCGGTGATCAGGCTCTGGTCGATCTCGGAACGGCCCTCGATCACAGTGCCGTCGACCGCGCAGCGCTCGCCGGGCCGCAGCAGCACGATGTCGCCGGGATAGATCGCGGCCACCGGCACTTGGGATATCTCGTCGGGCCCGACGAACTTGGCCGCGGTCTCCGCCTTAAGCGCGGCGAGATTGCCCGCGACCGCGCGGGTCCGCCGCCGCATGTTCTGGTCGAGGAAGCGACCGACCAGGAGGAAAGTGAGCAGCATGATCGCCGCGTCGAAATAGGCGTGCTCGGCGTGGTTGATGGTCTCGACCACGGACATGCCGAGCGCCAGCGTCACGCCGATCGAGATCGGCACGTCCATGTTGGTGGTCCTGGCCGACAGCGCGCGCCAGGCCGAGCGGAAGAACGGCTGGCCGGCATAGGCCGCCGCCGGCAGCGCGATCAGCGCCGACAGCCAGTGGAAGAAATCGCGCTGCTCCGGCAGCATGTCCGAGACGTTGCCGGACCACACCGGGATCGATAGCATCATCACGTTCATGGTGGCGAACGCGGCGACGCCGAGGCAACGCAGCAGGAAGCGCGATTCGGCGACCTCGGTCGCCTCCGCGCTCTCGGTTTCGTAAGGATAGGCCTTGTAGCCGAGCTCTTCGAGGCGATCGATGAAGCTGATAGGATCGAGCGTGCCCGCCTTCCATTCCAGCGCAACGCGCCGGTCGGTGAGGTTCACGCGCGCCAGCGTGACGTCGGGAATCGCGGACAGCCCGCGCTCGATCTTGGCCATACAGCCGGCGCAGTGCACGCCCTCGACCGCGAGATCGATGTGCTGGACGCCCTCGCCCGCAGTCCGGACGTAATGCGAAAAGTCCCGCGAGACGTGCATGGCAAAATCCTTCAGTTCAGGATCACGCGGTTGCGCGACATGAACACGCGCGTTCCCCGCGCCTCGCCCTGGATCACCAAGTCCCACTGGCCCGACGCGACCGATGCGGCATCGCCGCGATAGAGGCCGATACCGGCCTCCGAGAGCTCGATTGCGAGATCGGCGCGCTTGTCGGTCGGCCGCTCCAGGCGGCCGCCGAATTTCAGTCCGGCGATCGGCTGGCCGCTCGCGTCGCGCGCCTCGACCTGAAGCACGGCGCCGCCATCGGCGCGGCGCTCGACATGGGCGTTGACCTTCCATTTGCGCGCAGCCTGGTCCTGCGCCGCCGAGATCTCGCGGTCATAGGCGAGCCCAGCGGCATAGGGGCTGTCGACGTCCGTCCCTGGCAGCGTCGCGATCGCGAGCTTCATCATGGTCGCGTTGACGCCGATCACGACGCCGAAGAAGGCGACCAGCATCAGAAACACTTTTGTTCCGGTCAGCGGCTTGGTTGCCATGGCGAACTCCTGATCCTAGGGCGCGACGAAATTGTCGGTGGCGCTGGCGACTTCGCCGAGGCCGATATCGGTGACGTGAAAGTGAACCGGGATGGACTTTTCCGGATTGCCCTCCACCGGAGCGGTCACGAGCAGCCGCAGCTCGCTGGTGGAGTCGCGCGGAACCACGATCATCGGCCGGTCCGGCGTCACAGAATCGATTCCGATGACATGGATTGTCGCATTGACCGGGCCGCTCGCGTCGATCGCGATGACCCGGTCGTAACCGCTCTTGTTGAGCAGCCGCACCGTGTAGGCATTGCGGATCGAGCCGTCGCTGAGCTTGACCGCGACCGGGTTGCGGTCGTGCAGCACGTTGACGTCGAGCAGGCTGCGAGTCGCCAGCGTATAGATCATGATGCCGCCGACCGCCGCGATGATCGCGCTGTAGGAGACGGTGCGGGCCCGGACGATGCGGTAGATCGGCGCCTTGCCTTCCTGGCGGCGCTGGATGTTGACGTCGTTGTCATAGCCGATCAGCCGCTTCGGCCGGCCGATTTTCGTCATCACATTGTCGCAGGCATCAATGCAGAGCCCGCACTGGATGCATTCCATCTGCGGTCCGTTGCGGATGTCGATGCCGGTCGGGCAGACCGCCACGCACTGGTAGCAATCGACGCAATCACCAACCTGCTGCCCGAGCGCGCGCAGCTCGGCCGCCTTCTTCACCGACGTACGCTTCTCGCCGCGGTCGTAGCGGTAGGTGACGTTGAGCGCCCATTCATCGGTTAGCGCCGCCTGGATGCGCGGCCACGGGCACATATAGGTGCAGACCTGCTCGCGCATGTAGCCGGCGAGCAGATAGGTCGTCGCGGTGAGAATGCCGATCCAGACATAGGCGAGCATCGGCGCCTGGAACGTGACGAGTTCCTTGACCAGCGTCGGTGCGTCGTTGAAATAGAGCACCCAGGCGCCGCCGGTCCACCACCCGATCAAGAGCCAGATCGAATGTTTGAGCACGATCTCGGAGATCCGCTCCAGCTTCATCGGGTCGGACGATTTGTCCTTCTTCATCCGCTCGCGCCGGTCACCCTCGATCAGACGCTCGACCGCATAGAACAGGTCGGTCCACACCGTCTGCGGACAGAGATAGCCGCACCAGATACGGCCGCCGACCGAGTTCATCAGGAATAGCGCCACCGCGGCGACGATCAGCAGGCCGGTGAAGTAGTAGACCTCCTGCGGCCACAGCTCGATGAAGAAGAAATAGAAGCGACTGTTGGGAAGATCGATCAGCACCGCTTGGCTGGGAGCGCCGAGTCCGCGGTTCCAGCGCACGAACGGCAGGAAGTAGTAGACGCCGAGGCAGAAGGCCATCAGGCCCCATTTGATCCGGCGGAAGGTGCCGGAGGTGCTCTGGGGATAGACTTTCTTCTGGGCCACATAGAGCGGCCCGTTGTCATCGTCTAATGGGAGCTCTTTTGGGTTCGCGGTCCTGTTCATCGCCTGCAGCTTTTCGAGAGGTGCGATAAAACCTAGACCCGACGCCGCCGCGTCAGTTGATCCAGCGCAAGCGGGAGCTTTTTTGTTCGCCCCCGCGTGTCCCGGATTGGCTATTTTCCGCCGCCCAGCGAGTGGACGTAAACTGCCATCGCCTTGATGGTGGCGGGATCGAGCCGCCCTTCCCAGGCCGGCATCACGCCCGCGCGGCCCTGGCTGATGGTCTCGATCAGCGTCGCCTCGTCCGAACCATAGAGCCAGATCTTATCGGTCAGGTTGGGGGCACCCATCTCCGGGTTGCCCTTGCCGCCGCCGCCATGGCAGGCGACGCAATTCTCCGCGAAGATCTTCTCGCCCTTGGCCGCGTCATAGCCCTTGCGGGTCGGAAGGCCCGACAGTGCCCGGACATAGTTGGCGGCCGTGACGATCTCATCCGGCTTCAGCACGCCGTCCTTGCCGAATGCGAGCATCTGGCCTTCATGCGTCTTGGCGTGGCCGGAACGTGCGCCGAACTGGATGGTCTGCATGATCTGGTCGAGCGAACCGCCCCACAGCCAGTCGTCGTCGTTCAGATTCGGATAGCCCTTGGCACCCGCGCCGCCTGAGCCGTGACATGGCGCGCAATTGTCGCCGAACACGGTCTTGCCCTTGGCGCGCGCGAGCGCCAGCAGCGCCGGGTCCTTCTCGATGTCGGCGAGCGAGGCCGCGCCCAGCGCAACCATCTTGGCTCCGCGGATCTTCTCGAGATTGGCGAGCTCGACCGCGACATCGGCGCGTGTCGAGTAGCCGAACAGGCCCGTGGTATTGCTGGAGATCAGCGGCCAGGCCGGATACACGATCCAGTAGCCGATCGACCAGACGATGGTGAGGTAGAAGCTGATCACCCACCAGCGCGGCAGCGGCGTGTTGAGCTCCTTGATGCCGTCCCATTCATGTCCGGTCGTGGACTTGCCGGTGACGGAATCGATGTCGCTATGATGATCGGTCATGGTCTCTCACTCCTCCCGCAACGGCAGGTGTGCTGCTTCGTCGAACGCAGCCTTGTTACGGGGCCATAATGCGTAGGCGATGATCGCGAGAAAGATCGCGACGAACACCGGCGTCCAGATCGTGGTCACGAGACCGGACGCGAGATTGTCGAGTGTCAGGATGGCTTTCATCGTGGGTGCCTTCTCAGCGAAGATTGGCTTTCTCGTTGTAGATCTTGAAATCGACCAGCGTGCCGAGCATCTGGAGATAGGCGATCAGCGCGTCCATCTCGGTCGGCGTGCCGGCCTTGCCGTCGAAGTTGCGCACCACGGCCTTGGCGTAGCGCTTGGTGAAAGCGTCGGAGCCGGCATTGTCAGGATCGGCCTGGGCCTTCATGTCGGCGCCCGCATTGGCGATCTGGTCGTCGGTGTAGGGCGTGCCGACGGTCCGCAGCGTGCGCATGTGGTCGGCGATCGTGTCCGGATCGACCTCGGTCTGGCTGAGGAACGGATAGCCTGGCATCACCGACTGCGGCACGATCGCGCGCGGATTGGCCAGATGGGTCACATGCCAGTCGTCGGAATATTTGGCGCCGACGCGGGCAAGGTCGGGACCGGTGCGCTTCGAGCCCCACTGGAACGGATGGTCGTACATGCTCTCGGCGGCCAACGAGAAATGTCCGTAGCGCTCGACCTCGTCGCGCAAGGGCCGGATCATCTGCGAATGGCAGAGATAGCAGCCCTCGCGGATGTAGACGTTGCGCCCGGCGAGCTCCAGCGGCGTATACGGCCTGATCCCGTCGACCGCCTCGATCGTGCTCTTGAGGTAGAACAGCGGGGTGATCTCGACGAGACCGCCGATCGCGATCACCAGCAGGATGCCGACGATGAGGATGATCGAGTTCTTTTCGAAGATTTGGTGGCGTGTCCAGAACGACATGGAAGACTCCTCATTCCGCCGGCTGAAGAGCGACGGGCATCTGGACTTCCTGTTCGCCGACGCGAACCGTCATCCAGAGATTATAGGCCATGATCAGCGCGCCGATCAGGAACAGCCCGCCGCCGGCGGCGCGGATGATGTAGAAGGGATGCATCGCCTCGACGGTCTCGATGAAGGAATATTCGAGGAAGCCGAGCGAGGTGTAGGCGCGCCACATCAGGCCCTGGAGGATGCCGGACACCCACATCGCCGAGATGTAGAGGACGATGCCAAGCGTCGCGATCCAGAAGTGCCAGTTGACGAGCTTGAGGCTGTAGAGGCCCTTCCGATTCCAGATCCAGGGCACGAGGCAGTAGAGCGCGCCGAAGGAGACGAAACCAACCCAGCCGAGCGCGCCGGAGTGCACGTGGCCGATGGTCCAGTCGGTGTAGTGGCTGAGCGAGTTGACCACCTTGATCGACATCATCGGGCCTTCGAAGGTCGACATGCCGTAGAAGGCGACGGAGACCACGAGCATGCGCAGCACGGGATCGGTGCGCAGCTTGTCCCAGGCGCCCGACAGCGTCATCAGGCCGTTGATCATGCCGCCCCAGGACGGCATCCACAGCATGATCGAGAAGGTCATGCCGAGCGTCTGGGTCCAGTCCGGCAGCGCCGTGTAGTGCAGATGGTGTGGGCCGGCCCAGATGTACAGGAAGATCAGCGCCCAGAAGTGGATGATCGAGAGACGGTAGGAATAGATCGGCCGCTCGGCCCGCTTCGGAATGAAGTAATACATGATGGCGAGGAAGCCGGCGGTCAGGAAGAAGCCGACCGCGTTGTGGCCGTACCACCACTGGAACATGGCATCCTGGATGCCGCCCCAGGCGATGTAGGATTTCGAGCCGAACACCGAGACCGGCAGCGCCGGGTTGTTGCCGAGATGCAAGACCGCGATCGTCACGATGAAGGCGAGATAGAACCAGTTCGCAACAAAGATGTGCGGCTCCTTGCGCTTGATGATCGTGGCAAGGAAGACCAGCAGATAGGTGACCCAGACGATGGTCAGCCACAGATCGGCGTACCATTCCGGCTCGGCATATTCCTTCGACTGGGTGACGCCGAGCAGATAGCCGGTGCCGGCGATCAGGATGAAGAAATTGTAGCCTACGACGACGAACCAGGGCGCGAGATCGCCTGCAAGGCGCACGCGGCAGCTCTTCTGGACGACGTAGAACGACGTCGCGATCAGGACGTTGCCGCCGAAGGCGAAGATCACTGCGGACGTGTGCAGCGGACGCAGGCGGCCGAAGCTGGTCCAGGGCAGATCGAAGTTCAGCGCCGGCCACGCCAGTTGCGAGGCGATGATGAGGCCGACGAGAAAGCCGGCAATGCCCCAGAACATCGCCATGACGGAGGAGAACTTGATCGGCCCCATGTTGTAGTTGGGCCGGCCGTTGATCTCCGCAGGCGGCAGCGCCGCCGGTCGGTCGAGGTAACGGTTGATGATGCAGAAGACCCCGGCCAGGCTCGCCGCCGCGCTCAGCGCGGCATGGAAGGCGAAGGGCGCATCGAGCGCCTTGGCCGAGGCAATCACGCAGAGGAAGGCGGTGACCGCGAACACGACAGCCAGGCCGCTTTCACCTGACGTCATGGACTTGGAGATGGAGGGCTGGCTCATGCGGACTCTCTCTGAAAGAACACAGGGCCAGAAACCACATTCGCCCTCGCGGGGAATTGATTGAAATCAAGCTATGTGGATTTCTGTTAATGTGAGACCGATGTAGATCGCAGAGCGATATCAGTCGCTTGGGCACCGCAGAGCATAAACGGCAGCCCACCGCCTGCGTGACATGGCGGAGTCGAGAATTGCGAATCTGCAGCCGCCTCCTCAGTCGCGTGCCGTCGCCTTGAGCGCCGCGATGACGTCCTCGCGCGCGACGATTCCGATCAGCTTCTGCGCGCCGTCGAGCACGATGATGCTCCTGATGCGGTGCTCGACCATGATCTGGAGCACGCGCGTCAGCCGCGTGTCGGGGCTGACATAGATAAAGTCGGGCGTCATGACGTCGCCGATTTTGCGGGTCATCAGGTCGTGGTAGCGCGGCAGCATCTGGCTCGGCGTGAAGGCGAAGCACTTCAGGATGTCGAACTTGGTGACGATGCCGACGACCTGTCCGTCGTCCTCGACCGGATAGGAATTGAAATCATCGCGCTCGAACATCTCGCTCAGCGCGAGCAGGTCGAGGTCGCGCCTCACTGTCCTGACGTCCTGCGTCATGTAGCTTTCGACGGTCTGTTCAAGGAATCTGTACACGGCGCGTCCTCTTTGATTGGTCTTGTATCGCTCCAGCGTCAGTGCGACAGCAGCACGCAGCGGGCAGATTGAGTGACCAGATATTGGGTGACGCCGCCGAGGATCAGTTCGCGGAAGCGCGAATGACCGTAGGCACCGGCGACGATCATGCTGGCGCCGACGTCGCCGGCAATTTTCTCCAGTTGCCCGGCGACGGTTTCGTTCCGGGCCGCTTCGGAAACGCGCGTGATCGCGGTCACGCCGTGGCGGGCAAGCCACGCCGTCACGTCGGTCGCGCCAGCGACCGCGGTAGTGCGGTCGTCGTCACCTTCGGGAATTGCGAGGACGGTGACATCCCTGGCCTTGCGCAGTAATGGCAGCGCATCGGCGAGCGCCCGCCGCGCTTCCGGCGTATCCTTCCACGCCACCAGGACGCTGCGCAGATCGAGCCAGTTGACCCCGTCAGGCACGACCAGGATCGGTCGGCCGGCTTGCATCACCAGATCCTTTGGGCTCGCGAGCGCGAAGGCGTCGGAGAAGGCCGGGCTCTGCCCGCCGGCGACGACGATGTCGGCGCAACGTGCCTGAGCGAACGTAAGGCGCGCCGGGAAATCCATGGCGCTGCGCCATTCCACATGCCCGCCGCGATTCCTGATCGCGGCGCGGAATTGCGCCTCGAGCCTGCTCAGGCGTCGCTTGACCGAGGCTTCTCCCTCATCGATCAGTCCCTGCGCTGCGGCGCCATCGCTGTAGTAGAGCGGCGGGGCGAACTGCGCCGCAGCAACGCCGATGATCGACGCCTCAAATCGTTCGGCAAGCTCGCCCGCGACCTGAAGCCGCGCCTCGTTGGGCTGATCGAGCGCCAGGCTGACCATCACGGTCGCGTATGTCATCGGAGTCTCCGGGGCAATGAGCTTTGATCCGATCGTAAGCCCACCGCCGCCGGGGCAGGATGAGATAGATCAAAACCTTGGATCACCGCGCCGGCCGGAAATCTGCCGATGGTATAAGACATCGGAACTTGCCTCTGGCCCCTCCTTGGGTACATTGCCAACGGTAACGCTGTGCGGTTCCCCGCATCAGAATGGGAGTGATCGTTTGGCGCCGACCCGCGTGATTCATCCGCAAGATGACGGCCGGGGCGAACATTTCCGCGTTCGAATCGAAGGATTTGGCGTCGGGACCTGGGACCTCGATCTCAAGACACTGGAGTTGGAGTGGTCGGAGACGGCCAGGATCCTGTTCGGAATCGAATCTGGCCAATCGGTGAGTTACGCGCTGTTCCTGTCCCGGCTGGAGCCGAACGACCGCGAGCGGATCGAGAGTGCGATCCGACACGTCTCCGAACGGGGCGGCAGCTTCGACGTGTCGTTCAGGGTCGCGGGGGCGTTGGGCAGAGCGCAGTGGATCCGTGCGCGCGCGGGGCTGATTCGGGACGACGCCGGCGCCGCCCGACATCTCAGCGGCATCTTTCTTGACGTCGATGAAGAGAAGCAGGTCGAGGAAACCCTGCGCACGCGCGAGAGTCACCTCCGCTCGATCCTCCAGACGATTCCAGACGCCATGATCGTCATCGACGGCCACGGCGTCGTCCAGCTCTTCAGCGCGGCGGCCGAGCGCCTGTTCGGCTGGGTCGAGTCGGAGGCGATCGGCCAGAACGTCCGCATCCTGATGCCGGAGCCCGACAGCTCACGTCACGACGGCTACATCGCGCGCTACCGGACCACCAGCGACCCACACATCATCGGCATCGGCCGCATCGTGACCGGCAAGCGCCGCGACGGCACGACCTTTCCGATGCACCTGTCGATCGGCGAGATGCAGTCGGGCGGCGAGCCCTATTTCACCGGTTTCGTCCGCGATCTGACCGAGCATCAGAAAACCCAGGCGCGGCTCCAGGAACTGCAGTCCGAACTTGTCCACGTCTCGCGGCTGAGCGCGATGGGCGAAATGGCGTCCGCGCTCGCTCACGAGCTCAACCAGCCGCTGGCAGCGATCAGCAACTACATGAAGGGGTCGCGGCGGCTCCTCGCCGGAAGC
Organism: Bradyrhizobium sp. CAR08; assembly: GCF_052871955.1. Taxonomy (NCBI): domain Bacteria; kingdom Pseudomonadati; phylum Pseudomonadota; class Alphaproteobacteria; order Hyphomicrobiales; family Nitrobacteraceae; genus Bradyrhizobium; species Bradyrhizobium sp. CAR08. The sequence goes on from NZ_JBIXJX010000026.1 coordinate 54,364, forward strand.
CAGGATCCGAATACGCCGAAGATCGAGAGCGCGCTGGACCGCGCCGCCGAGCAGGCGCTGCGCGCCGGCCAGATCATCCGCCGCTTGCGCGACTTCGTCTCCCGCGGCGAATCGGAGAAAAGGGTCGAGAGCCTGTCCAAGCTGATCGAGGAGGCCGGCGCGCTCGGGCTCGCCGGCGCGCGCGAGCAGGACGTGCAGCTTCGGTTCAGCCTCAATCCAAATGCTGATCTCGTGCTCGCCGACCGGGTGCAAATCCAGCAGGTGCTGGTCAACCTCTTCCGCAACGCGCTGGAAGCGATGGCGAAGTCGCCACGGCGCGAGCTCGTCGTCACCAACACCCGCGCCGCCGACGACATGATCGAGATCGAGGTCTCCGACTCCGGCTCCGGCTTCCAGGACGACGTCATGCCAAACCTGTTTCAGACTTTCTTCACCACCAAAGACACCGGCATGGGCGTGGGACTGTCCATCAGCCGCTCGATCATCGAGGCTCACGGCGGCCGGATGTGGGCCGAGAGCAATGCATCGGGTGGGGCGACATTCCGCTTCACCTTGCCGGCAGCCGACGAGAACTGATCCATGACGACCAAGGGAACCATCTACGTCATTGACGACGACGAGGCGATGCGGGATTCGCTGAACTTCCTGCTGGATTCAGCCGGCTTCGGCGTCACACTGTTCGACAACGCGCAGAGTTTTCTCGATGCCCTGCCCGGCCTCGCCTTCGGCTGCGTCGTCTCCGACGTGCGGATGCCCGGCATCGATGGGATCGAGCTTCTGAAGCGCCTGAAGGCGCAGCGCAGCCGGTTTCCGATCCTGATCATGACCGGTCATGGCGACGTGCCGCTCGCGGTCGAGGCGATGAAGCTCGGTGCGATGGATTTCCTGGAAAAGCCGTTCGAGGATGACCGCCTCGTCGCCATGATCGAATCCGCGATCCGCGAGGACGAGCCGGCCGCCAGGAACGAGGCCATGGGCCAGGACGTCGCCGCTCGCGTCGCGTCCCTGAGCCCCAGAGAACGACAGGTCATGGAGGGGCTGATCGCGGGCCTCTCCAACAAGCTGATCGCTCGCGAGTACGACATCAGCCCGCGCACCATCGAGGTCTACCGGGCCAACGTAATGACCAAGATGCAGGCCAACAGCCTGTCGGAGCTGGTCCGGCTAGCGATGCGCGCCGGAATGCTCAATGATTGAAGTCAACAGGAGTTGAGGCAAGTCAAAACCCTCCGCTCGCCCTGTGCTACCAGATCGGAATGATTGCGATCAGCTCCCATCCCGAGCGGCTCCAGATGTCGTCACCCGCAAAGCCAACTGTCTATGTGGTCGACGACGATGCCGCTGTGCTTGGCTCGCTGAGGTTTTTGCTGGAAACCGACGGTTTTGCCGTACGGACCTTCAGGAACGCCACGGCGCTGCTCAATGCGGCGCGCCCGTCCGGTGCAGACTGTTACGTGATCGACTACAAAATGCCTGACATCAACGGCATCGAGCTGGCCGGGCGACTGCGCCAGTCCGAGGGCGATACCCCCGTGATCCTGATCACCGGCTATCCCGACTCGAATATCTCGGCCCGGGCGGCGGCCGCAGGCGTGAATGAAGTGATTCTGAAGCCGCTTCTGGACGAAAACCTGGTCAAACGCATTCGCCACGCCATCCAGAACCGGGTCCATAGCTGACCTACGGGATTCTACGTAAGGCAATCTCCTTAAGATATCTCGCGAAATTTTCGAGGCACCCGATACCGCGTACCTAAGCGTCATCACAACGGAGATGGCGCAGATGCTGACCCAGACCTTCAACGCCCCGGCGATCAAGACCCAGATCGGCGGCAAGATCGCACCCGCCCATCCCGTCTCCGACCAGTTCGGTGCGATCGCCGGCCATGTCGGCCTCGTTGCCACCGAGTTCTCCTACCGCAAGGAGGAGGAAATCTATGGCGAGGACGAGTCGGCCGAGTATGTCTATCAGGTCGTCACCGGCGCCGTGCGCAGCTACAAGCTTCTCTCCGACGGCCGCCGCCAGATCGGCTCCTTCCACCTTCCCGGCGACGTGTTCGGCCTCGAATCCGGCACCACCCACCGCCTTGCTGCTGAAGCTATCATCGACACCACTGTGCGCCTCGTGAAGCGCGCGAGCCTCGAGAAGGCCGCAGCCACCGACGTCCAGGTCGCCCGCAAGCTTTGGGCGATGACCGCCGGTGAGCTTCGCCACGCCGAGGACCACATGCTGCTGCTGGGCCGCAAGACCGCGATGGAGCGCGTCGCAACCTTCCTGCTCGAAATGGACCGCCGCCTCGCGGTTGCAGGCATGATGGCGCTGCCGATGTGCCGCCGCGACATCGGCGACTATCTCGGTCTCACGCTCGAGACCGTCTCGCGCGCGCTGTCGCAGCTTCACGCCCAGGGCATTCTCGGCTTCTCCGGCGCCCGCCATATCGTGCTGCGCAACCGCGCACGCCTGCACAATCTCGACGCCTGATCTCCCCTCTCCCACCCCCTCATGGCCGGCTGATTGATTCAGCCGGCCATTTCTTTTGCTGCGATCATGCCCTTGCGCCGCGTCTCCGGCATGACAAGCAGAATAAGCAGAAGTCCCGTCGCCGCGACGCCGGACAGTCCGGTGAACGCCATGGCATTGCCGAATTTATCGCTGACATAGCCGCCAAGCGCGGTGCTCAGCGACGCGCCGATGCCCATTGCCGTGCCGACAATGCCCTGCGCGAGGTTGAAATGGCCGCTGCCGAAGGCGACGTCGGCCACGATCAGCGGGATCATCACCGCGAACACCGCCGCGGTGAGGCCGTCGAACACCTGCACCAGCACCAGCAGATACGGATCGCGCACTGTCGCGAACAGCAGACCGCGAATCGTCAGCGCCGCGAATCCGATCAGCAGCAGCGGCCTGCGGCCCCATACTTGCGCCTTGCGCCCGACGCTCGGCGACAGCAGCGCCACGATCGCCTGCGGCACGACGATGCAAAAAGCGACGAGCACCGTCGCCCACTCGCTCGATCGCGCTGTCACCGCGCTTGCCATCAGCGGCATCATCGAGGCGTTCGCGAGCTGCAACAGGAGCACGCTGAGTGCAAAGACAATGAGCGGCCGCTGCCGGATCAGATGCCAGATATTGGTGTCGCCGCGATCCTCCGCCTCGCGCGGCATCTCGCCGTGACAGCGCGCGATGTCGACTTCGTGCTCGCGGATGCGAGAGAGTGCGATCAAGGTGGGAATTGCGAGCAGGAAGGTGACCAGGAACACCGACCGGCTCGACAGCAGATAGCCGGCAGTACCCATCACGGCGGCCGCAACGCCGTTGCCGAGCGAAGCAAAGCGCGCGTTGCGGCCGAGACGCTCGCCGATCGCGAGCGGGCCGACCAGACCGAGGCTGATCGCCGCGATCGCCGGTCCGAGCACGCAGCTCGCTGCCGCGTGCAAGGTGGCCGCAGCCACCACCACGGGGAAGATCGGCATCGCCGCATAGGCGAGCGCGCAGCAGCCGATCGTGGCGATCGCGAGGCCGGCGACCAGCCGCTCGGATTTCGCGGCATCGATGATGGCGCCGCCCGGCATCTGACCGATCAGGGCAACGATGCCGCCGATCGACAGCACGAGGCCGATCTCGACCTGGGTCCATTTCTGGGTCGTCAGATAGACCGCGATGAACGGCCCGAATCCGGTCTGAACGTCGGCAAGGAAGAAGATGAACCAGTCGAGGCCGCGCAGGCTCTGGCGCGACGGCGCCGGAATGCCGGCAGGCGACGGCGCCGCAAATTTGTCCTGCTCAACGCGGCCCTCGCGGTCTGCATCATTCGGCTTCCTCGACAACAGCACCGGCGGCCATCCCTCCCCGCGCCTCACTGAACGGCTTGCAGCGGCTGCAGGCTGCCGGACGCGCCGAGTACCACCATCGGCGTGTCCTCCTTGTATTCCGGCGCGGCTGCGACCTGTGCCTTGGTCAATTCCAGCGTGATGCTGTCCTTCTTGTTGGTGATCTTGCCGAATCGGAGCGCGTTCCAGTCCACCACGATCTTGCGGCTGCCGACGCCGAGGAAGCCGCCGAAATCGATCACGGCGGCGCGCACGTGCCCGCTCCGATCGACGATGACGTCGACGATGCGGCCCATGTCTTCGTTCGCCGCGCTGAGCACGTCACGGCCAAGCACACCGTGCGCATCGCTCGCGCCGATGATCGTGACCGACGGCGGTGGCGCGGCATTCTTTGGCGTGACGGGGACCGATGACGCCGGCGGCTGCGCCGTCGGCGGTGCATTCGCTTCCGTCGAGGGTGCGGGCGACTCCTCCGCGGCGCGTGACACGGCGAGAGTCGTTCCGCAGACGATCACGACGCCCAGAGCCAACCATCCGGCGGTACGCATGCACCCTCCTTCCGGCGCGCCGCTAGCGCGCCAGCACGATCGAGACCTGAATCTGGCCACGCGTGCGCAACACCTCCAGCGCCACGTCGTCGCCATGGCGGCTGACGCGCAGGTCCACGCTGGACTCGCCCAGACGCAGATCGCGCAAGATCACCTCGTGCAGGAACGCCGGCAGATGCGGATTGCGCAGCCGGATCTCGCCGCGCGCCACGTCGAACTCGATGCCCAGCGCCGCCTCCAATAGCGTGAACGCCGTTGCGCTGGCCCAGGCCTGCGGCGCGCAGGCGACCGGATAGAGCGTCGGGCCGCGCCGCTTTTCGCGCCGGAAACCGCAGAACAATTCGGGCAACCGGCGCAGGTCCATGTAGGTCGCGGCGTCGAACAATCCCTTGAAGACATGCGCGACCGAATGCTTGAGCCCATAACGCGCGAGCCCGAGCGCGATCAGCGCATTGTCGTGCGGCCAGATCGACCCGTCATGATAGGACATCGGATTGTAACGCACCTCGCCTTGCGCGACGGTGCGGATGCCCCAGCCCGAGAAGAAATGCGGCCGCATCAAATCGGCGGCGACGAGGCGCGCGCGGTCCTCGCAGATCATGCCGCTGAACAGGACCTGGCCGGCGTTGGAGGTCCGCACCTTGCAGGGCCGCTTCTTGCCGTCGAGCGCAAGCGCATAGGTACCGAGTTCCTCGCACCAGAACGCGGCCTCGAAACGCTCGGCCAGCGTCTTGGCCTCGGCCTCGAGCTTCTTGGCGAGATCAGGCTTGCCCAGGCGGAGCGCGCAGCGCGCGGCGAGCCGCTTGGCCGCAAAGACGTAACCTTGCACTTCGGCCAGCGCGAGATTGCCTTCCGCGAGCTGGCCATCAGCATGGAAAATCGCGTCGTAGGAATCCTTCCAGCCCTGGTTGGCGAGGCCCTTTTCCGTGGCGCGCTGATATTCGACGAAGCCGTCCTTGTCGGGATCACCGGGGCCGTCGATCCAGGCCAGCCCCGCCTCGATCGCCGGCCACAGCTCGGTCAATGTCGCCTCGTCGCCGGTGCGTTCGAAATAGCTTCCTGCCAGCAGGACGAACAAGGCCGTGGAATCGACGCTGCCGTAATATTGCGCGAACGGTACCTCCCGCAGCGCCGCCATCTCGCCGCCGCGCATCTCATGCAGGATCTTGCCCGGCGCGGCATCGGCGAGCGGGTCGACCGCCTTGGCTTGGAAATGGGCGAGCCGCCGCAGCACGCCCTTGGCGATTCGCGGATCGACCCACAGCATCTGCAACGCGGTGATCAGCCCGTCACGGCCGAACGTCGTCGAGTACCAGGGAATTCCTGCATAGGGATAGCGGCCCTGCGGCGTCTCCGTCATCAGCATGTTGAGGTCGGCCATGGCCTGGCACAGCACCTCGTTGAAGATGTTGTTGGAGGTCTCGATGCTGGCCGCCCCCATCGTCGATTGCCGCATCTCGCGGCGATGGGCGAGCAGGCTCCTGAAAAAGCGCGCCGGCTTCTCCGCGACCGGCCGGTTGCAGGACACGGCCACGAACAAGGATTTCGACTCATGCGGGTCGAGTTCGAGCTGCCAGGTCGCGGCATTCACCGACAACTTGGTTGGGCGCGGGTCGAAATGCAGGCCCGTGGTGCGCTCGGCGTCATCGAGACCGCGGTAATCGAACAGCACGTCGGTCGGTCCCAACAGCCGGCTCGAGCCGATCCCGCGGCGCGGGCGCCGTTCGCCGCGGACCTCGAACAGATCGGCGAAATCGTTGTCGAACAGCAGCGTCAGCGCAAAGCCGGCTGGGCGGTCGCCGTGGTTCTGCACGCCGATGCGCTGATACGCGGTGCCGCGCCACAGGAAGATCGTGCGCACGATGTGCAGCAGGTCCTTTTGCAGCACGAGGCTGCCCTGCCGGTAGATGTCCGGATTGGTGAGATCGACGGTCAGGGCTGAGTTGTCGTCGCGCAGGTTGGAGCCCAGCAGTAACGGCTGGAGATCGTCGAGCACGAGCTCGAGCCTCGCAAGGTAGCGCGTGTCGTGATGAAACAGGCCATCGGGCCCGCCGGCCGAAGCGCCGATGTCACCATGGCTGTCGAGCACGATAAAGGTGTCGTCGTGCTTGAGCGAACGCCGCGGCCGCGCTGACGGTCCCGTCATCGGAATATAGAAAGGCTGCTCCGCGACCTGGTCCACGGTCCGCGTCACAGAGACGAATTGGGTAACGGCTTCAGCCGACATCAGCAGCTCCCCTGCGCTTGTTTCGACACGCAACCGACTCGAACGCGACTATTGGTTTACGCGGCGGCTTGGGCGAGCCGGCTCATTTCCTGCGTGACCAGCTCACGATAGGGCCCGTGGCCCTGCATCAGACGCTCGGGCGACCCGTCCTCGATGATCTTACCACCCCTCAACACGACCACGCGATCGAAATTGCGCAGGGTCGCGAGGCGATGCGCGATCGCGATGACCGTCCGGCCGCGCATCAGCCGCGACAACGCCTCGCGGATCGCCTCCTCGGATTCGCTGTCGAGCGCGGCGGTCGCCTCGTCCAGCAGCAGGATCGGCGCGTCCTTCAGGAAGGCGCGCGCGATTGCGATGCGCTGGCGCTGGCCGCCGGACATCTTGACGCCGCGGTCGCCGACCATGGTGTCGAGACCACCAGGCAGACTCTCGACGAAATCGCAGCGCGCCGCAATGGCTGCGCGCAGCACCTCGTCGTCGGTCGCGTTCGGGCGACCATAGCGGATATTCTCGCGAATCGAGCGGTGGAACAAGGAAATGTCCTGCGGCACGACCGAGATGGCCTCGCGCAGGCTCAGCTGCGTCACCTTGGAAATGTCCTGGCCGTCGATGGTGATACTTCCCTCGTCGGTATCGTAGAAGCGCTGGAGCAGCGTGAACAGCGTCGACTTGCCGCCGCCGGACTGGCCGACCAGGCCGACGCGCTGGCCGGGTTGCAGCCGCAGGCTGAAGCGCTCGAAGATCTTTTCGCCGCCGGGATAGCCGAAGGTGACATTGTTGAACGCGATCGCGGCGCCGCTCTTCACCAGCGGCTCGGCCTCGGGGTGGTCGCGCAATTCATGCGGCACCAGCAGTGTGGCGATCGCCTCGGTCAGCCGCGCAACGTGCTGGGTGACGTCGACCAGCGCCACCGCGAGATCGCGCGTCGCGTTCAGTATGGAGAGACCGAGGGTGCAGACCAGCACGACGTCGCCGGTCGTTGCCCTGCCATCCTGCCAGAGCATGATCGCCCATGCCATCAGGGCGATCGTGAGCACGACTGTGACGCCGGCATGGATAAGCCGCAGCTTCTCCAGATAGCGCAGGCTGCGGCCGCGCGCGGTGAGCTCCCGGTTCACGGTCGCGTCGAACCGCTCATGCTCGTGCCCGATGCCGCAGAAGGCGCGCACCAGCGGCATGTTGCTGATGACGTCGATCATCTCGCCGTCGACGACGGCGGCTTTGTCGGCGAAGTCGTCATGCAGCGGTTTCCCTGCGGCCGCAAGGCGGAACATCGCAAGCACCATGCCGCCGGCAATCACCATCAGGCCGAGTGCCATGTAAGGGCTGACGGTTCCAATCAGCGCGATGGCCGCAACTGTTGCGATGCACGGCGGCAACACATTCCAGACGAACATGTTTTCGACCGTGAACACCGCATTGGACGTCGCCGTGATGCGGCTCGTCAGCATGCCGGGCATCCGGTCGGAGAAGTAGCTCGGCGCGTGGCCGGTCAGATGACGAAATATGTCACGGCGTAAATCACCCGTGACACGGACGAAGGTGAAGCTGGCGGTCCAGCTCGCGATCCGCCAAAGGAAATTATCGGCGGCGATCAACGTCATGAGGAAAATGAATGCCAGCCATACGCTCCCACCATGCGAAGCGCCGGCCGACAAGCTGTCGACCAGGGATTTGACGCCATACTGAGTGCCTACTGAGCAGGCAACGGCCGCCACCACAGCGGTCAGGATCACGAGATGCGACGCGAGCCGACGCCGAAGATAGCGCAAAACAAAGGCAAACGGCCGGTGCGCATACCCAGAAAGATGATCCATGTGACTATTGACCCCGTCGTGATGATTCAAACTTTTGTTGTTAGCCGACTGAACATCGACCACTTCGCCTCGGTTCCCGGGCAACGCCATCACGACATGCGGATGCGGGCGTTCTGCGAAGATGTGATGGCAGCATCGCGACAGGCGTCCGACGCGTCGAATAAGTAACGTTCGGAAGGAGGAACTTCGCAAGTGCGGGAACGTTCCCTTGTCTGGCGTGCCGGTGCAGAACAGGCGGGGGCTTTCTACAATCATGATCGCACAGAGGAGATGGTGAGATGCGCATCGCGCAGGTAGCTCCGTTGACGGAGGCTGTTCCACCCAAGCTGTATGGCGGCACCGAGCGGGTGGTGCATTGGTTGACGGAAGAGCTGGTGGCCCTTGGGCACGACGTAACGCTGTTCGCCAGCGGCGATTCGCAGACCTCGGCGAAGCTGGACGCGTTATGGCCCCGGGCGCTCCGCCTCGACGGTTCCGTGCGCGATCCCAATGCGCTGCACATGGTGATGCTGGAGCGGGTGCGGCAGAAATGTGACGACGAGGAGTTCGACTTCCTCCACTTCCATCTCGATTATTATCCGTGGTCGCTGTTCTACCGGCAGCCGACACCGTTCCTGACCACGCTGCACGGCCGGCTCGACCTGCCGGAGCATCAACCGGTCTTCAACACCTTCTCGAAGGTCCCCGTCATCTCGATCTCGAACGCGCAGCGCCGGCCGGTGCCGCAGGCGAACTGGGTGAGGACGATCCACCACGGCCTGCCGGAGAACCTGCTGACGCCGAAGCCGGCGAAACAGGAATACCTCGCCGTGCTTGGCCGCATCGCACCGGAAAAGGGCGTCGACCGCGCCATCAAGATCGCGACGCATTGTGGCATTCCGCTCAAGATCGCCGCCAAGGTTGATCGTGCCGACCAGGATTACTATGACGAGCTGATCCGGCCGATGATCGAGAACAATCCGCTGGTGGAATTCATCGGCGAGATCAGCGATCACGAGAAGTCGGACTTTTTGAGCGGCGCGCTGGGCTTATTGCTCCCGATCGACTGGCCGGAGCCGTTTGGCCTGGTGATGATCGAGGCCATGGCTTGCGGAACGCCGGTCATCGCCTTCAACCGCGGCTCAGTGCCGGAGATCATCGACGAGGGCCTCACCGGCTTCGTCGTCGAGGACGTCCTCAGCGCGGCCGGCGTCGTCGGCCGCCTGCAGCAACTCGACCGCTCCGTCATTCGCAAGCAGTTCGAGACGCGTTTCACGGCGCGTCGCATGGCGCTGGATTATCTCGCGGCCTATCGCAGCCTCGGCGAGGAACAGGCGCCGCGGATCAAGCTGGTGAGCAGCGCGGAGTAGCCACTGTCATGCCCCGCATAGGCGGGGCATCCAGTACCCCGCGGCAGCAGTTTGCTCACGCAACTCCCGCCGCGGAGTACTGGATCGTCCGGTCAAGCCGGACGATGACAGTAGGAACGCGGTGACGGCTGCCCTACCTCACCACGGCCCGCTTCGGCTCGACGATCTCGAACATGCGCGGGAATTCGTCCATCAGGCCCATCAGCTCGGCGAGGCGCATCGGGTTGCCGGCGAATTTGACCTTGCCGGCGGCCACGGCCTCCGGGAAGCTGGTCAGTTTTGCGATCACCTCGTCGAGCGTCGACCGCGCCAGCGTGAAGCTGGCATCGGCATTGTGCGCCTGCATGCCCTCTGTGTAAGTCAGCGCGCAGTTCTCCAGATTGAGCACGAAGGTCTCGCCGGTGTCGGAGAAGCTCCAGTTCAGCACGATGTGCTTTCCTTCCGCCTTTGGTCCGTTCAGGCGGATGCCGAGCACGTCCCAGAGCTGTGAGGTGCGCAGCGCCGCCAGCGTCTCGCGCGGCATCGGCGGGCGCGCCGGCACCTTCGGCATGCCCTGGCGCAATTCCTGCGCGCCGAACAGATAGGCATTGCGCCAGGTCGCGCTTTCAGCAGCGTAGCCGAGCTGCTCCAGCGTATCCGCCAGCAATGCACGCGCCGCCGCGTTGTCCGGCTGGGCAAAGACGAGATGGCCGAGCGCCTGCGCCACGAAGCGGAATTCGCCCTTGTCGAAATCGGCACGCGCCCGCGCGAGGATGGCGTCGGCGCCGCCCATGTACTCGACGTATTTCTTGCCCGACTCAACCGGGGGCAAAGGATCGAGATTGACCGGATTGGCGTCGTACCAGCCCAGATATTTTTGATAGATCGCCTTCACATTGTGCCGGATGTGGCCGTAATAGCCGCGGCCGTGCCAGGCGCCCTCCAGGCTCTTGGGCAGCTGGATCGTTTCAGCGATCTCGGCCGCGGTGAGGCCGTGGTTCATCAGGCGGATGGTCTGGTCATGCGCGAATTTGTAGAGGTCGCGCTGCTGCCGGATCATCGTGCCGATGCGTTCGTGTCCCCACACCGGCCAGTGATGCTGGCCGCACATCGCCTCCGCCTTGCCATCCCAGAGCTGCAAGGCCTCGCCCAGATATTTCGACCAGGCCAGCGCGTCGCGCACATCGGCGCCGCGGAACGGCAGCAGATTGTGGAAATTGTGGGTGCAGTTCTCGGCGAGGTTCAACAGCTTGTAGCGCGGGATGAAGAAATGCATCTCCGCCGGCGCTTCGCTGTTCGGCGCCATCTGGAATTCGAATTCAACGCCGTCGATTACGCGCCGGTCGCCGGTCGCCATGATCAGGTCAGTCGGTCGCAGCAGCGCCACCGAACCTGCCGCCATCGACTTGCCGAGGCCGCAATCGACCTGCCCGCGCGCGCCCTTGGCGAGGAGCGGCCCGAACTGGTACTGCGCCCGGCGCAGCATCGCAGGTCCCGCGATGATGTTCTCGGAGACGGCATGCTCCATGAACAAGTTCGGCGCGATGATCGGCACGCGGCCGCTCGCGAGTGCATCCTCCTCCAGCACGCCGCGCGCACCACCCCAATGGTCGGTGTGGGTATGGGTGAAGATCACGGCCGCGACCGGCCGCTGGCCACGATGCCTGTAGTAGAGATCGAGCGCGGCGCGCGCGCCCTCGATCGAGGTCAGGGTGTCGACGACGATGACGCCGCTGTGGCCTTCGATCAGCGTCATGTTGGCAATGTCGAGCCCCCGCACCTGGTACACGCCGGGCACGACCTCGAAAAGGCCGTGCTGCATGTTGAGCCGCGACTGCCGCCACAGGCTCGGATTGACCGTGGTCGGCGCCTGCTCGGCGGCAAGAAAGGCGTACGGCTCGAGGCTCCAGACCGTCCGCCCTTGCGGATTGGTGATCTCCGCGTTCTCGATCGTGCCGAGGAAGCCGCGCGCGGCGTCGTCGAAATCGCGCGTGTCGGAAAACGGCAGTGCATTCAGCATCGCCGTTTGCTGCGCGATGACGGACGGCGTTGCGCCCTTCGGCTCGTTGCTGGACGTGTCCGTCATCTCGATCTCCTCCCCGCCTGTTGCGCGGCATCTAACCGCATCCCGCGGCCGATTGCCATGACGGGAGGGCGCAGCAATGCGTAGCCCCGCGCCCACAGGTGGAGAGAAGCAGCGTGTTCGCGGGCTACATGCCCAACAGCCTCGGCAGCCACAGCGACAGGCCGGGCCAATAGGTCACGACCACCAGGAATCCCAACATCGTCAGCAGCCATGGCCACACCGCGACCGTGAGCTCGGTGATACCCATCTTGGCGATGCCTGAGGCCACGTAGAGATTGAGGCCGACCGGCGGATGGCACAGCCCGACCTCCATGTTGACCGTCATCAGGATGCCGAAATGGATCGGATCGATGCCGAGCTTGATCGCAACCGGAAACAGGATCGGCGCCATGATCAGGATGATCGAGGATGGCTCCATCACGTTGCCGGCTAATAGCAGCAGGAGATTGACGACGAGGAGGAAGCCGATCCAGCCGAGGCCCTGGTCGATCATCCATTGCGCGAGCGCTTGCGGCACGTTCTCGTAAGTCATCAGGAACGAGAACAAGACGGCGTTGGTGATGATGTAGAGCAGCATCGCTGAAAGATTTGCCGACGACAGCAGCACCCGCGGCACGTCTCGTAGCTTCAGATCCTTGTAGATGAACACTGCGACGATGAAGGCGTACACCGCGCTGACGGCGGCAGCTTCGGTCGGTGTGAACAGGCCGCTGTAGATGCCACCGATCACGATCACGATCAGCAGGATACCCCAGATCGACTTGCGGAACGCATCCAAGCGTTCGTAGAGGGTTGCTTTCGGCATCCTCGGATAGTCGTTACGCCAGGCCCGGTAGAACGTCGTGGCGCCAAGCAGCATGGCGAGCACCATTCCCGGCACGATGCCGGCGATGAACAGCTTGCCGACGGAGGTGTTGGTGGAGACGGCAAACAGCACCATTGGAATCGACGGTGGAATGAGAATTCCCAGCGAGCCGGAGGTCGTGATCACGCCCGCCCCGAACTTCTTGGGAAATCCCTGCGCGACCATCGCGGGCAGGATCACCGATCCGATCGCCACCACGGTGGCCGGCGACGAGCCGGAAATCGCGGCGAACAGCGCGCAGGCGACCACGCCCGAGAGCGCAAGGCCTCCGTACCAATGGCCGACCAGCGAAGTCGCGAACGTGATCATCCGGCGCGCCACGCCGCCATGGGTCAGGAAGTTGCCGGCAAGGATGAAGAACGGGATCGCCATGATCTCGAAGCTCTCGATGCCGGTAAACAGCTTCAGCGCCACCGATTCCGTCCGTACGTCGGTCAACGTGAACATGAAGCTGAGCACGGTCAGGCCGAGCGCGATGGAGATCGGCATGCCCGTGAGCATCAACGACAGCAGAAGGCCGAAAACCACGGCGACACGCAGGCCCTGCGGCATCGTGATCACGTGCGCCGAATGGGCGAAGCACACGGCGACGATCAGGACCGGCAACAACATCAGGACCCAGCCGAGCGGGCTGCGTTCGTCGCGGACGACCTGACTGCGCGTGACCGGGGCCGGATGGACCGGGTCTATTTCGACGCCCTCGACGCCTGCCATGTCGTGATGCGGCAGTTCGCCGGTGCGATAGAACGACCAGGCGACCTGCAGGAAGCGGAAGCACATCAGCCCGGAGCCGAGCGGGATGGTGAGATACACCAGCCACATCGGTGCTTCCAAGTCGTTGGATTGCTGGCCGGTCTGCCACATCTGGCCGACGAACGCGGCCCCGAAATAGCACACGATGGCAGTGAAAAGGGCGCCGCACATCAGGCCGAACGTGATGACGCGGCGGCGCGATCCGCCGGGAAGGACATTGACCAGGACGTCGACGCCTACATGGATGCCGGTGCGCACCCCGTAGGCCGCACCGAACTTCGCCATCCAGATGAACATGTAAATGCAGAGTTCCTGCGCCCAGGACAAGTCGAGAGCGGCAAGCCAGACGAACGCCGCTCGCGCGGGCGCGGCCAGCAAGGACAGATTGCGCGCCTCCGCCCATTTGGCGATGTCGATCGACAGCCCGGCGCCATATCGGTGCAGCACGGCAACGAAGATGAGCAATGTCGCGGCCGCGATCATCGTCGCGATCAGCCATTCCTCGAGATGATCGAGCACACGATTCAATGCACGCAGCAACTTGGTCCCCTCAGCTTGGCTCATCATTCAAGAGCAACGGCCGGGAGTGCGATCACCCCCGACCGTTCATGGTTGTTCTTCCAGCGCGCCGGCGTCAGTTCATCTTGACGTCGAGTTCCTTGGCGAGGAGATCGAGCACCTCCTGCCCGACCCGCCCCTTTGCCCATTTGTAGGTCGGCTGCATCGCCTCCTGCCACGCCTTGCGATCGGCGTCAGTCAGATAATGCAGCGTGGTCTTGCCCGTCTTCTTGATCTCGGCCAGCGCATCCTCGTTTTCCTGACGCGCGATCGAATTGGTGTAGTCGGTCGCCTCGTTCATCGCCTTCTCGAGCTGGGCGCGGATATCGGGCGGCAGGCCGGACCAGAATTTCGAATTGACGATGACGGCATATTGCAGGTGCGCGTGATAGGACACCGTGATGTCCTTCTGCACCTCGTAGAACTTCTGAGTCAGGTAATTGGACGCGGTATTCTCGCAGCCGTCGACCACGCCCGTCTGCAAAGCCTGGTAGACTTCGGAAAACGCCATTATCTGAGGGATCGAACCCATGATACGGAGATATTGGTCGGCGACCTTCGATCCGGAGATGCGGAATTTGAGACCCTGGAAATCGGTCGGCTTTATCAGGGCACGGTTGGCGGAGAGCATGTGGAAGCCGTTGTCCCAATAAGCGAGCCCGGTGATGCCCTTGGTCTCGAGCTTATCGAACAGCCACTTGCCGATCGTGCCCTTCATCGCGTTGGAATAGGTTTGATCGTCCTTGAACAACCAAGGCAGGTCGAGCGCCTCGAACTCCTTGATACCGAGCGGTGCGAACTTCGCGGTCGAGGGGGCGAGCATGTGCACCGAGCCAAGCTGCAGCGCCTCGATCTCCTCCTTGTCCTTGTACAGCGTGGAGTTCGGGTAGATTTCGACCTTGACCTTGCCGTCGGTGTACTTCTCCGCAAGTTCCTTGAACTTCAGGGCGCCCTTGCCCTTGGGAGTATCGTTGGCGACGACGTGGCTGAATTTGATGACGATCGGGCTCTGGGCCTCGGCAACGGCGGGCCCCACGAGAACAGCTGCGGCGGCGACCGCAAGAAGCAGCTTGCGCATGAACGAACCTCCCAACAACCTCTAAAACCGGGTCTTTTTTGTTTTCCGATTTCAGTACTGACAGCAATCCGCCACCCGAACAACTAGACCTAAGCCCAATTTGCCGCAGCCAAGCAACCTTCAAGCTATCTTGGCCGCTGCTGAATGCGCAACCCGGCACCTGCTGCCGCTCCCGGAAACGAGCGCTTATGTCGCATTGCGGCAGTGCGATCAGCCGTTGCGCTGGGCGACCATGAACAGACGCCGGAACGGAAACAGCGTCTGTCCCGCGGCGTTCTTCGGATAGGCTTTCGCGACCCGCATCCCATAGGCGGCTTCGAACGCGGCCTTCTCGTCGCCCTGCAAGATGTCGAGATAGCGCGTCAGCCAGGTCCCCTTGGTCCACTCCTTCACGGGATTCTCGCCTTCCAGCACCTGCAGATATTCGGTCTCCCAGATGTCGATATTGGCCGACATCGGAGCAAGAAGACCGTGATAATAGGCCGGCGCTTCGACCGGCGGCGGCGTGACGAGATGCTCGACCTTGGACCGCCAGGGACCGTTCAGCGCGGTCTCGCCGATCAGCACATGCGAGGGCGCCAGAAAGTTGCGCGGCATCTGCACAGCGAGCATTCCGCCGGGCGTCACCTTCTCCATGATCGACGGAAACAGGGCCGCATGATTTGGCAGCCAGTGCAGCGCGGCATTGGAGTAGACGACGTCATATTGCTTCGTCGGACGCCAGTGGCCGAGATCCTCGTGTGACCATTCCACGTCCGGCGCCGCCTTGCGGCCGGCGGCGACCATCTCGGCCGAACCCTCGACACCGGTCACCGTCGCGTCCGGCCAACGCTCCTTGATCAGCTTGGTGACGTTGCCGGCGCCGGCGCCGAGATCGGCAATCGCACGCGGACCAGAATCCGGGATCCGCATCAAGAGGTCGACGGCGGGCCGGAGCCGGTGGCCGGAGAATTTCAGATATTGCTGCGGATCCCAGACCATCGCTCGGCGCCTTTTCTTTTTCGTGTTCCCTTCAACGCGGCTCTTGGTTACCACTGCTCCTCCCGGTCGGGCAAATCAGGCTGACGGGGACAGGGCAGGAAAACGAACAGAAGAACGAACAGCCCAGCGACAAGCAGAAAAGCGAACAAGAGGGCGTGTCACCATGGATCTCGGGCTCAAATCGAAAACCGCCGTCGTCACCGGAGCGAGCGTCGGCATCGGCCGTGCCATCGCCAAGGGCTTGGCTGCCGAAGGCGTGCGCGTCGTCGGCGTGGCACGGCGCACCGACCTGCTCGCCGAGCTGGTAACGGAAGTCGGCTCCGGTCTGATCACGCCATTCGAGCAGGACGTGATGGCCAAGGACGCGGCCGAGAAGATTTCGGCGTTCGCGCTCAAAGAGCTCGGCCATGTCGACATCCTGATCAACAATGCCGGCGGAAGCCGCCCCCTCCCCGTCGATGCGCCTGACAGCCAATGGGACGAGGCGATCGCGCTGAATTTCACCAGCTACCGCCGCATCGCGCATGCGCTGCTGCCGCAGATGATCGAGCGCAAATGGGGCCGCATCGTCAACATCACCGGCAAGTCCGAGCCGGAAGGCCTCAACGCCGCGTTTGCCGCCAAAGCCGCCGTGCACGCCTGGGCCAAAGGCCTGTCGCGCGAGATCGGCGAGCACGGCATCACCATCAACTGCATCCCGCCCGGCCGCATCATGAGCGAACAGATCCGCCGCAACTACGCGCCTGATTATCGCGAGCGCTTCGCGGAAGAAGAGATCCCGGTCGGCTATTGGGGCGAGCCGGAAGACCTCGCCGCGCTCGCGGTGTTCCTGGCATCACCCGTGGCGCGCTACATCACGGGCACGGTGATCCCGGTGGATGGGGGGTTGCGGAGGTATCAGTTCTAGAACCGATTGGACTTCGTAGGATGGGTAGAGCGCAGCGAAACCCATCGACAGCATACGACGTGAACCTGATGGGTTTCGCAAGTGCTCTACCCATCCTACGGCCTACCGCCTTACTCATGCAGCAGCGTTTGCCAGTCCGGAGGCACCGCGCCGTCCGGTCCGGGCACCGGCTGATCCAACGGATGCGCGTGAGGACCTTGAAGCTTCGGGCCGGCGAAAGCCTCTCCCGTGCGATAGTCGTAAAACCATCGTTCGCCCGGCTCGAAGCTCGTGATGATCGGATGACCTGTCGCCGCGCTGTGTTTCGTTGCGTGCTGATTTGGTGACGCATCACAGCAGCCGATGTGACCGCATTCGACACATCTGCGAAGGTGAAACCACCACCCGCCCGCAGCCGAGCATTCCACGCACCCCGTTCCGCTTGGTTTGGCCGCGAGATTGATGCCACCCCTCTCAGACTTCATAGGTCAGCTCACTGAAATTGCCCGCAGCCACCACCGATGCATTCACGCCGCGATCTCCGCCACGATCGCATTTTGCCAGTGTTTTGCCCGACGGGTCAACGTCATGGCAGCGGCGAATGCCGCCGCTGCGCGGTTCGGAAATCCCTTATTAATCAAGGGGCCTTCTACTGTGCATGGGGTTGTTTTCGCGCTTTTTTGTTTTGAGCCCTTAAAAAAAACAAGGCCCCGCATAACCACTCACCCGGCCTGCAGGATTTCCGCAATCGCCGCCCCCGCGGCGATCGTGCCGAGCTTTCCGCCGACATCGCGCGTTGCCCTGCCCTCGCCGATCGCTTTTGCCACCGCCGCCTCGATCGCACGTGCGGCTTCCTCGTAGCGCACCGCGCCGCTATTCTCGCCGTGCCATCCGAGCAGCAGGGCCGTGGACAGGATCAGCGAGACTGGATTGGCAACATCCTGTCCGGCTATGTCAGGCGCCGAGCCATGCGCGGCCTGCGCCATGGCGAAGCTGTCGCCGACATTGAGCGAGCCGCCGAGACCGAGGCTGCCGGAGAGTTCGGCGGTGAGATCGGACAGGATGTCGCCAAACATGTTGGTGGCGACGATGACGTCGAAGCGGTCGGGGTTGCGCACCACATGCGCCATCATGGCGTCGATGAGGATGTCGTCGATCCCAAGGCCGGGATAGGCCTTCGCCGTCTCGCGGCAGATCTCGAGGAACATGCCGTCACCGAGCTTGAGCACATTGGCCTTGTGCACGATGGTGAGATGCTTGCGCCGCTTCATCGCCAGCCGGCACGCCGCGTGCGCGATGCGCTCGCAGCACAGGCGCGTGATCCGGCGCAGCGAGATCACGACGTCAGGCGTGACCAGCATCTCGCCATTGCCCTGCTCCATGTTGCGGTCGGCGTAAAACCCTTCTGTGTTCTCGCGCACCACGACGAGGTCGAAATCGCCCACCCGGCCGGACCGCCCCGCATAGGTGCGTGCGGG
Organism: Bradyrhizobium sp. CAR08; assembly: GCF_052871955.1. Taxonomy (NCBI): domain Bacteria; kingdom Pseudomonadati; phylum Pseudomonadota; class Alphaproteobacteria; order Hyphomicrobiales; family Nitrobacteraceae; genus Bradyrhizobium; species Bradyrhizobium sp. CAR08. The sequence goes on from NZ_JBIXJX010000026.1 coordinate 72,802, forward strand.
CCTGACATTGGCGTAGAGGTCGAGGTTCTTGCGAAAATATCGCGACGGGTTGATCTCGCCATGGGCCTCGTCCTTGAAGTCGAAGGTCGCGGTCGGCCCGAGGATCAGGCCGTCGGCGGCGCGGACGATGTCGAGCAGCTCGGGGCGCACCGTCGTGCCAAATTGTTTGAGGCTCGCATGCCCGACCGCGTGCTCCTCCAGCTGCAGATTGAGCTGGAAGCGTTCGGAGGCCGCGCGCAACACGCCTGATGTCGCGGCCGTGATCTCGGGCCCGATGCCGTCACCGGGCAAAACGACGATGTGCATGGCGGTCCCCTGACATTGCAGCAGTTCGCGCGATCATACGCCGGCGCGCAGGTTCATCGCCCAGCCTTCGCGCATACACAGCATGCAAGCATATGCCTGTGGAAGGCGGCCGCGCCGTAGTACATGCCGAGTCCCCTGGAGCCGGCCGCCGGAGCAACGCGCTAACGCAATGACAATCACGTTACCCGCCGGCGCGCGCGAGCCCGACCACACCATTTCCGACGGCCTTCCAGCCGCACAGCGGCGCTGGGCCATTGCCGCGATCTTCACCGCGCTGGCGATGGCGTCGCTCGACACCGCGATCGCCAACATCGCGCTGCCCGCCATTGCCGGCGACCTGCATGTGAGCCCGGAGCAATCGGTCTGGGTGGTCAACGTCTACCAGATCGCGCTGGTGGCGACGTTGCTGCCGTTGGGAGCACTCGGCGAGATCGTCGGGCACCAGCGCATCTATCTCGGCGGCCTGATCCTGTTCACCATCGCCTCGCTGTTCTGCGCGGTGGCCTGGTCGCTGGAGAGCCTGCTGGTTGCGCGCACGCTGCAAGGGTTAGGTGCGAGCGGCATCATGAGCGTCAACACGGCGCTGGTGCGCTTCGTCTATCCCGGCCGGATGCTCGGCCGCGGCTTCGGCCACAACGCGCTGGTGGTCGCGACCGCCTTCACCTTTGGTCCCTCGATCGCTTCCGCTATCCTCGCGCTCGGCCCGTGGCCATGGCTGTTCGCCGTCAACATCCCGTTCGGCCTGGTCGCGATCGGCATCGGCTTTGCGATGCTGCCGAAGACGCCGCGCGCCGATCACGGCTTCGATTTTCTCGGCGCGGCCCTGGCGTCGGCCTGTCTCGGGCTGTTCATCACGGGCATCGGCAGTGCCGCGCACAATCTCTCACCGATGGTCGTGGGCATCGAGCTGGTCACTGCCCTCGCGCTCGGCTTCATCCTGACGCGCCGCCACGCCGACCATCCGGCGCCGATGCTGCCGATCGACCTGTTCAGCCGGCCGATGTTCGCGCTGTCGGCGGCGACCGCGGTGTGCTCGTTCGCAGTGCAGGGCCTCGCCTTCGTCTCGCTGCCGTTCTATTTCGAGGACGTGCTGGGGCGTTCGCAGGTCGAGACCGGCTTCTTCATGACCCCATGGCCGCTGGTGGTCGGCATCATGGCGCCGATCGCCGGGCGCCTCTCCGACCGGCACGCGGTCGGACTGCTCGGCGGCATCGGGCTCGTGCTGCTCGGCCTCGGCACGGCGCTGCTGGCGATGCTGCCTGCCAATCCTGCGATTCCCGACATCATCTGGCGGATGGTGATCTGTGGCATGGGATTCGGCTTCTTCCAGGCGCCGAACATGAAAGCGGTGATGTCGAGCGCGCCGCCACATCGCAGCGGCAGCGCCTCCGGCATCGTCGCCACCGCGCGCCTGACGGGGCAGACGACAGGGGCGGCGCTGGCCGCGCTCTGCTTCTCGCTGGCCGGTCACGACGGCGCAGTCGTGGCATTGGCACTCGGCGCCGGCTTCGCCGTACTCGGCAGCGTGATGAGCTTTTTGCGGCTGGCGGTGGAGTAGACGGTCAAGCCAGATGTCGGGCCGCCGTCACCTCGACTGTCGCGGCCGGAATGACAGTCTCCTCGTCGAGCGCAGCGAGGCGCTCATCGATGGCAGCGATGACCTTGCGCGAGAACGGCCCGAGATGCGCATAGGCAGCGATCATCTGCACGGCGATCCGCGCCGATGTTGTGTCGCGCTTGGCGCAGTTCATGAAGGTCTGCCACAGCGGCCCGCGCGCCTCGGGAAGGGCTGTGACCACCTTGTGCACCGTTTCCATCGCGCCGATCCGGGCACGGATATCGCCTTCCGCGAGCTCCTGGCGCTGGCGAGAGCGGTCGAGCAGCGTCATCAGTCGGTCGATACGCCTTGCATAGGCGGCCGGGCTGTAGATGTGCTCCAGCACGCGCTTGTAGTCCGTCAGAATGTCGCGCAATGGACGCACCGGATCGAAGTTGATCCCGGCGGTGCACTGATCCGCGCCGATGGTCGGCGCCAGGTCGTGGCCCGGATGCAACCGGCCCTCGCGCTCGAGGCGGCGCGTCAGCTGCGTGTTCGGCAAGGCATAGAGCAGGCCGACCATGCTGACCGGGATCGCTGCCTCTTCGATGAAGTCGATCATGGCATCCGCCATCGAGAGCTTCTCATTGTCGAAGCCGACGATGAAACCCGCGGTGACGAGCATGCCCGCGGCGTAGATCTTGTGGATGCTCTCGGCGATGTTGCGCCGCGTGTTCTGCTTCTTCCGCATGGCGACCAGCGTCGCCGGATCCGGACTTTCGATACCGACGAAGATGGCGAAGAAGTTCGCCTGGCCCATCAGGTTCAGGAGCTCGGGATCGTCGGCCAGATTGACCGAGGCCTCAGTTGACAATTCAAAGGGATAGCCGTGAGCACGTTGCCATTCGGCCAGCTGGGGCAGGAACAGCCGCAACGACTTCTTGTTGCCGATGAAATTGTCGTCGACAAAGTCGAGATGGCCGCGGTAGCCCATGGCATAGAGCCTGTCGAGCTCGACCAGCATTTGCTCGTTCGTCTTGGTTCGCGGCACCCGGCCATAGAGCTCGATGATATCGCAGAACTCGCAGGTGAACGGGCAGCCGCGGGAATACTGCACACCGAGATAAAGGTAGTCCTCGAACTTCAGCAGATCGAAGCGCGGCACCGGCGTCTTGGTGACGTCGGCCTGGAATTTCGGCGCAATGAAGACGCCGGAGCGTGCGCCACTGTCCCAGGCCGCGACGAATTCGTGGAGAACGCTTTCGGCCTCTCCGAGCACCTGGAAGTCGGCCCTCTCATAGATATGGGGGCTCGAGGTGGGATCGGGACCGCCCACGACCACCGGCTTGCCCGCGGCACGGCAAATTTCGATCAGGCGCAGCGTGTCGGCCTGCTGCGGCATCATTCCGCCGGTGAAGACGACGTCGGCCCAGGAAAGATCCTCGTCGCTGAAGGATTCCGTGTTGCAATCGATCAGCCGGACCGTCCAGCTCTCGGGCAGCATCGCGGCAACGGTGATCAGCCCCAAAGGGGCCGCGGGCCGCTTCACACCCAACACTTTGCAGGATTCGCCAAAGCTCCAGAAGGACTCTGCCGAGAACAGCGGATAGAGCATCAGGACTTTGCAAGGCTGCGGTACGTTCATGGAACCCCTTTTTGGCTGATTCCACTGTAGCAGAGCATTCTCGACTTGCACCCTGCCAAAAGGGACAAACTGTCGCTCTCGGTTCCGGGGGCGTCGGCGCGGAAGCCAGTAGACGTCGCTCCAAGCCATGCCGCGGGCGCCCGGGGAAGGAATCCCCGCCGGTTACCCCTCGGACTATTGATTTGAACGTTTCCAATTTGCCGGACACATTGCGCCGCTGAGTCCAGTCGGTGGATTGGGCCAATCAGGGGACTGCGATGGCAAACCTAACAATCAACGGAAAAACCTTCACGCTCGACGTCGAGCCGGATACGCCCCTGCTCTGGGCGATCCGCGAGAATGCCGGCCTCACCGGCACCAAATATGGCTGCGGCATTGCACAATGCGGCGCCTGCACCGTTCACATCGACGGCGTCGCCACCCGCTCCTGCGGGGTTTCGGTCGGCGAAGCCGCAGGCAAGAAGATCACGACCATCGAAGGGCTCGCCTCCGGCAACGCGCTGCACAAGGTGCAGGAAGCCTGGATTGCCCAGGACGTTCCGCAATGCGGCTATTGCCAGAGCGGCATGATCATGGCGGTGGCGGCGCTGCTGAGCGAGAAGCCGAAGCCGACCGACGCCGACATCGACGAGGCCATCACCAATATCTGCCGCTGCGGCACCTTCCAGCAGGTGCGCGAAGCGATCCACACGATCGCAAGCGCGTAAGGAGCCGCCACATGAACAAGCATGTCTCTCCCAGGATGAACCGCCGTGCCTTCGTCATCGGCACCGCCGCGGTCGGCGCAGGTCTCGCAATCGGCCTCGATATCCCCTTCGGCGGTCCCGCCGTGGTCCGCGCGGCCGACGGCTCCCCGGAGATCGGCGCCTGGGTCGTGGTCAGGCCCGACGACACCGTCGTCATCCGCATCGCCCGCTCCGAAATGGGCCAGGGCTCCCTCACCGGCCTTGCCCAGCTCGTCGCCGAGGAACTCGAATGCGACTGGTCGAAGGTCTCGACCGAATATCCGACACCGGGCCAGAGCGTCGCCCGCAAGCGCGTCTGGGGCGATTTCTCGACCGGCGGCAGCCGCGGCATCCGCTCTTCGCAAGACTACGTCCGCAAGGGCGGTGCCACTGCACGCGTGATGCTGATCCAGGCCGCCGCCGAGGCGTGGAAAGTGCCGGCGTCCGAATGCACGGCCGCCAACAGCGTCATTACCCACACGCCGTCCGGCAAGACCACGACCTACGGCAAGGTCGCCGAGGCCGCGGCCAAGCTGACGCCGCCGGCCGAGGTCAAGCTGAAGGACCCCAAGGACTGGAAGCTGATCGGCAAGGGCGTGAAGCGGCTGGACACCGCCGAGAAGACCACCGGCACCATGGTCTACGGCATCGATGTCAAGCTGCCGGGCATGCTGAACGCCGCGATCAAGGATTGCCCGGTGTTCGGCGGCAAGCTGAAAAGCTATGACGAAGCCAAGATCACCGGCATGAAAGGCGTCAAGAAGGTCGTCAAGGTCGGCGACACCGCGGTCGCCGTCGTTGCCGACACCTGGTGGCACGCCAAGACCGCACTGGAGGCGCTGCCGATCGTCTGGGACGAGGGCGACAACGCCAAGGTCTCGAGCGAGTCGATCGCGAAATGGCTGACCGAGGGCCTCGATAACGGGCAGCCGGCCTATGTCGGCAACAAGAACGGCGACGCGAAGGCGGCGATTGCCGGTGCCGCCAAAAAAATCGAGGCCGTCTACAGCTATCCCTACCAGAACCACGCCACCATGGAGCCAATGAACGCCACGGCGCTCTACACGGCGGACAAATGCGAGGTCTGGTGCGGCACGCAGAATGGCGAGGCAGCCTTCGCGGCCACGTTGGAAGCGTCGGGCCTGCCGGCGGAGAAGTGCGACGTGCACAAGGTGATGCCGGGCGGCGGCTTCGGCCGGCGCGGCCAGACCGACTATGTCCGCCAGGCCGTCTTGATCGCCAAGGAGATGCCGGGCACGCCGATCAAGCTGTTGTGGTCGCGCGAAGAGGACATGGCGCACGGCAGATATCACCCGATCACCCAGTGCAAGATGACCGGCGCGTTCGATGCCGACAACAATCTGGTCGCGCTGCACTACCGCCTGTCCGGGCAATCGATCCTGTTCTCGCTCCGCCCCGAAGCGCTGCAGAACGGCATGGATCCGGCCGCATTCCAGGGCGTCGCCCAGTCCGGCGAAGCCGCGTTCGGTTACTCCGTGCCGAACCTCCTGGTCGAGCATGCGATGCGCAACCCGCACGTTCCGCCGGGCTTCTGGCGCGGCGTCAACGTCAATCACAACGCGATCTACATGGAATGCTTCATGGACGAGCTGGCCCAGGCCGCAGGCCAGGACCCGCTCGAATTCCGCCGCAAGCTGATGGGCAATCACCCCAAGCATCTGGCGGTGCTCAATGCCGTGGCCGAGAAGATCGGCTGGAGCACTCCGGCGCCACAGGGCATCTATCGCGGCATCGCGCAGGTGATGGGCTATGGCAGCTATGTCGCCGGCGCTGCCGAAATTTCGGTGACCGACGGCAACAAGATCAAGGTGCATCGCATCGTCGCCTCCACCGATCCCGGCTACGTCGTCAATCCGGCCCAGGTGGAGCGGCAGATCGCGGGGTCCTTCGTCTATGGCCTCTCCGCGCTGTTCTACGGCGGCTGCACCGTCAAGGACGGCAAGATCGAGCAGACCAACTTCGACACCTACAATTCGATGCGCATCAACGAGATGCCGAAGGTGGAGTCGGTGATGGTGCCGAGCGGCGGGTTCTGGGGCGGTGTCGGCGAGCCGACCATCGGCGTCGCGGCGCCGGCGGTGCTCAATGCGTACTTCGCGGCGACGGGCAAACGCATCCGTTCGGTGCCGCTGCGCGACCAGAACATCACCTTCGCCTGAGAAACGCCGCGGCGGCCGCAATCGCCGCCGCGGCACACTTTCCGGACAAGACTCATGAATGCGCCGGTGACACGGCGGGATGCCGTCCTCGGCATCGCCGCTGCGGCCACATCATTCGCCGCCCCTACGATCCTGCGCGCGCAATCGGCGGGCCGCGTCGTCGTGGTCGGCGGCGGCTTCGGTGGTGCGGCGTGCGCGCGCGCGCTGAAGCGCGCGGAGGCAAACTTGCAAGTCATCCTGATCGAACCCAGTACCGTCTTCACCTCCTGTCCGTTCAGCAACGAGGTGATCGCCGGTCTGCGCGAGATCGACACGCAGCAGTTTGGCTATGACAAGATCGCCGCCGAGGGTGTCACCGTGATCAGCCAGGCCGTGACCACAATCGAGCCGCAACTACGCAGCGTCGTGACGGCCGATGGCGTTGCGCTGCCCTATGATCGTCTCGTCCTCTCTCCCGGCATCGACTTCCATTTCGAAGCTCTGCCCGGCTACGACGACGCCACATCCGAAAAGATGCCGCACGCCTGGAAGGCCGGCGCGCAGACGCTGTTGCTGCGTCGGCAGCTGGAGGCCATGCCGGACGGCGGCACCGTCGCCATTACGATCCCCGCCAATCCCTCGCGCTGTCCGCCGGCGCCTTACGAGCGCGCCAGCCTGATCGCGCATTACCTGAAAACGAAGAAGCCGCGCTCAAAGGTCTTGATCCTCGATGCCAAGGACAATTTCTCCCAGCAGCGACTGTTCGAGAAGGCGTGGAAGGAGCTTTACGGCGATATGATCGAACGCATCGGGCTGTCGCAAGGCGGCCGCGTGACCTCGGTCGACCCCGCGACCAGGACCATCGTCACCGAGTTCGGCAATTACACCCCTGACGTCGCCAACGTCATCCCGCCGCAGCGAGCGGGACGCATCGCCGAGGTCGCGGGCGCTGCGGATGCCACCGGCTGGTGCCCGATCGATCCCGTCACCTTCGAATCGAAACTCGTCCAGAACATCCACGTCATCGGCGATGCCTGCCTGGGCGGGGGCATTCCCAAATCGGCATCCGCGGCAAGCGCACAGGGCAAGGCCTGCGCTTCCGTAATCGTGAACCTCCTTGCCGGCCGCGCACCAGAAACGCCGCGATTAACAGGCGTCTGCTACAACATTGTCGCACCCGGCTACGGCTTTTCACTCGCCGGCAATTACCAGCCCAGGGGCGACATCTTCGCCGAGGTCGAGGGCGGCACGTCCAGCCCGGTCGATGCGCCGCGCGAATTGCGCGCCCGCGAGGCGACCGAAGCCGAGCACTGGTTTCAAACCATCACGGCAGATACCTTTGGCTAGAGCATTGGTCCATATCGCAGCGCTGATCGCCGCCAGTGTCGCCTTCGCCTGCCATGCGGGAGCCGAGGAGCTCCTGCCCTACAACGTCGCCGGCGACGGCATCGCGGAATCGCTCACCGGCGCGCCCGGCGATGCCGCGCGCGGGCGCGCGCTGGTGCTCGCGCGCACGACGACCTGCATCCTGTGCCATTCCGGCCCCTTCCCGGAGACCCGGTTCCAGGGCGACCTCGCGCCTGACCTCTCGGGTGCGGGGAACCGCTGGACGGTGAGCCAGTTGCGGCTTCGACTGGTCGATGCGGCGCGCTTCAACCCGAAGACCATCATGCCGTCCTATTATCGCACCGATCACCTCGTGCGGGTCGGGCGAAACTTCGTCGGCAAACCGATCTTGTCCGCCGCCGAGATCGAGGACATCGTGGCTTTCCTTGCAACGCTTCGGGACTAGGACTGTTCATGCCGACCACGCGACGACAATTCCTGAACCTTGCTGGAAGCGTGACGGTCGCCGGGACGCTCCCGATCGTCACGCTGCGGCCGCTCGAGGCGACACCGGCGATGCTCACCGCCGCGATCCGCAACGTCGTCGGCGAAGCACCTGTACGCTCCGGCAAGGTGAAGCTCGACATTCCGCCGCTGGTCGAGAACGGCAACACGGTGCCGCTGACCGTGAGCGTCGCGAGCCCGATGACGGCGGACGACTACGTCAAGAGCATCCACGTCTTCAACGAGAAGAACCCGCAGCCGAACATCGGCAACTTCCATCTCGGCCCCTCCTCCGGCCGCGCCCAGATCTCGACCCGGATTCGGCTCGCGGATACCCAGAAGGTGGTGGCGATCGCGCGTCTTTCCGACGACACGTTCTGGCAGGTCACGACGGAAATCGTCGTGACGCTGGCCGCCTGCACCGAGGAGATGAACTGATGGCCGCGCTCATCAACGTTCCCGCGAAAGCCAGACGCGGCGAAATCGTCGAGATCCGCACGTTGACCTCGCACATCATGGAAACCGGCTTCCGCCATACGGCGGACGGCGCGCTGGTGCCGCGCGACATCATCACGAGCTTCACGTGCCGCTACAACGGTACCGAGATTTTTCGCGCCGATCTCTTCCCCGCGATCGCGGCCAATCCCTATCTGTCGTTCTTCACGGTCGCGAAGGAGAGCGGCAAGTTCGAGTTCGAATGGATCGGCGACAACGGCTATTTGTCCAGCGCATCGGCGTCGATCACGGTCGAATGAGTTTTTGGCGCGCGATATCGGCCGCGGCGTTCCTCGCCACGGCCCCTGCCCTGCTCGCCGGCGAGATTCCGCCGGACTCGCGCCGCTCCGGCTATTCGTTCATGGGGCCCGACACCCGCGCGATGCAGGATGACGACACCTCAAATCCCGGCATGCTGTTCGTGCTCGACGGCGAGGCGTTGTGGACGAAGAAGACCGGCAGCGCCGACAAGGCCTGTGCGGATTGCCATGGCGATGCACGCGGCAGCATGAAAGGCGTCGCGGCGCGCTATCCGGCCTTCGACAAGGCGCTGGCGCGGCCCGTCACGCTCGACCAGCGCATCAATCTGTGCCGCAGCAATCATCAACAAGCACCGGCGCTCCCCTACGAAAGCCGCGACCTGCTGGCCCTGTCCGCCTTCGTCGCGCATCAATCGCGCGGCATCACGATCACGGCCGGCGACGATCCGCAATTGAAGCCATTCGTCGAGCAGGGCCGCGACCTCTTCATGCAGCGCGAAGGGCAGCTCAACCTTGCCTGCACCAATTGCCACGACGACAATTTCAACAACCGGCTTGCCGGCGCGCCGATCACGCAGGGACAGCCGACCGGCTATCCGCTTTATCGGCTGGAATGGCAGACGCTGGGATCGCTGGAGCGCCGGCTACGCAGTTGCATGACGGGTGTCCGCGCCCAGGCCTATGATTTCGGCGCGCCCGAGCTGGTCGCGCTCGAACTCTATCTGATGTCGCGAGCGCATGGCTTGCCGATGGAAACGCCGGCCGTGCGGCCCTGAATTCCACAGATTAGGACTAGGCAGATGCGCAACGGCCGCTAGTATCCGCCCAAATTGAGTCACAGGGAGGGACCTCAAGTGGTCAACCACAAAATCTCGCGTCGTACGCTATTGACCGGCACTGCCGCAGCTGGCGCGCTCAGCCTGACGGGATTGCCGGCGCGCGCCGAGGTGAACTGGAAGAAATACGCAGGGACCAAGCTCGAGGTGATCCTTGCCAAGGGCCCCCGCGGCGACAACCTGCAAAAATACGTCAAGGAGTTCACCGAACTCACCGGCATACAGGTCGAAGCGGAGCAGATTCCCGAGCAGCAGCAGCGCCAGAAGGTGGTGATCGAGTTCACCTCGGGCCGTCCGAGCTTCGACGTCGTCCATCTCAGCTACCACGTGCAGAAGCGGCAGTTCGAGAAGGCCGGCTGGCTCGCCGACTTGACGCCCTTCATGAAGGACCCGGCGCTGACCGCGCCCGATCTCGTCGAGAGCGACTTCTCGGCCGCGGGCCTGCAATATGCCAGGAACGACAAGGGCCAGATGCTGTCGCTGCCCTGGTCGGTCGATTATTTCATCCTCTATTACAACAAGGAGCTGTTCGAGAAGAAGGGCGTCGCCGTTCCCAAAACCCTCGACGAGATGGCTGCGGCCGCCGAGAAGCTCACCGATACCAAGGAAGGGATTTACGGCTTTGTCGGGCGCGGCTTGCGCAATGCCAACATGGCGATGTGGAGCAACTTCTTCCTCAATTATGGCGGGGAATTCCTCGACGCCAAGGGCAACATCCTGACCGATGGTCCGGAAGCGATTGCCGCGACCAAGCTGTATCAGACGCTCCTGACGAAATCGGCACCGCCCGGCGTCGCCGGCTTCAACTGGATGGAGTCGATGGCCTCGTTCACGCAAGGCCGATCCGCGATGTGGATCGACGGCGTCGGCTGGGCGCCACCGCTGGAGGATCCGGCCGCCTCGCGCGTTGTCGGCAAGGTCGGCTACACCGTCGTGCCCGCTGGCCCCAAGGGCCAATATTCCTCGACCTATGGCGACGGCATCGGCGTTGCCGCTGCGAGCAAGAACAAGGAAGCCGCCTATCTGCTCTGCCAATGGGTGGTCTCGAAAACCCAGGGCGCGCGGCTGCTGCAGGCCGGCGGCGGCGTACCGTTCCGCAATTCGATCCTCGGCGATCCCGAGGTCCAGAAGGGCGTCAAGACCAAGGAATGGCTGCAATCGGTGATCGATTCCGGCAAGATCAGCAAGCTGGGCCTGCCCGTCGTGATTCCGGTCGCCGAATTCCGCGACATCGTCGGCGCCGCGGTCACTGCGACCTTGTCCGGCGCCGATCCTGCCGCCGAGCTGAAGAAGGCCAACGATCAGTACCGGCCGATCCTGGAGCGTAGCGAGAAGGCGTGAGTGCGTTGACACAATCGACTCCGGGCGCGGCACAGTCTGATGCCGCGCCGGAGAAGGAGTTGCGGCCGCCGTCCTACTGGCCGTTCGTGGTCCCGGCGCTGGTCGTCGTGATCGCGATCATCATCTTTCCGTGGGTCTTCACGATCTGGATGAGCCTGAACGAATGGAAGGTCGGCTCGTCGACCACCTTCGTTGGCTTGTCCAATTATCTGCGGTTGACGAGCGATCCCCGCTTCATTGAGGCCATCGGACATACACTGGTCTACACCGCACTCTCCGTGCTGCTGCCGCTCGTGCTCGGCACGTTTGCGGCCGTAGTGTTTCACCAGAAATTCCCTGGCCGCGGCTTTCTGCGCGGCGTCTTCATCATGCCGATGATGGCGACGCCGGTGGCGATCGCGCTGGTCTGGACCATGATGTTCCACCCGCAGCTCGGCGTACTGAACTATCTGCTGTCACTGGTCGGAATCCCCGCGCAGCTCTGGGTATTCCATCCCGCGACCGTCATTCCCTCGCTGGTGCTGGTCGAGACCTGGCAATGGACGCCGCTGGTCATGCTGATCGTGCTCGGCGGCCTGGCAGCGATCCCGACCGAGCCTTACGAAAGTGCACAGATCGACGGCGCCAGCATCTGGCAGGTGTTCCGCTTCATCACCCTGCCGCTGATCATGCCGTTCCTGTTCATCGCCGGCATGATCCGCATGATCGATGCCGTGAAGAGCTTCGACATCATTTTCGCGATCACGCAGGGCGGTCCGGGATCGGCGTCGGAGACGATCAACATCTATCTCTACAGCGTCGCCTTCTCCTATTACGACCTCGGCTACGGCTCGGCGATCGCGGTCGTGTTCTTCCTGCTGATCGTTCTGCTCGCGGCGGTGATGCTTTATGCACGCCAACGCATGCTGTGGACCGAGATCGCGAGCGGCACATGAGTCCAAGGCAAATCATCGGCAAGATCGGCCTGTGGTTCTCGGTGTTCCTCATCGTGTCGCCGGCGATCCTGTTCTTTCTCTGGATGCTGTCGCTGTCGCTCAAATTCGAGATCGACAACGCCGCCTACCCACCGGTGTTCTTTCCCGAGCATGTCGCCTGGAAAAACTATGCCGACGTGCTCGCCTCCAACCGCTTTCTGACCTATTTCATCAACAGCCTGATCGTCACCGGCAGTGCGACGCTGCTTGCCCTGCTCGTCGGCGTTCCCGCCGGCTACGGCATCGCACGCATGGCCGCGCATAAATCCGCGATCGTGATCCTGATCGCCCGCATCACGCCGGGCCTGTCCTATCTGATCCCGCTGTTTCTCATGTTCCAGTGGCTGGGACTGCTCGGCACGCTGGTGCCGCAGATCATCATCCACCTCGTGGTCACGGTGCCGATCGTGATCTGGATTATGATCGGCTATTTCGAGACGACGCCAATGGAGCTGGAAGAAGCAGCCCTCATCGACGGCGCCACGCGCTGGCAGGTCTTCCGCCATGTCGCGCTGCCGATCGCCAAGCCTGGCATCGCGGTCGCTTTCATTCTCGCCGTGATCTTCTCCTGGAACAACTTTGTCTTTGGCATCGTGCTGGCCGGACGCGAGACACGCACCTTGCCAGTCGCGGTCTACAACATGATCTCGTTCGACCAATTGAGCTGGGGGCCGCTCGCGGCCGCCGCGCTGATCGTCACCCTTCCGGTGCTGCTGCTCACGGTGTTCGCCCAGCGACAGATCGTCGCCGGGCTCACCGCGGGTGCCGTCAAGGGCGGGTAGCTACTCCGCCGGTGCCGCGTGCATGTCCGCGTGCGGCATGTAGGACTCGCTCGCGCCGAGCCGGCTGGCCGCGAACAAACCGGCGGCCATCACGGCATAGGCGAACGCGACCGCGGGCGTGACGCCAAAGCCGCCGCCGATGCCGACGGCTTCGCCGTGCATGAAGCCGAAGTAGGTCAGGACCGCACCAACCAGGGCAAACGCCGAGGCCTTCTCGAAGTCGCGCTCGATGATGAAGACACCGATCGCACCCAGGATCAGGCCGCCGAGGATGGAGCCGCCGCCCATCACTTCGAGTCCGTGATAGAACACGCCCTGCTGAGGCAGTGCTGCGATCGCCGCAGCCTTGACCGCGTCGGCCTTGTCGGCGGCCATTCCGCCGACGGTCGCAGCCGCGTTCATGGTCGAGCCCAGCATGGTGTCGATCTGGAGCTTGGCCCAGGCGGCCAGATGCGGCGTCAGCGCCAGCACGATCGCGGGCGCGTGCTTGACCGGCGTGGTCTGGAACGCCTGCGCGCCGATCAGCATGCCGATATAGAGCAAGATTGGCGAGATCGCGACGACAGGGACCAGCGCCAGCAGCACCGAGATGATGCCGAACCAGGCCAGCACCACCACCATGATGCCGGTCGCAGCCGAGTAACCGATGCGGCCGCCCATCGCCTTCCAGCCGGGATGGCCGATATAGACGGCGTTGATGAAGGGATTGCCCATCAGGCAGCCAATCAGGCTGACGATTCCGTCGGCGGTGAGCACGCGCGTGGTCGGATATTCGTCGCCGGCGGCCTCCGCGCTCTCGACATTGTCCATGGCCTCGACGAGATCATAGATGCCGAACGGAATGGCGGTAACCAGAATGATTCCGAGGAATTCGAAACCGGAGAAAACGTAGCCTACCGCCGGGATCGGCACCGAGAAGCCGAAATTGGCAAAGGCATCACCGACGCCTTTGACGCTCAGTCCACCGAGACCGAGGCCGAACAGGTTCGAACCCCATGCGATGACCATGCCCACCGCGATCGCGACGAGACCGGCGGGAATGCCGCGCCAATATTTCACGCCACCGAACCAGCTCACCAGAATGATGGCGAAGCAGACCAGGCCAATCTGCGGAGTCATGTACATTTCGAGCGCCGGCCGCATCGAGATGAAGGTGACGGATACGCCGGCGAGCGTACCGAGCAGCGCCGCGCGCGGTGTGATTTTTCGAATGAACGGCGCGATGAAGCCGCCGATCATCAGGATGAAGCTCTGGAAGAACACCCAGACCAGGCCCGCCGACCAGCCCTTGAGCGGATCGCCGGTCTTGATCGTGATCGGCAGCATGATCACGAAGGTGACGATGAACATGTGCGGTACGCTGACGCCTGACGGTAACGCACAGACGTCGTTGCGGCCGGTCGTCTGTGCCAGACGATAAGCGAGGAACGCGTAGTAGAAGGTGGAAAGGCACATCATCAGCCCGAGTGCGGGAAGGATGCGGCCGAACACCAGTGAGTCGGGCATCTTCAACACGAAGCGCAACAGGCCTGTGAGCACCAGCATGTTGACGAGGATGTTGGTGCCGAAGCCGAAAAACGCGTTCCAGTCGCCCGGTGTCCATAGTGCTGGCTTGAACTCGGAGGTGCCGGCCGTCCCTGTCGTGCCTGTGCTCATCGTGATGCCCCTACGCTGATGTGGAAATCTTCATCGCCTCCAGAACCGCGGCTGAGCTTGCAACCCAGCCGAAGATGCCGCCCTGGGCCTTGATCATCTTCAAGCCCATCTCGTGAAATTCGGGGAAGTAGGATGCGCAGCCGTCCGAGATGACGATGCAGCGATAGCCGCGGTCATTGGCCTCGCGCACGGTGGTGTTGACGCACACCTCGGTGGTGACGCCGCACACCAGCAGATTCTCGACGCCGTATTTCTCCAGCACGTCGGTGAGCTCGGTGGCGTAGAACGCGCCCTTGCCGGGCTTGTCGATCACGATCTCGCTGTCGAGCGGGTAGAGCTCCGGGATGATGTCGTGGCCGGCCTCGCCGCGAATGAGAATGCGGCCCATCGGACCGGGGTCACCGATGCGCAAGGATGGCGCGCCGCGCTCGATTTTCGCCGGCGGCGCGTCGGAGAGATCGGGCAAATGGCCCTCGCGCGTGTGGATCACCAGCATGCCGGTATCCCGCGCCGCCTTCAGCACCGCACCGATCGGCTTCACCGCGCGCGCGAGCTGGCTGACGTCGTTGCCGAGCGTCTCGCCGAAACCGCCGGGCTCCATGAAATCGCGCTGCATGTCGATGATCAGAAGCGCGGTGGCCGACCACTCGAGCTTGACCGGCTCCGGTTCGGCGCTGATGACACCCAGTGTCGGCTTGGTCGAGTTCAACATGACTCAAGGCCCCCCACGAGAACTCCCTCTGCAGGAGTTCTGCAAGCGCCATGCCATTGTGTACAATGACGATTGGGCGCGGGCGGCCGAGAAAATTGCTGTGGTGTCAGGAAGTTAGGAAATGGACCGACGCCTGCTCATTCGCTGTGCGACGGCTTTGCGACGCGCAATTGCCTAGAGGATGAGCGGCGGCAACCCTATCCGCCGTCATTCCGCCCGGCCCCGTACAACTGCCGATACTCCTCCTCATACGGCGCGTAGGAATCCTTCAGCGTCGCCATGTTCAGCAACATGGTCGCCACCACCGAATTCGTCTTGTCGAACACGCGCGTCTTCACCCAGGCGCTCTCGGTGCGTCGGCTGCCAGAGAGCGCGACAACCTCGCGCTCGACGTCGTACTCCTCATCCACAAAAAGCGGGCCCCTCACCAGCCTGATCTCCTGGTCGGCGAACAGGCCGACGGCCGGGCCCTTGGCCGGGAGAGGATCGTCCTTGGAGCGGTATTGGAACAGCACGCTCAGCATCTCCATCGGGATGATGGGCTTGCGCCACGGATTGTCGCCGCTCGAATAGTAAGGCGAGGTCTCGGTGATCACCGCGAGCTTCTGGCGCAGAGAAAACGGATAGAGCTCGCCCATGGTCTGGTCGAACGCCATCCGCACCGCCTGCCGCCGGCTCGTCTGCGCCACCTTGACGTCGCGCAGGATCACGGGATCGGTCAGAGGCTTGAGTTCGCCAAGGCGCGCCTCCAGCGCGGTTGCGGCCTGCGGTTCTCCGACCGAAGCCGTGCCGCGCAGCACCTCCGTGCCGTCGCGCTTCATCATGTGGATCTGGCACTGGCTGGTGCCGGGCAACGGCTTCGACAGGATCGCCTGCACCGCCTCGCCTTCGTAACAGACGCTGCGGTAGTGCGCGGAGAGGCATCCGCTCTCGAACCAGACCTGTCCCCACAAACGCGCGCCGAGCGGAGCAAACTGGCTGAAATGGGTCGGGCCCTCGATGGTGCCGCCCTTGAAGCCGAGCTTCTGCGCGGTGGCGTCGTCGTGGATCGAGGCGTGCGCGTCGTAGGTTTGGGATTGCAGCATCTGACGCGGCTGACGCCACGGCCCGATCAGAGCGCCGTCGGTCTCCGTGATCTCGGTATCGAACACTTGTGCCGTCATGGTGTCCTCCGCAAGCAAGCCATGACTAGCAGGAGCGCCACGGATGCGGCCAGCGATATTGACTTCGCCTGTGCATGCCCTTGACTGTCACAATTCGCGTCGCGCAGCCGCTCCTCCCTCCCGCAGCGCAAACCCCAAGTCGAATAAGAGCCGACCAAGAGACGAGGACTTCCGAATGACGCTGATGCAGGTCGAGCTGGACGACAAATACCGGCTCGAATCGAAGCGGATCTTCCTGTCCGGCACGCAGGCGCTGGTCCGGTTGCCCATGTTGCAGCGCGAACGCGATCGACTTCAGGGCCTCAACACCGGCGGCTTCATCTCGGGCTATCGCGGCTCCCCGCTCGGCATGTACGACCACGCGCTGTGGCGCGCGAAGTCATACCTCCAGCAGCACGACATTGCCTTCGTCCCCGGCCTTAATGAGGACCTAGCGGCGACCGCCGTCTGGGGCAGCCAGCAGGTCGGCCTGTTTCCCGGCGCCAAGGTCGATGGCGTGTTCGGCATCTGGTACGGCAAGGGGCCCGGCGTCGATCGCTCGGTTGACGCGCTCAAGCATGCGAATGCCGCCGGCACCTCGCTGAATGGCGGCGTACTCGCGCTTGCCGGCGACGACCATGGCTGCCAATCCTCGACACTGGCACACCAGAGCGAGCAGGTCTTCGCAGCGGCGCTGATCCCCGTGATCAACCCGGCGACGCTGCAGGATTATCTCGACCTCGGCCTTTACGGTTTTGCGCTGTCGCGCTTCTCCGGCTGCTGGGTCGGCTTCAAGGCGATCAGCGAAACCGTGGAGAGTTCGGCCTCGATCTACAGTGATCCCGAACGCATCCAGATTAAGCTCCCCGACGATTTCGAGATGCCGCCCGGCGGCCTCAACATCCGCTGGCCCGATCCGCCGCTGGACGCAGAGAGGCGCCTGTTCGGCCCGAAGATGGCGGCGGTGCAGGCCTTTGCGCGCGCCAACCAGCTCGACCGCATCGTGCTCGACTCCAGGCCGGCACGGCTCGGCATCGTCGCGACCGGTAAGGCTTATCTTGATCTGCGGCAGGCGCTGGCCGATCTGGGCATTTCCGACAAGGACGCGGAGGACCTTGGCCTGCGCATCTACAAGGTCGCGATGACCTGGCCGCTGGAAGAAAGCGGGGCCAAGCGCTTCGCCGAAGGGCTTCAGGACGTGCTGGTGGTCGAGGAGAAGCGCGGTTTCATCGAAGACCAGCTGATGCGCATCCTCTACAATATCGATGCGTCCAGGCGCCCAACCGTTACCGGGAAGCGCGACGAACGCGGCGCGCCGCTATTGCCGAGCGAGGGCGAGCTGACGCCGACCATCGTTGCATCCGCACTGGTGGCGCGGCTGCGCAAGCTCGGCCACCACAGCCCAGTGCTGGAGCAGCGCCTCGCCCGGCTCGAGGCCTTCGACACTCCTGTTCCGGCTTCCGGGCAAATCAAGCTCGCGCGCACGCCGTTCTTCTGCTCGGGTTGCCCGCACAACACCTCCACGCGCGTGCCCGAGGGAAGCCGAGCCATGGCCGGCATCGGTTGCCACGGCATGGCTCTGAGCATGCCGACGCGCCGCACCGATCTGATCTCGCATATGGGCGCCGAGGGCGTGAACTGGATAGGACAAGCGCCCTTCACGACCGAGCAGCACATTTTCCAGAATCTCGGCGACGGCACCTACACCCATTCCGGGCTGCTCGCCCTTCGCGCGGCATCGGCCGCCGGCATCAGCATCACCTACAAGATCCTCTACAACGACGCCGTCGCGATGACCGGCGGCCAGCCGGCCGAGGGCGGCTTCAACGTCGCCCAGATCGCGCATCAGGTCTGGGCCGAGGGCGTCAAGCGGCTCGCGATCGTCTCGGACGATCCGACCAAATACCCTGACACCAACTACTTCCCGCAAGGCGCGACCGTCCATCATCGCCGCGAGCTCGACGCCGTGCAGCGCGAGCTGCGCGACATCAAGGGTCTTACGGTCGTGATCTACGACCAGACCTGCGCCGCGGAAAAGCGCCGCCGCCGCAAGCGCGGGCTCTATCCGGATCCCGCCAAGCGCGCTTTCATCAACGAGCTCGTCTGCGAAGGTTGCGGCGATTGCTCGCAAGCGTCGAACTGCGTCTCGGTGCAGCCGCTGGAGACCGAGTTCGGCCGCAAGCGCCAGATCGACCAGTCGAACTGCAACAAGGACTTCTCCTGCGTCGAGGGTTTTTGCCCGAGCTTCGTCACCGTGCACGGCGGCACGCTCAAGCGGATCAAGACCTCGGCGGTGGATTCAGGCCAGTTGTTTGCCGACCTGCCGCTGCCACCCGCGCGTGAGCTGGACGCATCCTACAACATCCTCGTCACCGGCATCGGCGGCACCGGCGTCATCACCATCGGCGCGCTGCTCGGCATGGCCGCCCATGTCGACGGCCGCGGCTGCTCGGCGCTGGACTTCACCGGCCTGTCGCAGAAGAACGGCGCGGTGATGAGCCATGTGCGCATCGCCGCGAAGCCGGAAGACATCTCCGCGGTCCGGATCACGACGGGCGGCGCCGACGTCATCCTCGGCTGCGACATGATCGTCTCGGCCGGTCCCTCCGCGCTCAGTCGCGCCGAGCGCGGAACGACGAAAGCGTATATCAACGCCGACCTGCAGCCGACCGCGAGCTTCGTGCAAAACCCCGACCTCGATTTCGAGATGGGGACGATGCAGACCGTGCTGCGCGACGCCGTCGGCGACAAGAACCTCGACATCATCGATGCCACCGGCATTGCCTCGGCACTGATGGGCGATTCGATCGCGACAAATCCCTTCATGCTCGGCTTCGCCTTCCAGAAGGGCGCAATCCCGCTGTCGCTGGAAGCGCTGCTTCGCGCCATCGAGATCAACGGCGCCGCGATCGAAATGAACAAGCTCGCCTTCACCTGGGGACGCCTCGCCGCCCACGACATGTCGCGGGTGCGGAGCGTGCTGCAATTCAGGAGCCGAACCTCCGCGCCGACAAAGTCGCTCGACGACATCATCGCAACGCGCGCGGAGTTTTTGACCGGCTATCAGGACAGGGCCTACGCCGATCGCTACCTCGCCGCCGTCGCCAAGGTGCGCAAGGCGGAAGCAGCAACCTCGCCTGCTAGCACGGAGCTGACCGAGGCTGTCGCGAAAAACCTGTTCAAGCTGATGTCCTATAAGGACGAATACGAAGTCGCGCGGCTTTACACCGATGGCAGCTTCTCCAAGAAAGTCTCGGAGAAATTCGACGGCGACTTCAAGCTGAAGTTCTATCTGGCCCCGCCGATCTTCGCGCAGCGCGACAAGACGACGGGACACCTCCAGAAGAAGGAATTCGGCGGCTGGATGATTCACGCCTTCCGCCTCCTCGCCGGGCTGAAGTTCCTGCGTGGCGGCGCGTTCGACCCGTTCGGCCGCACCGAGGAGCGCCGCACCGAGCGGAAGCTGGTCGCGGATTATTTCGACATGATCGATCAGCGCATCGCCGGGCTGAAAGCGGAGCAGATCCCGCTGCTGACGAGGCTCGCGCGGCTGCCGGAGACGATCCGCGGCTTCGGGCATGTCAAGGAAGCCAACATCAAACTGGCGGCGGCGGAGAAGGCGCGGCTGGAAGCAGAACTGGAGAACAGCCGCTTTGCTGCGGCTGCGGAGTAGCGGAAGACTGGCGCTACATTCTCGGTGTCATCGCCCGCGAAGTGTTTAGACCGGACAGATCACTGACAGGTGTTCGGAGACATAGCTGACACTTCAAACTGGGCTGGAATGGTCGATTCGGGAGGCCTTCCATGCCCTGGAACGAGGTGTCGGTGATGGATCAGCGACGGGAGTTTGTGCGGCTTGCGTTGCAGGAAGGGGCGAACCGGCGGGAGTTGTGCCGGCGGTTCGGGATCAGTC
>NZ_JBIXJX010000027.1:0-92747 GCF_052871955.1 Bradyrhizobium sp. CAR08
CATCGCGCAGGGAAGGCCGAGTGATTGGCTACACCTGTATGCTGCTGTGCGGTTTTCCTGCGTGTGCTTTTCGCGCAGCGGACCGCGGGTGCCAGCCGGCACCCGGCCTTCCCTGCGCCCTCTTGGACAAGAGGGTGAAGCGACGAAGCAAAGCTCGGGCGGAATCAGCCGCGAGGATGAGAAGGCATGTCTGCAAGTTGTAATGTGCGCAGGACCGCGATGTGGCCTGCGCCGTGGCGATGCCCGGCAGTCAGGCGTAACAACCTCAAATGTCGTCGTGGCGAAGGCCAGGACCCATACCGCGAGGTCTATCGATTTAAGGCGGTATCAATCCCACCGAACGAATGTCCGCCCAACCCCTTCCCTGGGATAATGGGTCCTGGCCTTGGCCAGGGGCGACGCCGGAGTTAGTGGCCCTACCGCCCCAATCACAACCAAGTGTCTTTGTTTGGAAACAAACATTCCCTATTATCCTGCAATGCAAAAAGCGGCCCGCAAATCCAGCTCCGTCGCCCGTTCGCCCGGCCGCCCGCGGGAGTTCGACATGGACACCGCGCTCGACAGGGCCGTCCGCGTGTTTTCCGAGCGCGGTTATCATGCCACGTCGATCGGCGATCTCACCGCGGCGATGCGGCTGGCGACCGGCAGCATCTACAAGGCGTTTCGCGACAAGCATGCGGTGTTTCTCGCCGCCTTCGAGCGCTACGCGGCGCTGCGCCAGGAGCAGACGCGCAGCGCGGCGGCAAAAGGCGCCAATGGCCGCGAGCGGCTGCGCAACATGCTGCTGTCGTATGTAGAGCATTCCCAGGGCAGCGAGGGGCGGCGCGGCTGCCTCGTGGTCGGCAGCGCGGTCGAATTGTCCGCGGTCGATCCGGTGGTCGCCGCCCTCGTCAGCGCGCGGCTCGAGACCAACGAAGGCTTCATCGCCGGCCTCATTCGCGAGGGGCAGGCCGACGGCTCGATTCCCCGCCATGTCGCCGCCGCCGACACCGCGCGCCTGATGATCTGCATCACGCAGGGCCTGCGCGTGGTCGGCAAGGCGGGCCTTTCGCTCGACGGCAAGCGCCTGGTCGCCGTCGCGATGAAGCTGCTCGCCTGAATTTTTGTCATATTAGGAAACGACCGTTTCCGAATCTGGAGAGCCTGTGAATGACGATGAATGCCACGATCGAGACCGCGCCGGATCCGGATGCGGTGTCGCAGCGACTGACCTTCGTGCTTGCCGCGGCCTGTGGCATGGTCGCCGCCAACATCTATTACGCCCAGCCGCTGATCGCCCCGATCAGCGCCGCGCTCGGCCTGTCGCATGAAGCGGCGGGACTGATCGTCACCATGACGCAGATCGGCTACGGCGTGGGGCTTCTCTTCATCGTGCCGCTCGGCGACCTCGTCGAGAACCGTACCCTGATTTGCTCCGTCATCACGCTCGGCGCGGCAGCCCTGCTCGCCGCGGGGTTCGCGTCCCACGCGCTGCCCTTCCTGATCGCCGCGTTGTTCATCGGACTCGGCTCGGTCGCGGTGCAGATCATCATTCCCTATGCGGCGCATCTTGCGCCGGCAGCCATTCGCGGCCGCGTCGTCGGCAACGTCTCGACCGGCCTGATGCTCGGCATCATGCTGGCGCGGCCGGTGTCGAGTTTCGTCACGGCGATGCTGTCGTGGCATGCAGTGTTCTTCTGCTCGGCCGCGTTGATGATCGTGCTCGCAGCGGTACTCTGGATGACGCTGCCGAAGCGCAGGCCGGTCGCGCGGATGCATTACGGCGAGTTGCTGCTGTCGATGCCGCATCTGGTGCGGACCACGCCGCTGCTGCGCCGCCGCGCGCTGTACCAGGCCAGCCTGTTCGGCGCCTTCAGCCTGTTCTGGACCGTGACGCCGCTGCTGCTCGCGAGCGAATTCGGCTTCACCCAGCGCGGCATCGCGCTGTTCGCGCTTGCCGGTGTCGCCGGCGTGTTCGCAGCCCCGATCGCGGGACGGCTTGCCGATCGCGGCCATAGCCGCATGGCCACGCTGGTCGCGCTGCTACTCGCGGCCGTAGGATTCCTGATTACGCATGTCGGCGCGCCCGGATCGGTGCTGAACCTCGCCTGCCTGGTCGTGGCTGCGATCGCGATCGACATCGGCGTGCAGGGCAACGTCGTGCTCGGCTTCCGCGCGATCTTCGCGCTGGGGCATGAGCACCGCAGCCGCCTGAACGGTCTCTACATGGCGACCTTCTTCACCGCGGGCGCGGCGGGCTCGGCGGTCGGCGCGTGGGCGTTTGCACAAGGCGGCTGGACGCTCGCATCGGCCTTTGGGCTCGCGCTGCCCGTCGCAGGCCTGGTCTATGCGGCCACCGAGTAGGGGCTGGTTGCTCCAATTAGCGATCCGGCCCGTTTACCAAGGCCGCCGGGTCGGCAATTTCCACCTCGCAGTTTCCCTGCCGCTGTAGTACTTTGGTCGCAAGCGAGCCTGGTTAACGGGCGGCAGGGGAGGCTGATGAGGCGTGCGGGGCTGGTTGGCGTACCGCGGGTACGACCATGGTCGTGGCAGGCGTTTCTGCTTGGATTCATCGTTGTCGCAATGTCGGCTGCGCTCCAGGGCGGCTGTGTCGCGCTCGGCGCAAAACTCTATTTCGCGGCGTTCCTGCCCAGCCTGTTCGTGCTCGGCATTATTGCGGGCGCACCGGCGGCGGCGTTCGCCGCACTACTCACCATTCCGCTGGTATGGTGGGCATTCATGCCGCCCTTCTTCGAGTTCAATTCGCTGACCAGCGCGCATGCCGATGCCATCAAGCTGTTCTGCCTGCTCGCCGTGCTGGTGATCGGCCTTGCCGATCTCTGCCGCGAGATCATCAGCCGCGGTGGGTTGAAGCCGCGGGGCGAGAGCGCGGCGACGAATTCGCAATAGGTCGGCCTTGTGCGGCCGCGCACGTTGCGCGCGGGCAACAGTCCGGAAACCATTCGCACGCTTGCTGTGCGGCGCTAACTTTTCGAAAAAGATTTGGCCGCAATTTCTCCCTCGGGAATGACGAGGGAGTTTTCGGACATGAACGGCCAAATCACCGGTCACGCCATCTTGGAGAACGTGCGCCGCTACCGCGGTATCGCATCGCTCTATCGCCAGACCGCTGCATTCCGCCCGGACCAGAGCTGGTCGCTGCTCGAGCAGGCGAAGGATTGGGAAGCGCGGGCGCTGCTGGAGCTGGAAGCCTATTTCGCCGCGCGGATGGACTACGCCCCTACACGCGCGGCCTGATCGTTAACCATCGGCGCGGCCTTGCGCAGGCCCGCCGAAGGGCCGGTCGTCGGGTCGTGCACGGAAAACACGGGGCGATTACGGAGTTATCTCGTCGCCTGTCTGTGCTAGCAACGTCCCGACCGAGACATCCCAATTCGGCCGGGGCAAGCGATGACCACCTTCAACCGCATCTTCACGACCGAGCGCCTGCTCCAGATCATCGTCATTCTCGCGGCTACGGTCGCGATGAAGCTGATGGGCTGAATTTCGACGGGCTATCGCGCGCCGAATTCGGGCACGTCGGGAAGATAGTTCGACCCCTCCGATCCCAAGAAATCGAACATCGCCTGCGCCGGCGGCAACAGCACCTTGTCGCTGCGGCGGATCACGTACCATTGCCGCACGATCGGCAGGCCCGCGACGTCGAGCACGATCAGCCGGCCCTCGGTGAGCTCGTGCGCCACGGTGTGGGCCGAGATGAAGGCGATGCCGAGCCCGGCGATGACCGCCTGCTTGATGGTCTCGTTGCTGCTCATCTCCATGCCGATGATCGGCTCAAGATCCGACCTCTGGAACATGCCTTCCATCAGTGTCCGCGTCCCCGAGCCGGGCTCGCGGGTGAGGAAGGTCTCGTGCACGAGGTCGGTGAGGTTGAGGCCGGAATCCTTCTCCAGCCAGTGCCCCTTGCGCGCGACGATGATGTGCGGATTGCGCCCGAGCTGCCGGACGTCGACGCTGACATCGGCCGGTGGCCGACCCATCACCGCGAAGTCGAGGTCGTAGCCGTGCATGGCCCCGCGGATCTCCTCGCGATTGCCGACCGTGAGCTTGATCTCGATCTTCGGATACCGCTTCGAGAATGCCGCGATCGCGTGCGGCACGAAATATTTCGCGGTCGAGACCGCGCCGAGATGCACCGTGCCGCCGGTTCGCCCCGCAAGCAGGTCGAGCGAACCCTGGCAGTCCGCGATTGCGGCCTCGACGCGCTCGGCGAGCGCCAGCACCTCCTTGCCCGCTTCCGTCAGCAGCATGCCGTCGCCGGTCCGCTGAAGCAGCGGCAGTCCGGCGAGATCCTGCAGCTGACGCAATTGCTGGGTCACGGCCGGCTGCGTCAGGCCGAGCTGGGTCGAGGCTGCCGTGACGCTGCCTTTTGCCGAGAGCGCCGCAAGCGAGCGAAGCTGCCGGATCGTGAGATGCCGGAGCTGTGCCGTCGAATGGACATTATAAGATAATTCTTTGGCGCTCATTATGAATAGAAATTTTCCTTATTAAGCCGCCCCTGTCAATCTCGTCGTTGTTGGCACTGGCCGCACCGACCTCCAGCGAGGAGGGAACTGGATGCGGCGCCTGCAAAGGGATGGACGCAGATGACCGGGCAACTCAGGCTGGACGACCACCTTCAGCGGTATTCCGAGACGGCGCCGCATGCGCTGGCCGTAGCGGCCGCGGTCGATGCCATCGCGGCGGCCGCGATCGAGATCGCCGATCTTATCGCCACGGGAGACCTTGCGGATGCGTCGGGCCTGACCACCGGCCGCAACAGCGACGGTGACGTGCAGCGCGATCTCGACGTGCAGGCGGATGCGATCCTGCGCCGCTGTCTCGGCAAGCTGCCGATCGCGGCACTGGCGTCGGAGGAGATGCGTGAACCGCAGATCGGTGACCGCGCGGCGAAGATCTGCGTCGCGATCGATCCGCTCGACGGCTCCTCCAATATCGACATCAACATGACCGTGGGCACGATCTTCTCGATCCTGCCCGCGCCCGACGATCTCGCGCTCGCCTTCCATCAGCGCGGCTCGGCGCAGCTCGCGGCGGGATTCGTCACCTACGGCCCGCAGACCTCGCTGGTGCTGACGCTCGGCGAGGGCGTCGACATCTTCACGCTTGACCGCGGGTCCGGTTGCTTCCGTCTCGCGCGTAGCGCCGTGCAAATCTCCGAGACCTGCGAGGAGTTCGCGATCAACGCCTCGAACCGCCGGCATTGGGAACAGCCGGTGCGCGCCTTCGTCGACGAATGCCTCGCCGGTGTGGAAGGGCAGGCCAACCACAATTTCAACATGCGCTGGGTCGGCTCGCTGGTGGCCGAGGCCTATCGCATCCTTACCCGCGGCGGCGTGTTCCTCTATCCCTCCGATTCACGGCCCGGCTATGGCGATGGCCGCCTGCGCCTCGTCTACGAGGCGCACCCGATGGCTTACATCGTCGAGCAGGCCGGCGGCTCGGCTTCGACCGGGCGCGAGCGTATCCTCGAACTCTCGGCGCAGAGCCTGCATCAACGCGTGCCGCTGATCATGGGTTCGAACAACGAGGTGCAGCGCGTCGAGGAACTGCATTGCGATCCCTTGCTGGTCGCCAGCGTCTCCGCACCGCTGTTCGCGCGGCGCGGCTTCTTCCGGCTCTGAGCGAGGCGCCCCGATGTCCAGGAAGCATCCGATCATCTCCATCACCGGCTCTTCCGGCGCCGGCACCACGTCGGTCAAGAAGACCTTTGAGCAGATCTTCTTCCGCGAGAAGGTCAACGCCGCCTACATCGAAGGCGACGCCTTCCATCGCTACGATCGCGCGGAAATGCGCACGCAGATGGCGAAGGAGGCCGATCGCGGCAACAGGCATTTCAGCCATTTCAGCCCCGAGACCAATCTGTTCGAGGAGCTGGAGCGGGCGTTCCGCGACTATGGCGAGACCGGCACGGCGACGACGCGGCACTACGTCCACGACGCCGAGGAATCCGCGCTGCATGGCGCCGCACCCGGCACCTTCACCGAATGGAAACGGCTGCCGGAGAGCTCCGACCTTCTGTTCTACGAGGGCCTGCACGGTGCTGTCGTTACCGACAAGGTCAACGTCGCGCGTTATGCCGACCTCAAGATCGGCGTCGTGCCCGTTATCAATCTCGAATGGATCCAGAAGCTGCACCGCGACCGCAGTGCGCGAGGCTATTCGACCGAGGCCGTTACCGACACCGTTCTGCGGCGGATGCCCGATTACATCCACTACATCTGCCCGCAATTTTCCGAGACCGACATCAACTTCCAGCGTGTGCCGACGGTGGACACCTCCAATCCGTTCATCGCGCGCTGGATCCCGACGCCGGACGAGTCGATGGTCGTGATCCGCTTCAAGAACCC
The DNA here is from genome assembly GCF_052871955.1 of Bradyrhizobium sp. CAR08. Classification (NCBI taxonomy): domain Bacteria; kingdom Pseudomonadati; phylum Pseudomonadota; class Alphaproteobacteria; order Hyphomicrobiales; family Nitrobacteraceae; genus Bradyrhizobium; species Bradyrhizobium sp. CAR08. Next base: position 6,351 of record NZ_JBIXJX010000027.1, read on the forward strand.
GCGCGGCATCGACTTCCCCTATCTGCTCTCGATGCTGCCGCAAAGCTGGATGTCGCGTGCCAATTCGATCGTGTGTCCCGGCGCGAAACTCGATCTTGCGATGCAGCTGATCCTGACGCCGCTGATCATGCAGCTGATCGAGCGTAAGCGAAACCTGAAGTGAACGAGGGGAGGATCCGATGAACATCTCCGTCCACGCCGACGCTGACCTCACGGCGGTATCGCATAGCGATCTCGCCAACGCCGTCCGCTTCCTCGCGGTCGACGCCATCGAGACTTCGCAGTCCGGCCACCCCGGACTGCCCATGGGCATGGCCGATGTCGCCACCGTGCTGTTCTCGCGCTTCCTGAAATTCGACTCGGCTCACCCCCATTGGCCGGATCGCGATCGCTTCGTGCTGTCGGCGGGCCATGGCTCGATGCTGCTCTATGCATTGCTCCATCTCACCGGCGGCGACGTCAGCCTCGATGACATCAAGGCGTTCCGGCAATGGGGCTCGAAGACGCCGGGCCATCCGGAATATGGCCATACGCCGGGCGTCGAGACGACGACCGGTCCGCTGGGGCAGGGGATTGCGACCGCGGTCGGCATGGCACTCGCCGAGCGCATGGCCAATGCGCAACATGGCGACGGCCTCGTCGATCATTTCACGTACGTCATCGCCGGCGACGGCTGTCTGATGGAAGGCATCAGCCAGGAAGCGATCTCGCTCGCCGGGCATCTCGGGCTGGGCCGCCTGATCGTGCTGTTCGACGACAACGGCATATCCATTGACGGCCCGACCTCGCTTGCGACCTCCGATGACCAGCTCGCGCGCTTCGCTGCCTCCGGCTGGTCGGTGCGCGGTGTTGACGGGCACGATCCCGAAGCAGTTGCGCAGGCGATTGCCGAGGAGCGTGAGAGCACAAGACCGTCGCTGATCGCCTGCCGCACCATCATCGGCTTCGGCGCGCCGGATCGTCAGGGCACCGAGAAGGCGCATGGCGCGCCGCTCGGCACGGAGCAGACGGCCGCGGCGCGGCGAACGCTCGGCTGGGACTATCAGCCCTTCGTGGTGCCTGTCACGATCCTGAAAGCATGGCGGATGATCGGGCAGCGCGGGCAGGTCGAGCGTCTCGCCTGGCTCGATCGCTATGAATGCGCGACGCCCGAGCAGCGCGACCTGTTTATCGAGGGCAAGGCGGTTGCCCTGCCGAACGCCTATGCCCAGGCCTCGGCGAAATTGCGCGAGCGCTTTGCCACCGAGCGTCCGAAGCTCGCGACGCGGCAGGCGTCGCAACAGGTGCTCGACGGCATCGCCGAGACGATTCCCGGATTTGTCGGCGGCTCGGCGGATCTCACGCATTCGAACCTGACGCATGCCAAGGCGCAGACCCCGGTCAAGCGCGACGCGTTCGCCGGCGATTACATCCATTACGGCATCCGCGAGCATGGCATGGCGGCCGCGATGAACGGCCTCGCGCTGTACGGGGGCTTCATTCCCTATGGCGGCACCTTCCTCGCGTTCTCCGATTACAGCCGGCCGGCGATCCGCCTTGCGGCCTTGATGCGGATCCGCGTCATTCATGTGATGACCCATGACTCCATTGGCCTCGGTGAGGACGGCCCCACGCACCAACCGGTCGAGCATCTCGCAGCGCTCCGCGTCATTCCGAACCTGCTTGTTTTCCGGCCGGCCGACGCGGTTGAGACGCTGGAAGCATGGGACTGCGCGCTCCAAGCTGAAAATCGTCCCTCCGTGCTGTGCCTGTCCCGTCAGGCGCTGCCGACCTTCCGCAGCGATGTCCGCGGGAGGAACCGCGTCGCACGCGGCGCCTATCTGATCGTTTCGCCGGACGGTGGCCGCGACGTGACGCTCATCGCAACGGGTTCGGAAGTGTCTATTGCGCTGGAGGCGGCCCGCCTGCTCGCTACCGAGCACGTCCGTGCGGCCGTGGTCTCCGCGCCCTGCTTCGCGTTGTTCGAGGAGCAGCCGGAGGATTACCGCGCCGCTGTGCTCGGCACCGCGCCGCGGGTTGGCATCGAGGCGGCAGTCGTCGGCGATTGGCACCGCTGGATCGGAACCGAGGGCGAATTCGTCGGCATGCGCGGCTTCGGCGCTTCGGCGCCGGCCCCGGTGCTCTACCGCGAATTCGGCATCACGCCGCAAGGCGTTGCGGAAGCCGCCCGGCGGGCGATGGCCCGCGCCGGCAAGCAATAACAGGAGGATTTGTCGTGGCCCGTATCACTCTTCGTCAGCTGCTCGACCACGCCGCCAGTCACGGCTACGCGGTGCCGGCGTTCAACATCAACAACATGGAGCAGGGCATCGCGATCATGCAGGCGGCGGCCGAGGTCGACGCGCCCGTCATCATCCAGGCTTCGCGCGGCGCGCGCAGCTATGCCGGCGACCTCATGCTCTCGCACATGATCGATGCGCTGGAGCGGACCTATCCAGACATCCCGCTCTGCCTGCACCAGGACCATGGCAATGACGAGGCGACCTGCGCGTCCGCGATCGCCCATGGCTTCACCTCGGTGATGATGGACGGCTCGCTCAAGGCCGACGCCAAGACCGCGGCCGACTACGACTACAACGTTGCGATCACCCGCCGCGTCGTCGATCTCGCGCATTGGGTCGGTGCCTCCGTCGAAGGCGAGCTCGGCGTGCTCGGCTCGCTCGAGCATGGGGGCGGCGAGCAGGAGGACGGTCACGGCGTCGAAGGCACGGTCAGCCATGATCAGTTGCTCACGGATCCCGACCAGGCGGTCGACTTCGTCCGCGCTACCAAAGTCGATGCGCTCGCGATCGCGATGGGCACCTCGCACGGCGCCTACAAGTTCAGCCGCAAGCCGGACGGCGACATTCTGGCGATGCGGGTGGTCGAGGAGATTCATCGCCGGCTGCCGAACACGCATCTCGTGATGCACGGCTCTTCCTCGGTGCCTCAGCCGCTCCAGGACATGTTCAACCAGTTTGGCGGCGAGATGCCGCAGACCTGGGGCGTGCCGGTCGAGGAGATCGTCCGCGGCATCACGAGCGGCGTGCGCAAGGTCAATATCGACACCGACTGCCGGCTGGCAATGACCGCGGTGTTCCGGAAAGTGGCCGCGCAAACGCGCTCCGAGTTCGATCCGCGCAAATTTCTCAAGCCCGCCATGGATGCGATGCGCGAGCTCTGCCGCGAGCGCTTCGAGCAGTTCGGCACCGCAGGCCACGCCAGCGGTATCAAGGTCGTTCCCTTGAGCGAGATGGCGCGGCGCTACCGCGCCGGCGATCTCGATCCGCGCGTCGACGCCCGCGAGCCCGTCGCGGCCTAATCATTCAGAGAGAGAAGAGCAGGAGAGAGCCATGAATGCACATGCAGGAACCGTCCGCGGCAAGGAAAGATATCGATCGGGCGTGATGGAATACAAGCGCATGGGCTATTGGGAGCCCGACTACGTGCCCAAGGACACCGACGTCATCGCGCTGTTCCGCGTCACGCCGCAAGAGGGCGTCGATCCGATCGAGGCGTCAGCCGCAGTCGCCGGCGAATCCTCGACCGCGACCTGGACGGTGGTGTGGACCGATCGGTTGACCGCCGCCGAGAAGTATCGCGCGAAATGCTACCGCGTCGATCCGGTGCCGGGCACGCCGGGCTCGTACTTCGCCTACATCGCCTATGACCTCGACCTGTTCGAGCCGGGCTCGATCGCCAACCTCTCGGCCTCGATCATCGGCAACGTATTTGGCTTCAAGCCACTGAAGGCGCTGCGGCTGGAGGACATGCGTTTCCCGGTCGCGTATGTGAAGACGTTCCAGGGACCGGCCACCGGCATCGTGGTCGAGCGCGAGCGGCTCGACAAGTTCGGCAGGCCGCTGCTCGGCGCGACCGTCAAGCCTAAGCTCGGCCTCTCGGGCCGCAATTACGGTCGCGTGGTCTACGAGGCGCTGAAGGGCGGGCTCGACTTCACCAAGGATGACGAGAACATCAACTCGCAGCCGTTCATGCACTGGCGCGACCGCTTCCTTTATTGCATGGAGGCGGTGAACCGGGCGCAGGCGGCCTCCGGTGAGGCCAAGGGGACCTACCTGAATATCACCGCGGGAACCATGGAGGATATGTACGAGCGCGCCGAGTTCGCGAAGGAGCTCGGGTCCTGCATCGTCATGATCGATCTCGTGATCGGCTACACCGCAATCCAGTCGATGGCGAAATGGGCGCGCCGCAACGACATGATCCTGCATCTGCATCGCGCCGGTCACTCGACCTACACGCGGCAGAAAAGCCATGGGGTGTCGTTCCGCGTCATCGCCAAGTGGATGCGGCTCGCCGGCGTCGATCACATCCATGCCGGCACCGTGGTCGGCAAGCTCGAAGGCGATCCCAACACCACGCGCGGCTATTACGATGTCTGTCGCGAAGACTTCAACCCGGCCAAGCTCGAACACGGCCTGTTCTTCGACCAGTCATGGGCGAGCCTGAACAAGATGATGCCGGTCGCCTCCGGCGGCATCCATGCCGGCCAGATGCACCAGCTGCTCGACCTGCTCGGCGAGGACGTCGTGCTCCAGTTCGGCGGCGGCACCATCGGCCATCCCATGGGCATCGCGGCCGGCGCGATCGCCAACCGTGTGGCGCTGGAAGCGATGATCCTCGCCCGCAACGAGGGCCGCGACTACGTCCACGAAGGACCGGAGATCCTGGCCAGGGCGGCCGAGACCTGTACGCCGCTGAAAGCTGCACTTGAGGTTTGGAAGGACGTCTCCTTCAATTATGAATCCACCGACACGCCGGACTTCGTGCCGACCGCGCTCGAAACCGTTTGAGGAGATTTGACATGAAGCTGACCCAAGGCTGCTTCTCATTCCTGCCCGATCTGACCGACGACCAGATCACCAAGCAGGTGCAGTATTGCCTGACCAACGGCTGGGCGGTGAACATCGAGTTCACCGACGATCCGCATCCCCGCAACACCTATTGGGAGATGTGGGGCCTGCCGATGTTCGATCTCCAGGACGCCGCCGGCGTGATGATGGAGCTCGCCGAATGCCGCAGAGTGTATGGCGACCGATACATCCGCCTCAGCGGCTTCGACTCCAGCCATGGCTGGGAATCGGTGCGGATCTCGTTCATCGTCAACCGCCCGCCGCAGGAAGCCGAGTTCGAGCTGGTGCGGCAGGAGGTGAGCGGACGCGCGATCCGCTACACCACCGTGCGCCGGCAGCTCGCGCACGCACCAACCTAAGTCATTCTCCTCCGCGCGGAGCACTCCCTGCTCCGTTTCCTTGGCGGACCACTGCTTCGCCGCTCCCCCGCGGCGAAGCCCTTTTCTTCGAGGTGCCGATGCTGGATGTTCCCCACGCCATGACCACTGAGCCCGGCGAGACCAGTTTCGATCTCCGCAAGGAGGCCGAAGAGGCTGGAATCACGGGCACGCTGCAGCAGCTCGAGCAGGAGCTGATCGGATTGAAGCCGGTGAAGAGCCGCGTGCGCCAGATCGCGTCGCTCTTGCTGATCGAACGTATCCGGCAGCGTGCGGGATTGGCTTCGTCGCCACCGACGCTGCATATGTCGTTTACCGGCAATCCCGGCACCGGCAAGACGACGGTCGCGCTGCGCATGGCAAAGATCCTGCACGGCCTCGGTTTCGTGCGGCGCGGGCAGGTGATCTCGGTGACGCGCGACGATTTGGTCGGCCAGTATATCGGCCACACCGCGCCGAAGACCAAGGAGATCCTGAAGAAGGCGATGGGCGGCGTGCTGTTCATCGACGAGGCCTATTATCTGCACCGTCCCGACAACGAGCGCGACTACGGCCAGGAGGCGATCGAGATCCTGCTCCAGGTGATGGAAAACCAGCGCGAGGACCTCGTCGTGATCCTTGCCGGCTATGGCGAGCGGATGACGAGCTTCTTTGCCTCTAATCCCGGCTTCCGTTCGCGGATCGCGCATCACATCGACTTTCCGGACTATGCGGAAGCCGAGCTGCTCGTCATCGCCGAGCTGATGCTGAAGGAACGGGGTTATCGCCTCTCGGCGGCGGCGCGCGAGGCGTTCGAGAAATACATCGCGCTACGTCGGACCCAGCCGTTCTTCTCCAATGCGCGCTCGATCCGCAACGCCGTCGACCGCATCCGCCTGCGGCAGGCCGATCGGCTGGTGTCCGATCTCGACCGCATGCTCGATATCGCCGACCTCGAAACGATCGATCCCATGGACGTCCTGGCGAGCCGCGTCTTCAGCGGCGGTGCGGACGCGCAGGGGAGTGCGAAGCCATGACGAGAGAAATCCTCATCGCGCCGTCAATCCTGGCTGCGAATTTCGCCCGCCTCGGCGAGGAGATCGTGGCGATCGATGCGGCGGGTGCCGACTGGATTCACTGCGACGTCATGGACGGGCATTTCGTCCCGAACATCAGTTATGGCGCGGACGTCATCAGGGCGATCCGGCCGCTGACGAAGAAAATGTTCGACGTGCATCTCATGATCGCGCCCGCCGATCCCTATCTCGAAGCGTTCGCGAAGGCCGGCGCGGATGTCATCACGGTGCATGCCGAAGCCGGTCCGCACCTCGATCGCTCGCTCCAGGCCATCCGCGCGCTCGGCAAGAAAGCCGGCGTCAGCCTGTGTCCCGCGACTCCCGAAAGCACGATCGAATATGTGCTCGATCGCCTCGACCTCGTCCTGGTGATGACGGTCAATCCGGGCTTTGGCGGCCAGTCCTTCCTCGAATCCCAACTCGAGAAGATCGGGCGTATTCGAAGCATGATAGGCGACCGGCCGATCCGACTCGAGGTTGACGGTGGCATCACGCGCGACAATGCCGCCGCCGTGGCCGCTGCGGGCGCCGATACGCTTGTAGCGGGCTCCGCCGTGTTTCGCGGCAAGAGCAGTGCGGACTATGCCGGCAACATCGCGGCCATCCGCGCCGCTGCGGAAGCCGGCAGGGTTCCGATGCTGCAACATAGTTCGGCGCAGACAATGCGTGCCGGTGAGCCCGCGCTCATCCGGTAGACTGCCGGATACAGGCGGGCGAGCCGGCACCGTAATGGGGTGTGCCAGGGCGTGCCCCTTTGCACTGCAGATATACGAGGATGACCCACAACCCTAGCCTTGGCCTGCGGTAAGGTCCGAAGCGTTGAGTCCGCGCTGATTGGAACTTTCGCCTCGATACGCGTTTGCCTAGAAACAAGCGAGTCAAGCGCGCGGCGGGCGCAGCAAATCTTTTGCACAACCGCCATCGCCCTGACGCAAATAAGGGCAATAAGCTCTGTGAATGCGAGGGAGGGTCTCATGGACAACGTACGTCGCTACCGCGCGCTAGCGTCCCTCTGTCGTCAGCAGGCCGCCTACCGGCCGCTCCAGAGCTGGGAACTGCTCGGCCAGGCCGAACATTTCGAACATCTCGCCGAAGTCGAACTCAAGGCGCATTTCGACGCGTGCAATGCGCAACAAGACGAGGACGGCGTCGAGGCCACGGCGTGGGAGAGACCCGCCGCGGCGTGACGGTCCAACTTGTTCGAATATGACCTGAACTTGCCAACGCCGGCACCGCTCAAGACGCGGTTGTCAGCCCGAACGACAAGGCTTGTGACCGGCCCGACCTGGATAAGCCCTCGATTAATGCGACATCAGCGTCGGGACGGTCATGGCTTCCAGCATGGCGCGGGTGACGCCGCCGAGGAACCGTTCTTGCAAACGCGAATGGCCGTAGCCGCCCATGATCAGAAGATCCAGGTTCTCATCGGCTGCCAGCGACAGCATGGTCGGCTGAATGTCAGAGCGCGCCGCCGACAGGTTGACCGTGCGGGTCGACAGTCCGCGCCGGCCGAGATGCCTTGCCAGATTGCGCGTCGAGACTTCCTCGGGAACCATATCTGTTTCGTTGATCGCAATGATCACGATCTCCTCGGCGCGGGCCAGGAATGGTGAGGCGTCGCGCATAGCGCGCGCGGCGAGGCGGCTGCCATCCCAGCAGATGCCGATCCGTTTCGCCTTGAACGCTCCATGGAAGGGGTAGGGCAGGAAAAGCACCGGGCCACCCGCCTGGAACAGGATCTCGCCGGGCACATCGTTGTCGAGTGAGCCTTGCGCCGGATCCGGCTGGAGCACGATGCTGAGATCGTGCAGCCGCGCCATCTCGCCGAGCAAGCCGACCGCATCCCCCGGCATCGCCCCGAGTGGGTGGCATGTGTAGGAAATGCCGGCGTTCATCGCTTTGCTCTTGAATACCGCGAGCGCCGCCTCGGCCCGCTCCACTGCACTCTCGCGCTCCATCTCGAACACCGCCGCCACCGCAGCGCCGCCCTCCACGATATAGGCCGCACTGGTTGCCACATAGCCAACCGCAACTGCATCGAGATGGGCGTTGAGGCCCGCTGCGAGCGAGATCGAGCCGTCGATCACCGGGCGGATCGGCCGCTCGGTGGGGATGTGGACGAGAATGTCTTTGTACATGACGTGCCTCCGATGGACATCATCCGGTGGCCGCAGTCTTCCACGGTGCGCATGGCCCGCGTTGAGCTGCATCAAACGTGCAGCCTTGACCTTTGGCCGTATCGCCGGCCCGGCTACTTTGCCAAGATTTAATCGCGTGGACGGGACGCTGTAAGGTGGCGGCCACCATGTTGGGTGCAAGGCGACTTACCCAACATGGACATATCGACATGAGCGATCACGTCAATTCCGACACCACAACGTCCCGCAAGGTCCTGAGGCCGCGCCGGCTCGCGCTGCTCGGCACCGTGGCCGCGCTTGGCGTGGCCGTGCTGGCGACTGCTCCCGGCTCTTCGCCGTTCAGCGCGACCTCCTTCATTGCGCCCGCCCAGGCCGCGGAGACCGCCGCGACACCGCCGGGCTTCGGCGACCTCGTCAGCATGGTCAAACCCGCCGTCATTTCGGTGCGGGTCAGGATCGACCAGAACAATGATAAGAGCGCGATGCTGCAACAGAACCGGATGGATTCGGACGAGGCGACGCCGTTCGACCAGTTCTCGCGGCAATTCGGCTTCCGCGGCCCGGGTGGCATGGAGGGCATGCCGCGCCAGCGCCGCCAGATGATCACGGGTGAGGGCTCCGGCTTCTTCATCTCCGCCGACGGCTATGCCGTGACCAACAACCACGTCGTCGATCACGCCGAATCGGTGCAAGTGACGATGGACGACGGCACCATCTACAGCGCGAAAGTGGTCGGCACCGATCCGAAAACGGATCTCGCGCTGATCAAGGTCGAGGGCAAGAAGGATTTTCCGTTCGTCAGATTCTCCGACCAGAAGCCGCGTATCGGCGACTGGGTGGTCGCGGTCGGCAATCCCTTCGGCCTCGGCGGCACCGTGACCGCCGGCATCGTCTCGGCCAGCGGCCGCGACATCGGCAATGGTCCCTATGACGACTTCATCCAGATCGACGCGCCGATCAACAAGGGCAATTCCGGCGGCCCGGCCTTCGACATGAATGGCAACGTGATCGGCGTGAACACTGCGATCTTCTCGCCCTCCGGCGGCTCGGTCGGCATCGGCTTCGACATTCCGGCTTCGACCGCAAAGCTCGTCGTCGCACAGTTGAAGGACAAGGGCGCGGTCACACGCGGCTGGCTCGGCGTCCAGGTGCAGCCGGTGACGTCGGATATCGCCGACAGTCTGGGCCTCAAGGAGGCGCGCGGCGCGATCGTCGACAATCCGCAGGACGGCAGCCCGGCGGCGAAGGCGGGCATCGAGGCGGGCGACGTCATCACCGCCGTCAACGGCACCGCGATCAAGGATTCCCGCGATCTCGCCCGCACCATCGCCACCCTGGCGCCCGGCACGTCCGTGAAGCTCGATGTCGTCCACAAAGGCGACAGCAAGACGGTGACACTGGCGCTTGGCGAGTTGCCGAACGAGCGGCAGGCTAGGGCCGACGAGGGCAAGTCGCAGCCAGATGCCGGCATGCCGCCGCGTCTGGGGCTCAGCCTGGCTCCGGCCGGCGACGTGCAGGGCGCCGGCCAGAAGGGCGTCGTCGTCACTGAAGTCGATCCGCAAGGGCCGGCCGCGCAACGCGGCATCCAGACCGGCGACGTCATCCTCAATGTGGGCGGCAAGGCCGTCGCCAATATCGGCGATGTCCGTTCGGAACTGGCGCAGGCGAAATCGTCCGGCAAGCGCAGCGTGCTGCTGCAGGTCCGAAGCGCACAGGCGACCCGGTTCGTCGCGGTGCCGCTCGCATAAGGCGAACGTCGATCGGCGCAACTCCAAAAAGGCGGCCTTCTGGCCGCCTTTCCCGTTCGCCTTCAGGATTTCCGCAGATCGCCGATAACATTCTCGTTAACGGCAGGGAGGATGACCCGGTTTCGTCCGAAAAAGCCGTGTTCGCTCATCACAATTGCGGATCTCGTACAGACTCGGCGGCAATGAAGCCGCCGACGATTGCAAGCGTGGAACTTCGAACTTGCCGCCGCTGAGCCGGCCGGCAATTCGTATTTGATCGGTGCCGACATGGATCGATTGAAGCTCTCGCTGAGAAGTGCGCTGCTTGTGGCGCCGTTGGTAGCGCCACTCGTGCTATGGGGTGGAAACGCTCTCGGGCGCGACGACGGCCGCTACGCGGACTCACCTCTCAAGCCGTGGTTCGACGGCCTGCGCAGCCATCTCGGTCCGTGCTGCTCGGATGCGGATGGGTTTGCGGTCGCCGATCCCGATTGGGACTCGCACAATGGACATTACCGCGTGCGGCTCGACGGCGAGTGGGTCGAGGTACCGGACGAAGCCGTGATCACCGAGCCGAACCGGGCCGGCCGCACCATGGTGTGGCCGGTGAAGACCGCGTTCGGCGTTTCGATCCGCTGCTTCATGCCGGGCAGCATGATCTGACTGAGGTCAGCGCGACCGTTTGGAGGATTTGCGCTTCGACGTCTTCTTCGAACTCTTTCTCGAAGTCTTCTTGGATGTTTTCCGAGACGTCTTCTTTGACGTCTTCTTGGACGTCTTTCGTTTCGCGGCCTTCTTCGGGACCTTCTTGCCCTTCTTGCGCGCTTTCGACAGGCCGATCGCGATTGCCTGCTTGCGGCTCTTCACGCGTCCGCCTCGACCGCCCGGTCCGCTTTTCGCGGTCCCCTTCTTGTAGCGCTTCATCTCGCCTTCGACATCGCTGCCGGAGCTGCGCGAGTAGCGGCGCTTCTTTGCCTTGCGTGCCATGCATGTTCTCCCTTGGCCTGGGAAAACAATCCGGGACAGGCATGGTTCCGAAAGCGCAAGCAACGTTCCGGATGGGCGACCTAGCCTAGAACGAATCCGCCAGCTCGATCTCCGCTTCCAGCACCTGAATGCGCCGTGCTGCCTCGCTGGAGGACAGATCCCGCGCGTATTGCGCGGGCTGATACGCCTCTTCGCTCAGCCGTTTCAGCCGGAGGCCCTGCGCCCGCGTCATCTGCTCGGTGAGGAAAGACTTGGCATCGTATTTACCTTCAACCTGCATGTCGCTTCTCCCTTCTGAAATCGTGACTTGACTATATGTTCTTATTTTGTTCTAACAAGTCATGGACAACAAAATTAATGAAATTCGACGTAAAATCAGCGCCTTGAGGCTGGAAATGGCCGATGTCGAGGCGGCCGTACGCGAGCTTGTCGAGCGCGATCGGGACTGCACGGAGAAGGCCCTGGCGCAGATGGATCTGCGCCGGAAAATCAATCTGCTGATCGGCGAATGGAAGGCTGCAGGTGGCGGCGATGTCCTGCCGAATGTCCGCGATAGGATGCGCCTTCGTTCCGCGAAGACATCAGGTAGTCCTCTGCGCGTGATCGCGCGCCGCTGAGAGCCTTGGGAGCGCACGGTGGAGGAAGACCCGGATGCATACCGGATTCTAAAGCTGCGCGCCGAGATTCTCGAACTGGGCTCTGCCATCCGGCAGCTGCAACGCGAGGGGCTCGACGACGCCGCGGCCCAGCTCTTGATCGCGCGCAAGCGCGCACGACTCGACCATCTGGTGAAGTCAGATCCTGCAGGCGTTCATCCTGACATCCTGGGCAGCCATCGTAGCTGAAGCCTGCGCGCAACGCGAGGTGCGGGGCTCGTCGATACCGCATGTTGACGAAGCGGCCCGAGAGAAGTCTGTTCGAATACCAAAGCAAAAGGCCCCGCGATCGCGGGGCCTTCGTGTTTTCGCCCAACGCCTACTTGGTGTTGCTCATACCGGCCTTGTTGTTCGTCATGGTGCCGCCCTGGTCGGAGCCGGGGCCGGAGCCGCCCTGACCGGAGGGATCAGCACCCTTGGAGGACTTGGTGTTGGCGCCCGTGGTGGTCTGCGACGATGACATCGATGATCCGTGTTTTGCCTTATGCGACTTGGCCTGCACGGCGAACGGTGCGGCGGCGAGGCCGGTTGCCAACATCACGGCAAGAGCGAGCTTGGTGGTCTTCATCTGCGGGAACTCCCTGAGTTGAATTGACGCAGGCAGCCAACTGCCATTCGTCGCAGGAGTTCCGAACGAAGAAATTCCGGTAAAGCACGCATAGTTCAAGATTGCTTGTCCTCGGCGAGGATGAATACGACGCCGGTCAGTGTCGCGCCGATCGCGAACGTCGTCACCAAGGTGAGGGCGAAAACGACCACGGCCTGCCTTCCGCCGTGACTCAGCAAATTGGCGACGCCGGGATTGGACAGCACGAGCAAGAGGCTGAAAGCGAGTCCTAAGGCTGCGCCCATCATCGCGTGCGTCATCAGCTTGACGAGCCCGCTGGGAGAGATCAGGTCAGACGACTTCTTCGCGCGCATGGAACTCTATCCCAATCTCGCATGCAACGCCTGCGACACTCGCCGGTTCCACCCGCATGAAGGAATTGTCATCGTCCGCTTCATCCGACGTTCATGCCGGGTGGGCGAGAATGAGCGCGCAACACGGGAACATTCGATATGGGTAAGGTGGTCTTTCTCTATCGCTCTCTGGCTTATCGTAACGCCGCTGCGGACATCCTCCGCAAAGCGCGCAAGCTGCCCCGCGGCGCGGAGCGAAGCGCGGCGTGCCGCTATGCCAAGGCTCTGCGCGATCTCGCCCAAACGGAAGCCTGGCTCGAAGGACGGGTCGCGCGCGAGCCGCAAACGACGCAGCGCAGGAAGAGCGCGGCCTCCGGTTAGCCGGAAGCGCGCTGCAATTCGGCGGAGCTGGCGGCTTCGAAGTTGCCGGGCGCGGTCGTCGCGGCAGTCTTGCGGACCAACGGCACCTCGAGCCGGCACAGCAGACCCTCGGCGCGCCAATCGAATCGCGCCTGCCCGCCGAGCTGGGACTCGACGCTCGCAAGCAGGCTCCGCGTACCAAAGCCGCGGGATTTCGGCGTCATGACGAGCGGGCCGCCGGATTCCTCCCAGGTCAGCGTGAGCAGCTCGTCCTCGACCTGCCAGCCGATTGCGAGCCGTCCCGTCCGCGTCGAGAGCGCGCCATATTTCGCCGAGTTGGTGAAAAGCTCATGCAGCGCCAGCGCCAGCGTCTGGGCGGTTGCCGGCAGCAACTGAACTTCCGACCCCGCCAATTTGATCTGGCCGCCGAGGGAATAGGGCGCAAGCTCCTCGTCGATCAGCTTCGAGAGTTCGGCGCCCTGCCAGCTCGATAGCGACAGGATCGTGTGCACGCGCGCCAGTGCATTGATGCGTCCCTCGACGGCGCTGACATAGGCTTTGACCTCGTCGGCGCGGGTGAGGCGCACGATCGATTGCGCCAGCGCCAGCGCATTCTTGGCGCGATGATCGACTTCCCGCGCCAGGAGAGTCTGCCGTTCCTCGGCGCGCTTGCGTTCGGTGATGTCCACCGTCACGCCGCTGACGCGCATGACCCGACCGCTATCGTCAACCGTGGCGGCGGCCGTGCCGACACACCAGCGCACATCGCCGTCGGGCCGCACGATGCGGAACTCCGTTTCATAGGAGCGCGTGCCCTTGTTGAATTCGGCGATCGCCTTGCGCAACTGATCGACGTCATCCGGATGCAACAGCGCCTGAACGTTGGCCGGATTCACCTCGAAGCTCTCCGGGCCAACACCAAAGATGCGGTATTGTCCCTCGTCCCACATCCAGTCGCCGGTGATCCAGTCCCAGTCCCAGGAGCCCATCTTGCCGGCGGCGATCGCCATGCTGCGCCGCTCTTCGCTCTCGCGCAGCTTTGCTGTGGAATTCTCAAGCTCGGCGGTGCGTGCACGCACGCGGTCCTCGAGGTCCTGATTCAGCCGTTCGAGCTCGCGCGTCTTGCGATAGAGCTCTGCAAACACCTTGACCTTGGCGCGTAGCACCTCCGGCACGACCGGCACCGGGACGTAGTCGACGGCGCCCATCTCGTAGCCGCGCAGGCGGTCGATGTCGCTGACTTGAATGGCCGAGATGAAGATCATCGCGGTCTTCTGGAAGCGCGGGTGCTCGCGGATCATCGCGGCGAGCTCGAAGCCGTCGAGCTCGGGCATGCAGACGTCGACCAGGATCACCGCGATCTCGGTCTTGAGCAGCACCTCCAGAGCCTCGCGACCGGATGAGGCGATCACGAGGTTCTGGCCGAGATCCTTCAGGATCACCTCATAGGCGAGCAGCTTGGCCGGCTGGTCGTCGACGAGGAGGATGTTGACCTTTTCGTGGTCCATACGGGCATCCAACTCAGCGGTGCAGCCACATGCGGATTGCAAGCAGCAATTGATCGGTGTTGACGGGTTTGGCGAGATAGTCAGACGCGCCGGCCTCGAGGCATTTCTCGCGGTCGCCCTTCATGGCCTTGGCCGTCAACGCGATGATCGGAAGACGGGCGAAGATGGGGTTTTCACGAATGACGCCGATGGTCTGATAGCCATCCATCTGCGGCATCATGATGTCCATCAGCACGATGGCGATCTCCGGGTTGGATTCGACCAGGGCCACCGCCTCGTTGCCGGTCGTGGCCGTCAGCACCTTCATGCCGCGCCGCTCCAGCACGCTCGACAGCGCGAAGATGTTGCGGGCGTCGTCGTCGACGAGCAGGGCGGTCTTGCCGATCAGGTCTTCGTCGGAACTGTTCAGCTTCTCGAGCATGCGCTGCTTCTCGATCGGCAACTCCGTGATCACGCGGTGCAGGAACAGCGCGGTCTCGTCGAGCAGGCGCTCCGGCGATTCCACGCCCTTGACAACGATGCTCCGCGCCATGGTGTGGAGCTCCGCATCTTCCTCGGCCGACAGCTCGCGGCCGGTGAAGACGACCACCGGAACGTTCGAGAGCGCCTCGTCATTGCGGATCTGGTCCAGCACCTCGAAGCCGGTCATGTCGGGCAGGCGCAGGTCGAGCACGACGCAATCACAGGGGTTCTCACGCAGCATCGAGAGCGCGTCGGCACCGGTGCCGGTCGTCACGATCTCGATGTCGTCGTGATGCAGGAGCTCGCGGATCGAGAGCTGCTCGGCCTCGTTGTCCTCGACGATGAGCAGCCGCTTGCGCCGCGGTCGCGCATATTCCTTGATCTGGGTCAGCGCGGCCGAGACACCCTCGGTCGTCGTCGGCTTGTTGACGAAGGAGAAGGCGCCGCGCGCCAGCGCATGCTGGCGGTCCTCGTCGAGCGTGATGATCTGCACGGGGATGTGGCGGGTCAGCGGATTGTGCTTGAGCTGGCTCAACACGGTCCAGCCGAGCATATCCGGCAGGAATACGTCGAGCGAGACAGCCCTCGGCTGGTACTGCTTTGCAAGCTCCAGCGCCTCCGCGCCGCGGGCCGCGACCAGCACCTTGAATCCCTTGTCGCGGGCGAGGTCGACCAACACGCGCGCGTAGTGCGGGTCGTCCTCGACGATCAGGAGGATGCTATCGCCGGGTTCGAGGTTGAGCCGGTCGTCGGGAAGCTGCTCGATCACGCGCTGCGGTTCGGCTGTCGCGGGCTGCAGCGCCGGCGGCTGGCTCTGTTGGGGCGTTGCGCGGGGCGCGAGCGTCGGGCCGGAATATTTCAGCGGCAGGTAAAGCGTGAAGCACGAGCCCTTGCCCGGCAAGCTGCGCAGGTGGATCTCGCCGCCGAGCAGGCTTGCGAGTTCGCGGCTGATCGCAAGGCCGAGGCCGGTACCGCCATATTTGCGACTGGTGCCGGCATCCGCTTGCTGGAACGCCTCGAAGATCAGCTTCTGCTTCTCCAGCGGAATGCCGATGCCGGTATCGGACACTTCGAATGCGATCACGGCCGGCGCCGAGTTCAGCACGGGATGATCCGTGCCCCAGCCGCCGACCGCGGCGGCGACCTTCAGGCGCACCTCGCCTTCGGCGGTGAACTTGAAGGCGTTGGAGAGCAGGTTCTTCAAAACCTGCTGCAGGCGCTTGGAATCGGTGACGAGGCTGCGCGCAAGATTCGGATCGACGTCGATCTTGAACGACAAATTGCGGTTCTCCGCCTCGTGACGGAACGGCCGCCCGACCGTCTCGAGCAGATTCGCGGTCAGGATTTCCTCGGCGTCGACCGTCACCGTACCGGACTCGATCTTGGAGAGATCGAGAATGTCGCTGATGAGATTGAGCAGGTCGGTGCCGGCGCCATGGATGGTGCGGGCGAATTCGACCTGCTTGCCGGTAAGATTGCCGTCCGGATTGTCGGTGAGCTGCTGGCCCAGGATCAGGATCGAGTTCAGCGGCGTGCGCAGCTCGTGGCTCATATTGGCGAGGAATTCGGACTTGTACTTCGAGGTCAGCGCGAGCTCGGTTGCCTTTTCCTCCAGTGCGCGGCGGGCCTGCTCGATCTCCTGGTTCTTGCGCTCGACTTCGACGTTGCGCTCGGCGAGCTGCTGCGCCTTCTGTTCGAGCTGGTCGTTGGTCTGCTGCAATTCGCGCTGCTGGGTCTGGAGCTCGCCGGCGAGCTGCTGCGACTGCTTGAGCAGGCCTTCGGTCTGCATCGTCGCCTCGATCGAGTTGAGCACGATGCCGATCGAGTCCGTGAGCTGCTCCAGGAAGGTCATCTGCGAGGTCGTGAAGGAGGTGAGCGAGGCGAGCTCGATGACCGCCTTGACCTGGCCTTCGAACAGCACCGGCAGCACCACGAGGTTCTTCGGCGCGACGCGAAGCAGCGCCGAATTGATCGGCACCACGTCGGGCGGAATGTCCGCGATCACGCGTGGGCGCCGGTCGAGCGCGCATTGGCCGATCAGGCCGTCGCCGAATGGCAGCACGCGCGGATACGGATAGACGCCGTCGCCGGCATAGGAGGCAAGCAGCAGGAGCCGCGGATTCTCTTCATTCTCGACCTGGTAGATCACGCCGGTATGCGCGTTCACCAGCGGCGACAATTCGGTCAGCAGCAGGCGACCGACGGTGGTGAGGTCGCGCTGGCCCTGAAGCATGTTGGTGAATTTCGCCAGATTGGTCTTCAGCCAATCCTGCTCGGTGTTCACGTCCGTCGTGAGACGGAGGTTCGTGATCATCGTGTTGATGTTGTCTTTCAGCTCTGCGACCTCGCCGCGGGCGTCGACCTGGATCGACCGCGTCAGGTCGCCCTTGGTCACGGCGGTCGCCACTTCCGCAATCGCACGCACCTGCGAGGTGAGGTTGGCTGCCAGCAAATTGACGTTGCCGGTGAGGTCCTTCCAGGTGCCCGCGGCGCCGGGCACGTCGGCCTGACCACCGAGCCTGCCCTCGACGCCGACCTCGCGCGCCACCGACGTCACCTGGTCGGCGAAAGTCGCGAGCGTCTCGGTCATGTTGTTGATGGTGTCGGCGAGCGCCGCGACCTCGCCCTTCGATTTCACGGTGAGGTTCTGCTTGAGATCGCCGTTGGCGACCGCGGTCACCACCTTGACGATGCCGCGGACCTGCTCGGTCAGGTTCGCCGCCATGAAGTTGACCGTGTCGGTGAGATCCTTCCAGGTGCCGGCGACGCCGGGCACCTGGGCCTGGCCGCCGAGTTCGCCTTCGGTGCCGACCTCGCGGGCAACGCGCGTGACTTCGCCGGCGAAGGCATTGAGCTGGTCCACCATGGTGTTGATGGTGTTCTTGAGCTCGAGAATTTCGCCCTTCACGTCGACGGTGATCTTGCGCGACAGGTCGCCGCGCGCGACGGCGGTGGTGACTTCGGCGATGTTGCGGACCTGGGTGGTGAGGTTCGCGGCCAGCAGGTTGACGTTGTCGGTGAGGTCCTTCCAGGTGCCGCCGACGCCGGGCACGACGGCCTGGCCGCCGAGCCGGCCCTCGGTGCCGACCTCGCGCGCGACGCGCGTCACTTCCGCGGCGAAGGAGCGGAGCTGCTCGACCATGGTGTTCAAGGTGTCCTTGAGCAGCAGAATTTCGCCACGCACGTCCACCGTGATCTTCTTCGACAGGTCGCCGCCGGCGATCGCGGTCGCGACCTCGGCGATGTTGCGGACCTGAGCCGTGAGGTTCGAGGCCATGAAGTTGACGTTGTCGGTGAGATCCTTCCAGGTGCCGGCAACGCCGGGCACCTCGGCCTGGCCGCCGAGCTTGCCTTCGGTGCCGACTTCGCGCGCCACGCGCGTCACTTCACCGGCAAAGCCGTTGAGCTGGTCCACCATGGTGTTGATGGTATTCTTCAGCTCCAAAATCTCGCCACGGACGTCGACGGTGATCTTGCGCGAGAGGTCGCCGCGCGCCACGGCAGTGGTGACTTCGGCGATATTGCGGACCTGGGCGGTGAGGTTGCCCGCCATCGAGTTGACGCTGTCGGTGAGGTCTTTCCAGGTGCCGGCGACGCCGGGCACGTTGGCCTGGCCGCCGAGCCGACCTTCAGTGCCGACCTCGCGCGCCACGCGCGTCACCTCGCCCGCGAAGCGGTTGAGCTGGTCGACCATCGTGTTCAGCGTGTCCTTGAGCTGAAGGATCTCGCCGCGCACGTCCACGGTGATCTTGCGCGACAAGTCGCCGCCGGCGATCGCGGTCGCAACTTCGGCGATGTTGCGGACCTGGGCGGTGAGGTTGCCCGCCATCGAGTTGACGCTGTCGGTGAGGTCCTTCCAGGTGCCGGCGACGCCGGGGACTTCGGCCTGGCCGCCGAGCTTGCCTTCGGTGCCGACTTCGCGCGCGACGCGCGTGACTTCGCCGGCGAAGGCGTTGAGCTGGTCCACCATGGTGTTGAGCGTTTCCTTCAGCTGAAGGATTTCGCCTGACACGTTGACGGTAATCTTCTTCGACAAATCGCCCTTGGCCACCGCGGTCGCGACTTCGGCGATGTTGCGGACCTGGCCGGTCAGGTTCGAGGCCATCGAGTTGACGCTGTCGGTGAGATCCTTCCAGGTGCCGGCGACGCCGCGCACCTGGGCTTGGCCGCCGAGTTTGCCTTCGGTGCCGACCTCGCGGGCAACGCGCGTGACTTCGCCGGCAAAGGCGTTGAGCTGGTCCACCATGGTGTTGATGGTGTCTTTCAGCTCGAGGATCTCGCCGCGGACATCGACGGTGATCTTTTTCGACAAATCGCCGCCCGCGACCGCGGTCGTCACCTCGGCGATGTTACGGACCTGCGCGGTGAGGTTCGAGGCCATCGAGTTGACGCTCTCGGTCAAGTCCTTCCAGGTGCCGGCGACGCCGAGCACGTTGGCCTGGCCGCCGAGCCGGCCCTCGGTGCCGACCTCGCGCGCGACGCGCGTGACTTCGCCGGCGAAGGCGTTGAGCTGGTCGACCATGGTGTTGAGCGTTTCCTTCAACTGAAGGATTTCGCCCGAGACGTTCACCGTGATCTTCTTGGAGAGGTCGCCGCTCGCGATGGCGGTGGCAACGTCGGCGATGTTGCGGACCTGCGCGGTGAGGTTCGACGCCATAAAGTTGACGTTGTCGGTGAGGTCCTTCCAGGTACCCGCGACGCCCGGCACCTGCGCCTGGCCGCCGAGCTTGCCTTCGGTGCCGACCTCGCGCGCCACGCGCGTCACTTCCGAGGCGAACGAGTTGAGCTGGTCCACCATGGTGTTGATGGTGTCCTTCAGCTCCAGGATTTCGCCGCGCACGTCCACCGTGATCTTGCGCGACAGGTCGCCGCGAGCCACGGCGGTGGTGACGTTGGCGATGTTGCGCACCTGTGCGGTGAGATTGCCGCACATCGCGTTGACGCTGTCGGTGAGATCCTTCCAGGTGCCGGCGACGCCTGGCACGATGGCTTGGCCGCCAAGCTTGCCGTCGGTGCCGACCTCGCGCGCCACGCGCGTCACTTCCGAGGCAAAGGAGCGGAGCTGGTCCACCATCGTGTTGATGGCTTCCTTGAGCTGAAGGATCTCGCCGCGGACGTCGACCGTGATCTTCTTCGAGAGGTCGCCGTTCGCAACTGCGATCGTCACCTCGGCGATGTTGCGAACCTGGTTGGTCAGGTTGTTCGCCATCGAGTTGACGCTCTCGGTCAGATCCTTCCAGACGCCGGTCACTTCCGGGACCTGGGCCTGGCCGCCGAGCTTGCCTTCGGTGCCGACCTCGCGCGCCACGCGCGTCACCTCTGAGGTGAACACGCCGAGCTGCTTGATCATGGTGTTGACGATAGTCGCCGACTGCAGGAATTCGCCGCGCAGGGGGCGTCCATCGACGTCGAGCTTGACGGTCTGGAGCAGGTCGCCCTGCGCCACGGCTGCGACCGCGCGCGTCACCTCGCGCGTTGGCCACAGCAAATCGTCGATCAGCGTATTGACCGAGCCTTCCATGTCGGCCCAGGAGCCGGAGGCCAGCCCAAACTTCACGCGCTGGCGGGTCTTGCCCTCGCGGCCCACCACCTGGCCGACCAGTTCGAGCTGCTGCGCCATGCGCTGATTGGCGGCGATGATGTCATTGAAAGTGTCGGCGAGCTTGCCGTCGATGCCGAGATAGTCGCCGCTCATGCGCACGGAGAAATCGCCGTTGCGCATGGCCTGCAGGGCGAGCAGCAATTCTGCCCGGGAATCGGGCTCCGACATGCCGTTGGTTTTTGGCTTTGGAACGCGACGACCGGAACGTGATGCAGATCCGGGATCGAGGTCGCTCATAATTTGTCCCCCGCAGGCGTCAGCCGATTCCCAGGCAAGACGCGGATTATCAAAATAGAGCGTCAGCCAAATTCGAAATCAAGCGCCAACGTTACGGCGCCAGGACGTGGAACCTGCTTTGCTCAGCCCGATTAACATAATAGCGATACCTCGGAATGGTTCCATTGGGTTCCTGATTTCTGCCGAGGGAAGACACCTTGGGGGCCCGTTTCGGGCCTCGGTCATCGCTTCCGGAACGGACCGCTGGTCCTGCTGTTAGCCTCGAATACAGGGAGAGCGCACATGAAAGCAGGATTTGCCGTGATCGGCACCGTGATGTTGTTGGCTGGATCGGCGTTCGCACAAGGCGGCGCGCCCAGCGGCCGTGGTGCGGTGACCGGCGACCCCGCCGCAAGCTCCGCCACCCCACGCGCGGACACACCAACTACGGGTGCGTCGACCCGGTCCAATCCCAGCGGTAGCGGCACCTCGTCTTCGGGCGGCAAGGATGACAATGGGGATGCCGGCCGGGACCGGATGCCGGAGAGCGACCGCACCGTGCGGCCGGAGAGCCAGCAAAGTCATCCGAACAATAAATAAACGGCTACTTGTCTGCCATGGTGCGCTCGGCGTCTTTGACCTGTGAGCGCAACAGTGGGAGCTGCTCGCGCGCGAATGTTGCAAGCGCGGCATTGTCGGGCGCCTTCAGATAGCGCTCGAGCAGGTCGATCACCGATTCATACTCGGGAATCTGCGCGGCATAGAAGCTTCTGACGAAAGTCGGTCCGTCCGAAGTTTCGGGCTCGACCAGGCTCGCGCTCGCCGAGGTCGTCTTGGCGACGCGCGGTTCGGTGCCGATCGTCTCCTGAATCTGTTTCAGGGCCTTGTCGCGCCGGGCTGCTTCTTCGGCGCGCAGGGCGGCGAGGTTCTTGACCTCGGCATTGCCCTTCAGGTCGGTGCTCTCCAGCAAGCCCTGCTGAAAGCGGCTGAAAGTGTAGAGGTCGCTGATGGTCTCGGTTGCGGTCGGCGTGCGGCCGGTCGGCCGTCGCTCTCCGGTGCTGTCGGCAAGCGGTGCAGTGCTGATGAACGCCAAAACCATCGCGAGAAGAATCCGCATGGACGTCTAATGGCGGACGGCGGTCGAAAGTTCCGCAGATGTTACGATCCGGTAAGGGCGGTTGCGACGCGTCGGTTCCGTCCCCAATTCATGTTGATGAAACAGTCCGAGATCTTCAGGGATAACGCCGACAACTGCCTCCAGCTCGCCGAGAGGGCCGAAGCACAGCCGGCACACAATCGTTTTCTGCGCATGGCGAATGCGTGGACGGCACTTGCCGACGAGCAGGATTGGCTCGACGGCGAGGTGCCGCCCGTTCCAACGCGCAGGCCTCAAAAGCAGGATGCGTAATTCTGTCGTGTTCGTGGATCTGCGTGTGAGACTGCGCACGGACAACAAGCAGGATCATTCGTAACAGTCGATCGCGTTGATTTCCTATTTCAGGAGGTTTTTGCAATGGCTCCACGTCTGGCTCTTCTTTCGCTCATCCTCGCCTTTGGCGTGTCGGTCGCGTTCGCCACCGTGACGACAGTGCGGCAGGTGCATCACGAAAATGCATCGACCCCGGTGCACTCAGCGCACAGTTAGCAGTCTGATCTCGCGGGTCGGAACCTTCGACGCTCCGGCGCGTAAGCGCTTCGAGACAGCAAAGAGGCGAGAGCTATCATGGCCCATTCCGACCAAGGCATCATCAGAGATCAGCGTGGTGAACAGCAGCCGCGGGACAAGCAGCGTGCGCAGACCGTGCACAAGTCGGAGCCAAAGGGCTCGCCCTCTCGTGAGGCCACGCGCGATCCCAAGCTGAACGACAACAGCAAGACGCCCGGTTCCGGCATGGCGCCCGATGATTCCGGCGACGCGCCGAGCGGCTAATTCCTTCAGGAACGAATTCGCACGCGAAGAGTCGAGGGATTGCTTCCGGTTGTCATGCCCCCGGTGATCCGGAAGTAATCTCCAAGGACGGCCCTGGCACCCCGTGCCGGGGCCGTTTGCTTGAGCATCAGGCTGGACTAATCCTCGGAGCCGCGCTCGGGATGCGGTTGCGTATGGCCGTCCGGGCCGCGCCCGAAAACTCCGAACCTGCTCGATTTGACATTCGCCCCTGCATCGACTGCGGCGGTGGCCAGTCCGAGCTTCAGGAGCTCGCGCACGGCCGCGGCTCGCGTCGGCATGCGATGTTTGAACCGGAAGTCGTCCACCGCGGCCAGTTCTTCCGGTGACAGCATGACCTGGAGCCGCTCGGCGCGAAGGTCGTTCATGATCAATCACCCAAAATGAGCAAGTTGAGTAGTTTACTCAACGAACTCATTCGGCCGCGGTTCCACAAGATGCGGCTATGACGCCAAGTTAGCCAAAAAATATAACGAAATCAATAACTTATGTGATGCAGGGATCCTTTGACAGGTGTATACTCCCGGCAAATGGGAGAGACGTCATGACGAACGAAGTCAGATTGCCCCGCACACATGTCGAAGAGAGCGAAGCACCCAGGCCGGTGCGCCCCAGCCACCAGAAGGTCATCGAGCAGGTCGAGCGCTGGGCCAACAGCCCGGGCCTTCAACCGCCGAGATTGCAGCCGTCAATGCATGCCAAAGCGGGCTAACGCTTCGTAAGGGGAGAATCCTTTGCTGATGGCGAATGGGCTGACCGGGGCGGTTTGCGGGAGACGATGCGCAGCTTGCGCCTGAGCCCCCAGGCCAATACCGAAACCACGGCCCAAGCTATCAACGCGGCGGCGAAAGCGCCCGGAACGCTTGCGGCCACGGTAACATGAAAGACGGCGGCGAATGCCAGGAGACCGATGCTTCCCCAGGCGGCACCAGCCGCGTCGAGCCCGGCGGCCTCTTGTCCGCGGCGCGTGCCGCTGAGGCCGGCCTTCTCCTTGGTGCGGCGTTCATGGCTTTCGACCAGCGTTGCGCTCGCGCAGAAGATGGCGGGAAGCGCAAGGAAAAGTCCGCCGACGGAAACACCGAAGCGCGCTCCCAGAACCCCCGTGAGCACGGTCGCCAGGCCACCGAGCAGGAAACGAATGCCGTATTCGTACCAGCGCGTCTGCTTCAGCGCGGAGAGCGACAGCTTGACCGGCATCAGGCCGCACCTCCAAAGCCGGCGAGCAGGCCGAAGGCGACCGCAAGCCACACGATACCAGCAAGGACGGTCGCCGGCAGCGCGGACACACAGTATCTGATCAGCAGATGGCAGACGACGACGCTGTAGCAGCCGAGCGCGACCGCGCCATAGATCATCGTCCAGCTTTCTGCCGCGGCGTATTGCGGGCCGTGCTGGACGACGGCGATGCCGAGCGTCGCCAGTGCAACTGACGGTGCTGCGCCGAGCAACCCCGCAAAGCTTTTGGGTTTGAGCATATCGCCCAAGATCGCAAAAGCGGAGACGATGATGCCACCGGCGATGAAGCGCACGACATATTCGGTCATGGCCGTTTCCGCCAAGTGAGCTGCTTGCGCAACGATTGCGTCAGTGTCCATGGCCGCAAGAGTCTCTCTACAGCCGCGCCCAGCGCAAAGCCTGCGACGACGTCGCTTGCCCAATGCGCGAGTACCGCAATCCGTGTCAGCGAAAGTGCGACCGCAATCGCACGCACCAACCGACGCGGCGTTTTCGGCAGCAGGCCCGCCGCCGAGGCAAGTGCGCCCATATGGACCGCGTGACCGGACGGGAAGGCGTCGCGCGCCTGTCCTGAGATGGGTACTCCATGTCGGTGTCCGCGTATGGTCAGCCGGTCTGGCCTGGTCTGATCGAATATGGATTTCAGGACATGCGGGAGGACGGCAGTCGCCAGCGACACGGCCACAACGTGATTTGCAACGGGGCGCTGTTGGGGCTGCCAAATATGAGTGTAGAGCCACCCTGCCGCGGCCAGCGCGAGCAGCACGTGCTCGTCGGCAGCCCAGGTCAATGTCTGCGCCGTGTGCTCGATGCCTGAATTGGTGTGATCAGCGATCGTATCCGCGATCGCGGTGTCGATCCGGCTAGGTTTAACCTCTACTAATGCCATCGGTCTGCAAGCGTGATGTCCTTCATGACAGTTTTGTAAAGCCCGGAGACAAAGAAGGTTCCTGGGCTCTGCCTCGTGGCATAAGTCTGCCGCGCCGACTACGGCTGTCCCGATCCACCAGCGGACCCATACACCTAGCCGGTCGCATTGCTCGCGTCGGCCGCGGCACGCTGCACATAAATCGAGGCCAGTTCGGCGGGCTGGCCGGAACGGCCGAGCGGCGTCATGCCTCCGCTGTCGAAGAGGCCAGCGAAGCAGCAGCGAGCGTTGCGCTCGCCGCTTGGACGACGTGCCGGCGGGATACTGAAGTCTTGTCGTGATGTGTCATGACGATCTCCGCGATCTTCGATCTCACTGCGCGGAGACAGGCATCGTTGCAAAACGAGAGGACGCCGGTAGGGCCGGCGCCCTCGTAAGATGTTTACTTGGTCTGACCGACGCTCGGCGCCTTGCCGAGCTCCTTGGCCATGTCGAGATGGTGCTTGAGCGCCGGCAGCGTCTTGCCGGCCCAATCCTTCAGGTCGGAATTGTCGCCGCCCTTGGCGTAACGCTCGAACAGCGAGACCGCGTCCTCATGGGCGCTGACCTGGTACGAATTGTAATCCGAACTGAAGTCCTTGCCATTCGCGCTCTTGAGCTTGTCGAGTTTGCTCTGATGCGAGCTGTCGAGTGCTGTCGGCAGCGTCGCCTGCACCTTGCCGCCGCTGACAAGGCCCTTAAGTTCGCTGCTGGTCTTGGTGTGGTCGGTCACCATCTGTTGCGCAAAGGTCTTCTCCTGCGCGTCGCCTTTCTGCTCGGCGAGCTTGCTCGACTCGATCTCGAACATATCGCTGATGGCGACTTCCTTGACGAAGTCGGCGGTGGCGGGCGCGACGCCGAGCGCCGAGTTGACGCCGGTTTTCTCGCCGAGCGACTGGGCGAGTGCGGGGCCTGCGAGCAGCACGCAAGCAGCTGCGATAATCATTCGTTTCATGGTCCGATCCCTCCGAATGGGCGCGCAGCCTCTCGCCGCGCGACGTTGCGCCCACCAACACACTGCAGCGGCCGGAGTTCCTAACGGCTAATCCGTCGGTCTCCGCCCGCTCCGCGGGTTGATTGGATCGGTAGGCTTGCGCCGAAGCCGTTCGGGCAGAAATGGCTCGCTCGGCCTGGCAGTGGCCTCGGCACGCACGTCTGCATGGCGTTGTGCCCGTTCATGCGGCGTCCGGTTGTCGTTGATCTGCCGCTTCACGTCGAGGCCATCCACGGGATCGTTGACGCCGTGCTGGATATCGCGGAAATCGCTCATGCTTCACCTCATTCGTTTCCAGGTAGGATCTTTTCCAGCACCTGCCGCGCCGCCCCCTTGATCACTCCGCTCTCGTTGGGATCGCCCTTCAGCAGCGCAAGCGAGAAGTTCTTGGCCTGCTGCAAGGTGATGTGCGGCGGCAGCGGCGGCACTTCGGGATCGGTCTTCACCTCCAGCACCACCGGCATCTCGCTCGCCAGCGCCTGCTCCCAGGCCGAGCCCAGCAGCCGCGGGCTGTCGACATAGATGCCGGAGAGGCCGATCAGTTCGGCAAAGCGCGAATAGGACACGTTTGGTATGCGCTGCGATGCCTCGAATTTCGGATCGCCGTTGATGACGCGCTGCTCCCAGGTCACCTGGTTGAGGTCTTCATTGTTGAAGACGCAGACGATGAAGCGCGGATCCTTCCAGTCGCGCCAATACTTGGCGGCGGTGATCAGCTCCGCCATGTTGTTCATCTGCATCGCGCCGTCGCCGACGAGGGCGATCACCGGGCGGTCGGAATGGGCGTATTTCGCGGCGAGCGCATAGGGCACCGCGGCACCCATCGAGGCGAGCCCGCCTGAGAGCGAGGCCGTCATGCCGCGGCCCATCTTCAGGTCGCGCGCGAACCAGTTGGCGCAGGAGCCGGAATCGCTGGTGACGATGGCGCGGTCGGGCAGGCGCGGAGACAGCTCCCAGGCGACGAGCTGCGGATTGACCGGTGCTGCGGGCTGATGTGCCCGATCATCGAGCGTCTTCCACCATTTCGCGACGTCGTCCTGGATACCCTGGCGCCAGGCGCCATCGCTCTTGGGTTTCAGTCGCGGCAGCAGGGCGCGCAGCGTCTCGGCGGCATCGCCGACGAGGCCGACCTCCATGGGAAAGCGGATCGACATCATGCCTGCGTCGATGTCGATCTGCACGCCGCGCGCCGCGCCTTCCTTCGGCAGGAATTCGGCATAGGGAAAGGCGGAGCCGACCATCAGCAGCGTGTCGCATTCCATCATCATGTTGTAGCTGGGCTCGGTGCCGAGCAGGCCGATCGAGCCGGTGACCCAGGGGAGATCGTCGGGGAGCGCCGCCTTGCCGAGCAGCGCCTTGGCGCAGCCGGCGGACAAGCGGTCGGCGACCGCGATCACCTCCTCGGTGGCGTGGAGCGCGCCGGCGCCGATGAGCATCGCGACCTTCTTGCCGGCATTGAGCACCTCGGCGGCACGGTCGAGGTCAGCGTCACGAGGCTTGATGCTTGGAGCGCTATAGCCAATGCCGGAGTGCAGAGTGCCGTGAGCGCGCGGCGGGTCCTCGTAGGGCTCCTCCTGGATATCGTTGGGCAGGATGATCACCGTTGGCGTCCGCCGGGCCAGCGCGATCCGGATCGATCGATCGATCAGATGCCGGATCTGCGCCGGCGAGGAGGCCTGCATGACGTAGGCGCCAGCCACATCCTTGAACATGGAGACGAGATCGAGTTCCTGCTGATATTGCCCGCCCAGCGCATTGCGTGCCTGCTGGCCGACGATCGCGAGCACGGGCTGGTGATCCAGCAGGGCATCGTAGAGCCCGGTGATCAGATGCGAGGCGCCGGGGCCCGAAGTTGCGATACAGACCCCGAGTTGGCCAGAGAACTTCGCATAGGCGCTCGCCATGAAAGCGGCCATCTCCTCATGCCGGGTCTGAACAAAGCCGATCTTGCCCTCAGCACGCTGAAGGGCTCCGAACACGCCGTTGATGCCATCGCCAGGATAGCCAAAGAGGTGGCGCACGCCCCATTGATGCAGACGTTGAACGATGAAGTCGGAGACGGTCTGGGACATCAAGGGCGGCCCTTCGTTTTCCGGTATTTGGTTTCCGGGATTTGAAGTTGAGAGAACCACCCGTTTCCGGCGATGTTCCTCAAGTCTGACGGAACATGCCGGAACGATCGCGCACCTCTTCGGGTTGTCTCCACAACTGGCTGAGTGGAGAATTGAGATGTTGAATCAGGGTGAACTGGACCAAAACGAGATGGGTCGGTTGATCGGCAGCGACAAGGTCGAGGGAACATCGGTCTACGGTGCCGATCGCAACAAAATCGGCTCGATCGAACGCGTGATGATCGACAAGATCAGCGGCAAGGTGTCCTACGCCGTGCTCGGCTTCGGCGGATTTCTGGGCCTCGGCAACGACCACTATCCGCTGCCGTGGCAGTCGCTGAAATACGACACGGAGCTCGGCGGTTACGTCACCGGCATCACCACCAAGGAACTGGAAGGCGCGCCCAAATACGGCGAACGGAGTGATTGGAACTGGGGTGATGACGCCGCGGTTCGCGGGATCAACTCCTATTACGGTGTCCCCTTCGCGTAAGCGTTTCCACCGAAAGGAAGCTCGATGAGCAAGGAACGGCCTAACGACGATCCCCGGCAGCAGAGCGACTGGGGTTCGCACAAGCAGACGGACAAGCCCTGGAAAGGCACTCCGGAAAAGGAGCAGGGATCGGAC
This sequence comes from Bradyrhizobium sp. CAR08, assembly GCF_052871955.1. Classification (NCBI taxonomy): domain Bacteria; kingdom Pseudomonadati; phylum Pseudomonadota; class Alphaproteobacteria; order Hyphomicrobiales; family Nitrobacteraceae; genus Bradyrhizobium; species Bradyrhizobium sp. CAR08. The sequence continues at coordinate 35,016 of NZ_JBIXJX010000027.1, forward strand.
GAGGTGAAACCCGATCTCGAGAAATGGCACGCGACGAAGACGCACTGAGACCGGGTGCGCTTCCCATGAGATATCGAGGCGAGCGCGGCATGCACTGTGCCGCGCTCGCTTTTTGGGCAGGGCGTTCACGAACGCGATGGTGCTCGCAACAAGCGGAACCATGATCAGGAGTTGCAGTTGGGCTCGCGGCGCGTGTGCCGGCCTTGGCGGCTCTGCCGCCAGTTTGATCCCCGAGAAAGGTTTTTCACCGTGGATGCTCAAACACGGGAGCGTGGACCGTCCGCGGAGCAGCCGCAGAGGGCGAAGGAAGCTCCGAAGATATCTCCTGATCAGGCCCGTGACGCCACGGACTCGAAGCCGGCCAAGGCGCCGTCGCTGCGAGAGCGGATTCGCGAGCATTGGTTGCTGGCAAGCGTTGGGACCATCGTCTTGCTCGCGGCCCTTATCGGCGGAGTGCTCTATTGGCTCCAGGTGCGCCACTATGAATCCACCGACGATGCCTTCGTCGCCGCGCGCAGCTTTTCCGTGGCCTCCAAGGTTGGCGGCTACGTGACCGACATACCCGTGACGGACAACCAGCATGTCAAAGCCGGGGACCTTCTCGCCAAGATCGACGAGCGCGACTATCGCATCGCCATCGATCAGGCCAATGCGCAGGTCGCGGTCGCCAGGGCGAACATCGCCAATGTCGAGGCGCAGATCGTCTCCCAGCAGGAGCAGATCAAGCAGGCGGAGGCGCAGCTCGAACAGGCCCAGGCCCAGCTCCAGTTCTCGCAGGAAGAGTTCGCGCGCGCCCAGGATCTGGTCGAGAAGGGGGCCGGCACCGTGCAGCGCCAGCAGCAGACCCGCTCCGACCTTCAGGCGCAGCAGGCCAACACTGAACGCGCGAAGACCGCGGTGACGGCTGCGCAAGTTGGCATCAAGTCGCTGCACGCGCAGCTCGAGGGCGCCCGGGCGCAGCTCGAGCAGTCGCAGGCGCAGCTCGATCAGGCCAAGCTGAACCTGCAATATACCAGCGTGGTTGCGGCGCAGTCCGGCCGCGTCGTCAAGCTCAGCGGCGCCAAGGGCACTTTCGTTACAGCCGGACAGAGCCTGATGATGTTCGTGCCTGACGAGGTCTGGATCGTCGCCAACTACAAGGAGACGCAGCTCAACGACATGCGGCCGGGTCAGCCGGTCGAGATCCGCATCGATGCCTATCCCACGCGCAAGCTCACCGGCCATGTCGAGTCCGTGCAGCCGGGCTCCGGCACCGCGTTCAGCCTGTTGCCGGCGGAGAACGCCACCGGAAACTACGTCAAGGTGGTGCAGCGCGTACCGGTGAAGATCGTGGTGGACAGCTGGCCGGCCGATCTGCCCGTTGGTCCCGGCATGTCGGTCGTGCCCTGGACCAGGGTGCGATGACCGACACGGCGCAGGGCAGTGCATCCGCGGGCGGCTGGTCGCCGGAGCGCTCGGCGGCGGGCGGTCACAATCCCTATCTCATCGCGTTCGTCGTCTCGATCGCGACCTTCATGGAGGTGCTCGACACCACCATTGCCAACGTTGCCTTGCGCCACATCGCCGGTGGGCTTGCCGTCGGCATCGACGAGAGCACCTACGTCATCACCAGCTATCTCGTCGCCAACGCCATCGTGCTGTCGATCTCGGGCTGGCTGTCGACCGTGATCGGCCGCAAGCGCTTCTACATGATCTGCGTTGCGATCTTCACGGTCTCCTCGCTTTTGTGCGGCTTCGCCTGGAATTTGCAGGCGCTGGTGCTGTTCCGCATCCTTCAGGGCCTTGGCGGCGGCGGCATGGCGACCAGCGAGCAGGCGATTCTTGCCGACTCCTTTCCGCCGCACAAACGCGGCCAGGCCTTCGCGATCTACGGCGTCGCCGTCGTGGTCGCACCCGTGATCGGTCCGACGCTCGGCGGCTGGATCACCGACACCTACACCTGGCACTGGGTGTTCCTGATCAACGTCCCCATGGGATTGCTGTCGCTGTTTCTGGTCGGCACGCTGGTCAACGAGCCCTCGGATGCGGAGGAGGAGCGGGAGAAGCTGCTGAGCAAGGGCCTGCGCGTCGACTATGTCGGCTTCCTGCTGGTCGCGATCGGGCTCGGCTCGCTCGAATACGTGCTGGACGAGGGCCAGCGCAACGACTGGTTCGGCTCGAACATGATCGTGTTCTTCGCGGTACTTTCGGCCATGTCACTGCTTGCGCTGATCCCGTGGGAGCTGACGCGGGAGGATCCCATCGTCGATCTCCGCCTGCTGGGCCGTCGCCAGTTCGCCGCCTGCTTCCTGGTCATGCTTGCGACCGGCGCGGTGCTGATCTCGACGACACAGCTTTTGCCGCAACTGCTCCAGAGCGATTTGAACTACACCGCCCTGCTGGCCGGTCTCGCTTTGTCGCCTGGCGGCGTCGCGACCCTGGTGCTGATGCCAGTGGTCGGCCGCCTCGTCAGCAGCGTGCAGCCGAAATATCTCATCATGTTCGGTGCCGCCATCGTCGCCTTCTCGATGTGGCATCTCACGGGCCTTACCGGCGATATCACCTACGGCTATGCCGCGATGTCGCGGATCTTCCTCGCGCTCGGTCTTCCTTTCCTGTTCCTGCCGGTCACGACCGCGTCCTATGACGGTGTGCCGCCCGACAAGACCAACCAGGCGTCGGCGCTGATCAACGTCGCCCGCAATATCGGCGGCTCCATGGGCGTCGCGCTGGCGCAGACAATTCTGGCGCAGCGCCAGCAATTCCACCAGAGCCGCCTGATCGAGCACGCCGCGCCATCGGACCTCGGCTATCAGCAGACCATCGAGACGATGACCCGCTTCTTCCAGGCTCAGGGCTCGAACGCGAGCGATGCGGCCTCGCAGGCGGTCGCCTGGGTCGGGCGCACCTTGCAGCAGCAGGTCGATTTGCTCGCTTATATCGACGTGTTCTGGACGCTCGCGATCATCGCGGTGCTGATGATCCCGACCGCCGCGGTGCTGCGCCCGATCAAGCTGGGCGCTCCCGCGCGGGGGCATCGAGCCTACGGCCGTTCTGAGAGAAATGGCGAGAGAGAAAGGATGACCGCGGCGCAAAAGTCCGGCTAGACTGGCGCGAACGTCGAGCAAAAGCCCGGGAGGTAATTTAAGTGAAGACCGCGATCACCGAACTGTTCGGCATCGAGCACCCCATCATCCAGGGCGGCATGCATTTCGTCGGCTTTGCCGAGCTGGCGGCTGCCGTCTCCAATGCCGGCGGACTCGGCATCATCACCGGTCTCACGCAGAAGACGCCGGAGCTGCTGGCAAAAGAGATCGCACGCTGCCGCGATATGACCGACAAGCCGTTCGGCGTGAACCTCACTTTCCTGCCGACCTTCGCCGCGCCGCCTTATCCGGAATACATCGCCGCCATCGTCGAAGGCGGCATCAAGTCCGTGGAGACCGCCGGCCGCAGCCCGGAAGCCTACATGCCGGCGCTGAAGGCCGCCGGGATCACGGTCATCCACAAATGCACCTCGGTGCGCCACTCCTTGAAAGCCGAGCGCATCGGATGCGACGCGGTCAGCGTCGACGGCTTTGAGTGCGGCGGCCATCCCGGCGAGGACGACATTCCCAACATGATTCTGCTGCCGCGCGCGGCGGAGGAATTGAAGATTCCGTTCGTCGCATCCGGCGGCATGGCCGACGGCCGCAGCCTCGTCGCGGCGCTGTCGCTGGGTGCGGCCGGCATGAACATGGGCACGCGCTTCATCGCCACCAAGGAAGCGCCGGTGCATCAGAACGTCAAGAATGCACTGGTCGCGGCGACCGAGCTCGACACCCGCCTGATCATGCGGAGCCTGCGCAACACCGAGCGCGTGCTGAAGAACGCCAATGTCGACCGCCTGCTCGAGATCGAACGCGAGAAGGGCGACAAGCTGAAGATCGACGACATCCACGACCAGGTCGCGGGCGTCTATCCCAGGATCATGCTGGACGGGCAGATGGACGCGGGCGCCTGGAGCTGCGGCATGGTCGCGGGCCTCATCCATGATATCCCAACCTGCAAGGAACTCGTCGACAGGATCATGGCTGAGGCAGAAACCATCATTCGTACCCGTCTGATCGGGTTTCTTGAAGAGACGGGTGCACCGCGAAAGGTCGCCTGACACCGCCAAACTTCTTAACCACGGCGGCAGTCGACCGCTGGAATTGCTCGCGACGCGTCCTAAATAGAGGTAAATTACATCTTAACAAACAATTTCAGGAGGCGTCCGTGATTCCAAAGAGCGCTCCTTTTGCAATGGCCGTTGCCCTCGTGCTCGCATGGGGCGGCGTCGCGCGCGCTGACGACTACAAGCCCGACGAATATCTCGGCCTCGATCTTTCGAAGGCGGTGTTGTCGCCGAAGCGGCTCGGGCCCGAAACCCGGTTCGCGCCTGTCGCGCTGGAGGCGCGCGGTGGCAACGAGGCGCAGGCGCGCGCCGAGCCGGTCCACGTGCCGAAGAAGGTCGCCGCCGAACGCGTGCGCGTGTCGGAGCCGAAGGTCGCGCACGTCAAGCCCGCGCAGCCACGCGGCGCGGCACGCACCAAGCTCGCGCATCGCCACGGCAATCCGCTCGACGCGCAGGCGATGGACACCCGCATCCAGACCTGGCCGTGCCGCAGCGGCGGCATCTGCAACTGGAAGCACTAGGTCAGCTCCGAGCCGTCATCCGGCACGTTGCAAAACCGTAGGCCCGCGGTCAAGAAACCGTAAGCCGGGGGACGGTGAGGAAGCACCTAACCCGATCTTGATTGGCCGCCGTGCGTCTGCCGCACTATGCTGTCCGCTCCCGCCACCTCTGTTCCATCCCCGAAGAGTCTGCTCACGCAGCATCGCTGCGGGCCTCCGGCGGGCTGAACGATGTCAGGAGCCTTTTCATGGACCATCTCAAGACACAGGGCATCAGCATGCCCAAGCTTGGCCTCGGGACCTTTCGCATGCAGGGCGATACCTGCCGCGCGGCGGTCGAGAGCGCACTGTCGATCGGCTATCGCCATATCGATACCGCCGAGATGTACGGCAACGAAGAACCGATCGGCGCGGCGCTCGCCGCGGCCCGGCTGCCGCGGGGCGAGCTGCACGTCACGACGAAAGTCTGGCACGAGAACCTCAGCCCCGACGCCATCCGCCGCTCTTTCGACGCCAGCCTGACCAAGCTCAGGCTTGACCATGTCGACCTCTATCTCGTGCACTGGCCGTCCAAGGCGGCGAACTGGGGTGCTGTGTTCGAGACCTTGATGACGCTGAAGCAGGAGGGGCGGACGCGGGCGATCGGGGTCGCCAACTTCACCACGGCGCTGCTGAAGATCGCGGTCGAGGACATCAAGGCGCCGATCGCATGCAATCAGATCGAATACCACGCCCTGCTCGATCAATCGAAGGTGCTGGCCTATCTCAACGCCAAGTCGATCCCGCTGGTCGCCTATTGCCCGCTGGCGCAGGGACGCATCGCGTCAGATGAGGTGCTGGCCGAGATCGGCGCCAAGCATAATGCAACTGCGGCGCAGGTCGCGCTGAAATGGCTGCTGGACCAGGACGGTGTGGCCGCGATCCCGAAAGCCTCGCGCCGAGAGAGCCAGCAGGCCAATCTCGACGCGCTGAAGATCACGCTCGACGATGCCGACCGCAACAAGATCGCCGCGCTGCCGAAGGACAGGCGCTGCGTCAATCCCGGCTTCGCACCGGCATGGGACTGAGAGTCGACGCTGGGCCGCACCGCCGGACCCTCTCCCCTTGTGGGAGAGGGTGGCTCGCCGCGCAGCGGCGAGACGGGTGCGGGGTCTCTCTCCGCGCGCACATTTGTCAGTTTGAATTCGCCGAGGGATACCCCTCATCCGGCGCTTCGCGCCACCTTCTCCCACAAGGGGAGAAGGAAGAAGGCACGCAAAGAAAATGGCCCCGTGAAGGGCCATTTCCATATTGCGTTGCGCATTAGTCCCAATGATGACGGTGACCACGCTTGATCACGACGACGCGGTCGCGATGGCGCCAGCCGCGATGCCAGCCGTGATCGCGATGCATGCCGTATTCGGCGCGGGCGCCATACATGCCGTGATGATGACCACCGCGCTTGATCACTACCGTCTCCGCGCTGGCGAGCGTCGGCATTGCAACCGCGAGCGCGCCGACAGCGGCAAGCACATAACCAATCTTCTTCATGATGTCCTCCTCCAATGGAATGCAAATCTAAACGGCGCATTCGCGGGAACGTTCCGGAGGAATCGCAGGAGATTTCTGAACGCCTGTTCAGGTGGGTTAATCGCAGCGCTGTTGTGAAGGTGTTGGCGCGCCGGTCGCGACGTATTTGCCGTCCCTGATCGTGTACTCGCCGCGCTCACTGCGATTGTAGATTGCGCGCAAGCTGCCTTGCTTCGAGAGTAGCAGACCGAACTCGCGCGTCTGCTGCAGCAAGGGGAAGTACACCATCACATTGAGCAGGCCGTCGGCGTTGACCATCGCCGATACCACTTCGTTTTCGTCCTTGGCCTCGCCGAAATTGCGCCGGTACATCACCCTTCCGTCCTTCCGGATCTCGTAAGTCAAGAGCGCGCCCTTCTCGCGGTCGGGCCGGCCGGCGCAATCGACCGCCCATGAGCCGAGCAGGCCCCATTGCTCGACGGTCGCCGCAAGCGACTCGGCACCGGCCGCGGGCGTGAACGCAACCCACAGCACTGCTGCCGCGATAGAGCGGCACAAACAACGTCTCATGTCCTGAAAGGCCCCACCTGCAAAGAATTCCGAAGTGTAGCATCCCGCGCGCCATCGTCCACGCTGACCGCCATTCGCGCGCGAATTTGATCCGCGTCAATGAGGCAGCCCGTTTCCCCGGTAGGATGGCGCTCCCGAAGGGAAATTGGATAAACCGATGCTGAATCAAGTCAGGGATTTCGCAGGCGAGGTGCTGCCGGGGAGCTGCGCCGTGCCGCCTTATTCCGAGAGCGCGTTTCTGGCCGAGCTGGGCGACCGCTTGAAGTCCTCGCGCATGCGCTGCGTCCTGTCGCGGCGGGAGCTCGCCCGCCGCTCCGGGATATCCGAGCGCTACATCGCCCAGATCGAGGCCGGAAAGGGCAACGTCTCGATTGTGCTGCTGCTGCGGCTGGCCTCCGCGATCCACGGCAGCCAGCCCCAGATCGTCTGAAGGCTCAAGCTCGATTCTCCACATTGGCACTGCGGGCCGGCACGCCGAACTCCTTGCGGCAGACCTCGGCCAGCACGGCCACGCCCTCGCGGATCTGCTGATGCGAGGGGCTCGCAAAGCACAGCCGCAGTCGCGATCTGGAGTGGTTTTTGTCAGTCGACCATTCCGGCCCCGGATTGATCGATACGCCGGCGGCAAGCGCGGCCTGATACAGCTTCAGCGTATCCACCTGATCGGGCAGCTTCACCCACAGGAAGATCCCGCCCTTGGGCTCCTCGAACTCGGCGGCCGTCCCGAACTGCTCGTTGACGGCCTCCATCAGCGTATCAAGCTTGGTCCGTAGCGCCTTCGTCAGTGCCGGCACGTGGGTCGAAAAATGCGGCTTGCAATAGGCAGCGAGCACCATCTGCTCCAGCGCGCCTGAGCCGGCGTCCGTCTTCAGCGCCAGCATCCGCGACATCACATCCCAGGGCGCGACGATGAAGCCCACGCGCAGCGCCGGCGCGATCGACTTGGAGAACGAGCCGATATGGATCACGCCGCCGTTCGGGCTCATCGCATGGATCGCCGGCGGCCGCTGTCCCGACCAGACCAGATCGGCATAGCAATCGTCCTCGAAAACAGGCACGCCGTAGTCTGCCGACAGCCGCAACAGCTCGGTGCGGCGGCCCTCCGGCATGATGCTGCCGGTCGGGTTCTGCACGGTCGGAATGGTGTAGATGTATTTCGGACGGATGCCGCGGCCCTTGAGGTCGGCCAGCGTCGTGGCCAGCACGTCCATGCGCATGCCGTCGTTGTCGAGGGGAATGCCAATCACGTTGACTCCGAGCCGTGCCAGGCGGGTCAGCGAGCCCTGATAGCTATCCTGCTCGAAGATCACGGTGTCGCCGCGCGTCAGCAGCGTGGCGTTGACGAGGTCGAGCGCCTGCAGCGAGCCGGACACGATCAGGAGATCGTCGACCGTGCAGTTGATGCCGGCATCGCGCTTGAGTTTTGCCACCAGGAATTCGCGCAAGGGCAGATAGCCCTGGGGACCATGTGCCAGCCCGTAAGTGGCGAGCGAGCGGCCTTCGCGTTGCAGAGCCAGATTGGCCGCCTCGATCAGATCATCGAGCGGCACCTGCTCGGAGTCGTTGTTGCCGCCGACAAAACTGTATTTGGCGAGGCCCGTCCAGCGCGCAGAGGGGGCCGGCAGCCCTGCGGGAAACAGGGGCGCAAAATCGAAGCTGGACGTCATGGGAGCGTTCCTCGTTGTTTTCTTTTTGAGCCGGCCGGCGTTGCGTCGGCCATGCCTATTTCTTTTGCCCGCATCCGGCGGACAGACGGCCTTAGTTCTTGCCGGCCGTCCGGGTCGGACGGCCTTGGCTGATGAAAGCGTAATGCGCATTGGCGACGCCGCCAACCATCAAGGCCTCGACAGCAGGCTCGGCGATCTCGCTTGCTGCGGCCCAATCGACCAGGAAATTGGCTCCGGTCCCGCCGCGTACGTCGTCGGTCGGAATGAAGATCGAGACGGTGGCGAGGGGCTTCAACGCGACGGGCGCCTTCAGATAGCTCTCGACCTGCTTGCCTGCGGTGTCGAAATAGGCGATGCGTTTGACGACCAGCGGCTGGGTCTCGGAGGCGTTGTGCACGCTCAAGGTCACCGAGAAGTCGACGCGCAGCTTGCCCTGGCTCATCGCGACACTGGAATAGGCGGGCACGTAGAACCCGCCGGCGACGGCGAGTTCTTCTTTCGGCAGCGCGGTGAGGGAATCTGCAAAGTTTTGTTCGATATTGACCTTGGATTGAGCGGCTGCGGGCACGGAGCAGGCGAGGGGGCATAGCAGCAGTGCAGTGGCGAGCCCCATCCGCATGTGACGAATTGCTTGCTTGCCGCACCGCACTCGATCACTAGGGTGCGGCAAAACGGACCAATCTGGCATGCACGAGCTCATTCGCGACATCACTCTCTGTATCCTGTTTGCCTGGATGCTGGGCCTGCTTGCCCACTTCTCCAGGCAACCGCTGATCCTTGCCTATCTTATCGCCGGCTTCTGCATTGGTCCATTTGGCGCCGGCTGGGTCAAGTCGCAGGAATCGATCAGCGTCATCTCCGAGCTTGGCCTGATCTTCATGCTGTTCATGATCGGCCTGGAGATCGACCTGAAGAAGATCGTGCGGGCCGGAAAGGTCATCCTGTTCGCGGCGGGCGGCCAGCTCCTCGGCGGCTGCCTGCTCGGGGTGCTGTTCTTCGTCGGCATCGGCCTGTCGCTCGGGGGCGGACAGTTCGATGCGGTTTACCTCTGTGTCGCCTGCGCGCTGTCGAGCACCGTCATCATCGTCAAGGTGCTCTACGAGAAGCGCGAGCTCGACACGCTGCCCGGCCGCATCACCCTCGGCGTGCTGGTGCTCCAGGACATCTTCGCCATCCTGTTTCTGGCGGTGCAGCCGAGCCTTGCCAATCTGGAAATCAGCGTGATCCTGCTCTCGATCGGGCGGGTCGCAGTGCTGGTCGCCGCGGCACTGCTGGTGAGCCGCTACGTGCTGCCGCGCCTGTTTCACCAGATCGCCCGCCGCCCCGAGTTGATCCTGCTCGGCGCGCTCGCCTGGTGCTTCCTGGTCGCCGAGACCGCCGAGCGGCTGTCGCTGTCGCGCGAGATGGGCGCCCTGATCGCCGGCGTCTCGCTCTCGACCTTTCCCTATGCGCTCGATGTCACGGCCAAGGTCACCACGCTTCGCGATTTCTTCATCACGCTGTTCTTCGTCGCGCTCGGCATGACCATTCCCGTGCCCGGCCTCTCCGTGATCGGACTTGCCCTGATGATCGCGGCGTTCACGGTGGTGAGCCGCCTCGTGACCACCTTCGTCCCGCTCTATCTGATGAAGCAGGGCCTGCGCGCCAGCCTGTTGCCGGCCCTGAATCTCGCGCAGATCTCCGAGTTCTCGCTGGTGGTGATCCAGACCGGCGTTGCCGACCACCACATCGCAGCCCAGACGGCGAACGCGGCCTCCTTCGCCTTCGTGGTGCTGGCGGTGCTCTCGACCTTCGTGATGACCCGCAGCGACGAGATCACCCGCTGGGCGATCGGTCCCCTGAAGCGGATCGGCCTGCGCGATCTCGACCACGGCAATGGCCACGGCGAGGAAGGACACGAGGGCCATGGCGAGGCGCGCCGCATCGTCATCCTCGGCTTTTTCCGTGCGGCGAGCGCGCTGCTGGCCGAGATCGAGCGGCAGGCACCGGTGCTGCTCGAGCAGATCACCGTGATCGACTTCAATCCCAATGTGTACCAGACGCTGCTGTCGCGCGGCCTGCACGTGATCTATGGCGATATCAGCAGCGCCGACACGCTGCTCCATGCCGGCGTCGGCAAATCCGAGATGATCATCCTCAGCGTCCCGGATGCGCTTCTGAAGGGTGCCAGCAACGAGAAGCTGGTCCGCCACGTCCGCACCCTCAACCCGACCGCCATGATCATTGCCACGGCCGATCTGTTGTCGGATGTAGACGAACTCTACGCGGCTGGCGCCAGCTATGTCACCGTGACCCGGCTCAGCGACGCCCATGAGCTGTTCACGGTGATCGAGGCCGCCCAGGCCGGCCTGTTGGCCGACAAGCGGGCCGAGCTCGATCAGCGGCTCGGCGAGCGGCGCGAAGTGCTGCCCTGACCGCTCCCGGCCGGCTTCTCACCGGGCTTAGGCCCGACGCGAGCCGCCCGTCGGGCAGGGCTGCGGTCCGGCATATGCGGTTGCGCCGGGGACACTAGCGCCCCGGCTCAAGTCCGGCTAAGCCTCCGGGCCATAACCGATAGAGATTGGGAAATGCCGGATAACGTCCAGGAAGTCTTGCAGGCCTTTGCCCGGGGTGAGCTCGTGGTCGTCACCGACGACGAAGACCGCGAGGGCGAGGGCGATCTGATCGTCGCCGCCTCGTTCTGCACCGCCGAGAAGATGGCGTTCATCATCCGCCACACCTCCGGCATCGTTTGCGCCCCGATCACCAGCGAAGATGCGCGCCGCCTGCGGCTCGATCCGATGGTGGCCCACAACGACTCAGCGCACACCACCGCATTCACGGTCTCGATCGACTACAAGCCCGACGGCGGCACCGGCATCTCGGCCGAGGAGCGCGCCTCGTGCTGCCGCGCGCTGTCCAATCCCAATGCCGGCGCCAACGACTTCGCCCGTCCCGGTCACATCTTCCCGCTGATCGCCAAGGACGGCGGCGTGCTGCTGCGCTCCGGCCATACCGAGGCCGCGGTCGACCTGTGCAAGCTCTCCGGCCTGCCGCCGGTCGGCGTCATCAGCGAGTTGATGAACGACGACGGCAGCGTGATGAAGGGCGAGCAGGTCGCCCGCTTCGCCGCCCAGCACAAGCTCAAGCACGTCACCATCGCCGACATGATCGCCTACCGCCAGGTGCGCGAGAAACTGATCGAGCGGGTCTCGACCTTCGTCACCGAGAGCCCGATCGGGCCGCTGCAGGGCTATGCCTACCGCTCGCCGTTCGATTCCATCGCCCATGTCGCCTTCGTCTACAACGGCGTCGGCGACGGCAAGAACGTCCTGACACGCTTTCACAAGCCGAACATCGTCAAGGACATCTTCACCGGCCACAAGCGCATGGCGGCGGTGCTCGAGCACTTCAAGAAATCGGGCCGTGGCGTTCTGGTCTATCTGCGCGACGGTGCGGCCGGTGTCCCTGTGGCGCCGCTGCCCGATGAGAGCGCGACCGAGGCCGACCGCAACCGCCAGTGGCGCGAAGTCGGCGTCGGTGCACAGATCCTGCGCGATCTCGGCGTCACCTCGATCCGGCATCTCACCTCCTCGGTGCACGACTACAAGGGCCTTTCGGGCTTCGGCATCGAGATCGTCGCCAACGAGCTACTCGAAAGCTAGCGCTGTCATCCAGGGGTGCGCGAAGCGCATCCCCCGAGGCGCGCCTCGCGGGTCCCCGGGAATCACGCAGACCCGTACATCTGCAACGCAATTGCACTTGTTGCCGCGGCGCTTTACTTTGTCGGGCAAATTTTGACGGAACCAGACGAAAGGACGTTTCATGACCGCGCGCCCTCAGGCCAAGGACAAGCCGGCTTCGGCTTCTTTCCAGTGGGACGATCCGTTCCTGCTCGACGAGCAGCTCACCGAAGACGAGCGCATGGTGCGCGACACCGCGCGCGCCTACGCCCAGGACAAGCTGCTGCCGCGCGTCGCCAAGGCCTATCTCGAAGAGAAGACGGATCGCGAGATCTTCAACGAGATGGGCGAACTCGGCCTGATCGGCATCACGTTGCCGGAGGAATATGGCTGTGCCAATGCAGGCTATGTCGCCTATGGTCTGGTCGCGCGCGAGATCGAGCGGGTCGATTCCGGCTACCGCTCGATGAACTCGGTGCAGTCCTCGCTGGTGATGTATCCGATCTACGCCTATGGCGACGAGAACCAGCGCAAGAAGTACCTGCCGAAGCTCGCCAGCGGCGAGTGGGTCGGCTGCTTCGGGCTGACCGAGCCTGATGCGGGCTCCGATCCGGCCGGCATGAAAACGCGCGCCGAGAAGGTGTCGGACGGCTATCGCCTGACCGGCAGCAAGATGTGGATCTCGAACGCGCCGATCGCCGACGTGTTCGTGGTCTGGGCCAAGTCGGCCGCGCACGACAACCAGATCCGCGGCTTCGTGCTGGAGAAGGGCATGAAGGGCCTGTCGGCACCGAAGATCGGCGGCAAGCTGTCGCTTCGCGCCTCCATCACCGGCGAGGTCGTGATGGACGGTGTCGTGGTTCCGGAAGACGCGCTGCTGCCCAACGTCTCCGGCCTGAAAGGCCCGTTCGGCTGCCTCAACCGCGCCCGCTACGGCATTTCCTGGGGCGTGCTCGGCGCGGCCGAGGACTGCATGCACCGCGCCCGCCAGTATACGCTCGACCGCAAGCAGTTCGGCAAGCCGCTCGCCGCGACCCAGCTCGTGCAGAAGAAGCTCGCGGACATGCAGACCGAGATCGCGCTGGGCCTTCAGGGCTCGCTGCGCGTCGGTCGCCTGATGGACGAGGGCAAGTTCGCTCCCGAGATGATCTCGATCATGAAGCGCAACAATTGCGGGAAGGCGCTCGACATCGCCCGCGTCGCGCGCGACATGCACGGCGGCAACGGCATCTCGATCGAGTATCACGTGATGCGCCACGTCCATAACCTCGAGACCGTCAACACCTACGAGGGCACCCACGACGTCCACGCCCTGATCCTGGGCCGCGCGATCACGGGCATTCAGGCGTTTTTCTGAGCAAACCGCCCCAGTGTGGGATGCGACTGAACTCTCCAATCGCGTCATGGCCGGGCTTGTCCCGGCCATCCACGTCTTAGACCACGCGAAGAACGTGGATGCCCGGCACGAGGCCGGGCATGACGAAGTCAGCAAGGTACGAGCAAGCCATGTCCGACAACGACGACGTCCCGTTCAACCGCGACTTTCCGCTGAAGCCCGGCATCGTCGAGGAAGTCCGCCCCGGCGTGCGGCGCGTGCTCTGTAACAATCCGAGTCCGTTCACTTTCACCGGCACGGTCAGCTACATCGTGGGCCGGGGCAACGTCGCGATCATCGATCCCGGTCCGGACGACGAGGCGCATGCGGCGGCGCTGCTCGATGCCGTCAGCGGCGAGACGGTGAGCCATATCTTCGTCACCCACACACACCGCGACCATTCGCCGAACACCGCGCGGATCAAGCGGTCGACCGGCGCGCCAGTTTACGCCGAAGGCCCGCACCGCGCCTCGCGCCCGCGCTTCGAGAGCGAGAAGCACAACCCGGAATCCGGCGCCGACCGCGACTTCGCGCCCGATATCAGGATCGGCCATGGCGACGTGGTCGAAGGAGATGGCTGGCGGCTCGAGGCCGTGGCGACACCCGGCCATACCGCCAACCACCTCGCTTTTGCCTGGCCCGAGCGAAAATTCAACTTCGTCGGCGATCACGTGATGGGATGGTCGACCTCGATCGTGGCCCCGCCCGACGGCTCGATGATCGACTACATGGAATCGCTGGATCGTCTCGCCGCGCGCGAGGAGGATGTGTATTTCTCCGGTCACGGCCCCGAAATTCCAGAAGGCCCGCGCTTCGTGCGCTTCCTGATCCGTCACCGCAAGGCGCGCGAGGCCTCCATCCTGCACCGCCTTGCCAAGGGCGAGACCGACATCCCGACCATGGTCCGGGCGATCTATATCGGCATCGATCCGAGGCTCACCACCGCGGCGGGCTATTCCGTGCTGGCGCATCTGGAAGACCTGGTCGCCCGCGGCGTGGTGGCGACGGACGGCGATCCCGTGATCGGCGGGACCTATCGGATGGCGAACGCTTAGCCTTCCGTCACTTCTTCACCGTCTTCGCCGGCGCCTTCGGCGGCGCCACCGGCGTCTTCTTCACCGGCTTGAGTGCGTCGGCATCGGCGGCGGTGTTGAGATCGTCGATGAATTTCTTCACGCGTGCGGCGTTGCTGCCGAGGTCGCTCTCGAAATAGCGCGAGGCGGAGCGGATATCGACGCGGGAATCCTCGCCGTCGGGCACGACCCGGATGGCGATGTCCTCGCGGAAACCCATGATCGGTGAGCGCGCCACCGCCTCGATGCGGCCGATGCGGCGCGGGGGCTGCGGCGCGCGCTCGTCGATGATCAACCATTTGCGCTTGTTGACCAGCTGAAGCGCGATCGCATAGGCGCGGTCGACTGAAATCTCGAGCTCGATCGGCTCGATATCGGGATAGAATTGACGCTGCTGCTCGGCCGAATAGAGGCCGGCATACACAGCGGTATTGGCACCATCGCCGGTGCGCAGGCGGGCCAGCGCGTCGAAGCGCGGCGGGTCGATCGGGTCGGTGGTGATGTCGTGGATCGCCGGCAGCTTGCGGTATTGCAGGCCGAGATAAGCGGGATAGGCGAGGATCGCGCCGTCGATCAGGAACGCAAGCAGGATGCGCGCCATGCCGCGCGAGCCGTTCTGCCAGATCGCGGCGAAGCCGGCGAGCCCGAACAGGATCGAGAGCGCGGCAATCCCGAGCCCGCCGAAGAAGGTCGCGAGCGCCGGCTTCATCTCCAGGAAGCCGAACCGGACGATGATGATCGAGACCACCACCGCCACCACGGCGAACACGGCCAGATTGCGCGCCCAGCTCGCGAGGCTGGAGACGGGCTCCGACTGGTAGGGAGCGGAAAACCTGCGGGCCATCGGGTCAGCTCTGCCGGGATCTTGGGGACGGTGCCGGCCGATCTGGCACGACGATGGGCCGTTGAGACCACGGCCCGCGGGCAAATTCAAGAGTTCCGCAGAAGGCTGCATCGTCATGGCCGGGCTTGACCGGCCATTCACGTCTTTTTGCCATGAGGACGCGGATGTCCGGGCCGTCGCCGCGCCGAAGGGGCTTTGGCCCCGCAGGCGGGACGAAGCCCGGGCACGACGTCCGAGATGGCCTACGCCGCCGCGTTCGGGAAGCGGTATTCCCTAAACTGATCGCGCAGCGCGGTCTTCAGGATCTTGCCCGTCGCCGTGTGGGGGATACCGTCGACGAAGGCAACGTCGTCGGGCATCCACCATTTGGCGATCTTGCCATCCATGAACTTCAGGATGTCCTCGCGGCTGGCCTGCTGGCCCTGCTTCAGCTGCACGATCAGCAGCGGACGCTCGTCCCATTTGGGATGGAACACGCCGATCACGGCGGCTTCCGCCACCGCGGGATGGCCGACTGCGAGGTTCTCCAGCTCGATCGAGGAAATCCACTCGCCGCCGGACTTGATCACGTCCTTGGAGCGGTCGGTGATCCGCATGTAGCCGGCTTCGTCGATGGTCGCGACGTCGCCGGTGTCGAAGAAGCCGTCCTCGTCGAGAATGTTGGCGTCGACCCGGTAATAGGCCTTGGCGACGGCCGGGCCGGCGACCTTGAGGCGGCCGAAGGTCGTGCCGTCCCACGGCAGTTCCTTGCCGGCATCGTCGGTGATCTTCATCTCGACGGCGAACGGCGCGTAGCCCTGCATCTGGAGCACGTCGAGCCGCGCCTCGCCGGTCGCATTCTGGAACGGCGGCTTCAGCGCCGCGACGCTGCCGATCGGGCTCATCTCGGTCATGCCCCAGGCGTGACGGACGTTCGAGCCCATGTCGAGGAAGGCCTTGATCATCGAACGCGGCATCGCCGAGCCGCCGCAGATCACCATCTTCAGGTCCGGCAGCTTCAGATTGTTCGCGGTCATGTGCTGGAGCAGCATCAGCCACACCGTGGGCACGCCGGCGGTATGCGTCACCCTCTCGGTCGAGAGCAGCTCATAGACCGAGGCGCCGTCGAGCTTGGCGCCGGGCATGACGAGCTTGGTGCCCTGCGACGGCGCGGAGAAGGCGATGCCCCAGCTGTTGGCGTGGAAGAGCGGCACCACGGGAAGCATGGTTTCGGAGGCGCTGGTACCGAGCGCGTCGACATTGTTGGCCATCAGCGCGTGCAGCACGTTGGAGCGATGCGAATACAGCACGCCTTTGGGATCGCCGGTGGTGCCCGATGTGTAGCACATCGCGGCCGCCGTGTTCTCGTCAAAGTCCTTCCATTTAAACTTGCCGTCGGCCTCCGCAATCCAGTCCTCGTAGGCGACCACGTTCTTCAGCGTCGTCTGCGGCATGTGCGCCTTGTCGGTGAGCACGACATAGCGTTCCACGCTTGTCAGCTTGTCGGCGATCTTCTCCAGGACCGGAATGAACGTGATATCGGTCATCACGATGCGGTCCTGCGCATGGTTGATGATCCAGGCGATCTGCTCGGGGAAAAGGCGGGGATTGACGGTATGGCAGATGGCGCCGATCCCCATGATGCCGTACCAGACCTCAAGATGGCGCCAGGTGTTCCAGGCGATCGTTGCGACACGGTCGCCGAGCTTGATGCCGTCGCGCTCCAGCATCTGCGAGACCTTGAGCGCGCGCTTGTGGATATCGGCATAGGTGGTGCGATGGATCGGTCCCTCGACCGAGCGCGTCACGACCTCCTGCTTGCCATGAATCTTGGCGGCGTGTTCGATGATCCTGTGGCAGAGCAGGGGCCAGTCTTGCATCAAACCAAGCATTCCGTCGTTCCTCCGAGAAGCCGCTGGGCGGATTGTCGCTCTCAGCGTTGGGCCAAAGAATTGTCATGAGTTTTAGCCTGCCCGCCTTTCGCCGCAAATGGTCTTATCGCGGCTATATGTCCGTCGGCGCGGCAATGGTTACCGTCGCGCTCGGGCTCGCGGATCGGGCAGAGGCGCGCAAATATGGGTCCCCGCTGGACATCTTTGGTATTGCGGCACCACGGCCGCGCGCCACGGTTCATTCTGCCAATATGTATGGCAGGATCCCGCTCCCAAGACCTCGCCCCGAGGAGGCCCCCAAGGGGCCGGCCAAGGCATCGGACGAGGCTCCTGCGGAGACCGACGACAAGCCTTTTGCGGACAAACCTGGCGCCGCCCAGCCCGCCGAAGCCGCGCCGCCGCCCGAGAAGCAGGCCTCGGCGTGCCGCCTCGCGCTGACCGAGGAGATCGCGATCGCGCCTTCGATCCCGGATATCCGCGGCCCCGGCGCCTGCGGCGGCGAGGATCTGGTGCGGCTCGAGGCCATCGTGCTGCCGGACAAGCGCAAGGTGGCGGTCAAGCCGGCGGCGATCCTCCGCTGCACCATGGCATCCGCAATCGCCGATTGGGTGCGCAAGGACGTGGTGCCGCTGGCCGCGAGCCTCGGCTCGACCATCAGCGATCTCGACAATTTCGACAGCTTCGAGTGTCGCGGCCGCAACCGCGTCGTCGGCGCCATGCTGTCCGAGCACGGCAAGGCCAATGCGATCGATGTGCGCGCCATCAAGCTCGCTAACGGGCAGTCGATCGGCCTGACCGACCGCACCATGCCGCGCGAGGTGCGCGAGCGCGTGCTGCATTCGGTCTGCTCGCGCTTTTCGACCGTGCTCGGCCCCGGCTCGGATTGGTACCACGAGGACCATATCCATCTCGATCTCGCGCAGCGGCGCAACGACTACCGGATCTGCCAGTGGAACGTCTGGGATCCGCTGCCGCAGGTTGCCCCGCTGCTGCCGGCGGAACGGCCCGAGGAGGCGCCGCCGCGTGAGGTCGCGGCCAAACCCGAAGCGAAGCCCGAGGCCAAGCCCGAGACGAAGCAAGGAATTGACGACGAGGCGGCGGAGACATCGGCTGCCTCTGCGGACAAGCCGGCGGCCGACGGCCACAAAGCCCGGCCGCACAAGCCGGCAACAAAAAAGCGCCGGTGAGACCGGCGCTTTTGAATGTCAGAGATCAGGTACCTGATCAGTAGCTGCCCGCCTGGCCAGTTTGGCTGCCGCCGAGCGCAAGCCGTGAATTGTAGGGCGAGTCGCCATGCTTGGGCTCGAGCACCACAACGAGGGTGCCGACCTTGACGCGATCATAGAGGTCGATCGCGTCCTCGTTGGTCAGGCGGATGCAGCCCGACGAGATCGACGCGCCGATATATTCCGGCTGGTTGGTGCCGTGAATGCGGAACAATGTGTCCTTGCCGCCCGAGTAGAGATACATCGCGCGGGAGCCCATTGGATTGTCCGGACCGGGGGCGACGAAGGTGGGCACGCCCAGGCGCGAAATTTCGCCGGGGGTGGGGTGCCAGGCCGGCCACTCGGTCTTGCTGCCCACCTTGGCGATGCCCGACCAAGCCATGGCTTCTTCACCGACGGTGATGCCGTAGCGGATCGCCTTGCCGCCATCCAGAACGTAGTAGAGGTAATGGTTGTCGGAATCGACCACGATCGAGCCCGGCGATTCCTTGCGGTGGTACTCAACGATGGCGCGGCGGAACGGCTCTGCGACCGGGGTGTTCTCGTACCGAACCTTGGCAAGGAGTTCCTTGTCCTTCGGCTTGAAGGCCTTGGTGTCGGTCGCTTCAAAATGCGTGGCCTGCATGCAGCCCGACAGCATCAGGCCAGCGGCCAAAATACCCAGCGTAACTTTCAGCGACGACATGATTTGGTTCCAATCGACAACAACAAGCTTCGTGGAGCTTGAGTAAGCCCAATTCCACGATTCCGTTGGCCCCATTATCGTTGAAATCTGCCACAATTCCAGCCTCACGACGCTTCTCCCGCGCTGCAAGACCTTACCTGTGGCTTTTCTGCCGCAAGTTTTGCGGGCCAGAGCCGGTTTTTGGGCAAAACGGTCGTAAGTGTCGATTCCGTGCCACAGTTGGGCCATGCCGTCGCCACAAATGCAAACGCTCGTTAATGTGCTTGTCATCATCAACTTGTCAGAATCGCGCTAAGCGCTGTCAGTCTGTCGCAGGCCCCTGCTGGAGTTGTGCATGTTTTCTGTGTTCGTTCCCTTCGAGTCCTCCCTCAAGAAGGCCGTCATCGAGGATCTCGCAGCAGTCCCGGAGCATGCGGTCTGGATCGACCTGGTCAACCCCACCGCGGCCGAGGACAAAGCCGTCGAGAAGCTCTCGGGGATCGCAATCCCGACCCGGGAGGACATGCAGGAGATCGAGATCTCGAGCCGCCTCTATATGGAGAACGGCGCGCGCTACATGACCGCGACGCTGATGTGCCAATCCGATACCGATATGCCGAGGACCACGGCGGTCACGTTCATTCTGGGCGACCACCGCCTGGTAACGGTGCGCTATGACCAGCCCAAGCCCTTTGCGCTGGTCGAGGCCAAGCTGGCCCGTTCCTGCACACCGGCCATCACCGGCGAGATGGTGCTGATGGAGCTGCTCGATGCCGTGATCGACCGCTGCGCCGACATCCTGGAGCGCTGCGGCGCCGAGATCGATCAGGTCTCCCATGACATTTTCGAGCCGGAGAGCGAGCGCCACGGTCACGCCAAGCAATATTCGCAAATCCTGATCTCGATCGGCCGCAAGGGCGATCTGACCTCCAAGGTTCGCGAGAGCCTGGTCTCGATCGGCCGCGTCGTCGCCTTCCTTTCCGCGGTGGTGGAGGGCGTGAAATGGTCGAAGGACATGCGCGAGCAGCTCAAGACCATGCAGCGTGACGTCGTCTCGCTGACCGATCATGCCTCCTATCTCTCCAGCAAGATCACCTTTGTGCTCGACGCCATGCTCGGCGTCGTCAATCTCGAGCAGAACAACATCATCAAGCTGTTTTCGGTCATGGCGGTTGTCCTGATGCCGCCGACGCTGATCGCCTCGATCTACGGCATGAACTTCAAGTCGATGCCGGAACTCGAATGGGTGCACGGTTATCCGTTCGCGCTGGTGCTGATGCTGATTGCGGCGATCGTTCCGTACTGGATCTTCAAGTGGAAGAAGTGGCTGTAATAGTGACCGAGACCTTACGCCGGACGCAGAGACACAGTGTCTGGTGTCGCAGAATAGAGCGGGATTGCGGCCGCACGGCGATGTGTGCTCGCCGCCCCAATTCCTCCGGTAAAATTTGAGCGGTGGGCTGAACGTTTGCGCGAAACTTGTCTGCGATAAGGAGCAGGTAAGCCGCGAGGAACAGCCATGGTTGAAAAACACATAACGACGCCCCCCAACGTCATCGATCTGGCGAGCTATCGCCACGTCGCGACGAGCGGCAAGGCGTCGTCGATGTCGGCGCGCATGTGCCGGCACTGTGGTGCTCCGCTGCTCGACGGCGAGAACGACGACGATTGCTCGACTGCAATCAGCACGGCCGCTCCGCAGCCACGCGAGAGGTCACGTCGGATTCGACTCGATTGAGGAACGGAAAGCTAAGGGCGATCCAGGTCTTGCGGCGGCGTTGTCTGGATCGCCTTGCTTCTCCGGCGTAATTTCCAACATCATCATTGCGAGGAGCTCGCGACAAAATTGCGAAGCAATTTTGCACTGAAGCGACGAGGCAATCCAGACTGTCCTCACCGAGGCAGTCTGGATTGCTTCGCTTGCGCTTGCAATGACGCGGTAGCCTACACGTGCTGGCCGCCGTTGATGTGGATCTCGGCGCCGTTGACGTAAGAACTGGTGTCCGTGCACAGCACGTAGATGATCTTGGCGACCTCGTCCGGTGTGCCGAGCCGGTGCATCGGGATCTGCTGGTCGACGATCTTCTCGGTGCCCGGCGACAGGATCGAGGTGTCGATCTCGCCCGGCGCGATCGCGTTGACGCGCACGCCGACGCGGCCGAAGTCGGAGGCCATTTCGCGCGTCAGGGACGCCAGCGCGGCCTTCGAGGTGGCGTAGGCCGCGCCCGCGAAGGGATGCACGCGCGAGCCCGCGATCGAGGTGACGTTCACGACAGAGCCCTTGGCCGCCTTCAATTCCTCGATCAGCCCGCGCGCCATCATGATCGGCGCGAAGAAGTTGACATTGAACACGTGCGTCCAGGTGTCGAGGTCGGTGTCGATCGAGCCGAGCCTGGAGCCGCCGGCCCCCTTCGGCGAGATCGCGGCGTTGTTGACCAGCGCATGCAGCATGCCGCCTTCGAGACGGTCGCGGATGTCGGAGATCGCGCGCGTGGTATCTGCGGGGGTGGCGAGGTCGACCTGGATATGGTCCTCAGGGCCCGCGTCCCAGGGACAATCCTCCGGGAACGGATGCCGCGAGCAGGTGATCACGCGCCAGCCGGCCGAGGAGAAACGGATCACGGTGGCATGGCCGATGCCGCGGCTCGCCCCGGTCAGGAGCAGCGTACGGCGCGGCGCATTGGACGACTGCGGCATGGACATCTTTCAGGCTGGAGCATGATCCGGACCCGGAGGGCCGCGTTAGCGCAAACTGTGCAGCGGTTTTCCGAAGGGATCATTCTCGAACAAAATTCTAGGGATACATTCGCGTCTTGGACCATTTCTGGCCGGCCGCGTCACGGCGAAATTCAATGCGGTCGTGCAGGCGGAACGGGCGGTCGTGCCAGAACTCGATACGCGACGGTGTTATACGCCAGCCGCTCCAGCCCGGCGGACGCGGCACCTTGCCGATCATGTGCTTGGCGGCGACCTTGGCGATCGCCTGCTCGAAAGCGAAGCGGCTCTCGAGCTCCTGCGACTGCTTGCTCGCCCAGGCGCCGATCTGCGCCTGCTTGGGACGGGTGGCGAAATAGGCGTCGGCTTCGGCCTCGGTCACCGGCGTCACGTTGCCGCGGATGCGGACCTGACGGCGCAGCGACTTCCAGTGAAAAAGTAACGCCGCCTTAGGATTTGCGGCGAGTTCGCGGCCCTTCTGGCTGGCGATGTGGCTGTAGAAGACGAAACCATCGGTATCGAAGCCCTTCATCAGCACCATGCGCACGTCCGGCAGGCCGTCGGGATCGACGGTCGCGAGCGCCATGGCGTTCGGATCGTTCGGCTCGCTCTTGATGGCTTCGTTCAGCCAGGCCTCGAACAGCGCAAACGGCTCGTCGGCGGCGGTGAAATCACCGGATGTTAAGGGTGTCTGGTGTTTCATCGAGGTCGTGTCGGTCATGTCTGGGGTCCGAGTTGCGTCCTGCGGTCCAAAACGCGTTGTTGTCTGCTACCGCCCTATATAGGGTATGGGGACGCGTTGGCCTATCGGCGATCCGGCCGTCCGGCTTCGTCATGACGATCATTCTGATCGGACTCGGCACCGGCGGTTGCAGCTTTTCCCGCAACGACAAGAGTGCCTACGCCAAGGCCGATGACAGCGACCTTACCGGCTCGATCGCAATGCCGGCCAGGGTGGCGGCACCGACAGAGACCGATCTCGCCTTCGCCCGCAACGCCGCCTCCGACGTGCTCAGCAAGAACGATAAGGATTCCAGCCAGCGTTGGGAGAATCCGGAAACCGGGGCGCGCGGTTCGGTCACGCCGATCGCGCAATCCTATGCCGCCGAGGACGGCCGCAAGTGCCGCGACTTCCTGGCGAGCTACGTCAATGGCAGCACCGAAAGCTGGCTCCAGGGCGCGGGCTGCCAAAGCAGCCGTGGCAGTTGGGAGATTCATACGCTAAAGCCGTGGCGGAGCTAGGAATCGCTTCACCAGGCTAGTTGCAAAAATACCACTCGCCCCCCACATGAGGCTCAGTTGGGGCGGGGAGCCCTTTGAACAATTCGATTTCTTGAAGGAGACGTGACGGATGCGCGACCCCTATGAGGTCTTGGGGGTGCCGCGGAGCGCCAACGCTGCCGCGATCAAGAGCGCCTATCGCAAGCTTGCCAAGAAGCACCATCCCGACAGCAACAAGAACGACCCGAAGGCGGCCGAGCGCTTCGCTGAGCTCAATACGGCCAATGAGATCCTCGGCGACGAGGACAAGCGCAAGCAATTCGACCGCGGCGAGATCGACGCCGACGGCAAGCCGCGCTTCCAGGGTTTTCCGGGCGGCGGCGGTGGGCCGCGCGGGCGCGCGGGTCCCGGCGGGTTCGAGAGCTATACGTTCCGCGGTGGCGGCGCGGGCCCTGGTCCGGGCGGCGGCGCGTTCGAGGACATCCTCAACAGCATGTTCGGAGGAGGGCCGCGTCCGCGCCCAGGGGCCGGCGGCGGTGCCCAGTTCGAATTCGACACCGGCGGGATCGGGCTCGATCTCGACGTCAATGTCGCCATGACCGTCTCGCTGGAGGAGGCGGTGAAGGGCGGCGAGAAGCGCGTCCGGCTGCCGAACGGCAAGGAGCTCAACGTCAAGATTCCGGCCGGCGTGACCGAAGGCCAGCAGATCCGGTTGCGGGGGCAGGGCGAGAGCGCTCAGGGCCATCCGCCGGGCGATCTCCTGATCACGATCGGCATCGCGCAGCATCCGTTCTTCAAGATCGAGGGCGCCGATCTCAGGATCGACCTGCCGGTCACGCTCTACGAGGCGGTGCTTGGCGGCAAGGTCCGCGTGCCCACCCTCGGCAATGCCGTGGAGCTTTCGGTTCCGCAAAACACCTCCAGCGGCCGGACCTTCCGCCTCAAGGGCAAAGGATTGCCAAAAACTGGTGGAACCGGGGATCTCTTCGTCACCGTCAGGATTATGCTACCGGACGGGAACGACGCCGAGCTTGAAGCATTGATGGAAAAGTGGCGGGAGCAGCGCCCCTACAATCCACGTAGCGGGCTTGGCTAAGTGTGATCCGGAAAGTGTGAGGGGTTCTCCTAAAGACTGAGAGCGTCGTGCATCGAGATGATGCTCATCATATGCCCGAGGCGTGGTAGCCCTTCTTGGCTCACGTGCTCGAAGTGTCGGCTGTCCGGCGGGGCAGCCGATAAAAAGGTGCGGCCTCGAGAGGGGGACCAGCGCGGTACCAAAAACCCCAATCGAGGCCGCCCGCGTCGATCGGCGGATCGAACGCTGCTCATTTTCGCGTGATCATCCGGTGCGATAATGAGACGCGCCGATGTCTTCATTCCAAATTTTCAATGTCGGAATCGAGGCACCGCGTTTGCGTGGTTGTCTAGGTGCCGCTTTTCTCTGCTTGGTCGTAGACCGCCTGCGCCACTTTGGTCAGCCGGTCCCGGTCGCCGCCACCGCTGACGACGTAGCCGACGCCGCGCTCCGACCAGAACAGCGCCCCGTCCTTGTCCGTTCTGGCATACCGCATCTGCGTCGCGCCATTCTCGGTCTTGGCGGTGTAGATCGTGTACCGCTCGCCCGAGGCGCCCTCATACATCAGGAACGACGCCGGGCCGTTCGGCCCCGGCAAGAGCCGGCCGCCGACGAGCTTTAGTCCACTCGCCTCCAGGTTCGGAGCAAACACGGTCCAGCCGCAGCGTCTGGTCAGCCAGGCCTGGAGGTGGTCGCGCTCGTTGCCGCCGACCTCGACGGGATGGCGAACCTCGACGACATAGAGGCGGTGGGCGTCGAGTGCGTCGGTCGTAAAGCTCTGGAAAGTCGAGGGCGCGTTGGCGGCACCGTGCGCCAGCCAGCCGGCGGTGCCGCCGGCCATGAAGGCCACCAGCACAGCCGCGGCGGCGCCATAGAGCCAGTGCCGCGGGCGGCGCTCCAGCCGTTCGAGCTCGAGCCGCGCCGGCACCGGCTCCTGGGCGACGGAATCGTAGCGGGCGTGCAGCATCTCGGCCATGGCGCGCCAGGACTGCACGCGCTCGCCATCCTCGGGCTGCGCGGCAAGCCAGGCCTCGACATCGGCGCGGCGCTCGGCCGGCAGCTCGCCGTCAACATAGGCGTGCAGTTCGTCCTCGGTCACTGGGATCTTGCGGTCGTTCATATCGATCGTCTCTGGCTCTGCGGCCCAAAATGTTCTTCGTGGTTCAACTGCGCCGCTTCCCGCGCCATGCAGGAGAAACGACCGGCGCGATGCATCAATCCTGCCATCATTTCACCCGCCTGAGCGCCGGGCGCTCGCCCTCCAGCGAGGCTTTGACGTGGGCGCGGGCGCGTGCCAGGCGCGACATCACGGTGCCGATCGGCACGCCCTGGATGTCGGCGACCTCGCGGTAGCTCATGCCCTCCAGCATCACCAGGAGCAGCACCGAGCGTTGCTCCTCGACGAGCGTCGCCAGCGCCCTCTCGATATCGCGCCCTTCGGCTTCGGTCCCGCTGGCATCCGGGTTGTTCTCCGTCAGCTGCATGAATTGCGGCCGTCGTGCCAGCGAACGCCGCCGGTTCTTGTTGAGGTTGGTCAGGATCGTATAGAGCCAGCTCCTGACGTCGCCTCCGAGGAACAGACGCTCCGAACGCAGCGCCCGCACCAGCGTATCCTGCACCAGATCGTCGGCCGCATCCGCCTCGCGCGTGAGCGCGCGGGCGTAGCGGCGCAACGCCGGGATCATGGCTTCAACACTCTGGCGAAACGCACTCATTGCGGTCTTGACGTCCTGATGTCGGCGCGAGCGCCACAACGATCATAACACCCGAGCGGAACGGCTATTCCGGCGCTTGAAACAGCGTTAACGCCGCGTATTAGGACTGTACCGCAACGGAGGGCTGGTGTACCTCCAAACCTCACCGGGAGCTCGACGGGACGTTAGCAAAATGGCGCAGAATTCAGGTCTGATGCAGGGCAAGCGGGGCGTGGTCCTCGGCGTTGCCAACAACCGCTCGATCGCCTGGGGCATTGCCAAGGCATGCCACGCGGCTGGCGCGGAGCTTGCCTTCACCTATCAGGGCGATGCGCTGAAGAAGCGCGTCGAGCCGCTCGCCGCCGAGATCGGCGGGCTCGTGCTCGGCCATTGCGACGTCACCGATGCTGCGACCATCGATGCGGCCTTCGCGGTGCTGAAGGAGAAGTGGGGCAAGATCGACTTTCTGGTGCATGCGATCGCCTATGGCGAGCAACTCGACGGCCGCTACGTCGACACCACGCAGGAGAATTTTTCGAAATCCCTGCTGATCTCCTGCTATTCGTTCACGGCGGTGGCGCAACGCGCCGAGAAGCTGATGACCGACGGTGGCTCGCTCATCACGCTCAGCTATTACGGCGCCGAGAAGTGGATGCCGCATTACAACGTCATGGGCGTCGCGAAAGCGGCGCTCGAAGCGAGCGTGCGTTATCTCGCCGCCGATCTCGGTGAGAAGAATATCCGCGTCAACGCGATCTCCGCGGGGCCGATCAAGACCCTCGCGGCGTCCGGTATCGGCGATTTCAGATATATCCTGAAGTGGAACGAGGCCAACGCACCGCTGCGGCGCAACGTCTCCACGGAAGACGTCGGCGGCAGCGCTCTGTATTTCCTCTCCGACCTCTCGCGCGGCGTCACCGGCGAGGTGCACCACGTCGATTCCGGCTATCACGTGCTCGGCATGAAGCGCCCGGAAGCGCCGGACATTTCGTTCGGCGGGAAGGACTAACTTTTCACCCAGCAATGCCTGTGCCCACGATTTATTACCTTCGCCACGGCGAGACCGAGTGGAATGCGCTCGGGAGGCTTCAGGGCATCAAGGACATTCCGCTGAACGCACGCGGTCGCGGTCAGGCGGTGCAGGCCGGCGGCATTCTCGCCGATCTCTTCAAGCGCGAGGGCCGCGACAAGGCCGCATTACCCTACGTGTCGAGTCCGCTTGGCCGCGCACGAGAGACCATGGAACTGGCGCGGAGCAAGCTCGAACTGCCGACTGCGGGCTATACGCTCGACGATCGCCTGCGTGAGATCGGCTACGGCACCTGGGAGGGACTGACGCTGGCCGAGAGCGAGGCCTCCGATCCCGACATCTACGCCCGGCGCCTCGCCGACAAATGGACGGTGGGCCCCGCGGGCGGAGAGACCTACGCCGATGTGCAGGTCCGCGTGCGCGCCTGGTACGACCAACTCCGGACCGACACCGTCGCGGTCGCCCATGGTGGGACCTGCCGGGCCCTGATGGTTTCACTCGGCCTGGAGACGCCGGCGAGCGCCGCCGAACTTTATATCGAGCAGGGCGCCGTCTACGTGTTCCGCGACGGGCGGTTGGAGAAGTTTAGTTAAGCCGGTTCGCTTGCGCGTCCTGCGCCGTCATGCCCGGGGCGCCCTTTTGCGCTTGTGGGCCAAGAACGTGGATGGCGGGACAAGCCCGGCCATGACGACCGTGTAGGCATTTGACCCCAATTTCAGGGCGAGTTAAGTCAGCACTGACTTACGAGCTAGATACGGATGTCCTTCAACACCTTCGGCCACATGTTCCGCGTCACGACCTTCGGCGAGAGCCATGGGGTGGCGATCGGCTGCGTGGTCGACGGCTGCCCGCCCATGATCCCGCTCGTCGAGGCCGACATCCAGGGTGATCTTGATCGCCGCCGACCCGGCCAGTCGCGCTTCACGACCCAGCGTCAGGAGCCGGACCAGGTCAAGATCCTCTCCGGCGTGATGGCGCATCCGGAGACCGGCGTGCAGGTGACGACGGGCACGCCGATCGGGCTCCTGATCGAGAACACCGACCAGCGCTCAAAAGACTATTCCGAGATCAAGGACAAGTTTCGGCCTGGCCACGCTGACTTTACCTATGAAGCGAAGTACGGCCTGCGCGACTATCGCGGCGGCGGCCGCTCCTCGGCGCGCGAGACCGCGACGCGCGTCGCCGCCGGCGCGATCGCTCGAAAGGTGCTGCCCGATGTGAAGGTGCGCGGCGCGCTGGTGCAGATGGGGCCACACAAGATCGACCGCGCGAAATGGGACTGGGACGAGCTCGCGAAAAACCCGTTCTTCTGTCCGGACAAGGACAAGGCCGCGTTCTTCGAGACCTATCTCGACGGCATCCGCAAGAGCGGCTCCTCGATCGGCGCGGTGATCGAGGTCGTCGCCGAAGGTGTGCCGGCTGGCCTTGGCGCCCCGATCTACGCCAAGCTCGATGCCGAGCTCGCCGCCGCAATGATGAGCATCAATGCGGTGAAGGGCGTCGAGATCGGCGCCGGCTTCGGCGCGGCCGAACTCACCGGGGAAGAGAATGCCGACGAGATGCGCACGGGCAATGACGGCACGCGTTTTCTGTCCAACCACGCTGGTGGCGTGCTGGGCGGCATCTCCACGGGGCAGCCGGTGGTGGTGCGTTTCGCCGTCAAGCCGACCTCGTCGATCCTGCAGCCGCGTCTCACCGTCGATCGCAACGGCGCCGACACCGAGATCATGACCAAGGGCCGCCACGATCCCTGCGTCGGCATCCGCGCCGTCCCCGTCGGCGAAGCCATGATGGCCTGCGTGTTGGCGGATCATTTCCTGCGCGACCGCGGCCAGGTCGGGCGCTAGCGTTCCGCAGGGCGCTTGTATCGCGCCACTAGTCCACCGCGCAGCTTGACGATCCCACAACTTCGTCCGCAAATGCACGCATGGAAAGCTCCGAGCTCCAACGTATCACCAACTGGCTGATCGACGGCGCCTGGTCGTCGAAGGCCCCGGCCGAGATGACGGCCGAAGCCTGCGAACGGATGGTTGCAGCCGGTCTGCCGCTATGGCGGTTCGGCATCTTCATCCGCACGCTGCATCCCGAAATTTTCGGTCGCAACTTCATCTGGCGGGAAGGCGAGGAGGTCGAGATCGGCACGGTCGATTTCGAGATCCTGGAGACGCCGGAATTCGCCAGAAGTCCGCTGCGGGTCGTGTTCGAGCAGGGACTTGAGGTGCGGGGACGCATGGACGATCCCGGCAGCAAGCATTTCCCTTTTTTCGACGATATGCGTGCCGAAGGCGTAACCGACTACGTCGCGACGCCAATGCAGTTTCTCGACGGCTCGGTCCACGCGACGAGCTGGACAACGCGCCATCCAGGCGGCTTCACCGATGAACACATCGCGGCGATTCACACCATCGTCAAGCCGCTCGCGCGCATCACCGAGATCATCAGCCTGCGCCGCACCGCCGAGATGCTGCTCGACACCTATGTCGGCAATCGTGCCGGCGCGCGCATCCTTGGCGGTCAGATCCGCCGCGGCCACAACGACACCATGCAGGCTGCGATCTGGCTCTCCGATCTGCGCGGCTTCACGGCACTGTCGGACCGGCTGCCGGCCGAGACCGTGGTCGAGATCCTCAACCATTATTTCGACTGCCAGGTTGCCGCGATCCGCGGCCATGGCGGCGAGGTGCTGAAATTCATGGGCGACGGCCTGCTCGCGGTATTCCCGATCGACGAATATGTCGGCGATGCCGCGCATGTCTGCACGCGGGTGCTGGAGGCAGCGCGCGAATCTCGCGCCAGTGTCGAGGCGCTCGCATATCCTGTCGGCGACGTCGTCGAGCGCTTCCGCTTCGGCGTGGCGCTCCACGTCGGCAACATCCTCTACGGCAATATTGGCGGCGGCAACCGCCTCGACTTCACCTGCATTGGCCCCGCGGTCAATCTTGCTGCGCGGCTGGAGAAGATCACGGGTCGCCTGGGGCGGACCGTCGTGGCCTCAGAAGGCTTCGCCAATGTCTGCCACCACGACTGGCACGAGCTCGGCGAATTCCCGATCGCGGGCTTTTCCAAGGCGCAGCGCGTGTACGGGCTGACGGAGGAGACGCCGGTGGTGATGGCCTGAGGTCATCCTCGGATGTCCGCCGCCGTCAGCCTGGTGAGCAGAATTCAGGCGTTCGACGCCATCACCGACTTCAGCGGTACATCCAGCTGATAGACAAATCCGGACGGTTCGTAGGCCAGCCGCACCTGTCCGTTCAGTTGCTGGCCGAGCGACTCGATCATCCGGGTGCCGTAGCTCCGTCGTGTCGGCGGCGCCACCACGGGGCCGCCGCTTTCGCTCCACTTCAGGCGCAGCCTTTGCTCGATCTCGTCCACCGTCCATGCGATCTCGACATGTCCGGAGGAACTGGACAGTGCGCCGAACTTCGTCGTGTTGGTGCAGAGCTCGTTGAACGTCATCGCGAGCGCTATCACGGCACCGGATGTGATCCGGAGATCCGGCCCATTGAAATGGAATCGTCGACCTCCCTGACCGTCATAGGGATCGGTGGCGCCGCTCAGGGTATGAGTGAGGCTCGCATTGGACCAGCTGACCTGTATCAACAGGTCGTGGGCGCGCCCCAACGCCAGCAAGCGGCCATCCATGGCTTTTTGGCCTTGCTCGAGATTGATTGCGGCCCGGAAGCTCTGGGCTGCGATTGCGCTCACCGTCGCAAGCGTATTCTTGATGCGATGATGCAGCTCTCCGAGGATGAGCTTTTGCAACTTGTCGGCCGCCTCGCGTTCGTGGGCTTCGATGCCGGCTTGAGCGAGCAGGACCTTGGCGTCGGTGTCGGCCTGTTCCAGCAACAGGCGCAGATTGTCGTTCTCCGCCACCAGAACCGATTCCTGTGGCGATCGGGCAACCCCAAGGTTTTCCCCGGGATCCGTTGTGGTCGGAAGGATTTTTAGCGCGCCCGCTCCGATCATCGTCTGCAACTGCGAGATCATTTCGTCGACGGCGAGCGGCTTGCGAAAGAAGCGGCTGTCCGCCGGCGTTTCGGTTTCAGACGGCTTTACCTGACCGGAAACCAGTACGATCTTGATGGCAGGCCAGCGATCGTGCACCGCGTGGGCCAGCTTCAGGCCGTCCATGGTCCCGGGCATCTGGATGTCGCTGAACAGAAGCGAGATGTCCGACCGCGACTCGAGGATCGAGATGGCTTCGTCGGCGTTGACGGCCTCCACAGGGCAGAAGCCTGCATCCTCTACGATATCGACCGCGCGCATGCGCAGGATCATCTCGTCTTCGACGACGAGAACGTTCGGCAAGGAGGTTGGGGGCGTTGACATCTGTGCACGACACTTTCCTGGATCATCCGACAAGCTCGGCCGGCGCTTTGCGATGGTTGGTCTAGCGGCGAGCCGTCACCAAACGAGCTTCATGAACCCTGACATCGGATTCACCCCGGCGCAGACACGATGCTTCGAAGTCCGGCCAGACCTGGCCCAGGCAATTCCGCGCCACCGGAAGGCTCGCCAGCCGGTCCGCCTTCGCCAAAGCAACGGTTTCGCGCGCTTTTACTTGCGGAGCAAAACCGGGCAGCACCATTACGGACACTCCGAGGAGCGCGAACATCGCGAACGCGACAAGAGATTTCATCATTTGGGCTGCTTTGGCTGTTGACCGCCCCGTTTCGTTTGGGGACGCTGTTACAACAACCAAAATGAAATATAGTTCATTTCATACAACTTATATTTGAAGTGCGATTTGAAGGCGGATGCCGCCCTTGGCCCGGATCGTCGCTCGACGTGAACAGGCGGCCGACAAGGTTTGCTTGCCATTACCTCGGGTTTTGGGGCCAGGCAGGCTTATCCAATCATGAATGTGCGAGGCCGTTTCACTCAATCGCGCCGCCTTGAGCAGCGATTCCCGCTGAACGCCGGGCGGGGCAATCTCTGCGCGACGGCGAGCCTCGGCTGCCAATTGGGCAAGGCGATTGCTCAGCGGGATGGTGCGCTTGGTGGTGTCTTGCATAGGACGCTCCGCATTGGGCGGGAGCGCAAAGACTCTCTCAGTCACCGATGGATGCCGTGATGAGCCGGTGATGGCTCAGCATGCGCCTGTTGACAGCCAATAGATACACTATTCGGCAAAGCAGATTCGGCGCCGAAATCGAAAGCGGGCGCCAAAGCACCAAAGCTGGACCGGTGCCACTATTCCTCCGGCTCCGTGGTGAACAGCAGGGGATAGCCCTTGGTGCGGCCGGCATCCGTTGCGCGGGTAGCCTTGGTCTCGGCGACGTCTTTGGTGAAGACCGCGACCACGCAGGCGCCGAGCTTGTGGGCGGTGATCATCACCTTGTAGGCCTGATCCTCGGTCATGCGGAACTCGGCCTTGAGGATCATCGTGACGAATTCGCGGGGCGTAAAGTCGTCGTTGATCAGGATGACCTTATGCAGCTTCGGCCGCTCGACCTTGGTCTTCGTCCTGGTTTTCGGTTTGGCAACGGTATCGTTCATTCCGCCTCCCGGATATGGCGGGCTCGGGTTCCTGCCGGCGCGCTCAGCGCGCGGCCTTCTCACCATATTGGAGGACCTGCACCTTCTCCAAGGTGATCAGGCCGCTCGACATCATGCCATCCAGGATGGGCAGGAATGCATTGATGTTGTCCTCGCTGTCGACGATCTCGATCAGCAACGGCAAGTCTTCCGAGAGCCGCAGAATCTTGGAAGTGTGGAGCCGGCTGGACTTGCCGAAGCCCATCGGGCCGCGCAGCACGGTGGCGCCGGCCAGATGCCGCTCGCGCGCCGTCATCACGATCGCTTCATAGAGCGGCTTGCCGTCGAATTGGTCGTTCTCGCCAATGAAGATCCGGAGCGAAACTGCCTGATTGGGGATTTGCATGGTCAGCTCCTTCGCAAGCGGTTGGTGCCGCTGGCTGTCATATGGCCTGCCCATACCGACACCAGCCAGCAGATAACGGATGCCGCGATATAGGTGAGCGCCGTATATTTCATGTCGCCGTAGAACAGGCGGAAGGTCTCCAGGCTGAAGGTCGAAAACGTCGTGTAGCCGCCGCAGAACCCGGTCATGACGAACTGCCGGTGCTCGGGCCGCCCCAGCAGGCGGCCGTCGGGCCCGGTCAGCGTTGCGTAGAAGCCGATGATGAGTGAGCCCGTGGCGTTGATGAACAGCGTCGCGACCGGGAAGCCGGAGCCGGTGTCGAGCGCAAGCCCGACCAGATAGCGCGTCAGCCCGCCGACCATGCTGCCGGCGGCAATCCAGGCATAGAGCGTCGCGGTGCGCCAGCGATCGGCAGAAGGGAAGGACTTCATCTGCCTCTAGCCTCCCAGAGTGTCCGCGAGGAGGAAGCCGCAACTGACGGCCGCGAGGCAGAGCACGACCGAGACCGCGACATTCCCGAGCGCGTGCATCGCCTCGCCGTTGCGCGCCAGCGTCAGCGTTTGCAGGCTGAACGAGGACACCGTGGTGTAGCAGCCAAGAAAGCCGGTGACCGCGAACAGCCATGGATCGGGCGCGGCGAAGACCGAGCCGGGATGGGTCGCCAATGCGCCAAAAATGCCGATCAGGAAGGCGCCGGTGACGTTGACGGTCACGGTGCCCCACGGAAACGTCTCGCCCAGCCTCCGCGCGATCGAGCCGGAGATGAAATAGCGCGCACAGCCGCCCAGCACGCTGCCGATCATAATCGCAAGCACTCCGCTCAGCACGGCGAACAGCCCCCCCGTCATCGTTTCTTCTCCGTTGCCAGCCCGTTGCCGACGGCAAATAGTCCTATGAGCGCGACCAGCGCGAAGCCGAGCCCCGCCAGGAACGTGCCGGCCGGACCATAGGCATCCCACAAGGCGCCGGCGATCACGCTTGCGGCCAGCAAGGCAAGGCCGGTGAACAGGTTGAAATAGCCGAACGCGGTGCCGCGCAAGCTCGGTGGCGCTGCGTCGGCGACGAGGGCCGAGAGCAGGCCTTGCGTCAATCCCATATGCAGTCCCCACAGCACGACGCCGAGGGCGAGGCCGCCAAGGTTTGGCAGCAGCGCGAGCGCGAGATCGGCGCCGGCGAGGAAGACGAGGCCGAGCGCGAGCAGGCCGGTGCGGTTGATCCGGTCCGAGAGCACGCCGGCCGGATAGGCCGACAACGCATAGACGATGTTCATCAGCACCAGCACGGCCGGCACCCACATCGCATTGAGCCCGATATTCTGTGCGCGCAGGATCAGAAACGCCTCGCTGAAACGCGCCAGCGTGAACACGACGCCAACCGCGACCACGCGCCAGTACACGGACCCGAGCTGGCGCATCGCGGCGGTATTCAGCGGATTCCTTGACGGCTCCCGGCCTGAGTCCGGTACCGGCTCGCTCACCGCGAACGCGATCAGTCCGAACGACAGGAAGCCCGGCAGCACGGCCACCCAGAACACCATCGTAAAGTTGTCCGCCGTCCACCACATCAGGCCGATCGCCATGAGCGGCCCCACGAACGCACCGATGGTGTCGAGCGACTGACGCAGACCGAAGCTCGCGCCGCGCAGACCGATAGGTGCTATATCGGCGATCAGCGCATCGCGCGGCGCGCCGCGAATGCCCTTGCCGACGCGATCGATGAAGCGCGCGGCAACCAGCCATTCGACGCTGGGGGCAAGCGGGAACAGCGGTTTTGTCAGCGCGGCCAGCCCGTAGCCGAGCGCAGCGAGCAATTTGCGCCGACCGAGCCAGTCGGACAACGCGCCGGAGAAGATCTTCGTGATCGAGGCGGTCGCCTCGGCAATGCCCTCGATGAAGCCGACGGTGAGCGTGGAGGCGCCGAGCACGGTGACGAGATAGACCGGCAGCAGCGCGTGGATCATCTCGGAAGAGACGTCCATCAGCATCGAGACGAAACCGAGCACCCAGATCCCCCTGGGCAGCCCCGCACGCGCAGCATTCGGTGTTGTCGTCATCACGTCCAGGACTTCTCCTCGGCCTCTGCTTGACCTCTCCTCGGCCTTCATCCAGGCAACAAAAAACCCGCCGGCGGCGGGTTTGTCCATGCTCCCGCCGAAGGCAGAGGCCTAGAAATTGCCTCTCCTCAAGCAGGAGTCATCAGCCCACTACGGTCACAGGCCGCCGGGCGGTTGTCGGGGGACTCCATCCCCATCTGTCCGGCCAGCCTAACATGGAAATCGCGCCGGACAAGTGGGCGAGGTGCGCTGTCCAGTGGCCCGTCAGTCCGGGAGCGGACCGCACATGACGGCATGCCGGCGCCAGCGATCGCGCAGTCCAGCGGCGCGAGCGCGGCAACATCGCGGCCGCTTTGCGTACTGCTTCGCAATTCCGCCTGCAAATGCCTAACTGGCAAATGCCTAACCGGAATGTGAAGCGCGAGCGATCTTCGGACTTTGCGGCAAGGCGATTGCATGTCACCATCAGGTCATACGACGGGAGGCTGCGATGCGCTTGCTGTTCTCGATCGGGGCTGTGCTGGTGACCGGCATGTTCGCCGGAGGGGACGTCGCGGGCATCGCGGCACCAGGACCCAAGTTTGAGTCGCCCAGACTGGCGCTACTCAAAAATCAGCCGCAGCGGCAAGCAGCCGACAGAGACGCGCAGACGGTCGATGTCGAGCTGATCCTCGCCGTCGACGTCTCCTACTCCATGGACATGGACGAGCTCGCGGTCCAGCGTGAAGGCTATGCGCAGGCGATCCAGTCGAAGGAATTCCTGCAGGCGCTGAAGCTGGGCCCGAACGGCCGGATTGCGGTGACCTATTTCGAGTGGGCCGCTTCGACCGACCAGAAGATCATCATTCCGTGGCGGCTGGTCGACGGACCGGAGACCGCCGATGCCGTCGCCGCCGAAATCCTGAAGACGCCGATCCGGCGTGCCTCGCGCACCTCGATCTCCGGCGCGATCAGTTTCGCGATGCCGCTGTTCGACGAGGATCCCTATCGGGGCTTGCGCCGCGTGATCGACATTTCCGGCGACGGTCCCAACAACAATGGCACTCCGGTCACGATTGCGCGCGACGCAGCGATCGAGAAGGGTATCGTCATCAACGGCCTGCCGATCATGGTCAAGGAACCCTCCTACTCGACTATGGATATCGACAATCTCGATTTCTACTATGAGGATTGCGTCATCGGCGGCCCCGGTTCCTTCGTCATCACGATCAAGGACCGCGATAAGTTCAAGGAAGCCATCCGCACCAAGCTCTTGATGGAGGTTGCGGGCCGTATGCCGGAGCGTCCCGTGATGCGGGTTGCGGAGAAGGACAAGGAGCCGCGTGTGAACTGCATGATCGGCGAGAAGATCTGGTCGGACCGCTGGGGTCGCTGAGCGCGGCCACCGGACGAGACCTTTTGCCCTATTTGCCGGCGATGGAATTTAACCATGCGTTTACCGTTGCGTGGCCCTAATCGGCTGCTTTCATTTGTTTCCGGATAAGGTTCTGACGTTGCTGTCGGGGCGCGAAAGAAGCGGGCCTGTCAGACACATCCGCCGAGCAACCCAATGGCCATCGTCACCTCGAGCACCAGCCAGATTTCTCCCGCTCTCGAGCGAGTGTATCACCAGAGCTCCCTGCTCGGTGAGTGGAAGGGCAATTGGGCTGGCAACAACCAGCCCGTCAGCTTCAAGGTCGTGAACATCCGCGGGGCCCGGGCGCAAGTCGAGTACACCCATAACGGGCGCACCGAGCGCGGCTTTGGCGAGGTCGCCGGTTCGCTTCTCACCTTCGGCACGGTCACGGTCGGCACCAAGGACGGCAAGAGTCTGGTGCTGTTGTCATCTGCAGGCGCGGGCAAGCAGACCGCGACTCTCGAGAAGCAGGCGCCGCCGGCCTCCGACAGCCGCCTGATGGGAAGCTGGGGCGGCTATTCCAGTGACAATGGCAAGAGCGCGAGCTTCAGGGTGCTCGCTGTCAACGGCAACGAAGCGCAGGTCAGCGTCACCACAGATGGCGTCACCCGTCAGGGCACCGGCACCGTCTACAAGAACGTCATCATGTTCGGCCAGGCGCAGATTGCGACCGACGACGGGCAGAATGGCAAGATCATCTACCAGGTCCGCAACAAGTCCTTCGTGGTGCCCGTGACCAAATATCCGCCGTCGGATACATCGTCCTCGGTGGACAGGACGGCGTAGCAGATCACGGCTGCTGCTCGCTGGACCGCGTCAGCGCCTTCAATTGCCGGTCGATCTGACGCAAGACGTCGCATGCGGTCGCCAAAGCGCCATTGCCGATCAGTCGCCAGATCTCCGTCGCCTGCTCGTCCAGATGCGGAATTGTCAGCGGTAACCGCGCTGCTTCCATAGCGCACCCTTCTCGTTGATGAGATAGCGCTCGTTCAGTGCGAACACGATCTGCGCAACGCAGGCCAGCGACCGGTAGACGCATCCGGCGATATGGGTCTGCTCGTTACGTGCGGCCGCAAGCTCCGCATTCTCGATGCCGAAGAGGATTTCCCACTGGAAGCGCCGGATCAGGGCATCCCGCAACGGTTGCGGGTAGGGCAGCGCGATCGATTTCAACCGGTTGATCAGGTCTTGCGGATCGCGCAGTGGTTGGCAATGCGATCTCGCCCATCCAGATCGCCGAGCAGAAGCCGTGTGGATGGCCGGGTTGGTAGTCCATGGTGATGATGCCGGCCCGACAGGATTCCATGATGACTTCGACAGCGTCGGCGTTGCGATAGAGCAGGTCGACCCTTTGTCCGCCAACGGACAGCCAGGCACCTCCGATGATCCACGGCCCCCATTCAGCGCCATCGCAAATTCATGGAGAGCGGCTTCGTCGTCCTCCCGTCATGACGGACTCGCGTCGCCTTGTCCGATCGCCAGCTTATGTCGCGGCGCGAGCGAGGGAGGGTGTCGGCGCCGGGCGTGGCTGCAGCATCGGCATGGCATATGCCGCGGCCACGCGCCGGAATCGGAAGATCAGATCCGCGCCTCCAGAATCAGATTGAAGGGCGTTTCAGCGGCGCGGCGGAAGCGCGTCAGTCCGCCCTCTCGCGCGACCTTGCGCAGCCTTGCCTCGCCCGCTTGCGCGCCCAGTGCGAGGCCCACCTCCTGGTCGAGCGAGGCCGGCGTGCAGATCATGGTCGATGCCGCATAATAGACCCGCCCGACCGGGTTGAGATTGTCCTCCAGGCGGTCGCCTGCGAACGGCTCGACCAGCATGCAGGTGCCGTCCTTTGCCATGGTCTCGCGCACGTGGCCGATGGCGCCGACGGGATCGCCCATGTCATGCAGGCAATCGAAGAAGCAGACGAGATCATAGCCCTCGGCCGGATAGGTCTTGGCGGAATGAACAGCGAAGCTGACCCGGTCGCCCAATCCGGCTTCGGTGGCCGCCTTTCGCGCGGCCTCGATCGAACCCTCGTGATAGTCGAAGCCGTAGAAGCGGGAGTTCGGGAAGGCTTCCGCCATCAGCCGTGTCGAGACGCCGTGCCCGCAGCCGACATCGGCGACCTTGGCGCCGCGCTTCAGCTTGTCCACGACGCCGTCGAGCGCGGGCAGCCATTCCTGCACCAGATGATGCATGTACCCGGTCCGGAAGAAGCGGGCGGTGCCGCAGAACAGGCACTCGCTGCGCCGGTTCCAGCCGACGCCCTTGCCGGATTTGAATGCGTCCGAGATCTTCGGCTCGTCGAGAAACGCCGAGGCAATGACATTGCCGAACGCGCCGAGGAACACCGGACTGTCCTCATCGGCAAGCGCCATCGCCTGCTCCGGTAGCATCGAGAATTTTGCCGAAGCGGAATCGTATTCGATGTAGCCGGACGCCGCCTGACTCGCGAGCCATTCGCGGACGTAGCGCTCCGCCGTCCCGGTGGCGCTTGCGAGCTCGGACGAGTTCATCGGTCCCTTGGCGGCAAGGGTACGGTAGAGACCGAGCTTGTCCCCGAGCAGGACCAGCGACGCATTCATCGCCGCCCCGAATTCGGTGACCATCTTGCCCATAAAGGCATTCAACCTGTCGGAATTGACCTCCATGACAGCCTCCGTGCTGACGCGCCCCTTAGGTGGGTCAATCCGGCATGCGGGAAGTTCAAATTGGCCGAAAAACGTGATCCCGGAACTCAGGGGAAGAATGGTGTCGCTATGCTGGCATTCATGATGTCTGGTGGGGTATAATTCGCAAGCTTTTCGGCGGTTATTTGGATGTTCAGGCTTACACCCTCTTGCGGTCTCGCGGTTTTTCTTGCCCTGCTCTGCCTCGGCGAAGCGCCGGCTCATGCGCAAGCCGCACCCCTGCAATATTGGATCCCCGGCGGACCTTTCGGCTTCGGCGGTGTTGCCGGCCAGAGCGCCGATAGCTACGGCATTTTCCCGAGCTTCAATGGCGGCGACGCAAGCGGCCGCAGCAATTCTGCGAACGGCTTCTTTGTCGGCAGCCAGCATGGCAATCTCAATTGGAGCGGCCTCAGCCCGGCCGGACTGAGCGGCATTTTCAGCGCGCTCTCCTACGACAGCACGCAGTTCGGCTACAACACCAAGACCGCGGGGGGCATGCCCGTCACGTTCTTTGCCGGGTTCGACACCCTGAAATACGGCGGCGGCATTGGCAGCTCGCTTGCGCCGCTCACCTCCAGCGCCTCGCCCGGCTACGGCGCATTTGCGGGTGTCGAGTTCAAGCCGACCTCCAACCTCAGCCTGTCGTTCGGCGCCGGCTTCACCCAGCAGGACTCGGGCCGCATGGATAGCGATCTCAGATCGAACATGCTGCCCGGCGAGTCGCCGGCGTTGAGTGGCCTTCGGCGCTAACTAGCGCGTGAACTTCGCCACCAGTTCGACATGCGGCGTGTGGCGGAACTGATCCACCGGCACGACTACGTCGATCTTGTAGCCGCCATCGATCAGCAGCCGCGCGTCGCGGGCAAAGGTCGCGACGTTGCAGGAGACCGCGACCACCACCGGCACCTTGCTCGCGGCGAGCTTCAAGGCCTGCGCCTGCGCGCCCTGACGCGGCGGGTCGAACGCGACGGCGTCGAAATCGCGCAGCTCCGGTGCCACCAGGGGACGGCGAAACAGATCGCGCGGCTCGGCCTTGATCGGCTTGAGACCCGGCGTGCGCGCGGCCTTTGCGAGCGCTGCAATGGCGCTGGCGTCGTTGTCATGGGCGGTGACGCGGGCCTTCTCGGCGAGCCGCAATGCGAACGGCCCGACGCCGCAGAAGAGATCGAGAACGTTCTTCGCCTTGCCGATGCGCTCGGCGACCAGCGACGCGAGCGTCTCTTCGCCGGCGACGGTCGCCTGCAGGAACGAGCCCGGCGGCAGCGTCACCTCGGCGCGGCCCATCTGCAGGGTCGGTGGCAGGCGTTGCAGCACCAGTTCGCCGTGCCGTGTCAGCCGCGCCAGGCGGTGCTGCTCGGCGACGCGCGACAGCGCCGTCACGAGCGACGTGGGCAGCGGGCCGGAGCCGCGCACGTCGACATCGAGACCGTTGGCGGTCGCGGTGACCTGGATGTCCAGCGGTTTCGTCACCGGCATTTTGGACGTCAGCAGCTCGGCGAGCGCCCAACCGGCATCGAGTGCACCCTCGAGCCCGGGATCGAGGATCGGGCAGCGATCAATCGGGATGACGTCGTGCGCGCTGGCAGCCGAAAAGCCGACCTTGAGGATGTCATGGGTGCCGAACCGGCCGTGCAGCGTGATGCGCCTGCGCCCCGCGCCGTGAGCGTCGACCAGCGGCGTCACCTCGCAGTCGATGCCGGCCTGGGCCAGGGTCTCGACCACGATGCCGCGCTTCCAGGCGTGATACGGTTCAGTCGCCCAGTGCTGGATCGCGCAGCCGCCGCAGACGCCGAAATGCGGACAGAACGGCGCGACGCGCTCGGGACTGGCGACGTCCACTACCAGCAGCTTGCGGCGGTCGGGATGATTGCCGACGACATGATCGACTTCGACGGTCTCGCCGCCGAGCGTGTAGGGCACATAGATGGCATCGCCAGCGTCGAGCGAGACGCCGTCGCCGCGATGGCCGACGTGATCGATCGTCACGCGCTCAACCACGGCGCGCGCCCAGGAAGAATTCGATGTTGCCGTCGCCGCCGGTGATCGTCGACGGGAACACCTCGATACCGGTGCAGCCGAGCGAGGCAGCAAAGGCGGCGATGTCGTCGCAGATCTCGCGGTGCACGGCGGCGTCGCGGACGATGCCCTTCTTGTTGTGCTTCCGGTCCGCCTCGAATTGCGGCTTGATCAGCGCCAGCAGGCTCATCGGCGCGGCGGCCAGCGACAGCGCGATGGGCAGCACCGTCTTGAGCGAGATGAAGCTGACGTCGATCACGACGACATCGGGCCGCGCCGGCAGGCGCTTGCCGTCATAGGCGCGGATGTCGGTCTCTTCCATCGACACGATCTTGGCGTGACCGCGCAGCGAGGGATGCAACTGGCTGGTGCCGACATCGACGGCAAAGACGAGGCTCGCGCCATTCGCCAGCAGTACCTCGGTGAATCCGCCGGTGGAGGCGCCGACGTCGAGGCAGACATGGTCCTCGATCTCGATCGGGTAGCGCTCCAGCGCGCCGGCGAGCTTGACGCCGCCGCGGGAGACGTAGGGGTGCGCGGGCTCGGCCTGGATCACGGCGTCCTCGGCGATGGTCTCCGACGGCTTTGCGACCTGCTTGTCGTCGGCGGTGACGAGCCCGGCCTCGATCGCCGCGCGCGCCCGCGCCCGGCTCTCGAACAGGCCGCGCTCGACCAGCAGAACATCCGCGCGCTTGCGGGCAGGGGACATCATCTCTCCGAAGACGCCTGAGGCGCTTATGTAGCGATCAATCGCGCGGCCGCCATCCGGACGCAAGCCTCGAACGCGGCCAGATCGTGCCAGACGTCGATCGGCATCTGCGCCGGCGTCACCAGCGGGCAGCCATGCAGCTCCAGCGCGTGGATCATCATGAGATTATCGACGAGGCCAAAATCCTCGACCGTCAGCCCCTGCGCATCGACCAGCCGTCCGTCTTCGGACGTCACGTCCATGAAGCGACTGACACGGTCGGCATAGGCGGCACCGTCATTGGAATAGGCGAGGCAGAACTTGCGGCGGCCGGCCATGTAGCCGAGCTCGTAGACGGTGCCGGGATCGGCGCCGGCGCCGCGGAACGGCGTGAGGTTGGCGATGATCGCATCGGCCGCGTCCATCATCGCCTCGTTGCCGCAAAAGATCTGCCGCGAGGCGTCGGGCGCGGCGCGGTCGATTTCGTTGTCGAGGGGATAGAGGCCGGTGACGCCGTGCGCGGCACAGACCGCGACTTTGTGCCGGCCGATCTCGACCGCATCTGGCAGGAACACGTCGGGGCCTGCCAGATAGATTTTCATCACAGCTGCTTCGCGGAAGGTCGAAGCTCGCTATCAGGCGAGCTTGACCGTCTCGGCCTTGACGTCCTTGCCGAGCGCCTCGAACACCTTGGCGACGATGCCCTTGGCGTCGAGACCGGCACGACCGTACATCGCCGCCGGGGTGTCGTGGTCCTGGAACACGTCGGGCAGCACCATGGTGCGGAACCGCACCAGGCCGCTGTCGAGCGCGCCCTGATCGGTCAGATATTGCGCGACATGCGAGCCGAAACCGCCGACCGAGCCTTCCTCGATCGTGATCAGGATCTCGTGGTCGCGCGCGAGCTTGAGCACGAGCTCGGTGTCCAGCGGTTTCATGAAGCGCGCATCAGCGATCGTGGTCGAAAGGCCGTGGGCTGCAAGCTCGTCGGCGGCCTTCTCGCATTCGGCGAGGCGCGTGCCGAAGGAGAGCAGGGCGATCTTGCTGCCCTGGCGGACGATGCGGCCCTTGCCGATCTCGAGCGGAATGCCGACTTCGGGCATCTCGATGCCTCGGCCTTCGCCGCGCGGATAGCGCAGCGAGCTCGGACGATCATTGATCGCGACCTGGGTTGCAACCATGTGCACCAGCTCGGCTTCATCGGACGCGGCCATGATCACCATGTTCGGCAGACAACCGAGATAGGCGTTGTCGAACGAACCGGCATGGGTGGCGCCGTCGGCGCCGACGAGGCCGGCGCGGTCGATGGCGAAGCGCACGGGCAGGCTCTGGATCGCGACGTCATGCACGATCTGGTCGTAGCCGCGCTGCAGGAAGGTCGAGTAGATCGCGCAGAACGGCTTGTAGCCTTCGGTGGCGAGACCGGCGGCGAACGTCACTGCGTGCTGCTCGGCGATGCCGACGTCGAAGGTGCGGTCCGGGAACGCCTTGTTGAAGATGTCGACGCCGGTGCCGGAAGGCATGG
Source organism: Bradyrhizobium sp. CAR08 (assembly GCF_052871955.1). Taxonomy (NCBI): domain Bacteria; kingdom Pseudomonadati; phylum Pseudomonadota; class Alphaproteobacteria; order Hyphomicrobiales; family Nitrobacteraceae; genus Bradyrhizobium; species Bradyrhizobium sp. CAR08. The sequence goes on from NZ_JBIXJX010000027.1 coordinate 78,067, forward strand.
CCGCGGTGATGGCGACGATCTTGTCGTCCTTCTCCGCTTCCTTGACGAGGCTCTGGCCGAATACGTTCTGATAGGCCGGCGCGTTCGGCTTGGACTTGGCCTGGGTGCCGGTCGCGACGTCGAACTTGACGACCGCGTGGTACTTGTCGGCGGAGGCTTCCGCCGGGCCATAGCCCTTGCCCTTCTGCGTCACGACGTGGAGCAGGATCGGGCCGGTCTCCATGTCGCGCACGTTCTTCAGCACCGGCAGGAGATGGTCGAGGTTGTGGCCGTCGATCGGGCCCACGTAATAGAAGCCGAGCTCCTCGAACAGCGTGCCGCCATCCATCATGAAGCCGCGGGAATATTCCTCGACGCGGTTGGCTCGGTTGGCGAGGATCTTGGGCAGGCGCTGGTTGATCTGCTTGGCCACATCGCGCAGCGTGCGATAGGTCTTGCCCGAGTAGAGCCGCGACAGATAGGCGCTCATCGCGCCGACCGGCGGCGCGATCGACATGTCGTTGTCGTTGAGGATGACGATCAGGCGCGAGTTCATCGCCCCCGCATTGTTCATGGCCTCATAGGCCATGCCCGCCGACATCGCGCCGTCACCGATGACGGCGATAACGTTGTTCTTGCCGCCGGAGAGGTCGCGCGCGACCGCCATGCCGAGGCCGGCGGAGATCGAGGTCGAGGAATGCGCGGCGCCGAACGGATCGTAATCGCTCTCGCTGCGCTTGGTGAAGCCGGACAGGCCGCCGCCGGTGCGCAGCGTGCGGATGCGATCGCGCCGGCCGGTGAGGATCTTGTGCGGATAGGCCTGGTGGCCGACGTCCCAGATCAGCCGGTCGCGCGGGGTGTCGAAGACGTAATGGATTGCAGTGGTGAGCTCGACCACACCAAGGCCTGCGCCGAAGTGACCGCCGGTCACCGAGACGGCATCGATGGTCTCCTGACGCAGCTCGTCGGCGACCTGGCGAACCTGCTCGACCTTGAGTTTGCGCAGGTCGTCCGGCGTCCGGATGGTGTCGAGAAGCGGCGTTTTACTATATGCGTTCACGGCGATTTCCAATTTGTCAGCGCCGGAAGATCGTTCCGGCGCGCGATGGGTTTGCTCAATATCGGCGCAGCGCGAGTCCTTAAACCGTCGGAGCCACCTGCATGGGGCAAAGCCCCGTCTTCAAGCTTAGGTGAGCTTAAGTGCTCTCCGGTTCAGTCTCTGTGATCCCTGTCACTTAGATCGGCTTCGTCCATCCCAGCCAATTCATCAGCAGTTTGAAGCGCTTGTCGTCGGTAATCAGTGCCCACGCAAGGCTTACAAAAAGCCACACTCCGCGCAGCTTTACACCAAAGCTTGGGCCAAAGCCAACCCGCTGGGCCCGATTACGGGCATGCACCTGCAACCCGCGGGCCAGAGTGGTTAATCCTGGCGCCATCGGAAGGGTTCCAAGCTAGCCCGGTTCCTCGGCAAGGTTTTTCGCGTGGGGAAGCTATTTTTAGGCCGGATTCAGGAGGACGAGGGGCGCTCTGAGGGAGGTTCCATAATCTCCGGAGCGCCGGTTCCCTGGAATCAAGCAGCAGCAACGCCGACGGCGGCGTGCGATCATGAAAAATTGCCGGTGCGCGCTGCGTGAGATAGGCGGCTTTGAAGGCGGCCCTTACTGGACGTCGAGCGGCGCGGTGCCGGTCGCCTGGCCGCTGGCATCGGTGGTGATCTTGTCGACGCGCGCCTCGGCCTGGCGCAGCAACTCCTCGCAGCGGCGCTTCAGGGCCTCGCCGCGCTCGTAGATCGTCACGGATTCCTCGAGCGGCACCTTGCCGTCCTCGAGCCGTTTCACGATCGTTTCGAGCTCCTCGATGGCGCGTTCGAAGGTCAGCCTGGAGATGTCGATTTGGGTATTTTCGGCCATATAAGTTTCCGATTGCCCGATTCGCTTCACGTCGGAGAAAGCAAAGTTTTGCGGGCGCAATGTGGCGGGTGTGTCAGGCGCCCATCAGGGCGCCGACATGCGCCGTAACAGATTCTTTCAGTCCTTGCAGGTCGTAGCCGCCCTCGAGCACAGAAACAACGCGCCCTCCGGCGGTCTTGTCAGCGAGGTCCATCAACTTACGCGTCACCCAGGCATAATCCTCCGCGCGCAAATTCAGCGACGCCAGCGGATCGCGATAATGCGCGTCGAAGCCGGCAGAGATGACGAGCAGCTCCGGGCTGAATTTTTCGAGCTGCGGCAGGATCAGATTCTCGAACGCGATGCGGAATTCCGGCCCGCCGTCCTCGGAGGCGAGCGGTGCGTTGACGATGGTGTCGTGGTCGCCGCGCTCGCTCTTGGCACCGGTGCCCGGAAACAGCGGCATCTGGTGCGTCGAGCAGTACATCACGGTCGGGTCCGACCAGAAAATATCCTGCGTGCCGTTGCCGTGATGCACGTCGAAATCGACGATGGCCGCGCGCTTGATGCCGTATTTACGCTGCGCGTGGCGCGCGGCGATGGCGACGTTGTCGAAGAAGCAGAAACCCATCGGCTTGCCGATCTCGGCGTGGTGGCCGGGCGGGCGCACCGCGACGAAGGCGTTGCGATGCTCGCCCGCCATCACCGCTTCGGTCGCCGCGACCGCGCCGCCGACGCCGCGCATCACCGCTTCCCACGTGCCAGGCGACATCGAGGTGTCGCCATCGATATAGACCTGTCCGCTGGTCGGCGCGATGTGGCGCAGCTCCGTGACGTAGTGCTCGTTGTGGCAGAGCGTGACGAGGTCGAGATCGCCCTCCGGCGCCTGGTCGCGCACCAGGAACTGGAAGCGCTCATGCGACAGCGCTTCCTCCACCGCGCGCAGGCGGTCCGGCCTTTCAGGGTGTCCCGGCGGCGTGACGTGGTCGAGGCAGGCCTTGTGGGAGAGGAGAAGCGTACTCATCAGTCGGCCTCATGGGATGCGGGCTCTCGACGTCGCTTGGCGCATCCGGCGCCAAAACGCAAATGCAAAACCCAATCTATGCGTTCCCCCGGGAATGGCAAAGGGTGTCCCGGAGCGGCCTGTTTGATCCGGATCAATTCACGCGCAGGATGCGGCTCAGCGGCAGCGGTCCGATCGGTCCGTGCGCCCGGAAGAACGCGAACAGCGCGTCAGCGTCGTAGCCGCCATATTGCGGCCCCGTGCCTTGTTTGGCGACCGTAAACCCGTCGCCCCCGACTGCGAGGTAATCGTTGAGGGTGACGCGGTAGCCGCTTCCGGCTTCGATCAGCCTGCCATTGAGCGTCATCTTCTCGTTGATCACGCGCTCGCCGTATGGCTTCGCCGCATCCCAGGCGTAACTGAACCCGTTCGAGACCTGGAGAATCCGCGGCCGCTTCGGATCGAGCCATTGCTGCTCCAGCATGTCCTTGAGCTGGCTGCCCGTGAGCGTCATGGTGACGAGCCGGTTGCGGAACGGCTGGCTGGCGAAAACGTCGCCGAAGGTGATCGCGCCGTTCTCCTTTGGCACGATGTCGGTGCGGATGCCGCCGGGATTGGTGAGCGCGATGACGGCGCTGCCGTCCTTGGCGTCCCTGGTCGCGGCGAGCTGCGCGTCCGCAATGACGTCACCGAGCGGGCTTTCGCCGGCCTCGTTCGGCACGCGTGACAGCGTCTGCGTCACCGATCCAGCCGGGCGATTGGCGATCGGCGCCGAAAGCCTGTCGTAAGCGTCGATCAATGCGGTCTGCTCGGGATCCCTAGGCAGCGAGGCATTGGCGACGAGGACGTTCTCGGCCCTAGCGCTGACGATGTCGCGCGTTGCCGGATCGAGCTTGAGGTCGATCGCGGTGACCAGAGTACCGTATTTGTCGCCGCTGGTGACGAGCCGCCCGTCAATATCGCAGACATAAGCACGATGGGTGTGGCCGCTGACGACGAGGTCGACGGCGCGATCGATTTTTTTCACGATGTCGACGATCGGCCCCGTGATAGCAGGGCATTCATTGTAGTCGCCGGCCGGCTCGCCGCCCTGGTGGATCAGCACTACGATCGCCTCGACCCCACCCGCTTTCAGCTGCGGCACCAGCGCGTTCACCGTTTCGGCTTCGTCGCGGAATTCGAGGCCGGTGATGCCCGATGGCGAGACGATGCCCGCGGTGTCCTTCAAGGTCAGCCCGATGAAGGCGATGGGGATGCCTTCGAATTCCCTGATCTCGTAAGGCGGCAGCACGCTCTTGCCCGTCGCCGTCTCGATGGTGGACGCCGCTAGATAGCGGAATCTGGCGCCCGTAAAGGAATGCGGCCCCTGACAGCCGTCGACGGGATGACAGCCCCCGTTCTGCATCCGCAGGAGCTCGGTCTTGCCTTCGTCGAATTCGTGATTGCCGACCGAGCTGATCGCGAGCCCCATCATCGAGAGCGACTCGATCGAAGGTTCGTCGTGGAACATCGCCGACAGGAACGGGCTCGCGCCGATCAGGTCGCCGGCGGCGACGAAGATCGTGTTCTTGTGGCCCTCGCGCAGCTGCTTCACCAGCGTCGCCATGTATTCGGCACCGCCGGCCGCCACCATCACCTTCCTGGCCTTGTCCTCGGGATCGCTGATCCGGATGCCGCCCGGCGGCGGGCGCAGATTGCCGTGGAAATCGTTGATCGCCAGGATGCGCAGCTCGACGGGTGCGGCGGTTTGGGCGGACGCGGGCAGGGCGGCGAGCGCGAGCGAGAAGACGGTCAGCCGGAGAACATGTTGCATGAAACCAGACTAGTCGTTCCGCACGAAGATTTCACGAAGCTTTCTTCCTTCTCCCCTTCTCGAGAAGGTGTCGCGAAGCGCCGGATGAGGGGGTGTCTCCGCAAATTCAAATGTGAGTTCGACTCGCGGATAGAACCCGTCACCCGTCTCGCCGCTTTGCGGCGAGCCAGGCTCTCCCGCCATGGGAGAGGGAAGACAGCCTACCGCTTCTTCCTGTTCATGAACGCGTTGAACGCGGCGGTGGCTTCTTCCGACTTCAGCCGCTCGCCGAACAGATGGGCCTCCTGATCGATGCGGCGGGTGAGCTCCTCGGATGCGACGCGGAGCAGTTTGCGCGAGATCGCGACCGCTTCGGCGGGAAGCCGGCAGATATCGCGCGCCACCTTGCGTGCCTCGACCTCGGTATGACCCGGCGAGACCACGGTGTTGACGAAGCCGGCGGCATGCGCTTCCGCGGCCGTAAAAGTCCGTCCCATCACCAGCATGGCGAAGGCGCGCTGGTAGCCCATCGTGTTCGGCATCAAGAGGCTGGACGCGCCGACTGGCACGAGCCCGAGATGGATGTAGGGCGCGGAGAAGGTCGCCGCGTTCGAGGCCAGCACATAGTCGCAATGGAACAGCATCACGGTGCCCATGCCGATCGACGCGCCGTCCACGGCCGCGATCACCGGCTTGGCGTTGTGAGCTAGCGAATAGAGAAACTTGGCGCCGTCGGACAGCGTCTCGGGGCGCGACGTGTCGGCGTGCATGAAATCGTCGATGTCGTCGCCGGCGGTGAACACGCCGGAGCCCCCGGTGATGATCATGCAGCGGATGTCGGGATTGTTCTGCGCGGTGTCGATCGCGCGGCTCATCTCCCGATACATGTCCTGCGTGATCGCGTTCTTCTTGCTCGGGCGGCGCAGGGTGATCACGCGCGTTCCGCGCTCTTCGCTGACGACGATATTGCCATTCGGCATGAGGGGCCCCTGCGGTCGCCGCGATACTGACATTGCTAGACTCGCGAAACGTCAGCCTACATCATCTTGCAGGCGTGCCAATGCGCTAGCGCGACCTTTTGGAGACCGAATTCGCCCGAGACGGGCGCATCACGCTCGCCGCCGTGTTCCGCGTTGCAATGATCAACCGCCATTTTCGATTGAAAAACCACTGGTTGTGGTGCACGATCGCCTCGCGCCGTTCCATTTGGCCGATTGCCCGATTGATGATTGCCGCCACTCGTGTTGACGAATCCTCGCTGCACTATCGCGGCTGGCGCGTCGTGCTGGCCTGCTTCCTGATGGCTTTCTTCATGTTCGGCTTCGGCCTGTACGGTCAGGGCGTCTATCTCGCGGAACTGCAGCGCGCCCATGGCTGGCCGGGCACGCTGGTCTCCGCGGCCAGCACCTCCTCCTTTCTCCTGACTGCCGTCCTCGTCATCTTCACCGACGATCTGCTCGCCCGCATCGGGCTGCGGTCGCTGATCCTGTGCGGCCTGTCGGCGCTCGGCGCTTCGACGGTGCTGCTGGCGCTGCTGCAGACGCCGTGGCAGCTCTATCTCGCTTATGCGCTGATGTCGGTCGGCTGGACCGGCATGGGCACGGTGGTGATCGCGACCGTGCTGAACTCCTGGTTCGAACGGCGCCGCGGGCTCGCGCTCAGCCTCGCCTACAACGGCGCGACCTGCGGGGGCATCGTGCTCGTGCCGCTGCTGCTGTCGCTGAGCGGCAGCATCGGCTTTCGTTCCGCGATGCTGGCGGCCACGCTGGCGATGGTGGTGCTGGTGCTGCCGGTGGTGGTCATCTTCACCGGGTGGCGAACCGAAATGCCGCCGACGTCGGGTGGGAATTCATCCACTGGCGGCACTGCCTTGCCTTCGGTTCACTCACGCAAGACGCTGCTCGCCAACGCGGCGTTCTGGACCATGGTGCTGCCGATCGCGGTCGCGCTGCTGGCGCAGATGGGATTCATCATCCATCAGGTGACGTTCCTCGAACCGCTGATCGGCCGCGCCAGTGCGGGCCTTGCCGTCACCGTCATGGCGGCGATGGCGGTGGTCGGGCGCCTCTCGCTCGGCCTGTTCGTGGACCGGCTCGATCCGCGGCTCGCCTGCGCGGCATCGATGACGAGCCAGGCGGCGGCGCTGTTCGTGCTTCTGCAAAGCACGAATCCGACCGTGCTGCTCGTGTGCTGCGCCGTCTACGGTTTCTCGATCGGCAACATGATCACGTTTCCGCCCTTGATCATCCAGCGGGAGATCGGCGCGAGCGCCTTCGCCGCTGCGATGGGGCTGGGCACCTCGATCAGCGGCATCGTCAGCGCCTTCGGCCCCGGCATCGTCGGTCTCGTGCGCAGCGTAACCGGCGACTACACGAGCGCGTTTGCGATGTGCGTGGTGCTCGACGTGGTGGCGGCGAGCGTCGTACTATGGCGGCCGGGGCGACGTACGAAGCTTGCGGCTTCGTAGCCCGGATGGAGCGCAGCGCAATCCGGAATTCGTGTCACCAGCAATGATGGCCCCGGATTGCGCTGCGCTCCATCCGGGCTACGCGTCCCGGCTACCCCAACAGCACCGCATCCGCTGCGGCGACCGACTCCGCACTCTCCGTCACGGTGCGCTCGAGCGCGCCGGCCTGCACGGCGATGTTCTCGGCGAAGAAGCGCGCCAGCGAGACGTAGCGCCCGGCGTCCGCGATGCCGTCGGATTTCGCGGCGAGCGCTTCGGACGCCAGCATGCAGCCGCCGAGCGTGGCGCCGAACTGTTGCAGATACGGCGTCGCGCCGGCCAGCGCCTCGTTCGGCGCGGAAGGAAGCCGCTCCAGCAGCCATTTGCTGGTGCGCGTCAGCGCCTCCAGTGCCTCACGCAATTTCACGCCCGTGGTGCCGAAGGCGGGATCGTTGGAGGCTTCGACCTGCTTCACGATTGCGGAGAGTTCGTCGAGCAGCGCCCACACCGACGCGCCGCCGTTGGCCGCGAGCTTTCGCGTGACGAGGTCGATGGCCTGGATGCCGTTGGTGCCCTCGTAGATCGCGGTGATGCGGGCATCGCGATAGTGCTGCGCCGCGCCGGTCTCCTCGATGAAGCCCATGCCGCCATGCACCTGCACGCCGAGATAGGCGACCTCGTTGCCGATGTCGGTCGAATAGCCCTTGGCCATCGGCGTCAGCAATGCCGCACGCGCGGCAGCGTCGGCGCGGACCTTCGGATCCCTGGCACGCGTCGAGACGTCGATCGCCACCGCGGTCGCATAGCAGATGGTGCGCGCCGCAGCGGTCTGCGCCCGCATCCGCATCAGCATGCGCTTGACGTCGGGATGCACGAAGATCGCATCGGAACCGTCACCCTTGTTGCCGAGGGCGCGGCCCTGCTTGCGCTCTTGTGCGTACGACAATGCCTGCTGATAGGCACGGTCGGCAACACCGACGCCTTCGAGGCCGACGCCGAGGCGGGCCTGGTTCATCATCGTGAACATGCAGCGCATGCCCTGGTTCTCTTCGCCGACCAGGAAGCCGATCGCGCCGCCATGATCGCCCATGGTCATGGTGCAGGTGGGGGAGGCATGCATGCCGAGCTTGTGCTCGACGCCGGAGGCAAAGATGTCGTTGCGCGCACCCAGCGAGCCGTCTTCGTTGACCATGAATTTCGGCACGAGGAACAGCGATATCCCCTTGGTCCCTGCGGGCGCGTCCGGCAGGCGCGCCAGCACGAAATGCACGATGTTGTCGGTCATGTCGTGCTCGCCGTAGGTGATGAAGATCTTCGTCCCCTTGATGCGATAGGTGCCGTCGGCCTGCTTCTCGGCGCGGGTGCGCAACGCGCCGACATCGGAGCCGGCCTGCGGCTCGGTCAGCTGCATCGTGCCGGTCCATTCGCCGGAGACGAGCTTCTCGAGATAGATTTTCTTCAGCTCGTCGCTGCCATGCGCGTCCAGCGCCTCCATCGCCGACGCCGTCAGCAGCGGGCAGAGGCCGAAGGCGACGTTGGCGGCGCTCCAGATCTCTGTGCAGGCGGCGTTGATCGCGAGCGGCAGGCCCTGGCCGCCGAAATCCTCGGGGCCGGAGACCGCGTTCCAGCCGCCCTCGGTCCAGCGCTTGTAGGCATCCGGCCAGCCCGGCGCGGTCGTGACCTTGCCGTCGCTGAGCTTGATGCCGTGCTCGTCGCCGACTTTGTTGAGCGGCGCCAGCACGTCGGTTGCGAACTTGCCGGCTTCCTCCAGCACGGCGCTCACGATATCGCCGTCGAAATCGCCGTAATGGCCGGCCTCCATGGCAGCTTTCAGGCCGGCGCCGTGGTTGAGCGACAGCAGCATGTCAGAGATCGGCGCGCGGTAGGTCATGGCTCACTCCCGTGGACAGTTCTTGGCGGTACAGGTCTTCGCTAGACTGGTCTTGCCGCGTATTCCCATGAAACGGGGGAGGTCTCAACCGTCAGGAGGGGTGGCGGAACGCCCGTCGGCAACGGGCTGGCGTAGCGCTCCTGTAAGGCATGGCGCGGCGCCACCGGCGCCTGTGGTATTTTGCCCCTCCGGGCGGTTGAAATGCCGCGCCTCTCCCTATAGACCGGCACCACTCGAGGGAATCCGCGGACGCTCGTGTCGCCGCCGTTCCCCAGGGCCTGATGGGGCGTAGCCAAGTGGTAAGGCAGCGGATTTTGATTCCGCCATTCGGAGGTTCGATCCCTCCCGCCCCAGCCAGCGCTTAAGCTGCTGAGTTCGTTATGTAAGCAGCTCTGATGCCGCCGAATTTTTTGAACGCGTTTGGAAATGGAGCTTCTGATGCTCGTTCCCGAATCAAACTAAACGGCGTCGTGCATTACATCGACCATAGTGGCCTATCTCCGTGGCTTTCATCTCAGTATATACCGCCGAGGCTACTTGGGGTGGTCTGTTACGCCCTCATCGTAGGATAGGGTACTACAGCGAACAATCGGACAAGCAGTCGAAATAATGCATTGGTGCGGAATTCGCCGTGCTGTCCATCATTTCCTACAACACAGTGGAGGAGGCGATCGAGATCGCCAACGACACTGTCTACGGCCTCGGCGCCCACGTGCAGGGCACGGATATGGAAACGGTGCGGGCCGTAGCCGGAGAGATCCGGTCTGGTCAGGTCCATGTGAACTATCCTGACTGGGACCCGAACGCACCTTTCGGTGGATACAAGCGTTCCGGCAACGGCCGGGAGTACGGCCTAGAGGGGTTTGGAAGAATATCTCGAGACAAAGGCCGTTCTCGGATTCTACTCATGAAGTTGCTCTCGTCGCATCGGGTCTTGGCGCTCGTCACGACCAGCGTCCGCCAATGCAAAAGTGTTTCCGGCCGTGATGGCGCACGCGTCGGAATCGCAGAACACCTTCTGGCTCAAGGTCGGGGCTTTGACGGCTGGCTGAGTTGGCCCGTGAGTTCAGTTCGCCCGACATGTGGAGCGGTATCTCATATTTCTCCAGGCCATTTCGAAATCAATCTGTCGCGAGAAACCCGTGCGGCCATGGATAGATGGGCTCCGCGTCGCTGAAGCAAACCGATGGTTCGCGCGATCTTGGGTTGGATGATGGGCACGGCGTTATGTTTCGATATCGTACGATTGCCGTTGAGCCCGGGAAGTCGATCCTGGATGCACCGATCGATTCAGGAACTTCAGCGAACTACGCTTGTGGAAGGCGGCTGCGGAACCTGCGAGACACGCGTGATCGAAGGCATGCCGGATCACCGCGAGCAGTTTCTGAGCAAGCAGGAACAAGAGACAAACAAGACGATCATGATTTGCTATTCGGGTGCAAAGTCGAAAAAGCTGACCTTGGACCTCTAAATAGGCCCAACCGACTGCCAACGTCTAATGACAGAACGTGCGCCTTGTCCGATGCGGGGATCCGCGAGGCGATGCCCGCGGCACGAACGGCGGCGGTAACGGCCGAAGGGGACAGCCCCAGCACGGAAAGAGTGCCTATTGCTCCTCGCGTCCTATTGCGGCGCTGGCGATCGTCTGTCCGTTGGCCATGTCGATCATCACAGAAATGGCGCCACTATGAGGAAAGAGGACGTGCTCGGTCTGGTCACCCGCCTTCGAGACGACCGCATCTCGATCGAGCGCTACCATCTCTAGCTCGGGCGCCAGCAGATCGAGGTCCGCTGCCGGTAGTGCTGCCAGAAGTCGGTTACCAATTTCGCCGGGAAGCGTCACTGCGGCCTCCTCGAACGATCCGCCGCATCGCATTTCGAGCGTCATAGGGCGGCCAACTCGAACTTTGTTTGAATCCGCCTACGCCTCGCGCCCCGAAGTCCAATTCAGCTGCGGAAGCTCTCAAGCTCAAAAGAAAAAACTCCAACCACACGCGATCGGAGGCGAATTGTTGTCTCTCAGGATGATTGAGGAGTTAGGTCCCAGCGCGCCGCTCCGCAATTGCGAAATGCGCATGGGTAATACCATAGGGTCCGGTTCCCGGGACGCGGCAAACGCCGCGGCGATCTCGGAAGTGTGGGGCTCGGCTTGACCTAGAAGCTCAACAGCTACGTGATGAAGCCGGGTCATTTCCGCCAGGACAAACGAGACAGTCTGCTTAGGAAGGCCCGGCAGAACGAATTCACGTCTCAGATAACCGAGTGGCTGACCTTGCCAAGATGGCAGCCACCGAAATAGGGCGCCTCCGTTGGCGCATGAGTGGCGGCTCAAACGAGCATCCACATCGTAAACGCGGCGCAGAGGCAGATCGTGCCCACGACAGTCATCCGGCAAAGAAGCGCTCGGTCCGGTCCATGTCGATCATCTTCGAGATCGATCCACGCCCATAAACGTTTAAAGCTGCACGCTGGCTCCTGCTTGCGCGCGTCGCAATCTGTCAGAGCTTACGTCCCATTAGATGGTGTGAGCGCTCTGCGAACTGGCATTCCAGCAAATTCGATCTGAGGGGCTTCGAAACCAACTGAATCAGCTGGTTGCTAACCGCTATCTGCAAGCCCGCACCGAGCAGCTCTTGACCCTGAGTACGGCAACGCTCGTTGCGTGTGTCGGGCTCTTAGTGTCCAAGTTGCAGTAACTGATAGCCCTCCGAGGCTCGCGCAATAGCGGGGGTTGTGTTGATCAATTGGCATCGATCGTCGAGCAGGTTCGTGGTCCAATGCGGCGAGACAAAGCAAGGATCAAACGTCGGAGTGATGAAAAGCTAACCATAATCGAAGAAGGATCGCTCAAAAGTTCACTGCTGCTGGTGCGAACCTTATTGCATGCCTGCGCAGAGCGCAGGCGGACGACGCTCTGGCGCTGACACTCGACATTGCACTCAGCGCTGGGACTGCTCACCTGCTTTGATGGATGGCGGACAAAAGGCTCCAGTCATCGGACTGGAGCCGCCACCTTCCTAAGCGCCTCCGCGAGGGGGATTGCGGGCAGTCGGAAGAGCGGGGTTTATCGATCTAGTCAATGTTTCAACCGGATGCACGCTAGCGGCAAAAGTCAGACTATTGCGCTGTCATAAAACCAGTCAAACACCGGGCTTGTCATTTCAATCTGCGAGACTTTAACTCTGACACTCAGAAATAACAGGTTTGTCAAAAACAAGCCGAAGGGGGTCCGCAGTGGAGAAGGTGCGACGCTTACGCGCGATGGGTTCGCTGTGTCGTCAACAAGCAGCGTACAATGGCGTGAATAAATGGAAGCTCCTCGCGGAAGCAGAATACTGGGAGCACTTGGCTGAGCTTGAGCTGTCGTCCCATTTCCAAGAATGCAACGTCGCTTGTGCAAATGAAAGAACAGAGCCTCAAGCACGCACAGAGGCGAATGATTACTCGCGCCGGGAGACGATTGCCCCCGAAGCAACGGCGACCACGAATGACGCGCAGTGTGCGCTTATGCCCCTATGAGCAAGATCCTCGTCGCGGCAATCGAAATGTGGGTTGGTCCAGCGCGCCAGTGTCGGCGACCTTACTCTTCTGGCCTATATGTCGCGATTTTGCGCGCGCCTTCCCAAAGCTCGACGTCTTGGCCGTTAACGAGCTGCTTGGCTCGTTCGCTCGCCGTTGGTTCGTCGACGCAATCAAGTTCAAGGCGAAGCTGTATGTGGCCGTCCGATCCAAGAATGTAGGCTCGATACTCCGGCATGAGTTGCTCCAAAACATCAGTTCCGAAGCTGAAACCCGAGAAAATTACAACAACATCAAGAAGCTGTCCATTTAATTAGGACGATACTCCCATCCGTTCCCGACGGATCACTGCTCTGGACATACTCAAGAGCGCCACCGCCGCTGAGGAGGTACACTTTCGGATTCACCCAACCCCGAATATTAAGCTGCCTTCGTTGCATTGCATGATCGATTAAATACATCTAACGAATTAAATTCGGAACTGAAAATAATGTGGTACCTCTGTCGGTCCGAAGACGTTCGTGACGTGGATGTCATACCTCGACAGAAGATGACGATCGACGTGAATTTTTGAAGACCTGCGGTAGATTTGCGGCCGTAACGCCGCCCGCCATGACCTTGCTTCTATCGACCTCACTCACGTCAAACGCCATCGCTGCGTCTGGGGCAAAAGGTGTGAACGGAGGTGGGGCAGAGCACCATCACCATGAGCACCACCTCGAACACTCATCCTCACGACCGGGACGACGATTAATTGATGAGGGAAGAGGTCCGCCTCAGGCACTCCGGGGCCTCTGCCTTGTAAGCACATGGCCTACTCACCTAGTCGTGAGTTGGGTCGCTGTCGGCGCTCTACAGATCTCGGTCGGGTTAATCGAGACGGTCTCTCGCCCATGGGCGCGACCTGCGCCGATAGTGCCACAAACAGCATCAATGTCGTTAGGGGCACCATTCCGGCGCATCATGCTCGCGCGCCGAGAGCGTCGTCGGTCGTGGCGACGTGCAGCGTGTTCAGACTGCGGCCATCGGGCAGCGGAACGGATCAGCAATCACGCCGCTGTCAGTCTCGATTGCTCATCATGCTTCGTGCTACTGCAGTTTCTGATTGTTGGCTACTTCTCGCGCTAAACTAAGCTCAAGCTCAGTGAGCTTTTCGATCAAGTGCTCCACGATCTCCGCGCAGTCCGAATGCGTCAGCGAATGCACTCCGCGCGATGTCAGTTGGTTCTTGAGGATAGTCGCCATCATGGCTTTGACGCTCATGGACCGGCCTCGTCTGAAAAATCGGATCGTCACAAAATCAATCTGAAGTAGACGTTGAATATGGACGACACGCAACGGCAAGAAGTTTGGTTCAACCTCCGTACAAGTACGGGCGGCGCTCGCGCTATGTTGCGTTGCGAAGCACGTTGCCGTTGCAACACCAAAGCAGCGCTTCGCTCCGAATTCGGGACTTACGAAACAATTCGTTAGCTTTTATCTGGCTTGCTAGGTGCGTGCCGATTACCGCCGATTGCGGCACATGGAATGGGAATACCGGCCCCGGCTGTTCCTCCCAACCTGCGGCCGGGGCCGTTTGAACTTGCACTTCGTTCAACCCGGTCCACGACAATGTTTAGAGGCATTGCCATCACGCTATTTGGGCTGACCATTCTTTCGCAGCTCGATCAGACGCTCTTCTATGGTCGAAATACTGGCGCCGCGCTCAGGCTTGTGCGGGACATTAGTCGTGGTTCCGGCCTGTAGGTCAGCCGTGCTGCGCTCCTTCGGGCGGGGCATGCGCGAGCTTCCTCGACGGCTACTTCTTCAACAATACCCCTATCGTTCGCGCCATTCGCCTCACTGATCCTGCGTGACGGCCCAGCTCGGCTGCAATCTTCGATACGCCAGCGCCCGTCCGTGCCAGCTTCGACAATTGCTGGACCTCGCGGTCGGTCCATTGCTTTGGCTTCGGCGTTTTCATGGTGCGGTGCTCACCCGTACCAGTTAACCAGCGCGCCTCGTTTCGAACACTTGGGAAATTTACGGGTGGGTCCGTGGGCTGCGATCGAGGTTCACCGAGAATAGTCGACCACTTCCGTAGCCTCGGCGCCTTGCCTGAAACCCCGCTGTTCTTCGAAATCGACGGAAGGACCATATGGATGAACTGCTGGCGGCGTACA
>NZ_JBIXJX010000028.1:0-76758 GCF_052871955.1 Bradyrhizobium sp. CAR08
CTCGTCACCCGGGCGACATCATCCCGGAATGGTGGGCGACATCATTTCGGAACGGGTGGGCGACTTCAAATCGGAATGGTGGGCGAGATCATCTCGGAATCCTGGGCGACATCGATCGGAATCCGCAGGCTGCCCATGAGCTACCTTGACGCGATGCCAGGTTCGAGCGCTTTCAAACAGGCACGCTGCGCGCGATGGATCGACAACCGTGAAGAACGGGCGATTATCACCTAACAACACCGAAAAATGTCCGGCTACGGCTGCGGCAAGTCCACCGACTCCTGTCTGGACGAAGACGTGGGTCGGAGGTTCGGGCAACTGTCGTAGTGCTTCAGTCAGGAGCGCGGTATATCCCTGCATTACCAGACCAGGAATACGTTCGTAGCCCGGCCGGGACGTGTCAGACACCGTGATCCAGCCGTTCTCTGCGGCAACTCAGGATGCTTCGGCAACGGAGTCGGCGCTGACGCGGATCATCTGCGCGCCATGTCAGACGATTGGCGCTACTCTGATTGCTGACGCCCGAGTGAATGAATATAGCGCAGTTCGCCCCCACTAGCTGAGCGCCGTGCGCTACGGACCTGCCATGATTGCCGTCCGTTGGCGCAGGATACCGTCATCCCCCGTGCTACGGCCTTCACCTCAGGTGCGTGAAGCTCCGAGATGTCAACAGCCCTGCCGAGGCGCGGAGTTGCTGCTTCTAAGACGAGCCGGATGACGGCATAGGAGCCGCCCAAAGCCTTGAAACTGCCAAGGCCGAGCCGGTGACCCTCGTCGTTGACTTGGACCGAGCCCACGCCAATCTCGTTGGCGAGGCCCGGCAAAGAAATCAGTGCTGTTTCCTTGTGGCCATTGCGATATCTAAGAAACCGCTCCACCTCGCACGCAGCTTCGCGACTCAGTATGTTGGCATCCGCACTATCCAAAGGCGCCCGGTGGTCAGTGCGATGGTTAAGAAGCAACATCGTTCGAGTTAGCGCAGATCTAAGCATCGCGGCGATGCGCTTGCCGAAACACTAGCGGCAATGCCAGCGATGTCACGCCTTCTCGCTAATCCGCAAGAAATGGGAGGCCGCTCTCGATGACGACCCTGACGGTGCTCAGGATCGGGCGGGTGATGCCTGATGTTTGAAGATCCGGCAGGAGGGCGTTGCGGCCATCGCTCACCCGTTCCCGGCTGCACTCCTCGTTTCGAGCACGAGGAAGGATGACGATTTCTAGGCCGTGGACACGAACTCGGTCCTCATCACGTACCCAGATCCAGCAGCACGAGAGCAAAAGGCAGCAGAGGCAAGCGCGTTGGATTGCAGTGGCGGGCCTTGCTCCCGGCCGGTTGATGCGTGCCTTCATGTTCTGCCGGCCCGGACGGCCAAAGCGCGGCCGAAGTCGAACCAGCATCGACGCTGGTCGTGATCCCGTTGCACGGTGAAGCAAGGACCTCCGATGGCAAGGCGTGTGGCGCCAATCTTCGTGCATGATGGCTAGACCCGTTTCACGCCTGAGTGCAATTGCAGAAAGCTCAGGACTGCAGCGGCCGCGTGGCTCGCCGCAAAGCCATTTGTAACGCCGCCGGCCGGCTGCTGGACGGTTCTGGCTCATTTGCGCTCTTATCGGAAGTGATGGAACGCACAGCCGACGCCTCGCAGGCCTTTGCGCCGATGAAAGCGGCGGCGCGTGGCTGAGGGACCAAAGGCTTCGCGGTCATGGCTGTCCAACAGTCGGATGACCAGTTTCGGCTGCTCGAAGAAGGAATGCACTTCTTCTCTGAGAGATCTTCCTACTACCGGGTTCACGGCCTTGACCAAAACCAGAGGACGTCAATCTGGTACAGCAAGAATGCGGCAGACTGGCTCTATGGAATGAACCAGTTCTGGCCTACATCCGTCTCATGAATGCTCCACAGCATAGGAGACCCGAGATGAGCAATGAAAGCGCTCACCTGCACTCTGAAACAGCGATCGGCGCACCGGTTTACAAGACTTGGATGTGCGCGCTCTGCGGGGTTGTTTACAACGAGCGGGAGGGATGGCCGGACGAGGGCATTCCGCCGGGCACTCGCTGGGAAGACGTCCCCGACGAGTGGATCTGCCCCGATTGCGGCGCAGACAAGAGTGAATTCCAGATGACCGAGGTCTGAACGAAATCCCGTTGATGCTGCGAGCAGCGTGCGCGGCATTCATCAATTGCCAGGGAGCTAGCATGTACGTCCCCCCACATTTCGCCGAGTCGCGCCCCGAGGCGCTTCACGATCTCATCAACAAAAATCCTCTCGGCATCCTCTTTACCAACGGGAAGAGCGGGCTCGACGTAAATCACCTACCTTTCGAGTTGCACGCGAAGGAAGGGCAGCAGGGCGTGCTTCATTCACATGTGGCTCGCGCAAATCCCATTTGGCAGGATATCGCCACGGGGAACGAGGTGCTGATCGTATTCCGCGCCGGGGACGCCTACATCGCGCCGAACTGGTATCCGAGCAAGGTCGAGTTCAAGAAGCAGGTCCCGTCCTGGAACTATATGGTGGCTCATGTGTACGGACGCGTGACGATCCGCGACGATGAGCGTTACGTTCGCGGCATGGTCGCGCGGCTGACGCGCATCCATGAGGCGAAGCAGGCCGATCCTTGGAAGATGACTGACAGCCCCAAGGACTACATCGACATGATGCTCAAGATGATCGTCGGAATCGAGATCGAGATCACACGGCTCGTTGGCAAGTCGAAGCTTAGTCAGAATAAGGAGGTTCGGGACATTCTCGGTGCAGGGAACGCGCTCAAGGCCCAGGGCAAGGATGTGATCGGCGATGCAATGCTGGCCGCCGCTGTGGCCAAAGCGGAGCAGGCCTGACTCATCCGACGGAGCGACATGCTCGCAGAAATCGTGGGCGCAGCACCTACTTGTAATCCTCGGGTATGGCGGGGCCAAATCCATCGGCGGCCCTGCGCAAGCATGGAAGAATCTCATTTGCCCTACGATCGTCTGCCCTGGCGAAAGCTGTGGTTGGAGTCAAAAACTGGAGATCAGTGCGCGTTCTTCCCGGCGCGCTGCGGAGCACCCCAACCCAATGTTCAAGTTCGCGGCGAGCGCCGATTGCCGCGAAAGAGACCTGAGCGCGGCCATCCAGATATTATCTGGCAGTTTCCATCCGTGGGCGCTTGGACAGTTTGGCATTTCTGTTCGCGCGGACCGATGCCTCAAGGACACCTTTCAGGCGGACTGCGGCCGCCTGCAAGTCCGCGACGGAAAAGCCGCCGAAGCCGAGCATTAGACCGAACCGAGCAGGCGCATCTTGGTACATGGGCGAGATCGGTCGCACAACCAGCCCGGCCTTGTGTGCTTGCTCGGCAAGCTTGACGTCGTCGAGGCCGGCAGGAAGCCAAAGCACCAGGTGCATACCTTGGTCGCTTGGTTGGAGCGCTGTCCAGGACGGCAGCTCTGTCTTAATGGCGGAGATCAGGGCCGCGCGCCGTTCTGCGTAAGCGCCCCGGATGCGCCGTATGTGAGCTTCGAAATAGCCCTCGCGCATATATTGCGCGAGCACATATTGATCGGCTGTCGGAGAATGGCGGTCAATAGGAGCACGGGCGCCCGCGAACGCATCCACCAGCGGAAGGGGAACGATGGCGTATCCGATCCGCATGGAGGAAAACAGCACCTTGCTCATCGTGCCGAGGTAGACGACACGTGTAGGATCGAGTCCCTGCAGGGACGGAAATGGATGTCCCGCGTAGCGAAGTTCGCTGTCGTAATCGTCCTCGACAATCCAGGCATTGTTTTGACGGGTCCAGGACAGCAGAGCCGTGCGTCTCGCCATGCTCATCGGCATGCCGAGCGGATATTGATGCGATGGCGTAACGAACGCGACCCGAGCCTTCGGGCATCGGACGAGACCTTCGTGGACGTCGATGCCCTGCGCGTCGACGGGAATCCGAGAGGTCTGGACGTTGAAGTTTCCGAGAACCGCGACAATACCGGGATAGGCGGGGTCTTCCGCCCAAACTGCGTCTCCGTCCGCAAGAAGAACGGTTGCAGCCAGAAAAAGACCCTGCTGCGTACCTGCCGTGATCACGACCTGGCCGGGCTCGCATTTCACTCCACGGGCCTTACGAACGTAGTCAGTAATCGCGAGCCGCAAATCAAGCAATCCTTTCGGGTATCCCGACGGGGCAGCCACGCGCAGCGCTCGGACGCGATTACCGAGGCGGCGCCACTTGTCATCCGGGGCGACCGCGCCTGCCGGCTGAGCGATTGCAAATGGCGTCGTCCCTTGGGGTCGAAGAGTTTGCGCGACCTCTGCAAGACGGGCGACGTTCTCCGCCAACACAGGGCCGATCCGCGGCGGCTCAATGAATGCCTGCGCTGGGCTCACGAGTTCGCTATCGCCGTTGACGTTGGCGACGATCGTGCCGCCTCTGACGCGCGCCTCGAGGTAGCCTTCCGCATGTAGCTGACCAAACGCCTCGATGACCGTACCCCTCGCGAGTTGGAGCGATGCAGCGAGGGCGCGAGTGGACGGCAGCCGTTCGCCCGGCTTCAACATCCCGTTTGATATCGCCTCGCGAAGTACCTGCGTGAGTTGTTGTCCGAGCCGGCCTGCGGTCTTGTCGAGAGAGCCCAGCGAGGGAATTGCGATGATGTTTCGGCGCCTTGCCATTGCCGTTCTGGTCTACCTGTCCGCTCGTACTTTGAAGTCCAGAATAGACCAACTGTGTGAGTCATTGAAAGAAATCGTCACATACCGCTCTACCGCTCGGCTTTGAAATCCCAACCCCCGAGCAGCGATGGCCTTGCGGGTCAGCTACCATCTCCCCATGACTTAGGTAGGCCGGCCCGAGGGCCGTGGAAGATCGCCTCGTTGAATCAAGGGCTGAGCATCTTCGTTGTTGAGAGGCTATCCAGTTTCGAAGCCCATCGAAAGTGTGAAATCCATCGGCCGCGTAGCAGCGGACGTCCGGAAAGGCCTGCATCAATTCGGCGAGCGCATGTCCCGGATCGAGGTCCAGCACCCCTGCTGACCCCCCAGCTCTGCCAGGGCCTCCAGGGTCGCCGACCAGTCGATGAGGCGCGCGATCTGGCAAGCGAGCTTCACTGTTGCATCGCTTGGGCAGAAGATGCGCTCGCCGTCGCCTCCTGCGAGCAGAATCCGCGGGCTTGCGATCGGCTCGCGCCTGCTGGCGTCGAGCGCCTCTTGCAACGGTTTGCAGGCGCGCGCGAGCCGTGACGTGTGGGAAGTGATCTCAATGCGTGTCTATATGTTGAAGGCGGCTGCGGCGCTCAGGCGCTACATCGATGATCGCCTTGTAGAGATGGATCGGCGAGCATCAGCGATAGCTCGCTGCCAGACCAATGAGGAATGCATGATCTGAGGTTCTCCGCAGGCGCGGACGCCCCGGCGGCGAAGGTTGCTGTTCGGCGCCAAGCAGAGGTTTGCTGAACCAAGCTCCAGCCAGACCTGCAGTTCATCGCGAGGAGCGGGCGTGTTCGCCGTCGAGTTGCGCCAGCAGCCAGTCTGCAAACGCTCGTACGGCCGATCTTTGTCGGCTGGCGCGCGGATAGATGAGACGGTGACCGGCGTAACTGATATCGTTCGCCCGTCCCGCCAATGGGGCAACCAATCGCCCATTGGCCAGTTCACGCTCGGCCAGGAGGGTTGATTCCAACGCCACTCCCAATCCCTCCGCAGCGGTCGCAATCGCAAGAAAGCTCCGATCGAACCTCATGCCGTGGAGCGCGGGGGGCTTCCAATCCGTTCGCGGCGAACCATTGATGCCACTGCACTTGCTTCACGTCTGAGCGGATGAGCGTCTGATCGAGCAGATCAGCGGCTTTCCTTATCGATTTTGCGAGCGGGGGAGAGCAGAGCGGCGTGACCGTCTCCTCTGGTAGAGGAACAATCTCGACGCCTTCCGCGCGCGGCGGACCGTAGACGATATCGATATCGAAATCATCGTTGCTGAAGCGCGCATAATCCGTGCTTGCGGCCAATCGAACCTCGAGCTTCGGGTACGCAGCAAGAAACTGTGCGAGCCGTGGTGCCAGCCATTGCGCAGCAAAGCTTGGGGCGGAGTGGACGCGCACAAGTTGCGATCCGCGCGCGGCGACTTCCTCAAGGCCGCGGCGGAGCTGATCGAACGCCGCCCCGGTGTGACGCATCAGATTTTCGCCGGCAGGCGTGAGCCGCACAGAGCGCGCACTGCGATCGAACAGAACGGTCCGAAGCGTGGCCTCCAGCTTCCGGATCGCGTGACTGACGGCGCTCGGCGTCAGATGAAGCTCATTCGCCGCATCGCGAAACGATCCGGTCCGGGCTGCGGCTTCAAAGGCACGAATTGAGGATATCGGGATCTTCGAGAGCATCCGATAAGTGAACCAGATTCATCAATCCGTGACAACTGTGCGTTTGTACGGACGGCCTCCGCAGGTCATTCCTGAATCCAGCAAGGAAGAACAATTTGCGGGAGGAATTGATGCTGCTCAGCGGCAAGACGGCAATCATTTCGGGCGCGGCCTCGCCGCGGGGGATCGGGCTCGCAACCGCCCGGCGATTCGCCGCCGAGGGCGCTCGGGTGGCCATTCTGGATATCGACGCCGGCGCCGCGGCGGACGCTGCGGCATCGCTTGGAAAGTCCCACATTGGACTGGCGTGCAACGTCGCCGACAAATCGTTCTGCGAACAGGCAGTCGCCCGCGTAATCGAAACCTTCGCACGCATCGATATCCTGATCAACAATGCCGGGATCACCCAGCCGGTCAAGTTCCCGGACATTTCGCCGGCCGATTGGGATCGAATTCAGGACGTCAATCTCAAGGGTATCCTGTTTCTGTCGCAGGCGGTGATCCCGCATATGCGCGCACGAAAGTCCGGGTCGATCGCATGCATGTCGTCCGTCTCGGCCCAGCGCGGTGGTGGCATTTTCGGCGGCCCACACTACTCGGCTGCGAAAGCAGGGGTCCTTGGCCTCGCCAAGGCGATGGCGCGGGAGTTCGGCCCTGATCGGATTCGCGTCAACTGCGTCACGCCCGGCCTGATCGGCACGGATATTACGGCAGGCAAGCTGAACGATGAAATGAGAGCGAAAATTCTGGAAGGCATTCCGCTCAATCGCCTCGGCACGGCAGAAGACGTTGCCGGTATCTACACCTTCCTAGCCTCCGATCTATCTGCCTACGTCACGGGTGCCGTGATCGACGTCAACGGCGGCATGCTTATCCACTGAGCCAGCGAGATAAGGTCCAGATCGATGGAAACGCCCACCAATGTGCTTATCAACGTGCCCAAGCTGGCGGACCGCGCCTACAATATACGCCGCAATGCGTTGCGCATGGGCGAAGTCCAGGGGCAGGGTTATATCGCGCAGGCGCTGGACATATCCGATGTTCTCGCCGTGGCCTACTTCCACGCCATGCGTTACCGGCCTGAAGATCCGTCATGGGACTGCCGGGACCGCTTTCTGCTCTCCAACGGACATTATGCCATCGCACTCTACGCAGCTTTGATCGAAGCGGGAATTGTCCCGGAGGAAGAACTCGAAACCTATGGCAGCGACGAAAGCCGCCTGCCAATGTCGGGCATTGCCTCCTACACGCCCGGAGTGGAAATGTCGGGCGGATCGCTCGGACTTGGGCTGAGCATTGCCGTCGGCATGAGCCTAGGACTCAAGCGCAAAAAATCCGAGGCACGGGTATACACGTTGTTTTCCGAAGGCGAACTCGACGAAGGCTCCGTCTGGGAAGCGATCCAGTCGGCAGGCCACTACAAGCTCGACAATCTGATCGGCATCGTCGACGTCAACAATCAGCAGGCGGATGGTCCTTCCACGCAGGTTATGGCCTTCGAGCCGCTAGTCGACAAGCTTCAGGCCTTCGGCTGGTTCGTGCAGCGGATCGACGGCAACGATCTCGATGCCGTACTTGCCGCGTTCGACGCCGCCAAGTCCCATCCCGAGCCCAAGCCGCGGATGATCGTCGACGACACTCTGATGGGGAAGGGCGTTCCTTTCCTGGAGCAGCGCGAGAAGAATCATTTCATCCGCGTCGAGCAGCACGAATGGCAGCTCGCGCTTGCGGCGCTGGAAGCGGGGAGGCAGGCATGAGGACCATCAGATCAGCACCGCAGCCGGGCAAGCCGCGCCTTACCACCTCCGCCATGATCGCATCGATCGCTTCTGAGGGACAGAAGACGAAACCGGCGCCCTTTGGACATGCGCTCGTCGAGCTCGCCCGCAACCGCCCTGAGGTGGTCGGCATGACGGCCGATCTCGGCAAATACACCGACCTGCACATCTTCGCGAAGGAATTTCCGGACCGTTATTATCAGATGGGCATGGCCGAGCAGCTTCTGTTCGGCGCAGCGTCGGGCCTTGCCGCCGAAGGCTTCATGCCGTTCGCGACCACTTACGCGGTGTTCGCATCGCGACGGGCTTACGACTTCATACACCAGACGATCGCGGAGGAAGATCGCAACGTGAAGATTCGTCTGCGCGCTGCCGGGGCTGACCTCGGGCTATGGCCCGAGCCATCAGGCCGCAGAAGATGTCGCCCTGTTTCGCGCGATGCCGAATATGACGGTCATCGATCCCTGCGATGCTCACGAAATCGAGCAGTTGGTGCCCGCCATCGCGGTCCATCACGGGCCTGTCTACACCCGCCTGCTGCGCGGCGAGGTGCCGCTCGTGCTCGACGAATATGATTACAAATTCGAGCTCGGCAGGGCCAAGCTGATTCGTGACGGGAAGGACGCCCTGGTCATCTCATCCGGCATCATGACCATGCGTGCGCTCGAGGCGGCGCAAACCTTGAAGGGCGACAGCATCGACATTGCGGTGCTGCATGTTCCCACCATCAAGCCGCTCGACATTGAGACGATCTTGCGTGAAGCCGGCAAATCGGGCCGTCTTGTCGTCGTTGCCGAGAACCACACGTCGATTGGCGGCCTTGGCGAGGCAATTGCCGCGGTTCTGATGCGTTCAGGCGTTCATCCGCGTTTCCGCCAGATCGCATTGCCGGACGAATTCCTTGACGCTGGCGCACTTCCGACACTGCACGACCGTTACGGGATTTCCACCGCAGAGGTCGCAAGGCAGATCAAACAGTGGCTTTAGTGCACCGGCGCTAAGCGCCAATCCAGCCAAGCCCTTGTGAGGAGCTACGCCCGTCGCATGTTGCGGCGGCGAGCGATGGCTTGGCTTGCCTACATGCCGGCGGTCGAGAGCCGGTGAACCAAGAGTCGCGAAAGCTGCACGCCAGCGCAGGCTGATGCTGTCGGCACCAACGTCAATGCAGGATCAGGAGGAAACATGATTGTCTCGAAGCCCGGAAGGATGAGCCGCCGTACGCTATTGATGGCAGCCACGGCCGTACCTCTCTGCGGGATTCTTACTCGTCCGGCTTCTGCAGCCGAGTTCGTTCACAAGTTTGCGACCGGGCAGGATCCGACCCACCCCGTGAATATCCGGGCCCAAGAGGCGATCGACCGTATCCGCGAAGCGACGAGCGGCCGGCTGGAGATCAGGCTGTTTCCGGCCAATCAGCTCGGCTCCGACACCGAACTCCCGACCAGGTACGCAACGGCGTGAGTTCTTCAACTAATCGTCCTCGATCCTTGCCACCCTTGGTGCCGAGCGCGGGCATCGTGAACACCCTTCGCATTCGCCGATTACGACAGCGTATGGAAGGCGATGGACGGCAAACTCGGCACCTATGGAATTCCGGTCATTGCCCGTCACGACGACATGCTTCGTTTTGCGAGCTTTCATTGTCCCGAGGATGCGCTTTGGGTCTCCCTTTTCGCGGATGAGAACCAGCCCGTCGTCGTCAAGACACTGAAGCGGACCGCGGCGATCGGCAGCTATCGCCGAGCTGCCGGCTGGGCCGACGAGACGCGGGATGGGCGCGGCATCGACCGGAGCTATCTACTTTTTGGCCAATAAGTTGGGCTGCCGCCGCGCCCTGCCTACTTAAGATGCATGCGCTCGCGCGCGTTCGCGGGCTTCGCGGCGACGCTGGCGCCGTTCGCGTCGGCGCTTCGCTCGCTCTGCCGGCAGCGGCAAGGATGGCACTGGTGGCCCGGCCGTTTCCACTGGCACCTTCTCCACCGGTTCGTGTTCGGTCCGGCGCGCCTCCATGGATTCGAGCACGGCTCGTCCCTTCACAGTAATCCTCCAGCCGCCGTTTTGACGCTCGACGAGGCCGTCCGAAAAAATGTCGAGCCCGGGTACGCGCGTCGCCATCCGCTTGGTGCGCTCGGCCCATTCCGGGCCGCTGGTCGCCAAGATGGCCATGTCGCGCTTGAGGTCCGCCATCACGGCGAATCCCTCGGGGTAACTCACCAGGATCTTTAAGACCGTGACCTGCAAATTCACTGCGCACCTCGCCTGATCAACGCCACATCTTCGGCGCTTGTGTCAGGGCTTTCCGGCCAATCTGCCGCAGCTCGTCCGGTGTCGTTTCGCCGGTCTTTGCAGCTTCGAGGATCTTGCACGCGACATGGGTGCGAGCGCCCGTCTCGTCGCGGGGTAGCTTTTCGCAGACCTCGTCAAGTACCGCTCGCAATAGAGCGGTTGTAGCTTGTTCAAACATGGGTACGCCCCTTGGAAAGCCCAATCCTACCGCAAGTCTTTCCATTTTGGGATCCACTAATGTGAACTATGAACTCTGCCGCACTGCACACGACCTGGGCTTGCTCCCCTCCCGAAATCCTGCTCGAAACTGCGCCTCTCAAATCGGCCAGGCCGAGTCGCGGCTCAGCCTGCCCCTCACCGTGGGCGAGGACAACGATTCTCCAAGAAGCCGAACCGGCTGTCGAGCAGGCATCTCGTTTTCAAGCAGCGCGATCGAGAAGTGTTCGAGCTCGCGGTGGTTCGAAATCGCGATCGGCCTGGACCTGCTGCGCGTGATGATGTCCAAATCGTTGACTTGAGCCTTCAGCCGGACGGTCCGGGCCTGCGCGGTCCTTGTCCTCCCAGTGCCGCCAGACCTTCTCGATCAGCGGGCCCAACTCGGAGGCCATTGCGTCGAAAGCGCTAAAGATCGGTTGAGGACGTGTTCTCCGCACCAACCGACTTCCGGATCCGGTTCGCGCGGACCTCGCGGTGATCAATGCCCCTCGATATCCAGTAGTATTACGCGCCGGCCTTGCCGAATTGGCTTGCAGAGTCGAGCGACTGATTGCGGAGGTCGAGGCAGTGTACAGCCCGAGAGCATTCATCTTGGCGCAACTCGCCGGACCGATGCCGTGGGATTTGCTGACAGCGAGTGCCTCCACGAAGCCGGGGCTCATCTGCGGCGTGATGACGTACTGGCCGTTTGCGGCGCCAGGTTTCCTGCAGATACGCGCCGGCCGCGGAAACTCGCGTCCGAGGGGCCGCGCTAGCTCGCCCTGGTCAGCGCTCTGGAGCGGGACATCGCTGACGGCCGGCTGTCCGATGGCGACCACCTGAGGCGCTGAAAAAGCCTGCCGGGCGTCCCAGCGCGAGTGCTCTATTGCCTGCCGACGTTGCAGAGCCCCACGGCTCGCACGATGAGTCTTGACCGCGGCCGCGCATCGATGAAGCCGCGGAGGAGCCCGATCTCGCCATCATAGAGGATGACGTTTTACGGCTTTTTCTTCCCCGAGCGTCCTGTGCCGATCGCCTCATTGGTGCCGGCCCGCTCCTTCTAAATCACGTCCTACTCCAAATGCCTTGCGCCAGCCTTCAGGCTCGGGACGAACAGTCCCGCCGGCCTACATCGCTCAAACTGAGCTCCTCCTGCACGCCTGTGCCTGGTTTGTTGCTCCGAGGCTGTGATGCGGTTGATTGAGAGCGGAAAGCTGGAAGAACTTCTGCGTGAGCGGCGCGTCCAGGCGCACGAGCGTTACGGGGTGTTCGTACGGCTGCCATCAAGCCGGTGCTGCCGAGCTAACGAAAATCACCAATGGAAATTCTCGGCCAGGTCTTTGTCCGCCGAGCGGCTTTGATCTTCACCGACCAAGCGTCGATGAGACTGCCGAGGACCAATCGCCCGTTGCCGCGAATGTCCGGCCATTTCATCGTTGGTGTTCCCAGTGGCAACGAGATCACCCCATGCGCCGCCGATAGCAGGGCGGTCGCTAGGCGCTCCGTCAGCCCTGGCGTCGCCTCCACGCCCAATTCGGAAAGATACTCCGCGATCGAGGTCACAAAGAGCCCGTATCCCTTTCGTGCGATCTCAGTTTGCCCGAAATAAACCCCGTCGGGAAAACGCCTGTCCTCGACCGTGCCGGCCATCGAATAGAGCGATCGAAAATGATCGGGATTGTCGACCCAATAATCGATATAGGCCTGCATGACGCGCCGCAGCCGGGCCTCGCCGCTGGATTGGAGCGCGCGGACTTGTTCGAGCCGATCCGCCATTTCCTCGAGATTCCTCTCCTTCACTGCCATCAGTAGCAGGATCTTGGTCGGAAAGTATTTGAGAACCGTGCCCTTCGAGTAATCGAGCGCATCGGCAATCTTCTGGATCGAAACCGTTTCGAGCGTGCCGCTCGCGAATTGCTTTCGCGCTGTTTCAAGGATTCGAGCCTGCAACGCTTGCTTGTCAGCTTGTTGGCGCGCGCGCTTCTGAAAGCGCCGCATCGCCTTAGGGTTTCCTGATCTCTCGACCGACATCCGAATCTCCGCCTGGGGTCTCCTGCAGCTACATGGCAAAAACGCCCTTCGATTCGTGGGCTTGCCAACTCTCATTATAAATGACTATAGTCAATTAACTACACGAAACGACAGTGGGAGGGAAGCGGTGGCAGCATCGGCACTGGAGTACGCCTGCAGCGATTTTGATCCGTTCGCCTGGGACACTCGCATCGACCCCTATCCGGCCTATGCCGCGCTTCGCGCGAAGGCGCCCATCGTCCGCCTTGAGAAGTACGGCATCTTCGCCGTGCCGCGTTTTGCCGAGATCAAGGCGGTCTTTGCGGACCATCTGAACTTCAGTAATGCCGGTGGTGCCGGCATCGTCAATTATTTCAAGGAGAAGCCGTGGCGTCCGCCGGGCATTGTCCTTGAAGCTGACCCGCCGCTACATACACGCACCCGAAAGGTGCTGGCGCGGATCATGTCGCCGGGTGCGATGCGGGGCCTCGAGAACGGCTTCAAGGCCAAGGCTGTCGCGCTGGTCAATGAATTGATCGAAAAGAGATCGTTCGACGCAGTCCGCGATCTTGCCGAAGTATTTCCGGTGACCGTATTTCCGGACGCCCTGGGCATCGACAACGAAGGCCGCGAAAATTTTCTGACCTACGGCGCAATGGTCTTTGCCGGCATGGGGCCCGAGAACGACTACTTTCGAACTCTCATGGCCCAGTCACCTCAAGTCTTGCCCTGGGTCGCCGCAAAATGCCAACGGGAGGCATTGGCTCCCGGCAGTTTTGGCGCGCAGGTCTACGAGGCTGCAGATAGCGGCGAAATCACCCAGGACGAAGCGCCTCTGCTCGTTCGGTCCTTTCTCTCGGCGGGGCTGGATACGACAATCAGTGCCATAGGCATGGCTCTCTTTAGTTTGACCCGTCATCCGGAGCAGTGGGCCGTACTGGCTGCCAATCCTTCGCTGGCGCGCGCGGCATTCGATGAGAGCCTGCGCTATGATTCCGCCGCACCTTACGTCTTCCGGACCACACCGCATGAAACCGAGATCGCAGGGGTGCCGATCGGTAAGCACGAGAAACTGTTACTGCTGATTGGTTCGGCAAATCGCGACGAAACGCGGTGGGAACGGCCCGACCAGTTCGACATCACCCGGCGCGTTTCAGGGCATATCGGCTTCGGCACCGGGATCCACGGCTGCGTGGGGCAGATGATCGCGCGGCTCGAAGGCGAAGCCGTTCTGGCGGCCTTGGCGGCGAGCGTCGCATCAATCGAGACAACGGGCGAGCCGGTATACCGCGACAGCAGCGGATTGCGGGCCCTCAGCTCACTGCCGGTACGCGTTACGACGAAATAGCGCCAGCCCGGGCTCTTTGCAGCGGCTGTCATTGCGCGTCAGGACGGCTGAAGGACCTGCTTCCTTTGCGAGCTTATTGTCCCGAAAGGGTTGTGTTGTGACGCCGTGCAAGCCCCGCTGCTTCCTCGACGTAGTTGCTATAGTTCAGCACGCCTTTCGCATGGAAGTTCGTTGAGCCGAGAAGGGATCTTGTTCTTGTAAACGAGCTTCCCCAAGGGCCCGAAGGATCAAGGATCGCCTTGCTGACGTTTTCATCGAAAATCGCGGGCCCTCTATCAAGTCTCGCGAAATGCGCCATCTTCGTCGTCGTGGCGAACCCCAGGCCGGTCATCAGATCAACGCCGGCGGCGAGCAGCGCATCGCGTTGCGAGTCCGTGCTCTGGCGCTCGGAGTCCGACGACACGCGCATGTAGCCAACCAACATAGGCGGATACGCATTGGAAATAGGTTTCCGTATTGCAGCGCGTGGAGACAGAGTTTTCCGCATGTTTTTTGCGCCACCAGGCGTTTAGTTTAGGACGCCACTACAAGATTCGGTAGTTGGCTAAAGACACTTTGAGGCCCTAGGGTCCGGCCGCCTTCCCCGCCGATTATCATCGACGAACAGAAGTGAACGCAAGCGCACGTGAAGCCCGCAGCGCCTGCCGGTCACCTTCCGCCCTTCCATCGCGTAGAGACTGAAGTGTCACCATGTCCGAACAACCCTTGCCGACGCTGCCGATGTGGCGCGTCGATCACATCGAGCCCTCGCCCAAGATGTTGGCGCTACGCGCCAACGGTCCGATCCACCGCGTGCGCTTCCCGTCGGGGCACGAAGGCTGGTGGGTGACAGGCTACGACGAGGCCAAGGCGGTGCTGTCCGACGCGGCGTTCCGGCCCGCGGGAATGCCGCCGGCGGCATTCACCCCGGATTCGGTAATTCTCGGTTCGCCGGGGTGGCTCGTCTCGCACGAGGGGGGCGAGCATGCCCGGTTACGCACGATCGTGGCGCCGGCCTTCAGCGACCGCAGGGTGAAGCTGCTCGCGCAGCAGGTCGAGGCGATCGCCGCGCAGTTGTTCGAGACGCTGGCGGCCCAGCCCCAGCCCGCCGACCTGCGGCGCCACCTCTCCTTTCCGCTTCCGGCCATGGTCATCACTGCGTTGATGGGCGTGCTCTACGAGGATCACGCGTTTTTCGCCGGGCTCTCCGACGAGGTAATGACGCACCAGCATGAAAGCGGCCCGCGCAGCGCGTCGCGCCTGGCCTGGGAAGAACTGCGCGCCTACATTCGTGGAAAGATGCGGGACAAGCGCCAGGATCCGGGCGACAACCTGCTGACGGATTTGCTCGCGGCGGTCGACCAGGGCAAGGCGACCGAGGAAGAGGCGATCGGCCTGGCCGCGGGCATGCTGGTGGCGGGGCACGAGAGCACCGTCGCGCAGATCGAATTCGGCCTGCTGGCCATGTTCCGCCATCCGCAACAGCGCGAACGCCTGGTCGGCGATCCATCCCTGGTGGACACGGCGGTGGAGGAAATCCTGCGCATGTACCCGGTGGGCGTGGGCTGGGACGGCATCATGCGCTATCCGAGGACCGAGGTGACCATCGCGGGCGTGCATATTCCCGCGGAGAGCAAGGTGCTGGTCGGACTGCCGGCGACGTCGTTCGATCCGCGCCATTTCGACGATCCGGAAATCTTCGATATCGGGCGCGACGAAAATCCGCACCTAGCGTTCTCCTACGGTCCGCACTACTGCCTCGGCATGGCGCTGGCCAGGCTGGAACTCAAAGTGGTGTTCGGTTCGATCTTCCAGCGCTTTCCCGCGCTGCGCCTGGCCGTGGCGCCCGAAGAACTGAAGTTGCGCAAGGAGATCATCACTGGCGGGTTCGAAGAGCTGCCGGTGCTCTGGTGATGCGCGGACTCCCCCGGGAATCGCGATCTTCTCCGCAATTTGCCGGCGCGCCTGGCGCGCGCCGTTCAGATCAGCCAGCCAACAGTTAAGCAAGATGGACGTGCAAGAAACCACAGCAGCATGCCGGGACGCCTTCGCCGAACTGGCTTCGCCAGCGTGCATCGACGACCCGTATCCGTTCCTGCGATGGTTGCGCGAGCACGATCCGGTGCATCGCGCGGCGTCGGGTCTCTTTCTGTTGAGCCGCCACGCCGACATCTACTGGGCGCTCAAGGCCACGGGGGATGCGTTTCGGGGACCGGCGCCCGGCGAACTGGCGCGCTATTTCCCGCGCGCGGCGACCAGCCTGTCGCTCAATCTGCTGGCGTCCACGCTAGCGATGAAGGACCCACCGACGCATACGCGTCTGCGCCGGCTGATCTCGCGCGATTTCACCATGCGCCAGATCGACGACCTGCGGCCGAGCATCGCGCGCATCGTCGCAGCGCGCCTGGACGGCATGGCGCCCGCGCTGGAGCGCGGGGAGGCGGTGGACCTGCATCGGGAATTCGCGCTGGCCTTGCCCATGCTAATCTTCGCCGAACTGTTCGGCATGCCCCGAGACGACATGTTCGGGCTCGCCGCCGGCATCGGCGCCATTCTGGAAGGCCTAAGCCCGCACGCCAGCGATCCCCAGCTCGCCGCGGCGGACGCGGCCAGCGCCAGCGTGCAGGCCTACTTCGGCGACCTCATAGAGGGCAAGCGCACCGATCCCCGCCACGACATCGTGTCGATGCTGGTCGGCGCACACGAGCACGATGCCGACACGCTGTCGGATGCGGAGTTGATCAGCATGCTGTGGGGCATGCTGCTGGGCGGCTTCGCCACCACTGCCGCGACCATCGACCATGCGGTCCTGGCGATGCTGGCGTATCCCGAACAGCGGCACTGGCTGCAGGGAGACGCCGCGGGGGTGAAGGCATTCGTCGAAGAAGTCCTGCGCTGCGACGCGCCCGCCATGTTCAGCTCCATTCCGCGTATCGCCCAGCGCGACATCGAACTAGGCGGCGTGGTGATCCCGAAGAACGCGGACGTGCGGGTGCTGATCGCGGCCGGCAATCGCGACCCGGACGCCTTCGCCGACCCCGACCGCTTCGATCCCGCGCGGTTCTACGGCACCAGTCCTGGCATGTCGACCGACGGGAAGATCATGCTGAGCTTCGGCCACGGTATCCACTTCTGCCTCGGTGCGCAACTGGCCCGGGTGCAGTTGGCCGAGAGCCTGCCGCGGATCCAGGCGCGCTTCCCCACGCTGGCATTGGCCGAGCAGCCCACCCGGGAGCCCTCCGCGTTCCTTAGGACATTCCGCGCGCTGCCGGTGCGGCTGCATGAGCACGGTGGCTGAGATGCGCGTCGTGGTCGACCAGGATCTGTGCGGAACCACCGGGCAGTGCGTGCTGACGCTGCCGGGCACCTTTCGCCAGCGCGAACCGGACGGCGTGGCCGAAGTGTGCGTGGCGACGGTCCCGCAGGTGCTGCACGCCGCCGTGCGGCTCGCGGCCAGCCAGTGCCCGGTCGCCGCCATTCGGGTCATCGAAAGCGACGCTGGCGATGACGAGCGCGCCACCGCCGACCCCGCGCCTTCTCCGGCGAGGCCGAGCGGCAGGCCGCGAAAGACCAACGCAATCCACGAGGACACGATCGGACGGTTTGAAGGCAAGGTGGCCGTGGTGACCGGCGCTGGCGCCGGCATCGGCAAGGCATGCGCCCTAGCCATCGCGCGCGAGGGCGGCAGAGTGGTGGTGGCCGACATTGATGGCTCGGCGGCCATCGCCTGCACCGCGCAGATCGCGGCCGAAGCGGGCCACGCGCTGGCGCTGGCGATGGACATCGCCGATGCGCAGGCGGTGGCAGCGCTGTTCGAGACGGCGGAGCGGCACTTCGGTGGGGTCGACCTGCTGGTGAACAACGCGAGCGCCATGCATCTGACCCCGCGCGACCGAGCGATCCTCGACTTGGACCTGGCGGTCTGGGATCAGACCATGGCGACCAATCTGCGCGGTAGCCTGCTCTGCTGCCGGCAGGCCATCCCACGGATGATCGCCCGCGGCGGCGGCGCCATCGTCAACATGTCGTCGTGCCAGGGGCTCAGCGGTGACACCGCGCAGACGTCCTACGCCGCGTCGAAGGCGGCGATGAACATGCTATCGGCCTCGCTCGCCACCCAGTACGGTCATGCGCAGATCCGCTGCAACGCGGTTGCGCCGGGTCTCATCATGACCGAGCGTCTCCTCGCCAAGCTGGACGAGCGCATGCAGCGGCATCTGCGCCGGCACCAGCTCCTGCCGCGCGTCGGCCGTCCCGAGGACGTGGCCGCGCTGGTGGCGTTCCTGCTTTCCGAGGATGCTGCGTTCATCACCGGCCAGGTCGTGTGCATTGACGGCGGCATGCTGGCGCATGTGCCGACGTACGCCGACGGTGGCAACAGCCGCGCCGCGCGGCCTGCCGGCAACACCGCCGAAGCGCCTGCGGCGCCGCGCTGCTGATGGACATGCTGCTCAACCCCCTGGCTCGTCGGCACCGGCTGCGGTACGACATCCCGGTCGTGCCCGGCGCTTTCCCCCTGGTCGGGCATCTTCCCGCCATCGTCTGCGACCTGCCGCGCCTGCTGGGGCGCGCGGAACGGATGCTGGGCAGCCACTTCTGGCTGGATTTCGGCCCTGCCGGACACCTGATGACGTGCGTGGATCCGGATGCGTTTGCACTGCTCCGGCACAAGGACGTGTCCTCGGCGCTGATCGAAGAGATCGCGCCCGAGTTACTTGGCGGAACGTTGGTCGCCCAGGACGGCGGCGCGCACCGGCAGGCGCGCGATGCGATCAAGGCGGCGTTCCTGCCCAAAGGGCTGACTCAGGCCGGCATCGGCGACCTGTTCGCGCCCGTCATCTGGGCGCGGGTGCAGGCGTGGCGTGACCGCGGCGACGTAACCATCCTGCGCGAAACCGGCGACCTGATGCTCAAGCTCATCTTCAGCCTCATGGGTATCCCCGCGCAGGACTTGCCGGGATGGCATCGCAAGTACCGGCAACTGCTGCAGTTGATCGTCGCGCCCCCGGTCGACCTGCCCGGTCTGCCCTTGCGGCGCGGCCGCGCCGCCCGCGACTGGATCGACGCGCAGTTGCGCCAGTTCGTCCGCGACGCGCGCGCGCATGCCGCGCGCACCGGGTTGATCAACGACATGGTGAGCGCCTTCGATCGCAGCGACGATGCGCTCTCTGATGACGTCCTGGTCGCCAATATCCGATTGCTGCTGCTTGCCGGTCACGACACCACCGCCTCGACGATGGCCTGGATGGTGATCGAGCTGGCGCGGCAGCCTGTGCTGTGGGACGCCCTGGTCGAGGAGGCGCAACGCGTGGGCGCGGTGCCGACCCGGCACGCGGACCTGGCGCAGTGTCCAGTCGCCGAGGCCCTGTTCCGCGAGACGCTGCGCGTGCATCCGACGACCACGCTCCTGCCGCGGCGGGCGCTGCAGGAATTGCAACTCGGCCAACGGCGCATTCCCGCGGGCACCCATCTGTGCATCCCGCTGCTGCATTTCTCGACCTCGGCGCTGCTGCACGAGGCGCCTGATCAGTTCCGCCTGGCGCGGTGGCTGCAACGCACGGAGCCGATCCGGCCGGTGGACATGCTGCAGTTCGGTACCGGCCCACACGTCTGCATCGGCTACCACCTGGTATGGCTCGAACTGGTGCAGTTCTGCATCGCCTTGGCGCTGACCATGCACAAGGCCGGGGTGCGGCCGCGGTTGTTGAGCAGCGCCGAAAAAGGCCGGCGCTATTACCCGACCGCACATCCGTCCATGAAAATCCGCATCGGATTCTCATGAGCTGGCATCGCTTGCGCCCGTATGGCGAGGCAGCGACACCGGCAACACCGCGGCGGCCCGCCGCTCGCCGTGGCCGTCTCCTGTCAGATACAAGGACATGAACAGCATGCAGACCGGTTCCACGCTACACGACGACCGAACTGGCGTTTCCGGGCTCGGCGGATTGGGCGCGCAGACGCGCGGCGCTTCCGACAGGCTGCTGCCGGAGATCTGGATGCACGACGGTGCAAAGCGGGTCGAACAAGCGCTCGCGCGCCTTCTCTGCGCCGAAGACAACGGTGAGACCGAGCTGATGGCGGCGATGCGCTACGCCACCTTGCATGGCGGGAAGCGCACCCGCGCCTTGCTCTGTCTGGCCGCCGGCGCACTGGCCGACACGCCGGCGCACATGCTCGACGACGTCGGCGCCGCCATCGAGATGATGCACGCCTGTACCCTGGTCCACGACGACCTGCCCGCGATGGACAATGACGTGCTTCGCCGCGGCCTTCCGACCGTGCACGTCGAGTTCGGCGAAGCCACCGGGATCCTGGTCGGCGACGCGCTGCAGGCGCACGCCTTCCTGACCCTGGCGAGCCTGGATGCGCCGGGCGACAATCCTATCGCGCTCGTGCGCGAACTGGCGCGGGCGGTGTCCGCCGAGGGTGCCGCAGGCGGGCAGGCCATCGATCTGTCGCTGGTCGGAAAGCACGTCGAGCTGGACAGGATCGTCGCGATGCACCGGATGAAGAGCGGAGCGCTAGTGCGCGCGTCCGTTCGCATGGGCGCGCTATGCGCCATCGCGGAGGATGCCGCGCACGCTGCGCTGTACTGTGCGCTCGATCGCTACAGCGCCTGTTTCGGCCTGGCGTTGCAGGTGGTCGATGACATTCTCGATGCGACAGCGGATACCGCGACGCTCGGCAAGACCCCCGGCAAGGACGCGGCGGCGCAGAAGCCGACCTGCGCGTCGATCATGGGGTTGCAGGCTGCGCGCCAGTTCGCGTTCGATCTACTACGCGACGCCGGAGAGGCCATCGTCCCGCTGGGGCCGCGTGCGGAACGGTTGGGGCAGATGCTGCAGCGGGCCAACGCGCACCTGTTCAAGCACGCGCCATGCGCATGAGCGCGCCCGTGCGCATGAAGTCGCCCCTGTGCCGCTGCGATCGGCCGGCGGTAGCGGTGCATGCTGCACCGTGTCCGAGTCCGCGGCGCCGATCGCAGCGGTTGCCCTGCACGGCCGCGGCGCGCTGCGGCCAAGCCTATGCGGCGGACCGGCGCCAGCGTCGGTGGCAAGTCGCCGCGCCAGAGCAGTGCGGCCGTCCGGCGCTGCCCATCGGCCGGGCCGCGACGGACCTGCGGCGACGTGCGCGGCGTCTGCCCGATCCTGGTTCTCGTCAACCGTCTGCAGAAGGAAGATCCCGCGTGAACGCGCAGTCCGAACATATCCTTTCCGAATTGCGCCACCTGCTGAGCGAGATGAGCGACGGCGGCAGCGTCGGTCCGTCCGTCTACGACACCGCGCGAGCTCTGCAATTCCACGGCAACGTCACCGGTCGGCAGGACGCCTACGCGTGGCTCATCTCGCAGCAACAGGCCGATGGCGGATGGGGAAGCGCGGACTTCCCGCTGTTCCGCCATGCGCCCACGTGGGCGGCGTTGCTGGCATTGCAGCGTGCCGATCCTCTTCGCGCCGCTGCCGACGCAGTCCAGGCTGCAACACGGTTCCTCGAACGCCAGCCCGATCCCTACGCGCATGCGGTGCCGGAAGACGCGCCGATCGGCGCGGAGCTGATCCTGCCGCAATTTTGCTGCGAGGCCGCATCCTTGCTGGGCGGCGTGGCGTTCCCGCGCCACCCGGCGCTGTTGCCGTTGCGGCAAGCGTGCCTGGCCAAGCTGGCGGCGGTGGCGACGTTGCCGAGCGGCCATCCGTTGCTGCACTCCTGGGAAGCCTGGGGGACCTCGCCGACCACCGCATGCCCGGACGACGACGGCAGCATCGGCATCAGTCCGGCGGCGACCGCCGCGTGGCGTGCGCACGTCCTGACACAGGGGAGCACGCCGCAGGTCGGGCGCGCGGACGCGTATCTAAAGGCGGCATCGAAGGCGACGCGCAGCGGCATCGAAGGTGTTGTTCCCAACGTCTGGCCGATCAATGTGTTCGAACCATGCTGGTCGCTGTACACCCTGCATCTGGCCGGGTTGTTCGCGCATCCCGCGCTCACTGAGGCGGTGCGCGCGATCGTCGCGCAGCTCGATGCCCGCCTGGGCGTGCGCGGTCTCGGCCCGGCCTTGCACTTCGCAGCCGATGCGGACGACACCGCCATTGCGTTGTGTGTCCTGCGCCTGGCAGGCCGCGAGCCTGCGGTCGATGCCTTGCGCCATTTCGAAATCGGCGAGCTGTTCGTCACCTTCCCCGGCGAGCGCAATGCCTCGGTGTCGACCAACATCCATGCCTTGCATGCGTTGCGATTGTTGGGAAAGCCCGCCGCCGGCACCAGCGCCTATGTCGAGGCCAATCGCAACCCGCACGGTCTATGGGACAACGAAAAATGGCACGTTTCATGGCTGTATCCCACCGCGCATGCCATCGCTGCGCTGGCGCAAGGCAACCCCCAGTGGCGCGACGAGCGCGCGCTGGCGGCGCTACTGCAGGCGCAGCGCGACGACGGCGGCTGGGGCGCCGGTCGCGCGTCCACATTCGAGGAAACCGCCTATGCGCTGTTCGCGTTGTATGTGATGGACGGGAGCGAAGAGCCGACAGGGCGCCGGCGCATCGCGGAGGCGGTGGCGCATGCGCTGGAGTGGATGCTCGCCCGCCATGCGGCGCACGCATTGCCGCAGACGCCGCTGTGGATCGGTAAGGAACTGTATTGCCCCACGCGGGTCGTGCGTGTGGCCGAACTTGCTGGGTTGTGGCTGGCGCTTCATTGGGGGCGGCGCGCCCTGGCCGAGAGAGCAGGAGGAGCGGCACCATGATCCAGACCGAACGCGCGCTGCAGCAGGTGCTGGAGTGGGGGCATTCCCTGAACGGGTTCGCCGACGAGCATGCCATGGAAGCGGTCAGGGGCGGCCAGTACATCCTGCAGCGCATCCATCCGAGCCTGCTCGACACCAGCGCCCGCACCGGCCGCGATCCGCAAGACGAAACGCTGATCGTGGCGTTCTATCGCGAACTGGCGCTGCTGTTCTGGCTCGACGATTGCAACGACGTTGGCCTGATCGCGCCGGAGCAGCTCGCCGCTGTGGAGCAGGCGTTGGGGCAGGGCGTGCC
Source organism: Bradyrhizobium sp. CAR08 (assembly GCF_052871955.1). Classification (NCBI taxonomy): domain Bacteria; kingdom Pseudomonadati; phylum Pseudomonadota; class Alphaproteobacteria; order Hyphomicrobiales; family Nitrobacteraceae; genus Bradyrhizobium; species Bradyrhizobium sp. CAR08. Next base: position 22,965 of record NZ_JBIXJX010000028.1, read on the forward strand.
GTGCGCGCTCCCCGGATTCGAGGGCTGCGCTGTGCTGCGCACCTCGCTGGCCGCACTCGCCTACGATCGTCGCGACTATGCTCAGCTTCTCGACGATACCCGGCGCTACTGCGCGGCGCTGCGCGCCGGACACGTGCGGGCGGCAGGGGCGGAACGCTGGTCCTACGCCGAGTACCTGCACAACGGCATCGATTCGATCGCCTACGCGAATGTGTTCTGTTGCCTGTCTTTGCTGTGGGGGCTGGACATGGAGACCTTGCGCGCGCGTCCGGCGTTTCGCCAGGTCCTGCGGCTCATCTCCGCGATAGGGCGTCTGCAGAACGATCTGCATGGACGCGACAAGGACAGCTCGGCCGGCGAGGCCGACAACGCGGCGATCCTGCTGCTGCAGTGCTACCCGGCTATGCCTGTGGTGGAGTTCCTCAAGGACGAGCTGGCCGGCCATACGCGCATGCTGCACCACCTGATGGCGGAAGAATGCTTTCCCGCGCCGTGGGGAGCGTTGATCGAGGCCATGGCGGCCATCCGCGCGCAGTACTACCAGACCTCGACCAGCCGCTACCGCAGCGACGCCGCGGGGGCAGGCCAGCGTGCGCCGGGCTGAACTTGCGGGACGCGGCGGCGTGCGCCCGCTGCCGTCGCTCCGATCCGACGCAACGCCGTCGCCCGACGGAGCGAGCGTGAGCGACACCGCCCTGAGCCGGTGCACGGACGACTATCTGGACATCGTGCTGGATCGGCGAACGGCGAAGGCCACGTTCGCCGGCGGCTGGAAGTATATCGGTTTCGAACCCTGCGCATTGCCCGACTTGGACCAGGCGCAGATCGAGCGCTGCGCCTGGCTGCTGGCAAGATTATGCGCGACGCGGACTCTATAGCGGTCACCGAGAAACCCGGTACCAAACCTTCCAGCGTCATGCCGACGAAGGTCGCGGAGATGAAGACCGCATTCTGGGCTAGGGTCGAAAAGCTCGTCTTCAGCATCAGGCTCAGCACGGTATTGGCAATGTAGATGTCGAAACCGTCGAAAAACGTTCCTATGCCGATCAGCAGTATGATGCGGCGATAGAATGGCCCGACCGGCAGTCGAGCAAGACGAGCGCCTGCGTTCACGGATGTCGACATTGACTCTCTCCATTGATGCGGCCCGCCTTCTTCGAACGTCTGCCGCTTGTCGTTCTGTTAGTTCAGCCGCTTCTGGTTGGCCGTGTCGCGATACCAGTCGAACGGCTGCTCGTGCGTGGCGATCATCTCGCTCTTGGTCTCGAGGTGGTCGTCGAAGGTCTGGGTGCCACATTCGCGGCCGGTGGCGGCGAGGCCGCCTCAGGGCGAGGCGGGGTCGAGCCGGTGATGATCGTTGACCCAGACGACGCCGGCCGACGGAGGCGGCAACTCGATCCGCGCGGGCGACGTCACGGGTGCGATCGCTGCGGCAAGGCTGAAGGGGAAGTCGTTGGCAATCCTTGGGGCAGTCAATCCCAAGCACCTACCTGGGTTGGCAGGTTCCAAATTAGACTGCGGTGCTTAGACTCGTCGAGCGAATGCAACTCGCAACGTTTGGCGAAACAAGATCACCTTGTAACACTAATCGTCCTCCTCGCTTCCTTCGGAAGGCTGCCAGGCTTGTCGACGCCGGTAAAATGAGCCCTTCCTTTCGGAAAGGGCAGGATCCAGATGACGCTCTCATGGCGAAAAGCACAAGTCCTCGGCAGGCCCAAGGGTCAGGGGCTCGCAGCGAGAACCTTCGTCCGAAGCCGCCGTCGAAGGCGGCCTTCTGAGGCGGGATGAGAGCCGGAGGCGGAAACTAAAGGGGATGAATGTTCGGGGCACATCCATTCCGCTCACGTCCAAGGTATCGGTCCTGTGCTCCAACCTTCAACCCTGCGATCGAAAAGCGGTGCATCATGACAAGAGAGCCGGGCGTCACCTCGGCGAACGCAAGTATTCGGGCAAGAATCGTCTGGACGATTGTCCTCGGCTTTGCCGCCGATCCTTTGATGCGTTGGAGTTGGCCGGACCCTGGGCAATATCTTGGCAGCATGACTCAGTTCATCAAGGCCTGTGGCGGACGAGCATTCGAGCATGGCACAGCATACGTCACGGGAGAGACTCGCGCGGCGGCCCTGTGGCTGCCTCCGGGCGTGCAGCAGGATGAGGATGCGCTGGACGCAATCATGGCGCTGTCCCTGCGCCCTGAAATCAGCGAACATATGGCACACCTGCGCCAGGGAATGGCCGAACATCATCCCTCCGAGCCACATTGGTATTTGCCCCTGATCGCTGTCGATCCGAACTGGGCCGGACAAGGGCTTGGCACATTGCTGATGAAGTACGCTCTTCAACGCTGTGATGAGCAGGGCCTCGCTGCCTACCTCGAAAGTTCGAATCCTGAAAACATTCCGTTTTACCAACGCCACGGGTTCAAGATTATTGGAGAGATACAGCATGGGTGCTCACCGCCACTTACGCCGATGTTGCGAAAGACGCGGTGAACGGAATTCGGAGACGCTTCGCATGCTGCGGCTCCCGAAGCGTCCTTGGAGACGAACTGAGGCGCATTGCCTCATCCGGATTGTTACTGGACAACTTCTCGCCGGTGATTGGGTCGCTGCCATCGAATTGGTCCGGTGGCGTCTATGGCGGGAAAGATCAGCATGGGCGCGCGGCGGCAGGTGGTGTCGGCCGAACGGGATCGTTGCCGGTCGGCCACCCGGGCGGAAAAGAGGCGCATCTCGATGCGATATGCGCGACGACCGGCTGGCATCGCAAGTATGCGGTGCGTGCAATTCGGGCACGCACAACAGTTGGACCGAGGCCGGTCGAGGCACCGCGAGAGCACAAGCGAGGATATGGGGCTACGATCAAGGACGCGATGACCGCAGTGTGGGGGCGGGCTCAAGGGCCGGGTTTCGTCAACTCCTGCAGCTACGCCAATCATGAGGCTGGCTCCTTTTGTGTCTCGATCGACGGCAGTGGCCCACCGTGGATCTTTGCCTCAAAACTCCGCAGCCGCTGATAGATCGAGATCAGTTCGACGATCGTGCTCCAGGAGTTGACGAGATACTGAAACGAGGTTCGTACTTGCGTGAACGCGTTGAAGATCTGGTTCATCGCGCCGAGGGCGATCCTGCCCGCGATGATTGTGGGCGCAAGCAGCAGATAAGGAAAGATGACGTCGGTCTGCAGATAGACGATCCGGCCGATATTGAAGTACATGAAGTTCAGATAGAGCCGGAAGTAATTCCTGCGAATGTCGCTAAACAGCACGCTCAATGTCGGCGCATTGGCACGCGCCGTATCATCCTCGCCGAGCACGAGCTCCTTGCGATAGGCCGCTTCGACCCGCTGGTTGAAAAATTCAATTCCGGGCAGGCGGATGCCGATAAGCGCGAGAACGCCGGTGCCCAGGATCGACCAGATCACCGCGGCGAACACCAGCGGATAGGCAATCGAGCCGAACAGAGGCAGCTCCGTGACGTTGCTGGACAGCCTCACCAGAACCGGCAGGAACGCCAACAGTGTCAGCACCGCGCTGATGAGATTGACGCCTAGACCTTCCATGGTGCTGGCAAAGCGCATGGTGTCTTCCTGAATCCGCTGGGAGGCGCCTTCGATCGTGCGCAGCCGCGGCCAGTTGGCGACATAAAAATCGTTCATCGCCGTGCGCCAGCGGAAGATGTAGTGGCTGACGAAGAATCGCGTCATCACGCCGACCACGACGGCCACGAGCGCTATGCCGGCAAAGGTCGACAACTCGCTGTAGAACTGCTCGACCGTGACCGGCGCCGACTTCGAAAGCGCAGCCTGGATCATGTCATAGAACGGTCCATACCAGCTGTTGATCGCGACCGAGACCTGGACCTGAAAGTAAGAGGTGAACAGGATCAGCGCCGAACCAAGAATGGACCACGTCGCCCAGGGATGCGGGGCAAATAACATCCATGCAGCCGCGAACACCGTAACGGCCAGCGCAAAATAGAGATCAAACCACAGCGCCGAGGCCGACCAGAACGTCGCAAGCCCGACCGGCTTCTCCGGGGCTGGAAAGAGATTGCCGGCAAATACATACCAAAACGCCATCGCCAACGCCGTCCAAAGAATTGACGACGCAAAGATCAACTTTGGTCGAGGGAAGAATGAAACGAACATGCTCGCTGTCCTTTATCGACTCAGAACTTCAGCTCAGAAGATGAACACACCGCGGCCGCTGGCCACCACCGGTCGGCAAGCGTTATCGGCGATCTGGGCATTGGCGGTGTGGTAGGAAGCCTCGGGTGGAGAACGGCTCGCTCAACCAATAAGCAAAATCCTTCGGGCCGCATCCTTCATCCCGTGTTTCGCATGCTCTGTCGACCGCGGGACACAGCGGCATCTGCGACGAACGGGTCAGCATCTGCAGGACATTGATTCAATCGAATAGACTTCATCTGATCTCTCGGAGCCGGTGAGTGCAACACGAGCATGGTCGTAACGGGGTCTCTAGTGGCGGCACGGGACAAGAGCAAGAGTTTTGCAAACCGCTTCACTCTTCTCACTTGCGGTGTGGCTTGCGACGATCTGACTTGCGTGCGCTTACTCCGCTGAAATCAGCGGCCGCAATCTATGCTCGCACGCGAAGGTGGATTGCGACGCTGTTGGAGATGATCTGCACCGCAACCTGACGCAGCGTTCGGTTCACGCATTTCTTTCAGCGCAAATGTTGCGATGCAGTTACAGCAATTCGCGCGGACGTGGTTAAGACGCATGAGGCTCGGGGCACTGAAGAGATGAGAGTAGAACTGAAGAACTTGTTGCTTGCGACTGTGAGCATTGTGGGGCTTGGCGCGTTGGTGCCCGCATTCGGCGCGGATCTGGCTGCGCAGCCGGCCAAGCCTCTCTACACCAATGCCCCGCGGCCCGTCGCGGCTGCAATCTACGACTGGAGCGGCTACAACGTCGGTATGAACGGCGGCTTTGGTTCAAGCTCGAATTGCTGGGATTCCGATGGTGGCAAGCCTGAGGGCTGCCATGATGCCACCGGCGGAAGCGTGGGCGGGCAGATCGGCTGTCGATGGCAGACGGGCCCGATCGTGCTTGGTGTTGAAGGCCAGGGGAACTGGGCTCATTTGACTGGTTGGAATCCCAGCGTGGCTTTTTTGGATATCAACCAGACCAAGATTGATGCGTTCGGCCTGGTAACGGGGCAGATCGGTTATGCCTTCGACAACGTACTACTTTACGCCAAAGGTGGCGCCGCGGTGACGAGCAATACGTTTCGGGTCATCTGGACGACGGGCGACTTAGGTGGAGAAAGCAAGCACGTTCTTTGGGGCGCCGCGTTGGCAGCCGGTTTCGAGTACGGCTTCGCACCGAATTGGTCGATTGGATTCGAGTACGCACACCTGTTCATGCGGCCAACCATGGTCGGCTTCACCGAGCCCGCTGGTGGGGTCGACCGCATCCGCCAGGATCTCGATCTTATGACTGCATGGCTCAACTATCAGTTTGGCGGCCCGATTCTTCTCAAATATTGATCTATCGTTCAAAAAGGTGGATAAGGCCTTGGCCTATGGCCCGGGGCCTATTTTGGTGGGCCAGGCATGGCACGGAGCGCCGCGACTGGCGCGGTTGACCGGCTTTCAATTACCCATAACTTTCTCCGCTTGAGCTGATCCGCTGATCAGCAAAATCTTGAAGAATCACTTGTGTTCCTTGCTGAGCACCTGATGCGCGAGGGGGTGCTCTATGGGGCTCACATTGAGGGATCGATCGGCAAAAGGCCGTTTGCGATTTTTAGGCGGTGAATGTTGGATTGATCGAGAGACTAGTGGATGCCAGTTTAGGGACGCGCGGCTCGGCGACAGATTCCGCTGCTCACGCAGATTGGAAGCGCCATCGGACAAAGTATTCCGCTCGTCTGCCAATTGGGCGAATACCAAGGCAGCTTATCGCTTCTTCTCTAATGACCGGGTCAGCGAAGCGGACATTCTGGCGGGCCACTTTCAATCGGCGCGTGAGCGCACGATTGCCGCCGGCGGTCCGGTTCTAGTGCTCGATGATACGACCGAGTTCAGCTATCAAAGATAGAACTCCGATCGATCCGAATCACGAAGAGCATAAACAGCGGCCGGGGACAAGGCGGGCTACCTGAGGTCGCACACGGTTTGCGGCATCCTGATGCACTCGAGCCTGGCGGTGACGACTGAAGGGCTCCGCTTGGGCTGGCCGCCGTCAAATTCCGGACCCAGAAGAAATTCAAGGGGCCGCCGCGCTCAAGAAGACTAGGATCCAAATTCAATTGAGCCAATATGCGACGAGAGCGGCAAGAGGCGCAGCGGCCAAGAAATTCCGGCCGAGCTTGTCGCACCGCGGGGCGATGCGCCGGGAGTCCTTGAGCCTGCAAAAGCAGTGTTCGAGACGTTTCGGCCTTTGTAGGCGCATTTGTTGAAGCGCTGGATGGCAACACGGTTAGATTTATTGGGGATTACGGGTTTCGCGCCGCGACGAATGATTTCGCCGCGAAGCTTGTCGCCGTCGTACCCTTTGTCGGCGAGGAGCGCACTCATAGGTGGCGCGAGCGCCAGCACATCGGGAGCCGCTGCGATATCGGCATCCTGGCCTGCCGTCAGATGCAGGACGACCGGCCGGCAAAGGAATCGCTCAGCGTATGGAGTTTCCTCGTACGGCCTGCACGCGAGCGGCCGATTGCTTGATTGTGCTCCCCCTTTTCCGCCGGAGGCACACCGGTGAGCTTTAATCGAGGTCGAATCGAGCGACAGCACAAACCGATCTTCGCCAGGCGTGGCCAGCGCTTCGAAGTTGCGCACCATCGTCCTCGCTTGCCCAGCGATGAAGCGATTGTAGATCGTCGTGTAAGGGCTGTGGAAGGAAAATAGAAAACAGCAAGTGTGAATATGGTTGGCTGCGGTCAACCGATCGGCGGAGCGGTGAGGAGGCGGTTTGATCGGCCGCAGGTTGATCGGTCCGTTGCTTTTGCTGCAACAGGCTTTAGGGTTGGTGGGGCATAGTATGTTGCAAGCCCTAGTCCGCACTGAAGGACAGCCGCTAAGTCCCGATCTATCTCAGTATAGGCAAGAGCCTCAAAATGTTCGACGACTGGCCTTGAGCGGCCATGCGAACAGCGCCGGCCACGCATCTGGGTCGGTTCTTGCACAATCGATGTCATCGCTTGCGCGCCGCAGCCGACCTGCAGCACCAGACCATTATCCAGGCGCCGACAAATGCAAAAAATCACAAGTCAGAAGAAGTCTCGCGTGCATTAGTCGCGGGTGCCATGCAGAGCGCACGTCTACTACAACATCCGGTAGGTGCCAGCGCCGACGAATGGGTGGCGTTTTTGTGCGGTAACCCACGCGCGCTCGTGGTGCGCCATGACGCAGTGAGTCGGTCGGTTCAATTTAAGAACAAGCTCATTGCGTTCGCGAAGCATTGGGGCTTCCGTCCTCGCGCCCGCGCTGCGTATCGGGCGCGCACGTAGAGAAGATGGAGAATGGCCTCGGCTACGTGAAGAAGAACGCGATCGCGGGTCATTCATTTGCGGGTTGGTCGGACCTCGACCTGCTTTGCAGGGTGGCGGCAACCAAGCAGGCCAGCACCCTGCGCTCTGACATCGCCGACATCGCTCGCCAAGCGCTGATGCGGCTCGACCAAGAGATCATTTGTGCCGCGGGCAGCGTGCAATGGCGTGAGCCAACAACCGCGGAAACGGCCGAACTCCTGGTGAAGCGTCAAGGCGGTGTCGACAGCATGACCTGAGTCCGCGGGACCACTGACCCGGACCCCGACTGACCACAGCTTCACCTTTCCGCCACTGGAAGACCATAAGCTAATCGCAGCGCTTCGGCACGACTAGATCAGCGACCCCCTGCGTCGTCCCGTGCGCTCTCATCTGGAATGGCTCCGACCGCCCCAGCGCGCCTTGAGGCGCGGCGTGACTCAAGGTGCTTCCACATGACAATTTGAATTTGGAAATTCTTGCTTGGTGGTCGCGCGACCATTGGAATGTTTGTGCACTCGGTCGGCGACCTTGGAGACATATGTTTCTTTCTTCCTTTCACTGTTGACAGTTTTCTCTTGTCCTCTACGAAAGCATGGTCCCAGGATGCGCGTAGTACTCAGCCGCGTCGCTCGCAACATCGGATTACCGTTCGCCTAGTTGATGGAACGTATCAAAAATGAGCCACGCTTCGGAAGTGTCAGTTGAGCGGGTCACAATTCCAATCTTGCGGCGGTGGAGGCAGGAGCGGCGGCGTGTCACCATGACCACCGCCTATGATGCGGTTACGGCAGGCATCGCCGACCCCGTCGTCGACATCATTCTTGTGGGCGACAGTGTTGGCAATGTCTGTCTCGGATTCGACAACACGTTGCCGGTCAGCATGGCAATGATAAACATCATCTGGAGGCTGTTGCACGCACAAGGCCCCGTGCTCTGCTCGTGGCCGATCTGCCGTTTCTTAGCTTTCACCTTGGTCCGGAGGAGACGATACGTAACGCTGGAGGGTTCCTGCAGCGAGGCGCAGATGCCGTGAAACTCGAGGGCGGGGCCAAGCGCGTGGAAATGGTGCGTGCCTTGGTCGATTGCGAAATTCCTGTCATGGGCCATCTCGGCCTCACGCCGCAAAGCGTCAATGTCATGGGCGGATTCAAGGTGCAGGGCCGGAACGCCGATGACGCTTTACGGCTGCTCGATGACGCTCACCGTCTGCAGGAGGCCGGATGCTTCGCGTTGGTGCTTGAAGGCATTCCGGCCGAGCTAGCCCAGCGAGCGACCGAATCGCTATCGATACCAACCATCGGAATCGGCGCGGGTCCCGACTGCTCGGGCCAAGTGCTCGTATTCCATGACGTGCTGGGGCTAACCATAGGTCATCGGCCCAAATTCGTTCGCGCCTATGCAGATGGTTTTCAGATGTTACAAGAGGCGCTCTCGCGCTGGGCTGCCGATGTCCGCACCGGTGCGTTCCCGGCGCCGCAGGAGTGCTATCGGCTTCCTGAAAGCCTGAGTGACATTATCGCAACCTGGGCTCCTCCCAACCCAACCTGATGTAAGGTGCAACGATGCAGACGATTACCACGGTCGCTGAGCTTCGTCGTGAGCTCGCGAAGGCTTGCAGCGCGGGCAAACGCGTCGGGTTAGTGCCTACGATGGGGTATTTGCACGATGGCCATCTGGCCCTGGTCGAGGCGAGCCGAGCGCAATGCGATGTCACCGTCGTTAGCATTTTCGTCAATCCGACTCAGTTCGGACCAAACGAGGATCTCAGCAGCTATCCTCGCGATTTCGTGCGCGATGAAAAATTGTGCCGCGATGCCGGTGTTGAGATTGTGTTCGCGCCGGGTGCACAGGAAGTCTATCCGGCTCAATTCGAGACCTTCGTCGAGCCGGGCCAACTGGCGAAGCCACTCTGCGGGGCTTTCAGGCCTGGGCATTTTCGGGGCGTGGCGACCGTCGTGTGCAAGCTGTTCAACATGGTGCATCCGGACGTCGTGTTTTTCGGGCAAAAGGATTTTCAGCAATGCGCGGTCGTGCGTCGCATGGCGACAGATCTCAATCTTCCCATCAAGATCGTCACCGTGCCAACCGCTCGGGAACCGGACGGGCTCGCGATGAGCAGCCGCAATCGGTATCTCAGCAAGGAAGAACGTCGGCGAGCCGTTGCCATCAGTCGTGGACTGTTCGCCGCGGCGGAAGAATTCCGCGCAGGAGTGCGCGAGGTGGACAAGCTGATTGCGATCGCCGAGCGGCAACTTGAGACAGTGGATCGGCTGCAATATCTTGAACTTGTCGACGGTGATACGCTCAAGCGCGCCGAGAGTCCCCTGCGGTTTCCGGCGGCGCTCTGTGTCGCAGCCTACGTTGGTTCGACCCGACTGATTGACAACGTCCTACTGGGACTACCAACTCCGTAGCGCAATTCAGAACCAAACCGATAAACTATCTTTTCGTTATAATCCACGGATCGGCCGACCGATTCACCTGCTCAGGCCGTGGGCCCAACCCAGCGATTTGAGACGGTGCAGGTCCGGGATTGGAGCGTCGCGCACTCCGCGACCCTTGTTCCGCCGACGCAGCGCAAACCTTAGCATCTGGATGTGGGTCGGACATGGATTTAGCGATGAAGGGCTGGGTGCGCAAAGTTCAAGCCGCTCAGCGCCGGACTCATCGCCGTTTTGTCCCTGAACGGACTCAGTGTGGACGTGGGCCGGTCCGATTGGGCCCGGCGCCGCCAAAGGCGACCGTAGTGAATGGAGTGCGCGCCCGGTGCTTCTGCGGAATTCGCCGCTAGTTCGCTCGAAAAGCAAGCCGTCTCAGCTCCCAGCATCTTCGGCACCGTCGACCATCTCCAACTTGCGCACAGCAGTCAGATGACAGTCGCGGCGTTCGGATCCACGACTCCACATTGAGACCAAGCTTGTTACCTCCCGCGCCTCTATTCACTCACGACGCGCGAAGTCGACATCGCGATGACCCTGGACACGCAGGCACCGGGTCAGGTGACGTCGCAAAGGCGTACTGACTACACACTCCATCTCAAGGGTCGGAAGTATAAGTCAAACACCGCCGCTGGCCCAAATCCTTGGCGGATCTGGCGGGTCACGTTTTGTCGGCCTACATCCCCGAACTGCTTTCCACGGAGAAACCTATCGAAATTCGGTGATCGCATCCAGTCCTGCCGACAATTTGCAGCACGAGCGTGATGGCGCAGGCCGATGCGGTGCAGTATGGAGCGGCGCTTCTGAAAATGTTGCATCCGAAAAAAGTGCGGCTCTCGGATAGATACTCGATTGCTGTCCGCGTGTGACGGCTGCACCGATAAAGGCCGCTCTCGACGCCATTGTAGTGGGTTTTCCTGCCGACAAGCGCATATTTCTGCATCGTTGATGGTAAGGCGCTCAACCAGAACTGCCCCGATTTGAACGAATATGAACCTTACTCGTGAATGGAGGGGCGTGAATTGTCTCTCCCGAGCAGCACAGAAGTTTCCGTGCTGGCCTCCCTGAGCCAGAGCGGCGAGTTGGGCGATGGCGGATCGGGAGATCCGGAGCACCTTGTCTGGGATTAGGACGTCCCTATGAGGGGATACGGCCTGGATTATGCGTCGATGGGAGAGGTTCTGACGAACTAGCCGGACTCGACTCTGCTTTATGTGCTACCGAAATTATCGGCGTTTGCCATGTCAAACACCATGGACGTGGAAGCGAGGAATTCGCGATGTCACAGATGAATAGCGCCCGATTCACGGACGATCCGCGCTCGTTATTGCGCTCCAATCTTGATGAGCTTGAGCAGCGCATAAATCGGGCTTGTATGCGGGCTCGCCGCAGGCGTTCAGAAGTTCGTGTTTTGCCTGTCAGCAAGACCGTACCCGCCGCGGTTATCCGTATCGCATCCGAACTCGGCCTTTGCGAGTTCGGCGAGAACAAGGTCCAAGAGGCGGAGAGCAAGGTCCGCGATTTGGCCGACCTGTCGTTGAACTGGAGTGTCATCGGTCACCTCCAGACGAACAAAGTGAAATCCATGGTCAAGTTCGCGAACGAGTTTCATGCGTTGGATACCTTGAGATTGGCTGAAGCGCTCCAGGCCCGCCTGAGCGCCGAAGGCCGGCATCTCGACGTGTTCGTCCAAGTCAACACCTCGGGTGAGGTGAGCAAATACGGTTTGCCGCCCCACGAGGTAGAGGACTTTGTTCTTCGGCTGTCCGATTATCCAGCCCTTGTCCCTCGCGGCTTGATGACTCTCGCCGTCCTGAGCGGAGAGGCGGACAAGGTTCGCGAATGTTTCAAGTTGCTGCGGGGGCTTCGAGACGCACTCCGCGATAGAACATCGACGCGACTTGATCTCCTCTCAATGGGGATGACAAGTGACTTCGAGATAGCAATCGAGGAAGGTGCCGATGTCATAAGAGTTGGTCAGGCGATATTCGGACCTCGGCCGACCAAGGACGGACAGTATTGGCCCGGGCTTCCTCTCCCCACCAGCGCGCTATCCGAGTGAGGCCCCGGGACCTGCCGCGAGTTCTGTTTCGTCCGTCGCCTGCCAACAGCAGAGTAAAATCACCACACGAATGCTTGCAAGTCGCCCCGTCACGATCCGCATGGCGCCCCTTGTGAGCTGACCAGGCTCGATGGCGGACCCACTCTAAGTCGACACGCCGGAGCCTCGCCGATTGCAGGCGGGCCGCCCAACGGAAAACACGGCGAATTTCTGCGCGACCAGGAACACTAAGGTGCGCCGCGAGGTTCTTCTGCGTCAGGGCTAGGGCTTGCGGAGTTCTCTTCCATGGCTATCCAAATCGTGATGGACCATACAGGCGGCAGCCGACATTGTTTTGACCAAAGCGACCTGAAGGGCCTGGCCAGGCCGAGCCGCGCTTCAACAAGCTGACAGGCCGCGGTTTATCGCTGTCAATCGGACGGCGGCGGGTGATCTGAAACCCGTACGGGCATTTGATCCGAATGCAGGTGAGACGCTGCTCTGTTCGCGCCTTGTCGGGACTAGCCAGACTCGCCGGCGCGGCAAATGTTTTTGCTTAGACGCGGCGGTGTCGCAAGTAGCGCGCGTTTGCGCGCCCCGCGTTCGCTTTATCGGAGCTTCATCGAGCAAAATGGGCCGGACGCGCGTGCGCGACGCCTTCTGCGCAATTGGTTATCTCCAAGAGCAGCGTGCGCAATTTGATGCGATGGTTATTTCGAAGTCACCGGCTCTCACATCGGGCGACGGTATCGAATTCATCAGGGCACCATAGTTTTGGAGCTTGATGAAACATGTAGCCTAAGATCGGGTGGTGTTTCGTTCTCGAACAAGCGCTCGTAGCCGGCGACGTGATGCTCGCTCAGAAGATCGCGCTCGAGACCGACGAAGCCGCAGTGCGCGCGCTTGCCAAGCGGTTTTGTCCGAGACTGCCCGCCCTGCTCCGAGTAGTACGGCGTGCTTACTAGTCCGCTCATGGGCGGGACCGCCGCCTGTGACAGCGGCAGCCCCTAGCCGCGAAGGCGCCGTTTACGCGATACATCGGCAGCTCCGCGGCTGCAGGTAAGCCTCAACCCGGCGATCGCCTTCTGCAATGTGATCCACTTGTTAGCCTTACCGCACGCGAGTGGTCCTCTGCTGATGATCTCAACACTTGCCATTGTTTCGCGTGAACGCCTCGTGCAACTGCCTCCGTCAGCAGGGCTCGGTGGGTCACTGAGATATGCGATTGTTAGCCTGCCCAAAAGATACGTCAGGGTGCTAGCTTCGCAGAAGCAGGGATTTGCCGTCGCATATCGATGAGTTCGAGCGCTCCATCTCTTGACGCCCGCATCAAAATCAAACGGACGCGCGTGGCCAGGCAACGAAGCCGCCGCGCCGAATAGAATGGCGCGCCGTCTTCGCACTGGGTGAACCCGGACGGGGCAATGACCGGTGCCTGAACGTAACGCTCCGATGCGTCGCCGCAATCAAGACCCCAAATTAACATTGATGCCCTGGGTCGAGGTTAATTCTGGAACCGAGATTCGAGCGTGCAAGCGAGCAGGACCGTCTGCTTTTCAGCCTCCGCGCCCCCACTGTCGCGCGCCGTGGAAAACTGCCCCCTCTGCGTCACGAGGAATTGCCCCTCCTCGAATAGCTGAGGAGAGAGTGAATGAAGCGGGAACGAATCACTGAAGGCTCGCCGTGGAATGATCCACGGGGGCAGGTGATGAAGACGCCGGATGAGGTGGCGGAGATGATGCGCCTGAGGGCGTGCGGATGGGGTGTGAAGCGGATTGCGCGGCAGCTGGGCTGCAGCCATCACACTGTGAAAGACTACGTTGCGGCGGGCGGTGTGAAGCCGTTCAAGTCGCCTGAGCGGAAGAAGCAGCTCGACGGCCTTGAGGGCTGGCTGCGCGAGAGGCTCATTCGGCATCGCGGCAATGCCGATGTGGTGCGCCAAGACCTGTTGGCCGAGAAAGGCGTGGCAGTCAGCCGGCGGACGCTGCAACGCGCCGTGCAGCCCTATCGCCAGGCGCTGAAGGCGGAGGCGCTGGCGACGACGCGGTTTGAGACGCCACCGGGTCGGCAGCTGCAGATCGACTTCGGGGAGCGCCTGGTCGAGATCGGAGGGGCGAAAGTCAAGGCATTCGTGTTCGTGGCGACGCTCGGGCACTCGCGACGGCTCCATGTGCGTGCGTTCCGGGCCGAGAGGCAGGAGCATTGGTTCGCCGGGCTCGAGAGCACATTCACGACCTTCAGCGGTGTGCCGGAGGAAGTGCTGATGGACAATCCACGCGCGCTTGTCGTGCGCCACGACGCGGTGAGCCGGTCGGTTCAGTTCAACGACAAGCTTATAGCCTTCGCAAAGCATTGGGGCTTCCGTCCTCGCGCCTGCGCGCCATATCGGGCGCGCACGAAGGGCAAGACGGAGAACGGCGTCGGCTACGTGAAGAAGAATGCGATCGCCGGTCATTCCTTCTCAAGTTGGGAAGCATTCGAGGCGCATCTCGACAGATGGGAGCGTGAGGTTGCGAACGTTCGTATCCACGGCACGACCGGCGAGGCGCCGATCATCCGCTTCGCGCGTGAGGAGATACATCGGTTGAAGCCGCTCGGGGGGCAGCCGTCGTTCGGATCGTTGCGTGAACTGACCCGCGTCGTCGGCAATGATTGCGCCGTCGAAATCGACACGAACAGCTACTCGGTGCCCTGGCGCCTTATTGGCGAGCGCGTGGCGGTAACGATCGCGGCCGGCGAAGTCCGGATCCGCCATGGATTGCACCAGGTAGCAGTGCACAAGCAATCGGAGGGACGCCGGCTGCGGATCGTCGACGCCGCCCATCTCGATGGTGTCGCTGGGCGCAATGGCGCGGTCCGCCAGGAGATCGCGGCGGTGCTGAATCCGTCTCCACCGCCGTCGTTGTTACGCTCTCTGGCCGAATACGAAGCGGTGGTCGGAGGAGGCTTCTGATGGCGTGGGGAAAGAAGATAATGGAAGAAACGATCGATCCGCTCGATGCCATGCTGGCGCGATTGCAGTTCTCCTGCATCCGCGATCAGCTCGACAGCCTGCTCGACGAGGCGGCGCGCGCGACCCTGTCGGCGCGTGAGACGCTGATCCTGCTGTGCGAGCGCGAGATCGCACGCAAGGATCATCGCCGCATCGAGATGGCGCTGAAGCTCGCACACTTCCCAGCCGTCAAGGAACTGGCGGGCTTCGACTTCGAGGCGCAGCCGTCGATCGATCCCAAACAGATCCGTGACCTTGCCGCGTCACGTTGGATCGCCAACGGAGAGAACGTGCTGTTGCTCGAGCCACCCGGAGTCGGCAAGACGCACTTGTCGATCTCGCTGCGGCGAGAGGCGATCCTGGCCGGGTACACGGTGCAGTTCACCACGGCGACGACGCTGGTCGCAGGCCTTGCCAAGGCCCATGGCGAACGGCGTCTGGACGAGAAACTGCTCGCGCTATCGAAGCCAAAGCTGCTGATCGTCGACGAGCTCGGCTACCTGCCGCTGGAACCTGACGCGGCACATCTGTTCTTCCAACTGGTCAGCCGGCGCTACGAAACTGGCGCCATGCTGATCACCTCGAACCGCAGTGTTGCCGAATGGGGCACCGTGTTCGCTGATCCCGTGGTCGCCACCGCGATCCTCGACCGGCTCTTGCACCACAGCCACGTGCTGACGATCCGCGGCGACAGCTACCGGCTCCGAGCCAAGCGCAAGAGCGGCCTCATCAAGACGCCGACCGCCGGTGACGGCCCTCCGGTCGGCTCCGCCTCCCTCCGGCCCGTCACCGGCGGAAACAACCTTCAACCGAAATCATAATCCCGATGGTGGGGGGCAGTTCTTCATGACGCAAAGGGGGCAGTTCCGGATGGCGTTTGACACCCCACCGATATTCATCGTTTCCCGGATCTTATCGCTCGAGGATTGGACATGACGCTGGACGTACAAGAGATGGACTGCGAGAGCGCCCGGAGAAGCTCTACGCGAAGTGCCGCCCACGGCGTTTCGCTCGTTTTGAACCAGAGCGGAGGGAAGCGAGACCGCTGGCGCGCGTGAGCGAACTCTACGGACGCTCGCCCGATTTAAGGGTCCGCGGCTGAATGAGCTGGTCCCGCTACTCTGATCATGGGCGGTGCCACGGGATCGTCGCGTCGAATAATTACAAGATCGGCACGGCAGAAGCAGAGCGCCGAAGGACGGGCGAGCAGATGCCACTTCTCCTGAGAATTCTATAACGGCATCCGGAAATTATCAATCGTGATAGAGTTCTATTGATCCGAGCACCTGAAAGGTATTGATAGGTTCAAGCGGCTTAGCGGTCTCTGTGCTGCCCGCCGCAAATGAACTCGACCCATATTTCCGCAGTACTGCTCTTTTCGCGTTGACCGGTATCTTATCGAGCCGCGCATTTGTGAAACCGATCTATACGGCCGCGTTTAAGAAAGCTCTGCAAGCCGCAGGAAGTTTGCGAATAGTGCGTCCCCTTGTGATGCGAGTATCGACTCCGGATGGAACTGCACGCCGTATGTCGCTTGATTGGCGATGGGCAAGAGCCATGATCGCCCTGTCCCAGAGCGCTGTCACTAGCAGAGCGCGAAGTGCCACCCTCGGATCACCCACAATGGTCTCTCCGTTGCAGATAGCTTTCCCGTCCGCGATCATATAAGCGCAGAAGTGATCGCACATCACATAAGAGGCTGCCCGAGTACCGGGTCGCTCATGCGCTATCCAGGAACGTGAGGTGCCTCCGTTGCGAGAGGCCTCGCATGCCTGTGACGGGCTCAATCCACTGCAGTTCCACTACTGCATGACTCTGTCGCTCCGCGATATATGGATGTTCATAATTCGGACCGGCGAAGGCGAGCGTTATATCACCAAAAAAACCCCTATATGCCTGTCAGCTAACCACGCCCGTGGCGAGGGCCAGCCGAACATACTGGCTCCGCATCTGCAGGCATGCTGTAGTCGGCCGCGAGACGTAGCTCTCGCAGCCGCTTACCTGCCGGATCGATTGCTGGTAAACCTCGTGCGCTTTATAGGCTTCGAGCTGGCCTTTCCTTGTCGAACTCACGTCAATTTCGTTTAGCCGGTCACTCTGCGGTTGCGAGCGACTTCAAGCCGGCGCGCGTACGGGATTTTGGCGAGAACGGAAAGGGCTTCGATTATTTTGTCGATATATGCCTTATCGTTTGCGGTGAAGAATACGACAATCGCACTGCCTGGTGTTTAGCTGAATCTCCTTCGGCCGCTGCTCCGCAATTCGAGCCCGCAACGCTATCTCGCCCACAGCGTCAGATCTCACTTGTCAGGGCGGCGAATTGTGCCCGTTCCCCAAGACGCGTCCGGCCGAACCGCTCGAGCCCGGGCGGGATAAATGCTCACCTAGCACTCCGGGGTAAAGCCAACCGGTGTGTTCTGGGAGGCTATTGTCTGGAGCACGGCACCGGCTCTCTCGACGGTCGCGATCGAGATGCGCACTCGCTGCACGCGGCCAAGTGATTTCAGCTCGGTCGGGAACATGCAAATTGGCCTGATTTGCTGCACCGGCAAGCGCTGATGTGGGTCCCGCGCGCTTGTTGGCGAATAGATCTTCATCGTGCGGATAGCTTCCAAACAATGCGTACGTGCCCGCCTGGAATGGTCGGTCGGAAAATATGCATGTCTCTGACGCGCAGTTTGCTGTCCCCGATCAGGTTCATGACATACCCAACGTCTCCCTGATCGGAAAAAATCACATACATCGCACCCTTCGGACTTAACCAGACGTGCGCCCCTCCGACCGCGGCGGCCATGACCTTGTGATCTTGATCGAAACACGAACGCTCCAGATCGTCATTGGCCTTGCGGTTCCAATAGGGGGCGGCAAAGATAATGGTATCAAATTGTGCTCCAGGTTGTAGCGCAGCATAGGTGTCACTCTCGATTGCTTCTGCTCGATCCCCATAGCCTAATCGCTCGATGTTTATCTTCGTCGAGAGAACGGCCTGCGGATTTATGTCGAGAGCGACTAGACGTCTTGCCCCGGCACGGAGTGCTGCAAGGCCCAGCACACCGGATCCGCACCCAAGATCGAGTACCGCCGCGCCGGGCTCGATGTGCCATTTTGATATCAGTGCGTCCGGTGCGTGACTTAGGCGCGGTGACAAAACCCCGGGCAGGATGTGCAAAGACATCCCGCCGACTTCGACATCGTGCGGATCATTGTTCAAACGCAGTTCGGCCAGCATTGCATCGACGTCTGTTGTTTGGCTGCGTACGGATGCGCCGAGTTGGGTGATCATTTCAACCTCCATGAGTGCTTAGCGAGCGGCGGGAGTAGTCCAGGGCAGCAACAGGGTGGGGCCAGACGCGTGCGAAACCGGCAAGCCGTTCAACGTTAAACTCGATGATCGGGCTGAGAAGGTTGATCCGCTCGGGCGCGGTGTTGCACCTCTCGGATATGGCCCAAGGAAGATATTGCTCATCTGGCCGCGCCCACTCGCTTGGTGTCGTAGCTCTCAATAGCAACGTCCATGCCAAGCGTTGGCCGGATTAAGTTCGAGCTGGGTCTAGACATGCGCCCACACATTGCGGGTCGTTCCAACCATACGATCGAGCGCAAAAGTCCGCGGCCCCCGGGACGCTGATCACAAGCCCCTACCGTGAGCTCGCAACACGGTACGGCTGTCTGCTTAGCCGTCGGAAGGCCCTGAGCTCTCGATCGGCATCATCTTCCGTGATGTCGTCGTGCCGCTGATGTCTGGACGGCCGAGATCCGCGTTCTCATCCTGGTTGTCGCGCCATAGATGTATGCTTGAGAACAAAATGTCGGAATAGGACAAGGGTTGAGCCGTACGTGTGTTGATATGCGGAGCGGACCATCTCGCGCGCGTGGCGTGCGAATTAAAGCTCGGTTAGGTCGAGTAGATCGATGCTGCCCGCATTGTGCAACGTCGCGCGATGCGAATTCATTTTGTTTTGTCTCAATGCAGGGCGTCACGATGTGACGCGGCTTGTGTGTTCGGCAATCAATTGGTCGTCCAGGCCGGCAATTGGTGCGAGGATCGAACCGGATGCGGCGAACGTGCCGGTGCCGCTGTCCAGTCAATCGGCCAATCGGTGGAGGCGCAGACCGGCTCGGGCCTCGGCTCGGCGGCAACTTAAACCGGTGGCCCGGAAATTGCCCAAGTAAAAGCAGTGCCTCTGCGGGCGTCGCCTGCGCGAGGAACTACCAGATGTCCCAAATGGAGTGGAATCGAGGAGGGTTGGCCATGCTGATGCTCATGGGCCGCTCGGACACCGCAACGAACGAAGCGATGCATTTTGCCCATTCCATGCTGGAGGGCTCGGCGACGGCATTTTACGAAGTCGACGAGGGCTACAACCTCCGGCGCTTCCTCCTGTCGCGCATTCCGGAGCCGTTTCATCTACAGTACCTCGACGGCATGAGTGCCTTCGACCCGCAGCATCCGAGACATGCGGGCCACCTTTCGGTGGCGCGCCTGAGTAAGACGATGGCCGGCCAGCAAGCAGGCGAGACAGCACTCTACCGCTCGTTCATCGGCCAATGCGGCATCGTCGACATGCTCGATTTCTTCTTCCGGTGCGACGACCAGATTGTCGCCGGGATCAGCGTCGTATGGGACAGGAAGGCCAGGATCCCGGAGGGCGCCGTGACCATCGCCGAGAAGATGCACCAGTACCTCCAGTTCAACCTGGTCGGCCGCGCCGCCGCGTCCGAGGACGGGCAGCGCTACGGGCTGACCAGCCGCGAGATGGATGTGGTGCGGCTGTTGTGCTGCGGCCGCACCAATCGCGAGATCGGCGAGTGCCTTAAGATCGGCCAGGCGACGGTAAAGACGCACCTCATCCACATCTTTCAAAAGCTCGGTGTGGAGACGCGCTCCGCGGTGGTGGCGTTGATGGCGCGGCCGAATTAGCGGCCACGCCTGCCTTCATCAACCAGTCGCAAGGCCGTGGTCGATCGCGTGAGCGATCGTCCTGGCGTCCTCGGCCGTAATAATCAACGGCGGAGAGAAGATAATAGTGCTGCCGGAGACGCGCACCATCACGCCGGCATCGTAGATGGCATCGGCGATCTTTCCGACGCGCTTCTTGTCGAGCGCCTTCTTGCTGCCGCGGTCGGCGACCAGCTCAAGCGCCGCCATCAAGCCCTTGCCACGCACGTCGCCAACGATCTCGTGCTTTTGCTTGAGAGCCGCGAGCGCCTCGTTGAGGATGGCGCCGGAGGCCTCGGCCCTGGCGTCGAGCTTAAGCCGCTTTGTTTCGGCAAGCGCGGCGATGGCGGCCGCGCAACCGACGGGATGGCCGGAATACGTGTAGCCGTGGCCGATCGAGCCGAAGCTCGTCTCGTCGCTCTCGAACGCCTCGGCGATTTTATCGCCGATCATCGTGGCGCCCAGCGGGAAATAGCCCGATGTGACGGCCTTGGCGATTGTCATCATGTCCGGCTTGACGTTCCAGAGCCGCGCGCCGCACCATGCCCCGGTGCGGCCGAAGCCGGTGACGACCTCGTCCGAGATCAGGAGGATGCCGTAGCGGTCGCAGATCTCGCGCACCAGTCCCATGAAACTCAAATGCGGGACGATAACGCCGCCGGCACCGAGCACCGGCTCCATGATGAAGGCGGCGATGGTGTCGGCGCCCTGGAATTCGATCTCGTCGAAGAGCGCATTGGCGCAGAGCTGCGCGAGCTTCGCAGGGTCGGTCTCGTTGAAGGGATTGCGGTAAGTCCAGGGCGAGGGGATGTGGTAGACGCCCGGCAGCAGCGGCTCGTAGTTGCGGCGGAAATTGGCATTGCCGTTGACGGATGCGCCGCCGAAATGCGTGCCGTGATAACCCTTCTTCAGTGCCACGAATTTGGTGCGGTCGCGCTGGCCCTTGATCTTCCAATATTGCCGTGCGAGCCGCAACGCGGTCTCGACGGAATCGGATCCACCCGAGGTGAAGAACGCGCGCACCATGCCCTCCGGCTTGAACCATTCGGTGAGCTCATAGGCGAGCTCGATCGCGGGTCCCGTCGAGACGCCGCGAAAGCCGGAAGAGTAGGGCAACTCCTTGAGCTGATCGGCGATCGCCTTCTTAATCGGATCGCAGCTGTAACCGAGCGTCACATTCCAGAGCCCCCCGACAGCGTCCAGCACGGTCTTGCCTTCGATGTCGGTGACGTGGATGCCCTCGCCCTTCATGATGATCCGCGGCGGATGGTCCTGCATGTCTTTGGGATGCGCCATCGGATGCCAGATCCGGCGGGCATTGTTCTCGATGAGAAAATCGATTTCGCGCATGGATGGCTCCGCTGTCGAAAGGCAAGGCCGAGCATGTGGAGGGCCTGCCGGTAAGGTTCTGGGGATGTCGAACATCGAACCAGACAGTCGAGAGCCCGCAGGCGATCGCACCCTTGATGTTACGTTCTTGGTCGTCGACGAACACGCAGGCCTGCGGCGCGAGCTCGAGGGCATCTCACACGGCGCCATAGGCCTGGGGTCGGGCTTCAGGATGCCGGTGTGCGTGGCGTCGACGATAACCTCGAACGCCCGAGCAGCGGCCGCTTGCGCCGAAAACTCCGCGCCTTAAAAGATGTCGAGCCTGGTTGGAGAGAATGGCGACCTTGCGGCCGGCTCCTCGCGCGATCCGGATGGCGCGCCCCGCTTCGGGGCGGATGATGAGCATCGGATCAGCGCCGCGCGCGCGACGGACGAAGGTCTGCATATCCCACCAGTCCTTGCCGACGAGCGGCCGACCTCCCGGCTGCGAGTCAGCCAATGCGCGCTCCAACAATTCTCGGCGCTGCATCGCCGACCAGAGCAGATCGGGGTCCTCCGCGAATGGCCAGCGCCAGGTCAGTGCTCCCTTGGCAACGCCGCGCGGCTTCCGTCGCATCATGCGTTTCGAACAAGGTTTTTGAGATCACCCCGCGGAAATCCAGCACCAGTGCCCTTGGCGTGGATATGCTCATGTCTGCTCCGCCGGAACCTTGCCGGCTGGAACGATGCCGTCTGCCACCCAGCGGTCGAAGATCGCCAGGATCTTCGCGACGAAGCCCGGGTGATTGATGTGGTCCTTGATCACGTGAAGCTCGACGGGCGGGCGGATCGCAGCACGCATTTCCGTGACGAAGGCGCTGAGGCCTTCGGGATCGTACAGCGTCTCGCGGTCCTGATCCCATCGCTGGGTGCCGCCGAACGGAAGGACGAAAGCTACTGGCGCCGTCGCCTGCGCAAGCTTCGCGGCAATGGCGCGCGCGATCCGTCGGCGATCGACGGCACCGGAGGTCGCGGACGCAAGCAGGCGGTTATGCGCATGGAGCGGACGATCGGCGAGTTCCGTCGGCACCGGCAGCCAGGCGGGAAAGTCCACCATGTCGATGGCACCGGGCGCGACGATTTGCGGAATGCCGTTCCGGCCGGCATTCATCAGACGGTCCGAGCCGGAGTTTACCACCGAGCCCATCACCTGGTTGGCGACCTCCTGAAGGCTGAGGTCGAGCACCGCGGCAAATCCGCCTTGCGCTGCGATCGATTCCATCGCACGGCCGCCCATGCCGGTGGTGTGGAACACCACGACCTCGTAGCCGCGAGCCTCGAGCTGCGGCTTCAGCTCGACCATGTAGCTGAGGCAGCTCTTACCGAGCGAGGTCAGCGCTAAGATCGGGCCCTCGGGCTGCAGCCTGATGGCGCCGCGGGCCGCACCGACGATCGCGCCGCAGGCCTGCGACAGCACCGCCGTGCAGGTGCCGTTGAGGCCGTAGAGGCCGCCGGCCCACAGGATCATCATCAGATCGGCGGCGATGCGCTCGGGGGGAATCAGATGAGAAAAGGCGATGGTCGACACGATCAGCTTTGGAAAGCCGAGCGGCAGGGCGAGCGCGACGTCGAGCGCGAGGTCGGTGCCCATGGTGCCGCCGATCGCGATCATGGCGTCGATCCGGCCGTCGTCGCAGAGTTGCCGCGTCAGCCGGGCGGCGCCGCGGGCCATCAAGGTCATCGACGAATTCTCGTCGCCGCTCGCGATCACGGCGGCGATCGTCGTGTCGGCGGCGGCGGCAACCGCGTGCTTGTCGTGCGCTGCCTTGTAAGGGGGATCGCCGAGCACGCTGACGTCCATCAAGACGGTCTCGCCGCCGGCGCCCGCAATGCAGCGCTGCATGAACAGGAGCTCGTCCGACTTAGTGTCGCCGGTGCCGATCAGCAGGATGCGAGGGCGTGATCTGTTGGTCATTGGAAGGCCGGTGTCAGCGAACGGACGCGCAACGGCCCATGTCCGAGCGCAGATGAATGTTGCTGCAACGTTATGGATTTGCGGCGATGCATGATATCCACCTATCGGTGGATTGTGAGAAATGTCGTATCGAGGCTGTATGAAGCGCATGATCGCGGTCGGCCGCGCAGCCGCCGATCCAACGTTTCACTCCGGGCGTTCTCATGTTGCAATCCGACATCAACGCGCGGCGATCCGCAGCCGTCTCTCCGCGGCAGCACTTCATTGCAGGCGCCGCGGTCGAGGGCGCAGGCGAAGAGCTCGCCGCGCGAGGCGTGCGGTGATTGCGGCATTCCGATTGCACAGTGGAAAATCTGATCGTTCGCTTGAAGGGAGTTGGACCAGGAATTAGCTGCGCGGAAGAGCGAGCGACGCTAGACGCTCACCACACCCTCGCCGGCGTAAGTGACCTGGGAGACTCGCCGCCTATCTCTTCCGGAAGAACCGGGCCAAATCCGCCAATACGCCGAAGCTGAACCGAAAGCCCGCTGGTGGTCGAGGTCGGTAGGGTTCCGAGGAAGCATTGCAGCGGGGGCAAGGGTCGCCGGCCGCGCCGCAGCCGCAGGCGTGTGGACCATCCCAAGAGCGGTCCTGGTGGGCTTCGCATACCCAGCCAGTGTCTTCGCAGGCGGCGCAGTTCATGGATCAACCTTCGGAGCATCCTATCTTGCCCTCGGATGCACCCGTGCGTCGACCAGGACCTCCGTGATGGCGTCCCGCAGGCTGTCGCGGTCAAAGATCCGGATCAGCCGGTGGATGATGGTCGCCGTGTCGTGCTCTTTTGTCAGGTAGTCCGCAAGTGCCATCATAGCGAGGTCGTAGCTCTGCTCGATCTGCTCGGCGGGGTTCAGGCGCACCATGCTCAAGCGGCTCCACGCAGGGGCAGCGCCAATAGGATACCGAACCGGCGCGTCACGTTTGCCTCGATGAAGGCCTGCAAGGCCGGCATGATCTCGTCGCGGCCCCTGACGCGCTCGGCCAGCTCATCGGCAATCTCGCTGGTGGCATCGCGAGACCAGCCCTCCATCGCGTTGAACGCGACGATCCGGACGGGATAGGCGTACTGGCCAGACGACAGGTCCCGGATGATGGTCTCGACGTCGGTGTCCTGCTCGTCGGTCTCACGCCAGGAGCAGCCAGCTCGGGCGCCGAAGTCTTCCCGGACTAGGTAGATGTCCCGGTCCAGCCGATCCAACGGCACGATCGAGGGCGCATGACGCATGACGCAACTCCTACTCTAAGAGGAGCAATTGCTCTGCTGGGGGGATCGTTCCGGCCGCACTTTTGGCCAACTCAACCGGGACCGACAATCAAGAGGCCGCCCGCTTACGAGGTCTTATCGTCTGTGTCGGGGGGGAATTGGCTGGGCAAATGCAGTTCGAGCAGGAGCCTTTGCTGCTTTGCTACGGCCATCTGATCCCCTCCTCGCGGAGGGAGATTGCGTCTTCTATGGCGCGTTGCGCGCGGTCCAAGAATTCCTGAGTTTCCGGGCTGAATGGTTATTAAAGAGAGGCGCTCCGGCTTGAGGCGGGAGCGCGGTGGCGTCTCTCACTCGACCGACGCCCTAAAATTGTGGCCGGCGATGGGGCCTAACGTACCACAGGCGAAACAGGTCCTAAAGCGGTCAGTTAATCCGGGGACGAAGCTGAGTCGTGACGGCGCACTCGTCGTCGGCGTATTCCTGCGCCACCCGGCGAGCTTCTAAGTTGCGCTCGTCCAGCTCAGCGAGGGTCACGACTTGCTCGGCCCTCCGGGCCAACTCTTCGTAGTTTTGCGCGACGTTGCGCAGCGTGTCTCTGGTTTCAGGAAACTGGCAGTTGCCGCCCTTGGCGTGAAGCTCCTCCGCACGCATAAGCCAGTACCTCGGGGAGCGCATTCGCTCCATGCCCGTGGGCCAATCCCCTGAATCGGACTGTTCCAGTTGCTTAATGCAGGTTAAGTCCGCTGGTCCTGAATGCACGTAAAAAGGGTAAAACAGGCAGGGAAGCGTCAAGAACCCGGCAGATAGGAACGATGCCTACCAGCCGATTTTATTCTGCATGCGTTTCAGACGCGTGAGGCTATCGGGTCAGTAGCCGGGAGCGGCCTCAGCCCTGGGTCGAGCCACCTTGGCCTGGGGCCGTTCTTTCGGCTGAAGGGCTTAGCGCTGCGATGAGGGTTAGTCTTCATCCCGGCTGAGCCGCCATTTATTGAAGACTGAGCGACGGACTCCCGAGATACCTTACCTTTGATCCATCTGGCGAGTTCGATGCCGCGAACAATGAAGCGTTGTTCTTTGCGATGTTCGCGGGCGACAACCGCATCGATTGCAGAGTAGATATAGCCGCCCTGCGGGATCGAGCTGCGGAAGACGGATCCAGCCCAAACGACGTTATCGAAACCTTCAAGAGGCATCGCTCGACGATCGCGCGGATCGCAAGTGAACAATACGACACCGGCGCAACGATGCCCGTTGTGCGGACGCATCAGCTTACGCCGCGGTAGCGCGTTCGGCCTTCCTGTCTAGGTCAGCGAAGGGTCCGATCTTGGCGGCTGCAGCCTCGCCAATACCCTGCCGTCGGCAGCTCTGACGGTAATTGCCTTGTTGAGCATGGCCGCCATTGTTTTCCCAATCCGCAAAGCTTCTACGCTCGTCCTCGGCATCCAAGGCCATGATCGAGCTTTCTGGACAAGCGACGTCATCGCAGTCCTGCAAGCGTCCGGGGTCAACATGGTTCTTCAGGGCACCGCCCTCCAGTCATAGGCCGCTGTGACCGTAAGTAGGCCAGACCCGGACGACGGAGAGACGGCCCCGGCTTCAGGGGGCTGGAGGTTATAGGCCGGGGCCGCTCCGCCAGCTCGGACGAGCGAGCGAGGCAACAAACCAAGTAGTGGGGGCCGGTTCCTAACGGAGCGTCAGCAGGTCCTGCCCGGGCGCCAGTAACCGCACGTAGGTACCGCTCTCGTGCAGCTCCAGCCAGCCCTTTTCAACCGCGTGCCTGATGCCGGCGCCGAGCTCCGCGCCGCTTGCCTTGAGCGTGTAGAGGAAGGGATAGTATATGGATTCTGCCGTCCTGTACCGCATCACTCCTCGAAGCTAGCTGAACGAGCTGGCGCGCGGCGACTTCCGGATCGGCAAAAGGGCGTTCGGTGACGTGCTTCATCGCTACAATCAAAACCTCAGCCCCATGCTTGGCCTGACTTGCCCGCGACTGTCATGCCAGTTTGGGACGATATGCACAGATCCTGCGGCGCCGCATGCCGAGCAGACCAGGCGCACGCCGACGCACGACCACGGCTGATCCTGCGGGAGTGTGTCGAGCCGCACGTCCACCTTGCGATCGCAACAGCCGTTCAAGCATTGGATGTTGCAGGTCACATGCCCGTCAGCCAGCCATTCAGCAGGAGAGCGGGACGGATAATGGCCGGCCCATTTAGTGTATCGGCGACAGCGCATGCCACTATCAAGCAGCATCCTAAGTAGCTCGCAAATTATCGATTCCTAGTAGGTCGACACAGTCGCGAGCTAATGCGCGTCGTGGGTGTGGAAAAGTCGCCTGAAGCTCCGCTGGTTCACGCGGGCAGGTGCTCCCCTCAGCCGATAAGCGAAACAAAGCCGCCGGGCAAACAATACCTTGCCCGGCGGCCTGATATCCGTTCAGCCCCGGGGCGGGATTAGCAAAAATCCCGGATAGTCATCAGTATAGGCGCGCGGTGTGGAGGTTTAGTTCGCTTTTAGAAAATACACCCCAAAGCCCGCCGGCTTACGCCAGCATTGCCATGCTACAAACCAAGGGGCGATCGAGGTCCCTCTGCCCGCAGCGATTAAGAGCGATGCCGAGGCAGGTCCCACTAATTTCTTGTAGCGATTTGATCCACTGCAGATAGGGAGTGCGCAGAATGATTAAACCGATTTTATTTGCTTCCATTGCTCTGGCTTTGATCGGAGGCGCTGTACAGGCTCAGCAGGGCGCGCCTTGCAACCCGCAAGACAAAAATTGGAAAGGTGCCAGCAGCTCGCTACCGGACGCGGTTTTTCGAGTGCGGGGGAAGAGGAAAGGGACAACGTCGCGCAAGCGGGAGTTCGTGATCGCCTGCATGCACGGGAAGCAAAACTAACCAGGCGCTTATCTTGAGCAGGAAGAGGCTGCCGGGCTCGAAATGCCAGTTCCCCCGGCAGCACTCTTGTCTTAGACTGGGCACTGAAATCCCACTCCTGTTCAATTCGGCAATGATCATGCCACAGGGCTGATAACCAAATCAGCGGCCAGTTCACGCTGGGGCTGATGCAGGGTGACCCCCCGAACGGTTGCACCACAAGCGTCTGGCTTTGTTTCGCGTATAGGTCCGAGGCAAATAGGGAAGGTAATCCTCGGCCTCAGGACAACCCTCCTGAGGCCGCTTTTTGGCCAGCCATTCCGTCACTTGATTCACATACTGAAATGCCAAGCCGTCCCACGGAGCGAGCCAGCGTGCGAGTCGGGGCCCTCCAACAGGACCGCGTCCGCGTGCCAGCTCACAGCCCGCGGTGGCTTGGCACCGAGTTATTCGCGCCATGCGCTCTCATGTCTTCACGCTCGACGACTGGGGCAGAACACTGGAAGTGCAAGAGATTGAGTGCGTTGGCCCCGGAGATGCTCTTCAGCTAGGCTCAGCCGCCGCGGTAAAAGACCGGGTCGAAGTCTGGTGCGGTTCCCGGCGGCTCACTTCTTATGAGCCGGATCGAAGTCGAGTGAGGCCGCTGCTGCGTCTGAGCGAACTCTTGACGGTGGCCGAGGGCCGCGTTCTTAAAGGCGAGCAACACATCGCCCACCAAGAAAAGCCGATCGCTCGGCTCAAGCGCGAAGGACGCGAGCTCACACTTGCGCTTTCCATTTTGGACACACTGATCGAAGTCCAAAAGGCTTACTCACAGGAGCGCGCTGATTGCCCGGGAGCTGGCAAAACGGTCGAGCTAGAGATCTCGACCTGCTGCCGCCAGCGACGATCACCGTCGGACGCCCCGTCTACCTTCTAAGCCCATGCGTGTCTCGTCAATCGCAGTGGCACGAACCCGGACTAGCGGCTGACTTCCCGTTGTTGGAGGTGATTTTTCGTCCACAGGGATGTGTGCCGCTTCTGTTTTCGTTAGCGCCAAGATCACCCCAATGCGGTGCTCGCGTTGAACGGGTCGGCGTGACACTTTCCGCCGCATGTCCGGCGTCTGGCGGCACCTGCGACACGTTAGCCTGTGCTATCTCACGTGCATTTTCTCGACGATCGCATAGAGCAGCACGAAGATCGGCAAGAAGACGAAGAACCAAACGGCCTCTGGTTCGTCCCGGGAAAATTCACGGTTCGGATCTGTTTCCGTGCCGAACGGCACAGGTAGCACAGGCGGCTTTGTACGGCTGCGTTTTACCGCTCGGGTTAGCAGCCGTCGAATCGCTGGTTCGTCCGGATCGCTTGCGCGTCGGCTCTGGTTCGTCACGACTTTAGACCGCGAACATCAGTGGGTATTTGCGGACCAGTTCGAGGTCAATATAGCCGGCGGCATTGATCCGCTCGTGGAGACAGTAAACGAGCGAGCCTGGGTCGAGCTCCAGGCCATCCCGTTTTAGTGCCTTGCGCGTCCCCAGTCGGCCGGCCCATTGTCTCCGTCCGTTTGGATCAGGGCGCATCGCGTCGAACACGGCGGTGTCGTTCTTCGTCATCGCAATTCCAGAGGTGTTGAAACCAATCTTTACGAAATGACCTCAGCTTGACGCCGGTGTTCTCGCCGACGAGTGACATTCGCTTTTGCAGTTGCTCACCTCGAGCCCGCATAGGTCGTGCTGACCGTCTTCCCTGTCTCACTCTCGCCGTTGCAGGTTGCCGAAAGGGAGTTCGGCGAAGGGTGATCCAGAATTGACACGTGCGGCCGGACCAGCCTCGGCCCCGCGGGCTGCAAGGGCGCTAGCTGTCTGCTCCTCTGGGTGCGTGGGCCGCCAGCATTGGATCGCTCTCTTCGTCGAGTCAGCGCTTCAAATGGCTTTAGGAGGAAGCCCACCATCCGTCGGGGAATGGCTCTAGCAAAGTCCAATCGACTTGGTTGTCGTTGTCAGGGGGGCTGATATCTCCTGCATTCCCGTTTAGTGTCGCGTGGCTACGGAGGCGAACAGACAAAGCGCCCCGTTCACGGCGTCGAACGCGGCGCGACGGAGGATGTGTCAAGCGTAATGGAGGCACGCCGCGGGCGCTTCGCTCAGCTTCTTCGACCAGATCTCGCAGATATTCCAACTCTGAGAGCTGAGAAGTGAGTTCGCTAAGTCGTTCGGCGTAACGGATTGCGCGAGAGCCTCGCATAAATGTCCTCCCCAGCACAAAAAAAGCACTATCAGGATGGCGTCAGAGCAAATAGCGCGAGTATTAAAAGTAGAAGACTACCATCGGCAAATAGCGGATTTCAACACCTTAGGCTAACTGGCCAGCCGCAGGACTGCGTCCACTCCGATGCCAACCCGTCAACGATCTTGACCTATTTTGCCGAAAGCTTGGCTGGGCGTTCGCAGTTAAAAGGGGCTGGCGTCACGTCAGTGTGTCGCAAAAGTCCCTCGTTGGCGTGGCAGAAATCGCCTTCTGCGTCGAAAGTGAGAAGAACCAGAATTGGCGATCCGACAAGTGTAACCAGGAGAAGCCGCGCAATACCCGGCCGACCCATCCTTGGCGCTCGCGCGGTGCCCCGGCAAAGATCTGGGCGAAAACCGTGTTCGCAAGGTGCTCACGAAAAATCGCGTTTTGCTCGGGCTTTCTTCAGAGTGTGGTTCAGCGCTTCATCATACGCGCGGGGCTGTGCGGCCCAAGAGCAGGGTCTATATCACTACCTAGAAGTGCAACAGCACAGAAAAGATCGGCGACAGCACGAAGAAGGGAACGAGCGGCACTTCCGTGCCGAGCGCCGGAAGTCCTGACCGGGTCGGCCGGCAAGAGCTGCTTGTTCGTGGCGGTGCTGGCGGTGACAAGAAGGTAAAGCCGAACAGAAGGGTGCTGATCCAGATGGTGAAGCGCGTCGCTGAGTCGCTCAGCGACCTTTCCAGCCCTTCGACATCGAAGCGGTTAGTGATTTAATCGGCAGGCATGGTCCCCGCCGTAATCCTCCCGTATATCGGTTAAATTGCTAACCGAAAGGTCTGACGAAACGATTAGTGGATGATTGCGGGCTTGGTGGCAGCGTTCGTCGTCCACTAAGCCCTAGACGACGGAGACGTCATGAAATGGCCGGCGGGCATCACTGCCCCGGGCCATCGCTTGCGCTACTTTGCGGTGGCGGTGATCGGCAGTGCTGGCCGCGAGCCTGCCGAACGCCGATTAAGAAAGAGCCATAACCAGCATGCTCCATAGTTCGAACACGCCGTTCTTCTCCACGGCACAACGGCGCAGGCCATGCCGCGTCGATCCCTCGCGCGAAGGCATGCGGAGCTCCTCGCCGGGGGCACTCGGGAAGGGCCTGCCGTGATAAAGTATGCCGGCGTCGCTATCACTGCCCCGTTCCGGGGTGCCCTCCTAAATAAGAAGGGCGAGCCCACCTCGGCAGCGCGGCCGGACCCGGGCTGTTCGAGCAGAAAGACGGCGCATCACAAGGGTCAAACGCTGCCAATCGCCGTGGTTGCAATGCTAAAAGTTCCTCGCCGACTGACTGGGGGCAGCATGGTTAAGGCATTTCGCAATATGCTCATGGCACTTACTTTTGTAGGAGTTGCCGGTTGCAACATGTTTTGGAATTTCATGAATGACTATATGGCCTGCGGCGTTGCGCTGGCGGCTTCAGTTACAGCCGGCTTATGCGTTGAGCGCATCTTCATCGAGCGGTCCCGTCGGGAGATGATCCGCCTCCACGGCGCGGACTGGCATTCAGCGGAGAAACGACAGCTCGACTCATGAGCGTCACCCGTCGCACGCTCGTCGTTTTCATCATCCGATTGTTCGCATTCGACCCGAGGGGCCTAGCCCGATGATCAAACTGGTCCATCCATTCCGGTTCGCTCGCATCGAGCGCCTGCGAGAGCTGCTTGAACGAGACTTCGAAATGGCAGTTGATCCGAATGCGGGCGTGAGCACCACCAAGCTGGTGAGACCCGATCCGCCAATGCTCGAAACAGGTGTGATACTCGATCGAGATCCAGGAGGGGTCCGAACTGGGTCCTTGGTTGCGAGCCATGCGAGCGCTACGGCACCGCAACCGGTCAATACGCCCGAATAGCATCACGACTGGAAGGGCGATGACCATAAGCCGCCCCCGGGGTAGGGGATGCCGAAAGCGGACTCCCGGCTCCATTGGTTCTTACCGCTTTACAATGTTGCCAGGGGGATCTCGTCGTAGTCGTCACCATCGCCGCCAGCGAGGTAGGCAAGAGGAGCGATCCGAACCAAGTCGGGCCCCAGGCTCAGCAGGTGGCGAGAAGCGGTGCATGAGATGGCAACCTGATGATTGAAGGCGGCCCATGTGATGTCCGTCACCGGACGGCGGGTCGTCACTGAAACGAGCACTGTCTGCTCTGGCGACGCGGTCTCGAGAACCATTTCGAGCTCGCCATCGCCCTGGCGCCAACTCATGGCGGCAGTGGACAACAGCCAAGACCGGCAAGCGCGGAGCATCAAAAGACCCGCAAAGCAGGTACCTCGGCGACGGTTGCATCGAGCACAACAGTACTCGCGCCTATCGAGCGCCCAACGAAACTCGTGCCCCAGCGTCCGGGATTGTTGGCTAGTTGCGAGATTGAACACCGGCCACGTCCTGCCGCTCACGCCGATTCGCCTCGAGTCACACGTAGAGATGTCGGCGCTCGATGACATTCGAGTGTGTCTCGAGCGGTGACATTTTAGGATTGTCAGCGAACGCTGACATATGTTAAAGTGAGCGAACGCTGACATTTGGAAATCCCATGCTCATATGCACCCCGGCCGAACTCGGCGCCGTCCTTCGCGACCGGCGCAAGAAGCTGCAACTCGATCAATCGACCTTTGCCAAACGTATTGGCGTCAGCCGCCAGTGGGTGA
Organism: Bradyrhizobium sp. CAR08; assembly: GCF_052871955.1. Taxonomy (NCBI): domain Bacteria; kingdom Pseudomonadati; phylum Pseudomonadota; class Alphaproteobacteria; order Hyphomicrobiales; family Nitrobacteraceae; genus Bradyrhizobium; species Bradyrhizobium sp. CAR08. The sequence continues at coordinate 55,189 of NZ_JBIXJX010000028.1, forward strand.
TCGAGGTTGAGCACGGTCACGCGCGCGCTGAGCTCGGGCTGATCCTTCGCGCCCTTCATGCCCTGGACGTTCGCCTGGATGCGGGCACCGAACAAGCGCCCGCCCGCGAGGCCCCCAGGCCAGCCGTCGATATCAACGCCATCGTGGCCAAGGCCAGGAAGAAAAAGGCTGACCAGCGAACTTGTTGCTCTGCTGGATGGTCAGGAAATCGGCCGCCTGCGCAATGACGCCCGCGGCCGGCTCACCTTTGTCTACGACAAGGGCTGGCGCCAGGCCGAGGGAGCCTATCCGCTGTCGCTGTCCATGCCCCTCGCGGCCGAAGAGCACGGTCCTTGCGCCGCGCAGGCTTTCCTGTGGGGACTCCTGCCCGACAACGAACGCGTGCTCGAAGACGGTGGGCCCGAAGATTTCAGGTGTCCGCGCGCAACGTGTTTGCCCTTATTTCCCATGTCGGCGAGGACTGCGCGGGTGCCATTCAGTTCGTCACGCCTGATCGGCTGGAGGCCTTGCGAAGCGGTGCTGACGACAAGGTCGAATGGCTTGACGAAACGGCGATCGCTAATCGCCTGCAAACTCTACGCGAGGATCACGCCGCATGGCGGTTGCCGCGCGATACCGGACAATTCAGTCTTGCGGGTGCCCAACCCAAAACCGCCTTGCTTCTGCAAAAAGGCAAATGGGGAATTCCCGCTGGGCGGATTCCGACGACGCATATCCTCAGACCGCCGACCGGCCATTTCGATGGACACGCGGAAAATGAACACATCTGCCTCATACTTGCGCGCAATCTCGGTCTGCCCGTCGACGACACCCAGGTGATGCATTTCGGAAAGGAAATCGCCATCGTGATCGAGCGCTACGACCGGCAGTTCAGTGGGAACGAGATCGTCCGTGTCCACCAGGAAGATATCTCCCAGGCGCTCGGCATCCTGCCGACCATGAAGTATCAAAACGATGGCGGACCAAGCCCTGCCGATGTGATCGAGCTTTTGCGCACCTACTCCACGGAGCGCGTCGCCGACGTTGACACGTTTGTCGACGCTCTAGGCTTCAATTGGCTGATTACGGGTACGGATGCTCATGCAAAGAATTTTTCGCTGCTGCTGGCCGGAGGCCCTCACGTACGGCTCGCCCCGCTCCACGACATTACGAGCATTCTTCCCTACGATGACGTCGATCTGCAGAAGATCAAGCTCGCGATGAAAATCGGCGGTGATTACAAGCTCAGCCAGATTACTTTGCGCGATTGGCAGAAGTTCGCGCGCGAAACGCGCCTTGATCCCGACAAGGTGATCGCCGGACTGATTTGCATGGCCGAGCAGCTTCCGGACATTGTAGCCGCCGTACGGAAGCAAGCGCAGAAGGACGGACTGGACAACGCCATCATCGGGCGCCTCGCCAACCACTTGATTGCCAGAGCCAAGCAATACCGTCGACTGCTCGGAGGGATATAGCTCAGACCAGCCGCCAGCAGGATGATGATGGTCAGCAGCAAGGCTGCCGATCATGATCGACATGTCGCTGTCGACGTCAACGGCAGCACCAGCATCAACATCACCGCGATCGGCACGCCGATATCGATGTCGAGCATGATCGGTGGTTGCTCGCGATCCGATGCACCCGTGTAGTCACTGCGGCTGCCATCACCTCACGTTAGACGTGTCCCTTCAAGGCTCCGGCAGATAGGCGCCGGATTAGCCCGACGATAGGCTCGAGCTGCCGGCTTGGCGCAAGTAGCTGCTGATCGCGCTTTTCGATCAGTTCGGCCGTTTACAATTCACGGGGCGAATATCAATAGAGCAGGATTGCGGCCACGATGACTGTCCAGCCGACCGACGTGGCGAGAGCCCATATTTGGGTCGGCATTGGACGAACTCTCCCGATGAAGCTAACGAAGAGACCGCTGGCGCTGGACCGCAGCCTTTTGAACCCGCCTCAAAGCCTTTTCGAGACAAAAGCTCTTACCCCCGGGATCCGCCACAATCAAACGCCGGACTCCGGCCAATGGGACAATTGTGACGTTGCGAGAGCGACACACCTGACAAGCTAGGCCAGCACTGGTGGAGCGCTCTTCCTCGGGCGGAAGCCAACCATTTGGCACAGAAATGATCGACGTGCATACGATCTACAATCCAGTTCGTGGCCGGGTGATCTCGTGGAGGCGTTTGCAGATTGGGGCCCCGGGGAGGAATCGCACATGTTCGTGAGTATGGTCGAAGACCTCTCCGATTAGGTTGGGACCGCCGACTAGCAGCCGACCTTGCGTCACCTTCTGCGCAGGCGAATGCGCGCGGTCTTGCAGACGAGGTCGCTGCACGAGGCCGATCTGCTGTTCCGCCGCTTTGTTGATGAACAGATAGCGCAGACTGCGCGCGTCCTTGGCTATGATCCCTTCGCCACGTTCTCGACGACGGTGGCGAGCAGCCGTTCGGTACGCTCGAGAATACCCTCCTTCTGCCGCTGTTCCGTGACGTCCTCCTGGACGGAGACCCAGCCGCCGCCATTCATAGGCCGTTCATAAATCTTGACGATCCGGCCGTCGTTGAGCATTACGTCGTAAGCTGCCGGCTCATTCTGTCCGATGCGTACGAGAATGGCCGAAACGTACTTTTTGATTTCGCCGCTGAACAGCCCGTGCTGCAGGATCTCCTCGAGCGACGACCCTGACTTGATGGTCTCGGGCAGATTATACATCCGGCGCTAGTTGCTGTTCATTGCAATCACACGTCCTTGCCGTCGAGCATGATGAGGCCTCGCGGCATGCTGTTGATAGCGGCGGAGAGCTGCCGCTTTTGGGCCTGGTACTTGTCGTTAAACGCGGCGCTCGGCCATCGCGGCGTCGCGCTGCTTGCTGAGGTTCAATTCAAGCTGTTCGAGCTCAAAAACTTGAGCGACCGCAGCGCGGAAGTTCTGCACGGCGCGCGCAGGCGGCCGATTTCGTCGTGGCCGCGCAGATGGCACCTCGCTTCCGATGCCCACGGTTCTGATATGGTCGCTCGCCTGCGCAATGTCTGAGAGCCGCGCCAGCACCGAATCCCGGATCACGAGAACATTGATCGCGGCAAGCACCAGCGCCGCCAAACTCAGCCGGAGTGGCTCATCTCGTTGCTTACCGGCTGACGATACAGCCATCAATTAAAGTGCTTTGCTATCAGTAAGGCTATCTCGGTTGGCAGCCTCTTTCTTCACATCGGCGCCTGACTCGTGCAGCTCGAGCCATCCGCGTTCGATGACGTGATGGAGGCCGGTCTTATCGGCGGCGGTGGCCTTGAGCTTGAAAAGCATCGGATAGTTGACCAGCTCAATACGCGACCCGGTCGTTGGCTCGCGATTCATCTCCGCCGCATTGAGGCACATTCCCAAGCGGAGATGGCCAGCATCGTCGAGGCGCCGCTCTCGCGTTCGATCCTTTGGATGAGCTCGATCTTTGTCGCGCCGTTCTGGCGGTAGTCCATCGAGGTAAAGGTGACGTGATCATCGTCGAGGGCTAAGCCGCCTGTTGGCGATCCCACGCGATGGGATAGCCGCCGAGATAGGCCAGCACCTGCGCGGCGCCGCCGAACGGCCGTTTGGCGAAGACGACCCAGCTGATGCGCCGCATGGCGACGAGCTGAGCTGGGAAGGCGGCAGGCTTGGCCAGGGATGCGAGATCGAAGAGGTTCAGGGTGCCGGCGGTCAGAGATACGACGAATACGCGATTAGACTTTGGCGTCCCCCTCATGCAGATGCAGTTGGGCTTGGTAGCCGTCGGCCTTGATCTCGTAGACTCATCCCTCGCGCGTGGCGGATTCTCGCGGAGCGTGGGGTCGCAGGGCTCGATGTAACCAGGAATAGAAGTTGTGCGCGCGCGGATGCACGGCTTCATATGCCGCCTTCCACTTCGCGATCAGCTCGGTGCGCTGCGCTGGCGTCAGGTCGCGACGGATCAGGTTTTCGTCGATGCCGGTCAGGGAGCCTAATGGGAAACACAGCAAATTCCTCCATACTAGGAACACCAGCCGGCGCCGCGAGGTTCTTCCACGCCAGGGCTAGAACTTACGGAGTTTTCTTCCATGGCTACCCAGATCGTGATCGACCACACAGGCGACAGCAGACATTTTTTTTGACCAAACCGACCCCGACGGGCTGGCCAAGGCTGAGCGGCGCTTTAAGAAGTTGACAGACCAAGGATTTACCGCTGCTACTCGGACGCCGGCCGGCGATCTCAAGGCCGTACGGACATTTGATCCGGCTGCGGACGAGACGCTGTTCTACCCGCGGCTCGTCGGCGGCTAGCCACCCTCGTGGGCACAGCAATGTTTTTGTTCAGACGCGACGGCGTCGGCAGCAGTGCGCGTTTGCGCTCCCTGCGTTCGCTGGATCGGAGCTTCATCGAGCAAAATGGGCCGGAAGCGCGTGCGCGGCGTCTTTTGCGCGATTGGCTATCTCCGGATCAGCGTGCGCAGTTTGATGACGAGCGTTATTTCGAAGTCACGGGCTCTCACCCCGGGTGACGATATCGAATTTGTCGTCCGTGAAGAATGTCCAAGCTGTTGATTTGGAATCCTAAAACGACGAATTGTGGAAATCGAATTTGCCGGAAACTGGCCGCGCGAAAGGGGATTCCTTGCAAATTTGATTCGTGATTCTGTGTTGTATCGCGACTTCGAGAGAGGACGAGATGCGGCCACGGGAACGACGGGAGACGGGCGAGCAGGATCTGTTTCGCTCCCGGCTCGATCAGATTATCGACATGAAGCATCCGCTGGCGAAGCTGGCGCGAACGGTGGACTGGGGCTTCCTGGAAGGAGGCTTCGGCGAGGTCTACACGGACGATCCCGGCCATCCGCCGCTGCCGACACGACTGATGGCGGGGCTGGCGATCCTCAAGCACACCTATGACCTGTCCGATGAGGTACTGTGCGAGCGCTGGGTCGAGAACCCCTATTACCAGTACTTCTGCGGCGAGGAGTTCTTCCAGCACCGGCTGGTGTTCGATCGCTCGTCGCTGACGCGCTGGCGCAACCGGATGGGCGAGGAGCGGTTGCAGGCGCTGCTCCAGGAAAGCCTGTCGGTCGCCACCAGGACCAAGGCGATCAAGCCGTCCGAGCTGTCACGGGTGATCGTCGATACCACCGTGCAGCCCAAGAACGTGATGTTCCCCAACGATGCCAGGCTGCTGAACCGGGCACGCGAGAAACTGGTACGGCTGGCGAAGCAACACGGGGTGGCTCTGCGCCAGTCCTATACACGGGTCGGCAAGTTCGCCCTGATCCAGCACCAGCGTTATGCCCACGCCAAGCAGTTCAATCGCGCCAACCGGATGCTGAAGAAGCTGCGCACCTTGCTCGGCCGCGTCATTCGCGACATCACCCGCAAGATCGATGGCGACGGCGGGCTCGAAGCAGCGTTCGCCCAGTTGCTGATGCTGGCGTGGCGCATACGCGAGCAACAGCAGCGCCAGCGCGGCCCCAAGGTCTATTCCCTGCATGCCCCGGAAGTCGAATGCATCGGCAAGGGCAAGGCCCACCGGCCCTACGAGTTCGGCGTCAAGGTCAGCGTTGCCACCACCATCGGCCGCGCCAAGGGCGGCCAGTTCGTCACCCACGTGAAGTCGATGCCGGGCAACCCCTACGACGGACACACCCTGGAAACCGTGATCCCGGAAATGGAGGCGCTGGTCGGCAATACCCTTGATCGCATCCTCGCCGACAAAGGATATCGCGGCCACAATGCACCGCCAGATCACAAGTTCAGGGTCTTCATATCCGGCCAGAAACGCGGCGTCACACCCGACATCAAACGCCAGTTGCGCCGCCGGGCAGCCGTCGAACCCGTGATCGGCCATCTCAAAAAGCCGAGCATCGCATGGGCAGAAACTATCTCTGGTACCGCCAGGGCGATGCTGCCAACGCTGTCCTCGCCGCCGTCGGCTACAACTTCCGCCGGCTGATCCGATGGATCCGGCTTTTATTGTGCCAGATTCTCGTCACCCTCATGCCAACCCGTCAGTCCGCTCCAGCCTGAAAGCCGCGTTCTTCACGGACGACGAATTTATCAGGGCTCCATGGGCAATGTTTTGGAGCCTGATGAAGAAAGACAACCTAAGACCGGGTGGTGTTTCATTCCCGAACGGCCGCTGGCAGTTGGCGACGTGATGCTCTCCCAGAAGATCGCGCTCGAAACCGACGAAGCCGCAGTGCTCGCGCTTGCCCGCCGTTTTTCTCCGAGACGGCCATCCCTGCCCCGAGTAGTGCGGCGTGCTTACTAGGCCGCACGGCGGGGCCGCCACTTGTGACGGCGGCGACCCCTCGCCGCGAAGGCGCCGTTACGCGAGACGAGGACGACTTCGCGACTGCATCCAGCATCGGGTCCGCTGTCGGCCGGCGCAAGAACATCCGCGCGTTAGTGTTACTTGGGCCGCCTGGCGGTGCCTGATAGCGTGACGGATTGGTCCCGCGCGGCGATCGCTACAACACGTTGCAGGGTCCGCGCGAATTCAGAGTGAAGATGTCGAGCGTGCGCCGCATCTTTTGGCTCTGAGAGAAAAGCAATCTTCACCAGGAAGCGGTTCAATCGCGATGTGACGAGAAGATTCTCAGAGTGTTGCGAGCGCAAGTTCGTGATCTGTCGTCGCATCTCAACGAGATCGAAGCGGTCATCGTCGGGCTTACTCGCCAAATGAAGCTCGCACGGCTATGGCGGATAAACGAAGGCGCCGCGCCGAATATCTTGGCGCGACGGGCTCGCCATGGTGAACCCGAACGGGGCAATGTCCGGTGCAGAGAGGCTAGCGCTCCGTAGCTCCGATGCAATCGAAGACGCGGATTAAGCTTGATGTCGCCGCGGAAAGTTAAATCTGGAACAAGCGCTGCTGTGGGCGACAGCACGCCAGCGCGTCCAGTTCGGCGCCCTTGTCCAGCCTCGTCCCGGCGACGCGGTCTAGATCAGGACCTGGCTTTTCGCCGCGCCGGGCGCCGCGCTGAACGGTCTTGACGTTCTGCCCGGTCTTCGAAGCCGTGCCGTCGTGAACGCAGACGACATTTTGTCGTTTGCGTTACCAGTTCCTTGCGCTCAATTGGAAGCTCTGGCGCCGGCAGCCTTCGCCCGCCGCGCCGGCGTCAGGTCGCGACGGATCGTTCTATTGGTCAGGATTGCCGATATCGAACGCGCCTAGACGGTAATCTTCGCCCACCGCTCGCTCGTCCGCCATTTGGGTGATCAAGGTGAACGTCGCGTCGGGGTAACGCGTCCACACTTCAATGTCCTCTGACGTGACGTTTAGATATCCGAAAAAGCACTTATGTCGACCCGGCTCCGTCACCCGGCCGATTCTGTCCCAATTGATCTTATTAACGCGCATCGCTAGCCCCACTCGTTCTCAGGCAGCGAATCGGGCGGAGGTTTAAGTTCGTCTAGGCCGGCTTCGATCACCGCCAGTTCATCTTGGATCGCTCTGACCGCGTTTTCTGGGTTGATGCCCGACACGGCTTGCAGCTGGTCGAGCACCTTGCGACGATGTGCCAGCAAGTCCGTCAGCGCGCGATGGTCCCGCACCTTCACGTAGCCGGCGACGATCAGTTCCATGGCCTTTGACACGTTCGTCGTTTCCCACCGGTTTGCGGGTTATCGGGGGCGGCTAAGTTCTGTCAGACCGGCTTCGGTCATACGATACTCGACACCTTCGCCCGTCGAGCGTCGCTCCATCCATCCGTTTCGTAAAAGAGCGAGCGTTGTTCCGGGGTGATCGGGAAGCTTCGAAGAAGACACCCTATCGCGGTCACGAAGAGGATCGAGCATTTGCCGGTGATACTGATTAAAAAGCGGCCTGCGCTTTTCGTGCCGACCGATGTCTTCACCTATCGTTTCAAGCGGGCGTTCGGTTTCCATAGCCGTTTGTTGCCATCGCATCGTTTACGATCAGTTACGGATCCGGCAATGTTTTCTAAATGGTTCATGGATATTGTTCTGCGGCATGGATCACGAGGACCCATCTGCTTGGTTCTTTCCGGCTCTCAGGCGAAGCTACGCTCATCTAGCAGCGTGGATGACGCGCGGTAATCGCGCGCCTGAGCCCAGCCGCTTGCCGGCACCCCCGCGCTCAGAGCGGTCAGCTCGCTTTCCCAACCCGCCGCGGCGGCCAGCGCCGCCGCGCATTTAGGCATTGCAGGCATTGCGAATGACGAACGATCGCACATCGACACGTCCGTGGTTGCCGGACGAAGAGGCGGAATTGCTCTCGCTCTTTGGCGCAGGTGCCACAGCTGAGGAGATCGGCGAACGGCTAGGCCGCACCCGCCAATCGGTTTACGCTCGCTTGCAGCGCTTTCAAAAACAGCGGGGGCGAGCGAGTAGGACGAGTGGGAAAGTCTTTGCTCAATTACTAGAGTGATCGAGCGACTTCCATCGCTAGGGTCGCAAGATCACGTCCGCAGCGGAATTGAGGTAGCGATCCGAAACGGTCCGTTCGCCCGTGCTGAAGTAACCCTCAACCGGTGCATCGAAGGTTCAATTGCGTCAGCTTCAAAAGGCGCCAGGCTGCAAGCGATCGCATTGAGGTCGACCGATGACCAGCCCGACTGATGATGAATTGCGTGTCGCGGTCTCTGCCGCGATCGAGCAATCGAAAACGGCGCGGCAGCTTCCTTACCTGTCGCCGGACAATTGCCAGACGTTAAACAAGCTGATCATCACCGGACTTCAATCCGTATTGTTCCAGCGTGCGAAGACCTTCGACGAGCGCTAGGCTGTACGGATCGTTCAAGCTCGGCGGAATTCGACGGCGTGGTTCTTGCTCGAAGCATGCGCACGAAATCCCGCATTCATCCACGCCCATCCTTGGGTGTGCCCGGCCTTCATGAAGCTTTCGTTGCTCCACCACGCTGTGAATTTGTGTGCCGATGCCGGAAGCTTTCTCCCAAGTATCTCGTCCATTTCGGAAGGTCAGCCAACGATTTGTCCACGCGCGCTCAACAACCGTTGATGCAATGGTTCGTAGATCGATTTTCGGAAGCTCATGATCTCACCGCAGGCAAGGGCAAACATGGACGGTCCCAGAGCAGGTGTGTGCCGAGCTTCCGCACGGTGGCGACCATGAGAACCGAAAGTACATCGCCGAGCACAATCCAACCGGCTGAGGCAGGACAAAGTACCTTAAGAGACAATGGGCTCAGCGCGGGCCCCGCCGGCGCTGGCGGGCGCCCCACCCAAGGCGCTCCCGTCCTTGAAGGATCTCTGCATCGCTCGGCTACCACCATCTTGCCTCGTGCTCTTTTAATATTCGAGCAACTGCGACACCGCATCGTAGGATTGGTACCTTGCGTAGGCGCTCTTTGCATTCCTCTCGCGAAGATCGGCCAGAGCATCAGCCCAATAAGCGACCATTGCGCGCCGAAGTCCGTGGAGGGCGACGATGCGTTCGGCCTTTGCAAATCCTCGTCGAACCTCACACTTACTGCACGCTCAGCAGCTGTAGTCGGCCGGTTGAACATCCCACCACGTTGGCCGAGCCACGTTTCGGGTACGAAAGTGACGGTGAAGCGCGCTCTCTACTGGGGTGCAGTCCGTGACATGCACGAAATCGGACAAATTCCCACGGACCATGGGGAGCGTACGCCTCACCGCCATTTATTCCTCGAAGGCGTTCAGCGACCGGCCGTTCGGTGCGGCCGATTTTTATGTAATCGCTATTTGGTGAAACGAGTACGCAGACAAACCCCTGCGGCATAGGCGCGATCTCCCAACCCACGCCGGCAAAGTAACTGAGGACCGCCCGGACGTGGAATAGGCGGAACGTCTAGATTGCATGGCTTGCGGGGCAATCCTCCGGCATCGACGGCAGATTCCTAATCAGCGGGTCCCAGGCTCGAGCCCTGGTCCACCCACCAAACAAATCAAGACCTTAGCGAGAGAAACCGTTTGAGAAGGCCGAACCTAAAACGGTTTTTCAAACGGTGTTTTTGACGGCCGGGCGGCGAGTCCACGCTCGGCATTGTGATGTGCTCTCCTCGTCTCCGCGGAGGCCAAAGGCGTCTCGAAGGCCGCCCGACAGAACCGCTTCCTCAATGTTGTATCTGGGTCAGAGCCGCCCGACATGGCCGGCATCTTCCCACTTCTTTTCAATGTCATCGGCGACGCATTGGGGCAGCTGCGCCGTGCTCCCATCGAAGTAATGCTTGAAGTCGACGTGGACCGTCATGTTGTCCGGGCGGTAGGCCGCCATGCGATCGTAGAGAAGAACGGACGCTGCTTCGAAACGCCGATAGACCGATTTGTGCATCGGTGATCTCGATTCGTCCGTCTCGGGGTCGATCGGCAGGTCACGAACCCCGGCCTTGAGGAAGCCTCCCGCCTGCTCATTGTGCTGGGGACCCGCGGGATTGGGCGACAGCCGTAGCACACTGCCGTCGTGTTTCAAGCCGCCCGGAATGAGCGAAGCTCCGGCGAGCAACCAGTTGAGCGCGACGTCTGAGAGCCGAGCCTCGTTCTCGATATAGCCGCCGCCGACGTCGGCGTGCACGCCCGGAAACCAGACCTGCTCGAAGTAAAGATTGCCGTGCGCGTCTCGTTTGTCTTGCTTGTCGGCCGTAGGCGACCAGCCGACGCGCTTGAAATCGCCGCGGTTCTCGTCGATCGAGATCGCATGTTTGGCGTAGCCTACATTGGAATTAAGGGTCGTGTCGTAGAATTTGTGCTTCGGCGGAGCGAAATGCAGAGTCCGGAGACGTTTAAGGAAGCCGTAGCCGGTCAAGGGCGGCGCGACCTTGAGATAGTTCATGAGAAAGACAATCAGCGCTGTGGCGATGCCGAGGTAGCTCAGAATCCAGGTCGCCCATCCGGCCCATGGGAAGATCGGCTGAAGGAAGCCACCGAGCCAGTGCAACCCGATCAGTAGCGCAATGCCGGTGGCCACGAGCGCTGTGCCCAGATATTTGTGGCCGAGGGCGGCGACGGTATCGAATACGCCGATGAAGTAGGGAAAGACGTTCGCGTGCTCGGCGCCGTTGACGGTGGTCGTACTGCCGTATTGCTGTCTAAATTGTGCGGCGATTGCATCTCGAGTCTCCAGCAGGAACCGCCGGTATCCAAGAATCTTGCGCGAGTAGGATGGACAGAATTGATAGACATCCTTGACCGCATGCTCGGCCAGCTTGTGGATGCTCTTTGGGTCGCGGCGCAAGGGCGAGCCGTCGGGCATGTGGCGCGGGACACCGCAATAGGTCATGACGCCGGCAACCGATCGGACCGTGTAGGCACCCCGGCTGAAACCGATCAGGAAGATCCGATCGCCTTCCTCATACAGGGCGATGATCGCGGCGTAGCAATCGACAATGTTCCGAGTGATCCCGAGGCCCGTCGCCATGCTGGCGAGATTGTATAGCCACCGCATCCAGCCAATCTTGAAATGACCGCCATCGGACGCAGAACCGAGACCGGCATCGTAGAAGGCGACCTGTTCGGATGGTTCGACCTTCGTGTCCGGGCCGACGCGGCAGGCGCGGTAGAGCTTGTAAACGTTCGTCCGTGCTTCCTCGAAATTGATGCCGCCGGCCTGACCTGTGCCGTCGGAAAAGATCACAATATTCTTCGGCATTCACACCATCCCCAAAAGTGCGCCAAAAGCCAATCTATATCACAGATTGCGTGAGACCAACTGTGAGCTGGCTCACTTGCGTGCAGCGCGCCCGGACCAAGATATAGAGTCAACTGATCGAGAGTTGCGCCTCAATGCGGCTGTGCTAGTACGCCCACTCTCGAATCGAGGAGCTAAAAGTGGCGAAGAACGCAAAGAAGTCGCCTACAAAGAAGAAAACTGTGCGTCGTGAATACACAAAGGCTGACGTGAAAGAGCTGCGCGCTCATTCGAAAGCAAAGACACCCGTTGCAAAAATCGCGAAGCTCACAAAGCGCTCCGAAGGCTCACTGCGCCAAAAGGCGCTCAAGCTTGGAATCCGGCTCGGTCACCAGCGCTAGAGGCGGATTATGACACTCTTCAATAGAGTGTTCTCGACCAGAACGCTGTTGCAAATCATCTCCCTTCTCGTCGCTGTTGTCGCGATGAAGTTGTTGAGCGCTCACTACGACTTCAGCTGGGCAACCGCAATTGGGGGTTGACCAGAGGAATATCCTGGAAGGCTGAGCAGAAAAGAAGCCCATCTAGTGGCGAGCTATCACGCAGCGTTCAAGCGTACGACATAATGGCGCCTTCAAAGCCGCAGGCTAAAAGAGGCTGTTCGCATTGACGGTGCTCGTCGCACAATCAACTCTTGTCCTGTCGAGTTTTGTGCGAATAGGAGGGCCACGTGAGACATAATCGACGAGAGAAAACTGGCGGACAACAGTCATAAGTCAATCTATCCGCTCCGAATGCCGCAGAACCGAGTACGATGCCATTCGCCCAGCGGCTCAGCTGCAGGATTGACGATGCATGCGTAGTGACGGGCTTGGGACGCACGAAGCTTTACGGGTTGATAGGAACTGGGCGTATCGTCACGACAACGATCGGACGTCGGCGACCAGTAGTGGTGCGCTCACTTTTGGCGCTCCTTGACACCAATATGTCGAACTAGTGGACGCGCGATTTAAGGGGGCAACACCACTTTGAACGCGCATTTCCTCAGGCACTCATTTTGATGACACGACCGTGCTCCCACCACTGCATCAACAGCACGGCGCTCTTGCCTGAATTCGGCGGCATGGGTGTAGGCGCCACGGATTCCATTCGTCTCCTGATGCGGAAGTTGACGTTAGCTCGCATCCGCTTGTCACTTGCTGCTTTCGTTCGGGAGCGTTGGCGTGGGTCGCAGGCCACGCCCTCCGGCCGCCTGAATTCCGTGGGCCTAACATTTCAAGTCAAAAATCTAGCCCGGGCGAATTTCCGATAAGTGCTCGCAGGACTCGAACCAGAAACCAGGCCGTTATGGGCGCCGGCCTATCGACCAGCTTTGTTGATTTTGCTGCGGTCGTTCGAGTTCGATCGCGTTTGCGGCGTTTCGTTCGCGTTATTCTAGTGCGAGACTGGTGCGGTTGAGGCGCGACGTTTGGACTCACAACTTTGACATGACTCCCAAACCCTGTCGGCGGCTCCGCGCAGCATGGCACGCTCCTAGGTAGTTTGAGCGCGGTTCAATTTTGACGGATGATTGAGGAGATGCGGCAAGTACGCGCGCGCCAGACAGATTGTGAGCTGCTCGCCGCGCCGGCTTAGTCGATCTATCCAATCGACCGGCATTGCGTTGAAGTTCGTAGGATACGAATGAGTTTCCTCCCGGCGAACCAAATCCGGAGGAGGGTTGGGCAATTGGCGATCGAGTTGCCCGAGATATGGAAAGATGAAATTTTTGATCAGTCCGAAACGCTGCGCGTCGTGAAGCCGATGAATCGACGCATTCTGGGCACGGTCAAATAATGTGCTGAAAACGCTCAACATGCGAGCCGGAAGGAATTGGCTCGGCGGTTCTTGGCGTAAGCCATAGCCTGCAGAGCAGCAAATAATTGTATCGACGGAAACGACATTCAGGCTGACATCACGCGAACGGTCCGGCCAGAGACAGCCAAGGCCAAGATTGTCGTAGATCCCGCCATCGGTCAGGATGACGCGAGCTTGACTGATCGCGCCGTCTTTGTTGAACGCAAAGGTTTCATCTAGGGCCGGGAGAAACAAGGGATACCCATCCAGTTGGGTGTCGCTGTGAGCAAAAATGTTGTCGATAAGCTCGGCGAAGATAGTCCATGCCGCTCCTTCGAGCGCGGACGAATCCTCCCGATCTCGGCACGACACCATAAGCGCGTTCGTCAATCGGGTCGGCAGATCGTTGTCGCGTTCATCCTTGTTGATTCGGGCGATTTCGACGAGCGCTTTATTGCCACCTCGATGTATCTGAGCTGCAGTGTAATCTGGCCAGGCAGGGATGACCTCCACCTGGTCGGAGAGATGGTCAAAAAAGCCCATCCGATTGAGGTAGCCCATCGTGCCCGCTTCGCCTTCTTCGAAGTTCAAACAGACACGCCGCGTCGTCGAGGCGAGTTGATTGGCAAGCGACAGCAACCGTATCGCGGCGTCGACCATAATCTTGCAGCCACGGGAAAATCAAAGACGACATTGTACGTTCCTGGCTCGTGAGATCCGCACGAATGGCGCAATGCACCTTCAAATGAAGAGATATTAATCGAACGTGCCGGTAAACTCACAACGCATTGCACCGCGTGCCTCGTCGATTCGCTAAAAGCTAACAATCATACGGGAACAATTGTTTTATTAAACTGCGAAGCCTTGCCGTACCCGGCGGCTTTTGGATCTCGGCCGAAAGCTCGAGAAGCTTGGCTAGTTCGCTGCTACACCACACGGCTGCCCTCGGGAATCGCAACGCAGCGGTCCTTCTCCATTGAGGATGATCATGTTGTCTTTGAGGAGCCCGATCCGGCAGTAGGGCTGAGCACGTTAGGTTGATTCCCCTTTGTAAGATAAATTACCAGGCCAGAGAATGAATAAACTCCATTAGTTTCAAATAGGATATGAGAATAAAAGATACATATCATCGCGCAATATCCTGACATTTGCAAGGTTTTGTATCATATAGGTTCCATGAGAAAGGAACCGCAGCGCCAAGAGGATAGGGCGATCTCGCTTCTCCAGAAGCGGGGAATGATGCGGCTTTCCGAATTCCTCGAGGAAGGAATCACGGCCGCAACCATTTCCCGAATGGAGCAAAAGGCTGCGGTCAATCAACTCAGTCGCGGCCTTTACCAGCTCCCTGATGCCCAGCTGGATGGCAACCACTCACTCGCCGTTGCCGCGAAACTCATTCCCAACGGCGTCATCTGTTACGACTCCGCGCTCGCCTTTCATGAGCTGACAGACCGTATCCCTCCCTATGTGTGGATGGCGATTGGCCCGCGCGACTGGCGACCCAAGATCACGAACCCCCGCATTGAGATCGCGCGAATTGGTCCCAAGGAGTTCGACAAGGGCATTGAGCGTCACACCATCGAAGGGGTCTCAGTACCGATCTATGTGCCGGCCAAAACGATCGTTGATCTCTTCAAGAGCGGCCAACGTCAGAAGGCTTTCTACAACGCGCCCGCAGGTCTCGCACATGCCACGCAAGCGATGAAAGACGCGCTCAGGCTACGCAAAGCGACACCGTCCGAAATCGCAAAGTACGCCGTCGAGGCCGGCATATGGGAAAAAATCGTTCAGCCGCGCCTTGAGACGCTGACTGTCAATGCGTAAGCCGCTGAAGAATGTCCCGGCTTCGGTCCGCGCCCGTCTGCTCAACCTTGCGAAAGAGCGGAACGAGCCGTTCGATCTCCTGCTCACGCAGTATGCGCTTGGCAGATTGCTCTACCGGCTCAGCATCAGCAATTACAAGGACAAGTTCGTCCTCAAAGGCGCGATGCTGCTGCGCCACTGGCTCGACGATCCGCACCGGCCGACCCGGGATCTTGATTTGCTTGGATTTGGCGAGAGCGATCCGCAGCTTACACTCGGCTTTTTCAGGGAAATTGGTTCCATCCAAGCCGACGATGGCGTGACGTTCGACACAGGCACCCTCGAGGTTGACACGGTTCGCGACGATTCAGGATATAGCGGGCTCCGCCTCAAATGCTACGCGACGATTG
Source organism: Bradyrhizobium sp. CAR08 (assembly GCF_052871955.1). Taxonomy (NCBI): domain Bacteria; kingdom Pseudomonadati; phylum Pseudomonadota; class Alphaproteobacteria; order Hyphomicrobiales; family Nitrobacteraceae; genus Bradyrhizobium; species Bradyrhizobium sp. CAR08. Next base: position 70,789 of record NZ_JBIXJX010000028.1, read on the forward strand.
ATGGGGCTCGCGTGCGTATCGTCGTTGATATCGGCTATGGCGGCGCGACCGAGCCTGGACTCAATCAAATCGAGCTTCGGCCGTTGCTCGATCAACCGGCTCCCAAGCTGCGAGCCTATCCGCCGGAGACGGTCATCGCGGAGAAACTCCAGGCGATGGTCCATCTTGGACTCGCCAATACGCGTTTGAAAGACTTTTACGATATCTGGGTTCTGGCGCGTACTTATGAATTCAAGGATAACCGGCTCGCTCGCGCAATACGCGCTACGTTCGACCGCAGAAAGACACAGATTCCAACTGAGCGGCCAGACGCTCTCAGCGAGACTTTCGCGAACGACCCGACCAAGATCCAGCAATGGACAGCTTTCATCCAGGACGTCGCAATCGATCCGGGTGCTCTAAAGGGCGTCGTCGAGACGCTCGCCGCGTTCCTGATGCCACACGCGGAAGCGGCACGGAAACTCCAAGGCTAGGATCTGCCATGGTCGGAAAGACCAGAACCGTCGGCATGAATGGTAAGCCTCTTAAGTCCGCTCTGCACCACTGGTGGCCACGCGGTCTGTCCGAACTTTGGAAAGACAAAGACGGCAGTGTCACAAGAATTGCATGGGACGGTAAGACGCTTCGAGCGCCACCAAAGCAATTCGGCGCGATCACCAACGGCCACCACGTCAAACCAAATGGCCCATGGGCAGGAACAATCGAACCGCTCTTCGATGATGCCGACAGTGCCATGCCGTCGCTGTGAGGTTGGAAAGTCTCTCGTCGTGAAACACTAACGAGCTTTCGCCGTCGGGGTCGGAGCGGCGGCCGAAGGTAGAGGGACGATCTTTTTTGCCACGTGCCCCTGTTATGCCCCAGACTTTTCGGGGCACAATGCGGGGGAAGCAACCCGATAAGTCGTTGTAGTTATGGGACTAATGGTGGGCGCACAAGGGATCGAACCTTGGACCTCTCCCGTGTGAAGGGAACGCTCTCCCGCTGAGCTATGCACCCGAAACCATCATGCAGGCGACCCGAGTTTCGGCCGCCGATGCTTTGGAGCCCGCGATTTAGAAGTGCAGGCCGAAGGTGTCAAGTTTCGAGGCGCTGCCGGGCCGGAAAACCTTCCCCCGGACCCGCAATTCGGCGGTCAGACCATCTTGGGGCCGCTTACGCGCCCTGCTGGCGGGCGCGGGAGGCGTGGGCCTGGAGCGCGCGGATGCGTTCGGCCAGTGTTCCGCCGCCTTCGGGCAGGGTGCCTGCGGCGGTGCCGTTGGCAGGGGCGTCGTTGGCCGGGCGTGGCGCCGGCCTCGGCGGCTGGCCGGCCTCCGCCGCGAGCAGGGCCTCGATCGGCGAGTTCGGCCCTTCGAGCTGCATCGCGAGCTTGGCCACCTCGGCTGCGATGTCGTTGATGCGTTCGCGCAGCAGCGCGTTCTCCATCCGCTCGGTCGCCCAGGAGCTCTCGGCCTGTTGCTGGATCGCGTTGATGTCGCGCTGGAGCTTGGCGCGCTCGTCGCGGGCGGTGCGCAGCTGCTCCTCGAGCGCGGTCTTTTCCGCGCGGATCGATTCCATTGCGGCCGAGGACTTGCCGCCGCTCAACGCCGCGATCTCAACGCGCAGCTCCTTGATGATGCGCTCATTGGCCTCGTTGGCCTGGCGGAGCTGGTTGTTCTCATAGTCGCGTTCGGCGAGCAGCTTGCCCTGCGTGGCAAGGCGTCCCTCGAGATCGCCGACGCGGCCCGACAACATCTCGGCCTCTTTCACCTGCACGATGAGTTGGCGATCGAGGTCGGTGACGCGCTGGCTCAGATTCTCGACGCGGCCGCGGGCGTCGCCGAGCTCGCGCGAAGCGGTCTCGGACTCGGTGCGCTCCTGCGCCAGCCGCGCCTGTGTCGCGGCAAATTCCTTTTCGGCGTCGCCGACGCGGTGCTTCAGCTCCTCGATCTGCGCACGGACCGCGACCAGCTCGACCTGACGGCTCTCCGCCATCATCGAGCGGTCGGACAGTTCGGAATTGATCTTTGCGAGCTCGCCCTGCTTGTCGGTCAGCGCGAGCTCGGCGGCGCGCAGGGCTGCGGTCTTGGTGTTGAATTCCTCTTCGGTGGCGCGGAGCTGCTCCTTCACCGCCTTCTCGCGCGCTTCGAGCGCGAAGATCGTGGCGTTCTTCTCGCCGAGCTCGATCTTCATGCGGTTGATGGCGTCGCTCTTCTTGCCGAGCTCGGCGAGCTGGCTCGTGGTCTTGTTCTTGAGCTGGTCGACGCTCATCTCCAGCCGTCGCGCCGACATGGCGAACTCGGCGCGGAGCTGGTCCTTGTCGGCCTGGATCTCGGCCATCGACAACGGCGTGGCGGCCTCGAGCCGGCGCGTGGTCAGGCGCACGGCGCGGTTATGCACCAGCGGCACGATCGCGAGCCCGCACAGCATCGAGAGCAAGAAACCGATCGCCAGGTACATGATCGGTTCGACCATGGGCCAGAACTCCCAAAGCTAAGGAAAAATTTACCAAGGACATTGCATGCGGGGCCGGCAAAAAGCCAGCCCCGACATGTCGTTAACCTTGATCCGTCGCCGGAGGGGAAAGCGGAACGCTAGAACGGGTTCCAGGTCGCGCGCGGGGTGAATTTCAAATAGCCGATATTGGCTCCCAGCCGCAGGCCGAGGCCCGAGCGGATCGGCACCAGCACGATGTTGTTGGCGGTGAGCGCCGTCATGCCGAAGCCGCCGATGATGTAGGCCGAGCCGTCGAGGCCGGCGAAGCGCTGGTAGATCGCGTTGGTGGCGGGCAGATTATAGACCAGCGTCATGGTGCGCGCGCCGTCGCCACCCCAGTCGAAGCCGAGCGAGGGACCCTGCCAGTACACCCTGAGGTCACCGGCGTTCTTGGTGTAGAGCGTGCCTTCGCCGTAGCGCAGGCCGGCGACGAAAGCGCCGGACCCTTCCTCACCGAGGATATAGCCGTTGGGCAGGCCCCATTGGCTGACCGCCTTCTCGATGATCGAGGCGAGACCGCGCGAGACGTTGCCGAAGAAGCGATGCCCGGCGTTCACGAGTTCGTCCGGCCCATAGGTGCTGGGCGTCTGGGTCCGCTGCGGCGGCGGCAAGTCGGGCGGCGGCGGCTGCTGGGCGGAAGCCGGACTGATCCACCCGACCATCGCGGCAAGCGCGACTGCGGCAAGGCGTGATGCGAAAGTCATAAAAGAACCCCTGGTATCGAATCCGGTCGCTTCCTTAACCTGGCGCCAACAGGCGCGGCTCTAGGTTGCGCCGGATGTCCCCTCGACTCGGATGTTATCCGCAGCAACTATGACGGCACAACGGCAGGAAGCCAGCCCTTTGCGCCCCGGAATTGCCTTGATCGGCCTTCTGGTCTGCATGCTGTCGGGCATTTGGATCCTCTGCGCGGGGTTGCCGGCGCAGGCGGCCACCACCGAGCGGATCGTCGTCAACCGTTTCAGTGGCGTGGCGATCGAGGGCTTCGACCCCGTGGCCTATTTCGTCGCTGGCACGGCCGTGCAGGGGACGGCCGAGTTCGAGGCGAACCTGTGGGGCGCCGTCTGGCGCTTTCGGAACGAGGGCAACCGGGCGTCTTTCCTCGCCCATCCCGAGGTCTACGGGCCGCAGTTCGGCGGCTACGATCCGGTCGATATCGCCCGCGGCGTCATCATCGCCGGTAACCCCCGCTTCTTCGCGATCGCGGCGCAGCGGCTCTATCTGTTCAGCCGGGAAGCCAATCGCGACGCCTTCGCCGCCAATCCCGAGCGCTTCCTCTATGAGGTGGGCAAGCGCTGGCCCGCCCTCCAGGACAAGCTCAGCCAGTAGGCCCCTTTACGACCTCAGAGTCTTGCCGCCTGCGGGTCACCCCAAGCAATGAACTCCGGGATGATGAAGCCGCCATCGTGCCGCTCGCCGAAGCGGAGCGCGCCGCCCTTGCCGTCGGTCACGCTGCCGCCGGCCGCGGTCACGACCGCGTAGCCGGCCCCGACGTCCCATTCACAAGTGGGCCCGAAGCGGGGGTAGATGTCGGCACTGCCTTCCGCGATCCGTCCGAATTTCACGGCCGAGCCGACCGCCTTTCTGACGGCGCTGGGGCGATGATCGATGAACGCCTCGGTTCGGGGATCTCCATGCGAGCGGCTCACCGCGGCGATCCAGGGTTCGCCCAGGGGCGGCAGCTTGCGGGTATGGATCGGCTCGGCAGCGCCGATGGTTGCGCCGTCGAACCCGACGCGCTCGGCGCCACGGCCGACGATGCCGCGCCAGAGCAGCCCGAGTGCCGGCGCGCTGACGATGCCCAGCAGCGGCACGCCCGATGTCACCAGGGCAAGGTTGACGGTGAACTCGTCGCGCCCGGCGACGAACTCCTTGGTGCCGTCGAGCGGGTCGATCAGGAAGAAGCTGGCGCGGAACGGCGGCGAGGCGAGCTGGGTCCGCTCTTCCGAGAGCGTCGGGATGTCGCCCGCAAGCTGTGCCAGCCCGTCCGCGATGATGCGGTCGGCCGCAAGGTCGGCCTCGGTCACCGGCGAGCCGTCCTGCTTGCCGTCGACCCGCATCGCTGCGCGGTTGACCGCGAGGATGGCTTCGCCCGCCTTCACCACCAGGGCGGTGAGCGGCTCCATCAGGTGGGAGGCGGCCGCGCCGTCGATGATCCGCTTCACCTGCATGCCTCATTCATCGGCAATTCCATCCCTAAGCGAGTGATTCGCCGCGGCATTAGGGCCGCTTCGAACCGATCGCAAGCTAGCTGCCACGTGCCAGCGAATGTTAGAACCTGCGGCATTCGTCAAGCATGCTTGATTCGCCGCGTCCGCGCCGTGCAATTCCAGGAACCCTTTATGTCTGACGCTTCGTCACCCGCTACCGCCACCGCTCCAGATGCGCTCGAACTCGCTGCGCTGCTGTGCTCGCGGGTCTGCCACGATCTCATCAGCCCTGTCGGCGCCATCGTCAATGGGCTCGAAGTGCTCGACGACGATCCCAAGCCCGACGACCGCGAGTTCGCACTCGACTTGATACGCAAGAGCGCGAAAACCGCCTCCGCTCGCCTTCAGTTCTGCCGCCTCGCTTTTGGTGCGGCCGGCTCGTCCGGCGCGCAGATCGATCTCGGCGATGCCCAGACCATGGCGCGCGGCCACATCGAGGACGGCAAGTGCTCGATCACCTGGAATCTGCCGCGGATCTTGCTGCCGAAGAATCGCGTCAAGCTGCTGCTCAACATGCTGGTCGTTTCGCAGCACACGATCCCGCGCGGCGGCACGCTGACGATCGATCCGATCGGCGAGGGCGAGACCATGAGCTTCCGCATCACCGCGACCGGACATAATGCGCGCCTGCCGCAGAACATCTCCGAGCTCCTGAGCGGCGAGCGCGGCCCGGCTGCGGATGCACATGCGATCCAGCCTTATTATACGCGGCTGTTGGCAGAGGCTTGCGGGCTGACCGTGAGGCTCGCGCACGAAGGCGAGGCCATCACCATTATCGCGTCGTAGACACGCCGCCGCTCTCAAACGTTAATCGAATCTTTACGAGGCGCTTCGGCTTGTCCGGAGCGCCTTATCTCTTTGTTGGTTCCGTTCTTTTCCACATACTCAACCATTATTAAACGCTTTGCGGTGAAGCTGGCCCCATTCCGAATTGGCGCATCACGTCTTGTGTGCGCGCCCTCCCTGTATGAAGGCCTGTTTTCATGGATGATCTGTTGCGGGAGTTTTTGACGGAAACCAGCGAGAGCCTGGACACCGTGGACAATCAGCTGGTGAAGTTCGAACAGGAGCCGAACAACGCCAAGATCCTGGATAACATTTTCCGGCTGGTCCACACCATCAAGGGCACGTGCGGCTTCCTCGGATTGCCGCGACTGGAAGCGCTGGCGCATGCCGGCGAGACGCTGATGGGAAAATTCCGTGACGGCATGCCGGTGACGGGGCAGGCGGTGACGGTGATCCTGTCCTCGATCGACCGCATCAAGGAAATTCTGGCCGGGCTGGAGGC
>NZ_JBIXJX010000029.1:0-74740 GCF_052871955.1 Bradyrhizobium sp. CAR08
CTCGTCACCCGGGCGACATCATCCCGGAATGGTGGGCGACATCATTTCGGAACGGGTGGGCGACTTCAAATCGGAATGGTGGGCGAGATCATCTCGGAATCCTGGGCGACATCGATCGGAATCCGCAACCGGCCCACAGCCCCCTTTTGTTGCAATCAAGATCAGGGGGCAGTCGCAGACATTAATCGTGCAGAAGTGAAGGCGGGACCACGGCAGGGGAAATCCTGAAATCCATTATGTGGCCGATCATCCGATCGACGCCCGACGCTAGACCAGGGACAGCCCCAGACGAAAAAACGGAAATGCGGTATCCAACCCGCGCATCAGAGCCTGTTCACCGACGTCTTTGAGTCCCGCCTTCTCCTCTGCACGATCCATCGGCACAAGAACTTCACGATGAGTCCTCGTGGAGATGAGAAACCGTGCGCTGTGTGCTTGACTGGGGACATCAGAATGGAATGGTCCGGCCGTGCTCCGGCCCTGCCGGTACGAGAAGCTGGCAAGGGCGCCCAAGACAAGAAGCACGCCTTGTCTCAGAAACTCGACGCTTCGCCCGCCGACATCGGCATCGAAATCGGCAAGAACTCTTTCCACATCATTGGCCAGAATCAGCGCGGCGCCATCGTGCTGCGGCAGAAGAGGTCGCGCGGCCAGGTGGAAACGCGGCTCGCCAACCTGCCACCGTGCTTGATCGGCATGGAGGCCTCCGTCGGCGCGCATCACCTCAGTCGCAAGCTGCAAATGCTTGGCCACGACGCCCGCTTGATGCCGGCGAAATACGTGCGCCCTATTCGAACGGACAGAAGAATGACTTCCGAGATGCGGAAGCCATCGCCGAGGCGGCCCAACGCCCGACCATGAAGTTCGACGCAACCAAGACCGCCGACCAGCTCGACCTGCAGGCGCTGCACCGCGTGCGCGAGCGATTAGTCGGTCAGCGCACCGGCGTCATCAATCAGATCCGTGCGTTCCTGCTGGAGCGGGCATCGCCGTGCGGCAAGGCCTGCGCTCCCTGAGGTCCGAGTTGCCGGCTAACGGCGCACGAAATCGCCGAGCAACGGCACAATGCAAAGAAGTCCGTGGGACACCGCAGCGCTGACCCGAACCCGGCCGCGCGGCGAACCTTGGTCGGAGATCGCCTGCTCGGCTTCGTCGAGATCGGCGAGAATGCGGCGGGCCGCGCCGAGATGGGCGCGGCCTTCCGCGGTCAGCGTCAGCGCCCGCGTCGTCCGCAACAACAAGCGCGCGCCGAGCCGCCCTGATGTCCAATGATCCTTCTGGCACCGATGAAGATACTGCGCAGGTCGTAACCGGTGTTGTCCTTTTCAACTTCGACAGACCATTCAGAATTCGGCCATCGGCGAGCACCACTTCAAGGCCCAGCGCCATCTCGCGCACGATGGCGTAAGCCAGCACGCCTGGCAGCACAAACTCGGCTCCACGAGATGACCTGACGGGGCGCCGGCGGGCGCGTTTGCGCGCGACGCTCAGCCTTTCGCCGCCACCTGGCCGAACAGAACCTTCTTCGATTCCTCGTTGACCGTCGGCGCGTTTGTCGGATTTACCTGTCTGACGACCTCGTAAGCTCGCAACGTGGCGGGCCTCTCCTCTATCGAAGAGAACCAGCGTTTCAGATGTGGAAAGTCTTCGAGCTTCTGCCGTTGCCGCTCGTGAGGAACGATCCAGGGGTAGCAAGCGATATCGGCGATGGAATATTCGCCGGCGATGAATTCCCGATCTGACAACTGCTTGTTCAGGACACCGTAGAGACGATTCGTTTCATTGACATAGCGGTCGATGGCGTACGGAATGCTTTCGGGAGCGTAGCCCGAGAAATGGTGGTTTTGGCCGGCCATCGGTCCAAGCCCGCCCATCTGCCACATCAACCACTGCAACACGGCATAGCGCTTCCGGGTTTCGAGGGGCAGCAATTTTCCCGATTTTTCGGCCAGATAGTTCAAGATGGCCCCGGATTCAAAGATTGACATCGGCTTTCCACCGACCATCGGGTCGCGATCGACGATCGCTGGAATTCTGTTGTTTGGCGAAATGGCCACAAAGTCCGGCTTCAGCTGCTCGCCTTTGGAGATATTGATCGGACGTACTTCGTAAGGCAGTCCGGTCTCCTCCAAGCACATCGTAATCTTGTGCCCGTTGGGAGTCGTCCAATAGTAGAGATCGATCATCGTTGCTATCTCCTTGTAGCTTGTAGCGATAACTCGCCATTTGCAGCCATGTGCTTCATGGCTCAACGCATCCTTATCGAAGAGCGCGGCCTACCTCGTCCGCCAACAGCGATAGCGTCAGCCTGTGATAATCGGAGCCGCCAACAGAACAAATCGCAGTCATAAGGGGCCAAGAGACCAGCCATGACTGAAACTAGTGGGCCAGAAACGTTCCACCAGAATCAGAACTTGCGACGGCGGCGGTTATTGCGGTCGTGGCGCCGGATTGAATAGCGGCATACACGAAATGGCCATATCGCTTTGGCAGCTTGGGCACCTCCGTTCCTTCGCCTCAGGCCGCAGCGACCTTTGCCTTGCGATTGGCCTCCAATCGTCGATCGACCAGAGCTACGATGTCGTCAAGGGCTGGATGCGTCATTCCCTTCTGCCTGGCTGCAAGTTGGACGAGCTTGTCTGCACGCTCAATATTGATAGCGCCGTTGTTGAGCGCTCGGGCGGCCGACGCAGGCCGCGAGAGACTTGCAGCTGCCGCGGCGTATTTATTGAATGGTACTAACTGCTCGTGAGATGCGCCAAGCTCGATGCACACATCGACAACGAAATCGTAGATCGACCGCGATGCGGACAGGTCGCGATGCACGGCCTGCTGGGCGTTCTGCATTCCGTCTTCCGTGATGCAACGGTAGTTGCCGGCCATCAACATGGCCCACTTGGCCAGCGGGACGAAGATTGAATCGTGAAAGCGCAGCTTGACGGGCAACTCGATGCTCTCGCCAGAGACATCGAAGCGGATAGCGTCGATTTCTCCCTCCAGCCGCCGGAGAATGTGGTTGCCTTGCTGGACGTCAAAGCGGGCGACTTTGAAATTCGTAGGCAGCGTCACCTGCAGCACATTCGCCTTCTCGTCCGGCGGGCGTATTGCCTGGGGATCGGGGCTGCAAAGCGTAAGTGCCGCTGGATCGAAATTGTCCCACACCTCGGGCGACGTATAGGCCGATTTCAGTGTTTCGGAGTTCAAGCCAGGGATACGTTTCATGTAGGGCAGCGGCGGCATGTTCATGATGGACATGCATGGGACACGAGATTTGGCGATGGCATCAAGCAGCTCGCGCACCCCGGCAGATCCATATTGGGGCTCCTGCATTGCCAAGCCAACCAGATCGTAGTCTGACGGATTGATCTCGCCGGCACCTGCTGCGGACACGTTGCCCGGGAGCCTGCGGGAATCCAGTTCGATTTGGTCGGTTCGGCCGCGTATCGGCAGTCGGACCCGAAAGCCCTCTGAATTTATCAGATCGGCTTCGGCGGGAAGGCAGACGAGCTTCACCGAATGACCACCAAACAGAAGTTTGGATGCCAGCAGCGAACCATAGGACGCGCCCAGGATCAGGATATTATAGTTCGACATCAGGGTTGCCTCAGCATTTATCGCGTTTTATCGGCGCAGGACTGGGTCGGGTGCGCTGCACGCTTCTCCGGAATCACCGAGCGGCAGGTCCGGCCGAAGCAGAACCACGGCCAACGCGCCGCACAGGAGCACCGCGATTCCGGTCGCGAACGGCACGTCCCAATTACCGGTCAGATCGATGAGCCATCCGAACGTGACAGGCGAAATAATGCCGGAAATGCCGACGCCCATGATGACGTAAGCGCTGCCGAGCCCTGCGTATTCCTTCGAGATGTCCATTGGAATCGCGTACATTGGTGCGATCGTCAGCTCGAGAAAGAACATCGCGGCAGCAAGCAGCGGCACAACGACACGAAGATCATCCAAGAACATCGCCGGAAAAATGAAGGCGGCAGCCCCAAGTAGCGAAACCAAGATAACGCTGCAGCGTGCGAACCTGTTGCGGCCTGTCCGTTTCAGCAGCCGGTCGGAGACAACGCCTCCGACGGTATTGCCGATCAAGCCGGCAAAAAAGAGCGCGCTCGTGAGTAGAGCCGAGCTCTTCAGGTCCGTACCATGTCTGTTGGCAAAATAGAGGGGAAGCCAGGAGACGAACACCCAATAGGTCCATCCATAGGCAAACATCACTATCGTGACCGGGAACATCCTCTTCGTCAGGGCGAGAAGGGGTGTTTTCGCCGATCTGTTCGGAAGGGTAACGCTCAAATCCTCGAGACGCTTCGGATCGACTTTCGGATGGGTTCTCGGGTCATCCTGAAAGAGGACCCACCATGCCGCGGACCATATCAGTGCGGCAACTCCGCAAATCACGAAGGAGACGCGCCAATCCGTCCAGATGATGAGCATGGCCACGATGGGAGGGGCAAGCGCAGCCCCGAGCCGGGAGGCGCTATGTGTAATTCCCTGGATGTATCCGAAGCGGTGGGGCGGATACCAGTTTCGCATGGCCTGGGTCGCGGCAGGAAATGCAGGTCCTTCCCCCAGACCAACGATCAACCTGGCCATGAAAAGCGTGATCAAACCTCCCGCGAGACCGGTAGCGATCGTTCCGAGACCTACAACGATCACGCAAACTACAAGGGTCGATTTGGCCCCGTACTTCCGGGCACCCCATCCGCCGAAAAGAACCGACCCCAGATAGGCCCACGAAAATCCGCTGAAGGTCAGGCCCATTTCGGTGTTAGTGAGACCAAAATGAGTCTTCACGGATGCAGCCGCGGCGGAGATGTTTACCCGATCGAGGTACATGATCGCGAACAGGACACAAAGCAGTGTACTGACAAGCGCATGGGCAGTGACGTGCGGTCGTGAGTGCGCCTTTTCGGATGCCGTGGGATTGGTCTCCTCGAAGAGGGCCATGGTCTCGCTCCCGATTGTCGTTGTTATTGGGCTACGCTGCTCTTCGGCAGCTGGGACCCGTTTAGGCGGATTCGGCGATTGGCGAGGAGTTACCCAGAAGTATGTCGCCGGCCGCGTCCACGCCTCCCCTTCCATAGGGAATACCGCGTGCCTTCAGTCCTAGCTCGACCGCGGCAAGGGTGCCGAGCATGGATGCGGTGCTGAAGTCGCCGAGATGGCCGATCCGAAATACGCGGTCCGCCAGGGGACCCAAACCGTTCCCTAGCGACATATTCGTGCGCTGCAAAACTTCAGACCGCAGTGCATCCGCGGAATATCCTTCAGGAAGACGAACCGCAGTCAGCGACGAAGAAAACTGAGATGGGTTGCGGCACTGGATTTCGAATCCCCATTGTTCAGCAGCCCGTCGGATTGCCAATGCAGCGCGATCATGGCGCGCAAAAATCTCGTCAAGCCCTTCCTCTTCAATTAGGTCGAGAGCAACCTTTAGCCCCTGCAGGAGATTGGTGGACGGGGTATAGGGAAAGAACCCGCTCGCGTTGGAAGCGAGCATTTCGTCCCAGCCGAGGAAGCTTCTCGGCAACTTGGCGCTCTTCGACGCCTCGATCGCCTTCTCGGAGATCGCATTGAATGCAAGGCCGGGCGGAAGCATCAGCCCCTTTTGCGATCCGCCGACAGTGACATCGACGCCCCATTCGTCATGTCGATAGTCGATCGATGCCAATGAGGAGATAGTATCGACGAGCAACAAAGCTGGATGTTTGGCATCGTCGATTGCCCTCCTTACGGCGGCAATGTCGGAGGCAACTCCGGTGGAAGTCTCGTTGTGCACGACCGCCACCGCCCTAATGGCGTGCTGCTTGTCGGCGCGCAAGTGCGCCTCCATCACGCCGGCATCCACTCCGGAACGCCAGTCGCCGCTGATGATTTCGGGCTCCAAACCTAACGCCTTTGTCATCTTCGCCCAGAGTGTCGAAAACCAACCTGTTTCGAACATCAGGATGCGATCGCCGGGGGACAACGTGTTGACAAGGGCTGCCTCCCAGGCGCCCGAACCGGAGGTCGGATAGATGATCACCGGGCGGTTCGTTTTGAAGACAGACCGGATCCGCTTAAGGACGTTCAGACCGAGTTCCGCGAACTCCGGCCCGCGGTGATCAATCGTTGGTTTGCCAACGGCCGCCAGGATCGGCAATGGTGTGTTGGTCGGACCTGGAATCTGCAAGAAATGCCGGCCGGGTGAATACTTCATTTGGCTCTCCGTGATCGAATCCGAGATCCGCGCACCACGATCTCGGGCTATGGCAAACCGTTCCGCCCGTGACGCCGAAACGCGGGCCGCTCCGTCAGTAGGTCGTAGTAATTTGAGACCGCGAGATAGTCGGGGCGCTTTAGTCCCTCATGCGTCAGGCTGAACCACCGGTTTACAACGAGGCCCATTGGAATGTCCGCAATCGTGAAATGACTGCCCATCACATAGGGTCCATTGCTGTCGAGGTGATGGTTCAGGAGACCGATGACGTGGATAAGCTCTTTCTGGCCCTGCTCGACATACCAGGGATGATCGTACGGAAATTCCTTAAGTTGACCGCCTAGGAAGGCGCCACGCAGCGCATGCGTCACGTCGTAGGCCACCCAATCCATCCACTGCTCGATCTCCTGCCTTCCCTCAGGTTCCTCCGGGTAGAGATTGACGGCTTTGTGTTTTGCGGCGAGGTAGCGAACGATCGAATTGGACTCGCGCATGACGCGGGCGCCGTCGATGACAACCGGGACTTGACCGGTGAGATTTAGTTTAAGGAAGTCTGCGGTATTGGTCGGCGCGAAACCTCGCCCGAAATCCTCACGCGTGTAGGGAATGCCGATTTCGTCGCAAACCCATAGAATTTTTCGCACATTGAACGAGTTCGCGCGGCCAAGAATTCTGAGGGGTCCGGCCGCGGCATCGGCTACCAGATCCGGCTTCTTTTCTATGTCGGGGGTCAACGTATCGGTCATAGCCATACTCAATCTGCGGTTTCGAGAATGCAGATTGAAAGCGCACGAGATCGAAGTAAAATTGAAAGATCGGATACTTTTATGAGGTTTTCTAATGAATGTGGGGTTGCGCCAGCTCAGGGTGTTTCTCGCAGTTGCGAAGCACGGCAGCTTCAGCCGAGCCGCAGAACACGTCGCGGCGTCGCAGAGCGCCGTCAGTCTCGCGGTTCAGCAACTCGAGACCGAACTCGGTGTGAGACTACTCGATCGCACCACGCGTCAGGTCAGAATGACGTTGGTGGGGCAAACTCTCGCCGCAACCGGATCCCGGCTCATCGGGGAATTGGATGCAACGCTCAATGAGTTGCGCGATATCGGCAAGCAACATCGAGGGCGTGTCGTTATGGCCTGCGTCCCATCGGTCGCGCGGGGGCTGATGCCGAAATGCGTGGCCTATTGCGCCAAAAAGTGGCCGGAAGTCGCGTTTTCGATCGAAGACATCGCGGCAAGAGATGTCATTGCGAAGGTACAGCGTGGTGATGTCGAGTTGGGATTGTCGGGAGGCGAAATCGCCGGCTCAGAGCTCTACGTCGAAAGCTTGATGCAAGACCCTCTAGTCCTCGTTACGCATCAGGAAGACATGCTGGCAAGAAGAAAGTCTGTGCCCTGGATAAAGCTTTCGGGCCGCCGCCTAATCATGCTCAACAACACCTCCGGCAGCCGTCAGCAGATCGTGGATACTCTCGCGGGCACCGGCGTGCACTCTGAAATATTCCTCGAACTGGCGCAGCCAAGCTCGGTGCTAGCCATGGTGGAGGCGAGTCTCGGAGTCGCTGTGATGCCGGAACTCGTCGCGCCTTATGCCAGCCACCCGATCCTGGCCACGCGCAAGCTTGTCACGCCATCAGTGAGTCGGACGATCTTTCTTGTTAGGCGCCGTGATCGATCTCTTTCTCCAGCTGCATCGGCGGTTTGGAATGCTCTCCAGCACTTATTCGGTGGATCGCAATAGATATATATTGTCTTCGGCGGCCCATCCGCGCCTCAGTGCTTGTTGAAATTCGCATTCAGCGCACGTGAACCGAATCCGAAACGGCTCTGGGCGTGCGCCCAACGACTCCGGTCGAGCATGTCGCCCTTCCCGCTTGCCAAGCCCCTCCCTTCACTCAGGCCCTAGCGCATTCCTAAGAATGTGCCCGACCGGAATCATCTTGGCGATGAGCGTGGTTCGGAATATGTCTAAAACCTCCAAGATTGCATCGCGCGAGGCGGGCTCCGGAAGCGCAGGAAAGCGACACGGCGCTTCGGCGACCAGTTCGGCGCCGAGTCTTTCTGCCGCCATTATTGTGCTCTGGCGCAATTGCTGCAATCTGCCAGCTTCAGCCAGCGGCAGCAACAACACAGCGGTCAGGGCCAGGCTGCCAGGCCAGATCGCGAGGTGGCGATACATGCTCGCGACCATGGGCGGTGACCGAAGCTCTCCGATCTGGTTGGTGAATAAGACCAGGTCGAGCACCTCAGGCACAAGCGAGTCTAACTTGGGGACGGGCAGCCCGGGTCGCATCTCCGTCGCTGCGCTCGTCTCCGGCACGGCCAATTGTTGCTTCCCGTCCGGAAGCTCGGGCCTGTTCAACACCTGTGAGAGCGCAGTTATCGCCAGAATGTTTGCTGTGTTGGTCGAATTGTAATCGTCGATAAAGACCCGGATCGCCGCGACATCTTTTTCCGAAACTCCGACGCCCCGCCAGAGCGAGGTCGGAAGCACGAGCATCCTATCGGGAAAGGGCATCAGCCCCGCGGCTTTCTGCAGCCGTTGGTAGCCCCAAACCGTGCTAATCGAACCCCAGACCCACTCGAGGCCGCCAGGAATGGTTGCGAGATGGCGGTAGATCAGATTGACCAGTGGCGCGCCCTGCGCGCGCTTGATATCCGCGTAGATTTCCCGGATCGCAGAACTCGCGTTCTGTTCGGCAATTTCCGAGAATGGAGGTTGACCGTTCGCAGTGCGTGTTGAGGACCTCATGGATGAACCCGTGTATGTGTAGCGCGACGGACATCGTTCTTGACAGTGTACCCAGAGAATGCGCCGGAATCCAGTTCGGGTCTCACGGTGTAGGGCAAGAAAAGCATTGGGTAATCGGCCGTTGTTGCATCACCGATGCGCTTAACCGGCGAGCGCGATCTGCTCGTCTGCTGCCCAGACTTCGGCTGCAGCCATAACGAAAAGCGATCGGGGCGATATGGTCGACTAGTGGCGGACGAGATCCGATTGTCCGAGCTCGAGCCACGGTTCATCTGTGAGGCTGGCGGCCCAGGCGGAGCGGTCCTGTCGGGCGCTCGTGGAGCGACGATGATGACCATTCGGCGCTAGGAAACGCGAGCGCCAGCAGAACGAGTCCTAAAATGACGCTAAGCAACTCCGGCACCAAGAGTGTCGACCAAATCATCGGCACCGAGCTAATAACCGCGAGGAACAGCCGCACTGCGGTGCGCTAGCGCAGGCCGCCTGCCCTTCTATTTGAAGCCAAACGACACCAACCAGAAGTGTCAGTACGCAACAGGAAGATGTCAGAACTGATCTCGGTTTGCTTGCCTCGCATCCACTTCTTCAATGCACATTGGGGAATACAAGCTCCCGGCCGAGCCTTTGCGATGCGCGGCCGTCGCCCATCAGGCTAAAGACGTGCGACCGGCTAAGCCCACAAATGCACACAAGGAATCGACGCCTATTTTGGCAGATTAGAACTATTGTATCTTCTGGGCTGAGACTGCGTGCGCATTCGGTAGCTGCCGGCACGGAGATTGGCGACCCCTCCGGTGAAGTTGCTGACCGAGTAGTATATTGAGCGGGCTTCGGTTGGCAGGCTTGTCCCGGAGCCCGACCCCAAGTTCAAGGCTGATCTGCTGAAGCAGGCAGGTCATTCTCTCAAGTTTGGATTGGAAGGTGCCCAGTTTGCGATCGTCTCATCCATACCTTTGGGAAGCGAATACGACTCTCGCGATGTTGGAAATGCTCCGTTGCGAACATCGGCAGCCCAACGTACCAATGCCTCTTGTAACAACTGAAATCCTTCGGCGTATGTACGAACGAATTTAGGACGATGGCCTTTGGTGAGGCCCAGCACGTCGTGCAACACCAGCACCTGACCTGAACACCCGGGGCCTGCCCCGATCCCAATGGTCGGTATTGTCAGAGATTCAGTTGCTCGCGCAGCCAGCTCGGCCGGAATGCCTTCCAAGACTACGGCGAAGCAGCCGGCTTCCTGCAGATGATGAGCGTCGTCGAGTAGTCGCAAGGCATCATCCGCTTTGCGGCCCTGCACCTTGAATCCACCCATTGCGTTGACGCTTTGGGGGGTAAGACCGAGATGACCCATTACGGGAATCTCGCAACTCGACTAAGGCGCGCACCATTTCGACACGCTTGGCACCACCCTCAAGTTTCACCGCATCCGCGCCACGCTGCACAAAGCCCCCGGCGTTGCGTATGGTCTCCTCGATGCTCAGGTGGAAGCTAAGAAAGGGCATATCGGCCACAACCAAGGCGCGAGGCCTCGTGCGAGCAACGGCTTCTAGGTGATGGTTCATCATCGCCACGCTAACCGGCAGCGTGTTGTCAAATCCGAGGCAGACATTTCCAACACTGTCCCCGACCAGGATGATCTCGACGATTGGGTCTGCGATGCGCGCCGTAACCGCGTCGTAAGCTGTGGTCATAACGATACGGCGCCCCTCCTCCCTCCACCGCTGCAGCACGGGAATGGTGAAGCGTTCAAGAAGCGCTTTTGAAGTGTGGCTCATCTTGGCTCCCGATTCCTCGACTTACCAGCGTCCCACATGAGTTTGCGCATTCGCGTGCCCGCCGAGACGTTTCACTCATGCGAGCCCCGACGTGATGCCGAGTCGATCCAGCAAATTCGCGTCGCGGTCGCGCTGCGGGTTTTTGGTGGTCAACAGCACATCGCCAATGAAGATCGAACTAGCACCGGCCAAAAAGCACAGCGCCTGCAGTTCATCGGTCATATACTGCCGCCCGGCGGACAACCGCACCACGCTCTTCGGCATCATGATCCGGGCGGTCGCCACCAGGCGCGCCAGTGAAATCGGATCGGGACGCTCCGCGGTATCATTGACGGGCACGCCTTTGACCACGTTCCACAGATTGATCGGCACGCTCTCCGGATGACTGGGAAGATTTGCCAGTATCGTGAGCATACCGAGCCTATCCTCGACGCGCTCGCCCATACCGACGATGCCGCCGCAGCACACCTTGAGGCCGGCGTCACGCACGTGAGCCAGCGTGTCGATCCGGTCCTGCAAGGTGCGGGTGGTGACGATGTTGCCGTAGAACTCTCGCGAGGAGTCAACGTTGTGGTTGTAGAAATCTAGCCCGGCATCGGAGAGGCGTCCGGCCTGCTCACGCGTCAGCATGCCGAGTGTGACGCACGTCTCCATGCCGAGTCCCTTCACCGCGCTGACCATGTCGCAGACCTGGTCGAGATCGCGGCCTTTGGGACTGCGCCAGGCTGCCGCCATGCAGAAGCGGGTCGCACCGGCGTCCTTGGCGCGCTGTGCGGTCGCGATCACGTCCGCCCTATGCATCAGGCGAGTGGCTCGCACCCCGGTGTCGTAATGCGCGCTCTGCGAGCAGTAGCTGCAATCTTCCGGGCAGCCGCCGGTTTTGATGCTGAGCAGGCTCGCCATCTCAACGTGGTTCGGATCAAAGTTCAAACGATG
The DNA here is from genome assembly GCF_052871955.1 of Bradyrhizobium sp. CAR08. Taxonomy (NCBI): domain Bacteria; kingdom Pseudomonadati; phylum Pseudomonadota; class Alphaproteobacteria; order Hyphomicrobiales; family Nitrobacteraceae; genus Bradyrhizobium; species Bradyrhizobium sp. CAR08. The sequence goes on from NZ_JBIXJX010000029.1 coordinate 11,668, forward strand.
AATGCATTGCGCCTGGTGCATCAACTCGGCAAACGGACGGGCATAAAGTCTTTGAGCCTCGATACGGGTCCAATCATGGCGCAGGGGCGCGATGCCGCCGCCGTTCCGCTCCACTCCCACAGCATCCATAAGATCTGACCTCCACTTCAACACGGATAGATAACCGGCATAATTATCTATGATCTATTCATCTCGTGATGCTAGCGTAGCGAACTTGGGAACGCACCGACTTTTACGGTAGATAATCTATAATGCGCGACGAGAATACCACCATTGTCGGACGCATAGCTGAGGCAATCGGCGAGCGCATTATCAGCGGAGCGCTACAGCCAAACGCGCCACTCCGGCAGGACCATGTCGCACGGGAATTCAATTCAAGCCACGTCCCCGTGCGCGAAGCCTTTCGGCAATTGGAGGCTCAACAGCTTGTCGTCGCTGTGCCCCGTCGCGGTGTACGGGTCGCCCCGCTTGATACAAATGCAGTGAAGGAGATCGCCGAGATGCGCGCCGCACTCGAAGTGGTCGCGCTGCGAAACGCGGCGTCGAAGCTCACATCGGGCCATTTGGCACGCATCGAGCTCGCCCTAGTTGAAGGGGACAATGCCGAGACGATTCAGGAGTTTGAGATGGCCAACCGCGCGTTTCACCACGCGTTGGTTGCGGCCTGCGCGATGCCGCGCCTGCTCGGGTGTGTCCACAGACTGCAGGTTGCAAACTCTCGCCTTATATTTGCGATGGCGCGCAGTGCAGGCTGGCGCCCGCGGTCCAATCAGGATCATCGGCAGATTCTACAAGCACTGCGAGCGCGCAACGTGGATCAGGCCTGTAACCTGCTGGCGCGCCACATTCAAACCGCTGAGCGCTTTGTCCTTCCCTCGTCGTGACCAGACCGGAGAGGCAGGCGATCGCAAGCCCGTCAAGCTAACGACCGTCTTTGCCACTCGATTGGCGTTAGTAGGACGGTGGCCAGGCCGAAGATACTCATACCGAGGGTCGCTGTTTTGACGCGAAATCCCGCCGCTGTTCGAACGGTAATATTGAATGTGCTGGCTTAGGGACAATTTCGTGTGCAGAAGTGGGCATAACCAGACGCGACCCACCAGTTGGGCTGTGACGCTGGACCGTCGGCCTGCCTAGCAGTCCCTCTGTCCACCATCTCATGTGGGCTTTCAAAGTAACGAAACGCTTCGTCAGACGAAAGGAAAGGCCAACCAATAGAGCTTCCTATGGCTCGTCATTTTGCCGTTGCCGGGCTCTTGTTGAGCCTTCTGCCCGCGGCAGTTTCGGCGGCTGAACGTGCGGTCGTCGTTGAGCCGTTGCCGGTAGGATGACCACGCACCACCATTGTCATCTGCCTCGCTTTGGCCCTCCCCGCCGCTCAATCCTTCAACATCGACCTGGCGCGGACCGTTCAGGCCGAAGAAGATTGGCAGAAGGTGACGGCACAAAGAAGGATTCCATGGCCAAAGCCGGCGTGAACAAGAAAGAAGCACTGATCGCAGTCCTTCCTGGCGTGAGCGGAAGCAGCTCCACCGATTAATTCGGAAACGGGAATGCCGCCGTTGACGAAAGTGGCGAGGCGGTGCATTCTAGATCGATCGCTCTACAATGAACATTTGGGCACGACCTCGCGCTGCCCGGGTGCCCAGGGAGGAAATGGATTGACGAAGTTCGACAGGTCCGTGCTCCGTTCGCTGACGGGAACCGCGGTCAAGCTGCCGATGAAACGCCCGCTCGGGACCAGCGCCAGGAGTATTGATGAAGCCTGCCTGCTCCTTGTCGATCTCCTGACGGAGGACGGAATCGCAGGCCACGCCTACGCGTTCTGCTACCAACCGTCCATCGCGCGATCGCTGGTTCCGATCGTCGCGGAGCTGAGCGCGCAATTGGCCGGTCAACTTCTCGTCCCGCTGGATTTGGCGCATGCGGTCGCGCGTTATTTCCGGCTCCCGGGCTTGACCGGGCCTTTGGCTATGGTGGCATCGTCCGTCGACACGGCGGTTTGGGACGCGGTGGCAAAGGCAGCGGGGATGCCGCTTGCGACCTATCTCGGCTCAGCGCCTCGCCCGGTCCCGGCTTATAACAGCAATGGCCTTGGGTTGATGGCTCCGGAAGCGGCCGCCGACGAGGCCGAAGCGCTCCTCGACGGCGGCTTCGCCGGCGTGAAGCTTCGGCTGGGGAGAAGCGACTTTGCGCACGATCTAGCGAGCGTCCGCGCCGTGCGAAAACGACTGCCGAATTCCGTACGGCTCATGGTCGACTTCAATCAAGCGCTCACTTTTTCCGACGCCATGCAATATGCTGCCCTCCTTGATGACGAGGGAATCTACTGGATCGAGGAGCCGATCCGGCATGATGATTACCGCCACATGGCGCGCATTGCGCAAGCCATCCGTACGCCGATCCAAATCGGTGAGAATTTTACCGGCCTCGCCCCCATGGCAGCCGCGCTGGAAGCGAACGCCTCGGATTATGTCATGCTTGATCTCGACCGGATTGGCGGCGTGACCGGCTGGCAGCGCGCGGCGGGGCTCGCGGCCGCCTATAACCGGGAAGTGTCATCGCATCTCTTTCCGGAGGTGAGCGCGCAACTTATGGCCGCTACGCCCGGCCGGCACTGGCTTGAATATGTCGATTGGGCCAATCCAATTCTACAAGAACCGCTTCTCATCAAGGACGGTATGGCCGTCACTCCCTGCCGCCCCGGCAATGGACTGTCCTGGAACGAGGATGCCGTTTCAAAGTATCGGCTTGCCTAAGCCCATGGAAGCAGACAAGGCTGGCGGTCCGGATGATCGCCTGAAAGCGCTGGCGGCCCGACAATGGCGCGATTACCAACGTGTTTCACCGGGCAGCGCCTTTGCCGATCCGCGACTGTCGTTGACGCTTGAGGAAGCCTACACGGTCCAGAGAGAGGTTGCGCGCGCACGTTGCATCGGCGGGGACGCCATTATTGGATACAAGGTGGGGTGTACCAGTCCTGGTATCAAAGAGCAATTCGGCACGAGCGGGCCTATCCATGGGTGTCTGTTCCGGAGCGAACTTCGTCGTTCTGGTCAAACGCTTTGCCATGGCTCGTTCGCCAACCTCGCGATCGAAGGGGAGATGGCACTTCGCATCGGTGCGGATGGCACAATCGTTGCCGCCTTTCCGGTCATCGAGCTACACCAGTTCGTCTTTCGGGCGCCGCGGAAAACGCTTACCGAATTGGTCGCGAATAACGGGATCAATGCCGGGGTCGTTCTTCCCAAAGAAAGTGTAATGAAACCGCTCGCCCGTTGGACGAACGCGCACACTCTTTCCGTTGCAATTAACGGGACGGTGGTCGACGCTGGCGCATTATGGGCCACGCCGGGTGGTCCGGTTGAAGTTCTCGATTGGCTGATAAATGAGCTTGCACGCTTTGGGGCAGCCCTGAAGCTCGGCGATTTGGTCCTGGCAGGCACCCCACTCGGCCTCTATCCTGTTGAGCCCAGCGATCATGTCGTGGTTTCCATCGACGGTAAGGAACACGTCGATTGCCACATAATTTGAAGAGCGCTTTAGCCTTCCGGAAGAAGGGGCGTCCAGTTCGTACCAGCGGTGAACACCACGGGACTACCGGCATGACGTCCACCGTAAAGCTGTCGCCGGCGGAGAGAGCTCGCTCTGATGGAAAGCCGGGCACGGAGGGTCCTCACGGCCACAAGAGATATCGTCGGCGCGAGCGACTGACGATGAATCACGCTTTTCGGGTGCCGTGCCGTACGGATGAGCTGCAAGAATCTTGGACGCAAGGCAGATCAGAGGACCGCGGCTCACCACTCTTGTGCGCGAGGTAAGGGACGATGACATCGGATTCCCGAAGCTGAAAGCAGCGTCCTCTATCGTAGGCACCAGCCCGTTTCTAGTGAGAGCGTGGTGGGCTCCGCTGCGGTCACTCCGAAGTCGTTTCCCGCATCGAAGCGATCCAATTTCCGATCCAAGCCGCCGCAGCGCTAGAGTACTTTCTGGGCATCAATCCAATTCGCAGGGATCCGGTCGCTGCAGAGCTGCACCCCTTCGCGCTCTTCGGCGCGACTAAAGCGCGGAGTGATCGCGAACCGCTTCAGCGAGCGCCAGCTTGAGATCCAGGAAGCGTTTGTCGACGGCCGCCGGGTCGTCGCGATTAAGCGCGATCATCTTGGCGCGGGCCTCGCCACCGCGAATGACTTCGAAGGTGTCTTGCTCTATACCCTCTATCACAGCATTTGCTACCGCGCTTGCAGGTTCCCGCACAAATCCCAACTCAGGGCCAGCCCGGGACGAACGCATCATCGGCGTGTCGGTGGCGCCCGGATAGACTGTCATAACGTGAACACCATCGCCAATGAGCTCCCGGCGAAGCGACTCGCCGAATTTGGCGAGGCCCGCCTTGACGCCGGCATAGGTCGCGTAGAACGGCGCCGCGACCAGAGCAATGCCGGAGGTGATGTTCACCACCAGGCCCTCGCCGCTCGCCCGGAGGAGCGGCAGTGCCGTGCGAGTCAGCAGGACTGGCGCGACGAGGTCGACCTCGATCATGGCGCGGATTTCAGCTTCACTCGTGTCTTCGAGCCATCCCGCTCTGACGCCGCCCGCGTTGTTGACAAGCACGTCCAGGCCGCCCTGGAGCGCGGATGCGAGCGTCGCTTTGCGTCCCTCCGTCGTGCTCACGTCGGCAGCGACCGTTTCGACATGCTCGATTTGCCGAAGCTTCCCTGCGGCTTCCCTAAGAACATCCGGCCGGCGACCGGTAATGATAACGCGCGCCCCCTTTGCCAGTACCGCTTCGGCAATTGCGTAGCCAATGCCACTCGAGCCGCCGGTGATGAGGACCTGCTTCCGCTGAAGGTTCATGTTTGTCTCTTGTCGACTGTTTCGAGGGTCTTAGGGTCTTCCTCAGCGCGCAACCTTCGGGTAATTAGACGGAAATAGCGCGCGGCGCGTTTCTTCGTCCATTTCCTTCTTAAAAGCGTGCCCCTTCCCGACTGCGCGTGCCTTCGCGACCGCAGGGCGGGCATCGATAGCTTTGAACCAGCGCTCGAGATTGGGAAAGCGCGCGAGCGGCGCGGCATCGCCAGGCAGGATCCGCGGCGCTCGATCGAGCCATCCCCACGCGGAGATATCGACAATTGAAAAGCTATTGCCGACTATGAATTCGCGATTCTTCAGATGCGTATCGAGCACTTCATAGTGACGCTCGACTTCACGACGATAGCGGTTGATCGCATAATCCAATTTTTCGGGGGCGGCGTGCTGGAAATGAACGGCTTGACCGGAAAAGGGGCCTATGCCCGCCGCGATGAAGAAGAGCCACGACAGAAGCTCGCCTCTGTCTTCTGGCGCGCCAAGGAGATGGCCGGTCTTTTCGGCCAAATAGAGCAGGATAGCTCCTGAATCGAAGACCCGCGTTTCCTTGCCGCCGGGCCCTTCCGTGTCCACGATCGCCGGCACCTTGCCATTTGGATTAATGGTGCGGAACGCCGCCGTGTGTTGCTCGCCTTTGCTCGTGTCAATCGGAATGAGTTCGTAGACGAGACCTACCTCCTCGAGCAGCAGTGCAATTTTGGCAGGATTGGGGGTTGGGTGGTAGTAGAAGCGGATCATCAGTTTTTTCCCACAATGTTTTTTCCGGTGGCTCTCGCCAGGGCGACGAGCAATGACGCAAATGAGGCTGTCTCAGATAAGTCGGGAACTCGCGAGATCGGGAACAGCGAGCGCGATCGCGGCGACCGGCTCAAAGAGTCACGCCGCCACTTCATTTTAGATCACGCGATCTAAAATGAATCAAGCGCCGATTCTCTGTTGTGAGGATCACTGGCGCCTATTTGGCCCGGAAGTAAGTGCTATTCAAAAAACAGCTACGAACATGCCCGGTGTCATAAGGCCTGGTGTCACCTGCCACCATCACGAGGCGCCTTTTTGCCTCAACCGGATCGACCAGGAGTACGAGCCGCCGGCTGAGGGAGGATTCTGCCGAGCAATGTGATGGGACCCAGCCGCTGTCCGGCGTTGCACCCTCAAAAGTCAAATCACAATCGCCGTCGGAACGACAATCCGCGGTGCGGGTAACGACGTTGGATACTGCTTGCGAATGGCTGATCTGGAGTGCCGCGCCCGTCTGATCCCGAGCGCTTCGGGCTTCTGGGCAGCATCTCGACCTGGTGCGCACCAAAAGCGACGAACGTTGATGCTCAGTTCTAATCTGGGCGCCTTCATTTTCGGACGCGCGTGGTCGATGGGCGGAGTACCTCGTTCATGCTTCCACAGTTCCTTTTCACGTCGTAACGCTTGAGATTTGCGCGAGGACGGCGTGGACGGTGGAAAGCGCGGCATTTCATACACTAGGACCGCTGATAGTACGCTTGCGGCAACCCTCATGGTTCGTCCTCAGACGGGCGGCGCCGCCGGCACGCGATAGAGTCGCCCCGTGCGATCGAAGTCCTCGACCGTCCAGGGAGCGCCCACCCCTTCGATCATCCAGCGGAGAATAGCCCACAGATCGCGGTCGAGCGTCGCGCCGTCCAGGGGCTCGAGCGCCTCCACGATTGTATGGATTTCGACCCCCGATGGGAACGGCTCGCCGCTGCGCCCAATGAAAACAAGCGCGTAGGCAAGTCCGGACGGCGCCTGGACAAAGCCCGGATCAGCTAGGCCCTTCCGATCCAGCTCGAACGTCCGGACAAAGAACTCGCGGAACTCGGGATAGTGCGCGACACGATCCTCCGCCAAGGCAAAGGATAGCCGTTTCCCGTGCAGATCCGGCTTTCCGATGATCGTAACTTCGGTCATCGTTTGCCTCCCTCCTTATCGAGGCGATTCAGAAAGTGGCGAATGAGATCTGCGATTTCGGGACCGGAATCTTCTTGCAGGAAGTGGCGGCCCGTCACAAGAATCGGACCTTCGGCATGGGGCATCATTTTTTTGAACCGGTAGCAAAAAGTGGCCACATCGAAGACTTCATCTTCACGTCCCCAGATAATCAAGGTGGGCAGCTTGGATTGAGACAGCTTCTCTTCGAGCCACTGAAAGCGTCCATACGCGCGCGCATTCTCGTCCAAGGGAATCCAGCGCGGCCAGACCCAGGTGAGAAGGCGGGACGCAGAATCCGGCAGCGCCGCCTCGTAAGCCGCTTGTGCCCGCTTTGCGAATTTCTTACGATCCACGACGGACAGGTAGACGCCCCGTCCGGCAAGCGCGGGGTGGTTGCCAAGAAGATAGGGACCGACGAGCGGAGCGTGCATCATGCGCCAGGGAAAGATCCGGGTGTGAAACTCGGCCGGCGGCATCGGCCACGCCCAGGTGCTCATGATGGTAAGAGCCCGCACGCGCTTGGGGTTATTCATCGCGAACGAAAGTCCGGTAGGGCCGCCCCAGTCGTGGCAAACCAGCGTGATCCGCTGCAGAGCAAGCTGACGCATCAGAGCGGTCAGATTAGCAGCATGCCCATCGAGGGAGTGCGCCTGCTCCCGGGTTGGTTTCTCGGACAGGCCAAAACCAATCATGTCGGGAACAATCACGCGTCGCCCGGAACGGACCAGCGGCCCAATCAAGTCGCGATACAGGAAACCCCAGGTGGGGTTCCCATGCAGCAAGACCACCGGATCTCCGTCGCCTTCATCGATGTAATGCATACGCCAGCCATTCACGTTCGCATAGCGCGGCTTGTAAGGCCATTGAGCGCGAAGCGCTTCCGGCAACGGGTGGTCCAGTGAAAGGGCCACGACTCCTCCTTCGATCTGTCGGGAAGCTGAAAGTTTGCGCGCGTCTCCATTGATTATAGAGCGTATGATCTAAAATGGCTAGCGGGCGAGATCAAAATCATGATGGCTAAGGCGCACATGACCACGATTGTCAACATGTGGCGCTGCATGCTAGGAAAATGGTTCGCGCGATCAGGCGCTTAATCATAGCAGAAGGCTGACGATAAATGGCAAGGCCGCGCGAATTCGATGAGGGGGCGGTGTTGGATGCCGCGATCGAACGTTTCTGGCTGCGCGGTTACGAGGCGACCTCGGTGCGTGATCTGGCCGATGAAATGAATATCGCGGGCGCGAGCCTCTACAACGCATTCGGGGACAAACGCGGCCTGTATGCCCGAGCCCTGAACCGCTATCTCGATCAGACCTTCCGCGAACGGATACGGCGCATTGAACCAGCCTTGCCGCCGCGCGAGGCTATTGCCGCATTTCTGGAAGAAATCATCAAGCGTTCGCTCGGTGACAAGCAGCGCCGCGGTTGCATGCTGGTGAACTCGGCAATCGAGAGCGCCCCTTACGATTCCGGCTTTCTCGGCATCGTCGCGACGTTTCTGGACGAAGTGGAAGCTTTCTTCATGCGCTGCATTTCGAAGGGCCAGAGCGAGGGCAGTGTTACGCGCGATCATTCGGCCGAAGACCTCTCGAAATCACTCCTTGCGATTCTCCTCGGCATTAGGGTCTTGGCTCGGGTCCGTCCCGATCGAAAGCTGCTTGAGGGACTCGTGCGGCCCGTCTTTGGACTTCTCGACGGAGTTCCCTCAATTCCTCGGGTTGCCGCACGCCGGCGGAAATCTCACTGAGCACAAGGGGTCTAACAACCGGGTAGCCTTCGCTGCCGGAGGGAGACCTGCGAGCCTACGATGTCGCCCTGCTGCTGACGGCAGGACTCCGTAGAAGTCGCGCCAAGCGCGTGCTCTGCAAAGGAAGTGGCATGCGAGCCCAGCGTGCAGCGGATAGTGATCACAGGTGATGCATTTCTCCCCTTGGAACGAGGGTTGACTGATCGACTGGGTAACGACGATCTCCACGGAGTCTGCGCGCTCGGCGCGACACTATTCAATGTAGAGTCGAGAGTGCAATTCGATGCCGGGTGCCCGCACAAGGTGATACGTCTCGCTCAATCGTTGTCACTCACAAGTCGGGCAGTTCTGCGGATGGTGTCTACCAGCGCAAATAACATCGCCCTCCCAGATATCCTGCAAGCACCAGCGTACTCGCCGCGAGCGGATACCACGTGACAACGAAGAGAGGACTGTCATCAAAACAACTTGTCGCATAGAAGGTCGCGGCGATTGCGCTCGCAGCCAAGCCTGCGAGGGCGCCGCTACGGCCAGCATTGGAAGGAGCGCCCCGCCTCAGCGCGACAAGAAGCAGGATCAATGGTCCGACGCCGAGGGTCGGAATGATGGTCATGCAGTTGATCGCGTTTGATCCGATCAACCTTGCGATCCATTCCGAGCTTGGAACGGCGATCAGTTCGGACAAGACGCCCGTGGCCAGCGCTATAGTAGGAGCCACAAGTGACCGCTCCCACCGCCCGTGGGTTTCTGCTGGTGTCGCACTTCGAAAGATCCCACCTATGGCAAGTAGGGCGAATAGCATGACGACGAAGAACTTGAAGAGAAATCGAGCCGTGTTAAGGGCCCGCACGATATCCTCACGAAGACCGATAGCAGAAAAGAACAGTAGTGCGACAATGGCCGCACTCAGTAGCAACGCGACCTGCAGAGAGGTTTGAAGGCGAGGTCCGACGATGCGGTCAGCTGCCAGCGCTCTGATTAGCTCGTCCGTCGTCATTGGAAAGTCCCGCCGTTCTGCAGCGAACACATTACGCCGAATCTATTGATCCGAAGGCACCTGCTTTGTTCTGTACTTCGTGCGGATCATGCTCCGTGTTACCATGATATCATCGAGCTGGGTGGTGGTGATGGCTGCGCATTGCTAGCGCTTACGGCCTCGATCCATCGTTCAAGTGAAAGCCGCCCCGGGCCGCTCAAAGAGAGGGTGAACAACCCGCCAAGATAGAGCAGCAGAATTTCATAGCCTACCGGCCCGAATTTAGTTCCGGATTCGGTCACTTCTGCCAGCTTGACCGAGAAGAAGCCGTAAGGAAGATGCACCGTGAACAGCGCTGTCAGTAGCACACCCGCCATCGGAATGCTGGCGAGTGGTATCAGTACGCCAAAGAAGACGGCCGCCCCGCCGACAATTTCGACGGCCGTCGTTACCCATGCTGCTAAGACGGGCAGAGGAACACCCAGAGTGTGCAGTACGACAGCAAAGGTTTCGGGCCCACGGCTCAGTTTGGCGTATCCGTGAGCCATGAAGCCGTAGCCGATGATGAGGCGAATAGGCAGTGGAGCCCATTCCGCCAGTTTTTCCGACGATCGACCAAGAAGGCCCATTACTGTTTCCTTTGGGTGTGACATCGCCACGCCAGATGGACCCCCTTACCTTAAGCCAGCCTTAAGCGGTTCCGGGTGCTTCGGTTCTGAGACCAGAGGTTGTTCATCAATTTGCCTGGAGGGCACAGGCAAAGAGAACCAGCCGCTGCGGATGGCCGACGGCGCGACTCACCACCTAGCCTTTCTGACGGGCCCGCGCGTCGGCGACTACACGCATGAAGCCCTGCTCGTTCAAAGCTTGGTTGACCTTGAACGCGCCGACGAGAAAGCCCGGCGTGCCCTGAAAGCCAATTGATTCTGCAATGTCCAGATTTCGCTTAACCAGCCGCGCGATATCGTCGGCGTGCGTCGTCATATCGGACTCCAGTCGCGCGGCATCGATGCCGGTTCCGCGCGCGGCTTCGATCATCTTTGCTTGTTCGATGCCATAACCCGGGATTTCCATCAACGCATGATGAACGAGCAGGTATTTACGCTGATATTTCGCAGCGAGGGCGAGGCGCGCGCCGATGATGGAGGTAGGGTGCAGGATCGGCCAATCCTTGTAAACGAGGCGAATATTGCCATCGGCCTTGACGACCTTCTCGAGGCTTTTCGCCGCCGCTTTACAGTAGGGGCAGTTGTAGTCAAAAAAGTCGACAACGGTGAGCTCGCCATTGGGGTTGCCGCCCGTGGGCGTTTCCGGGTCGTTCAAAATCATGTCCCGCGTGATTTCATCGCCATCGGCAAATACGGCGGAAGGCAGTACCAGAACGGTTGCCGAGAGAGCGGCGAGACGCAAAAACTGCGTGCGCGACATGGCGTTGATCAAGCGAATTCTCCTTAATGTTAGTTACTCGGCTCGAATAGCTTTGGCCAATTTGCTGAGGAAGCCAGCGACGCCGACATCACCCACGATCCGGGTTTCCTGAATTTCGCGGCCTTCCGGACTGAGGAAGACGATGGTCGGCGGCCCCACAACCCCGAAGCGATTCATTAAGGCCTTGCTGTCCCGATCGAGATGGGTGAGATCTGCGCGGATGAGGAGCAGCCCACGAAAGGCGCGCCGCACGACCTCCTGCGAGAAGACGATGCGATCCATTAGCTTGCACTCGGTGCACCACTCGGCGGAAAAGTCGATCATGACAATTCTGCCCTGTTTCCGGGCAACATCGATCGCGCTGTCGAGACCAGCTCCGCTTGTGACGATCTGAAAATTGTTTGTGGCAACGTGAATGCCGTCGGCCTGCTCCGCGATGGCCGCGCCGCTCACAAGTCCGAGCGCGGTCAGCGGCCGGAGCAGCTCAGAGTTCGCGGCGCCTGCTCCTGCCGCGAGCGCTCCACCGTAAACAATGCTCAAGGCGCCGATGACCGCTGCTGCGACGTGCGCCACCCTTCGACGCTGGGACAAAACCAAAGTCGAAACACAATAGACTCCCAGTACCAGAAACAACGCGCCCCACGCCAGCCCCACAAGCCGCACCGCCACGACACGCGAAAGCATCCAGATGGTGAGTGCGAGGAATACGAACCCGAAGATGTGCTTGACGCGCATGAGACACGCGCCCGAGCGTGGGAGTACCCTCGCTCCCAAGATGCCGAACGCGATCAGCGGAAGGCCCATTCCGAGACCAAGCGCGAACAAGGCGAGGGAACCACGCATCACTTGGCCGGTCTGAGCGACATAGACCAGAGCGGCCGCCAGGGGCGGCGTCACGCAGGGTCCCACAATGAGAGCGGAACCAAATCCGAGGGCGGCCGAGCCGCCGACGGATCCTTTGCTTCCGGCAGCACCAGCAACTCTTGCCGTCCAGGATTGCGGCAATTGAAGCTCGTAGAGTCCGAACATGGAAAGAGAAAGCGCTACGAAAACCAAGCTCATCGCGATGATGGCAGCAGGGGTCTGCAGGAAGGCTTGGAGATTCTCGCCTGACCAGGCCGCAAAGACGCCCAGCGCGCTATAAGCCGTCGCCATCGCCAAAACATAGGCGGTTGACAAGACGAAGCTGCGCTCGAAGGAAAGCACACCGTCGGCCCGCGCCAGCATACCCGACACAATGGGAATCATGGGAAACACGCATGGCGTGCACGAAAGAAGCATCCCGAAGCCAAGAAACGCAAATAGCGTCGAGAGAAGTCCTGTGCTGTACAAGGCTTCCGATTCTGTTTCGAGGCCGCTCGTTGCCGCAGCGATGGGCGGCGCGAAAGCGAGCGAACTCTTGGTTGAGTGCTGCTCGGGAGGAGAAGCCCCCGACACCTCTTGGGGTGAGTCGCTGACCAACATCGAGGACAGCTCGACGGCTTTTGAAACAGGCGGGTAGCAGATCACGTTCTCGGCGCAGCCCTGATAGGTGACGATCAGAATGCCATTGCTTGACAGCAGCTCGGGCGCCACGATCCCGGTTGCGGATGCGTGGTAGACCTCAGTCGGACCGAAATTGGGATCATCTTTGGGCTCCCCCGGCTCGGTTTCGATCGCGATGGTCCGTCCCCCCACGACAGCGGTGATTCGATCGCGGTAAAGATAATGTCCGGGCGCGATGGACCAGCCGATCCGCAGGCCGCCCTCATCTGTCCGTTGGACGCGGAATTGAAAGGCCTGATCGGGAGGCGTGATGTCAGCGGCCCCACCGAGCGAGGCGCCAGCGGCCCAAGCGAGAGCCAAGGTAACAAATCCGAGAATGCGACCGTATGGCATGGAGACCCTTCCGAACGAACAGGGGCCATGTGACGTCGCTACCTTAAGTCAGCCTTAAGGTTCCCGGCCGACGCGAATTCAGGAAAGGAAGCGGCTTTCATGCGCATTCTGGTCGTGGAGGACGATGCGGTGCTCGCGGACGGCCTGAAGGTCGGCCTCGGTCTCTATGGAGCTACACTCGACGTCGTTTCGAGCTGTGCGGACGGACAAGCAGCCCTCGCCGTCGATGCTTTTGACGCGGTCGTTCTCGACATCATGCTTCCAGATGGATCGGGCTTAGAGTTGCTGGCCTCCTTGCGCGCCCAGGGGCATCGTATTCCCGTGCTTCTACTCACTGCACTGGACGAGGTTTCAGATCGAATCAAGGGATTGGACGTCGGCGCTGACGACTATCTCGGCAAACCCTTTGATTTGGACGAGCTCGCGGCCCGGGTTCGTGCAATCGGCCGGCGGCAGGAAGGACGCGCGACATCTTTCCTGTTCCACAACGGTGTAACGCTTGACCTTGCCCGATTGACGGCCACGATCGATGGTACGGAGGTCAGCCTATCGCGTCGGGAATTCGCCATCCTATCGGCTCTCATGGATCGCCCCGGCGTCGTCTTATCAAAGAACGATCTGGAGGCGCGCCTCTATGGTTGGCAGGAAGACATCGAAAGCAACACCGTAGAAGTTCACGTCCATAAGCTGCGCACAAAGATTGGACGAGCTAGGATCGAAACGCTCCGTGGCATTGGCTATCGGATGAGGCCCACAACATCATGAACTCCCTTAAGCACAGGCTGTTTGTCATTCTTGTTGCCGCAACTGGCGTTATCTGGATTGCCGCTACGTGTTGGGTTTATGTAGGGACGACGAGAGAAGTCGAGAACGTTCTCGACTCACGTCTTCAAGAAGCTGCACGGGTGGTCCTATCTCTCGCCTCGAGCAACGGTATCGGCTCACTTGAAAAGGATGCCGGAACTAATCACGCCGTCGATCACCTGACTTACGAACGCCAGCTCTCCTGCCAGATCTGGTCGCTTGATGGTCGCCTGGTGGCTCGATCCAGCGGTGCGCCGAGCGAAAGTCTCAGCGACACCCGAACTGGCTTTTCGGAACGTACCATCAAGGGGGAAACATGGCGGGTATTCACGGCCGAGGATCCGATAAAGAACGTCCGTGTTCTCGTGGGCGATCGCCTAGGTTTACGGGAGGCCTTCGTCACCGACATCTTGAAGGGGCTGGCCGCCCCCATGCTCCTGACAATTCCGCTCCTTGCACTTCTCATCTGGGCGAGCCTTAACCGCGGCCTCCGACCTCTCCAAGACCTTGCCGGGGATCTAAAGCATCGCAACGCCGACGATATGACCCCGGTGACGACGGCCAACATTCCGGCTGAAATTCGGCCTGTGGTTGTTTCCTTGAACAATCTTTTCGGGAAAGTAAGAGACGCGTTGCGCCACGAGAGAGATATAACAGCCTTTGCGGCGCACGAACTCCGCACGCCTCTGGCGGGCCTGCGGACCCAAGCCCAGATCGCAATGACCGCTCCGGACCAGCGCATTCGGGAGGCAGCATTACATCAATTAGTGTTCTCTGTGGACCGGACCAGCCGGCTCGTCCGACAACTGTTGGCGATCGCAAAACTGGATTCGGACCGGGAAACGCGGATGGCGCCGGTAAGCATCGGCGATGTCGTGCAAGAGGTCATCCGCAACTTGCCGCCGTCCGACCAAGATGCGGATGTCGCCGTCGATCCAATCTTGCGAAGCTTCATTGTACTGACCGATCGGGACGCCCTGCTCCTCGCCATCCGGAATTTGCACGAGAATGCCGTGCGCCATATGCCGCAACGTGGTTCCATTCGCTGGTCAGCGGAAACCACCAAGGAAGGAACTCTGGTGTTCATCGAGGACAGCGGGCCTGGCGTTCCCGAAGACGAGCTCGAGCTGATCACCAAACGTTTCTTTCGTGGACGCAACAAGACAGCCCTTGGAAGCGGCCTAGGCCTCTCAATCGCCACCCTAGCGGTGGAGGCTGGAGGTGCGCGGCTGCGCCTGCGCAACCGGATGGACACATGTGGCTTGCGCGCGGAATTGCTGTGGCCGCACCATCCCCGTCTCTTGACAACGCTCCGGCCCGTTGCCTCAGCCTGAGCTCTCATGCACTACCGGCACAGCACGTTCGCGGCTTATGCCCATGGCTGAAAATGCCTCCGGCGCTGGCAAGCTTGTCCAGGAGTTAAACGGCTTCAGTATGGACGTCGGCTGAGATCTCACCAGCATTGTATCGTCACGTTGCACGTTGGCCGGCTTTTCTTTCGCGAGTAAGGCTGTTGTGCCTACCTTCCATCAGTCGGGAGAACTGACGTCAGCCGCAGCCGCAAGCAGACTTGACCCGTGCCTGACACCGCGTGAAGTCCTAGGCCATCGCTTATTCGGCCGCGCCGATGAAGGCGTACTTGAGGCGCAGCACCAACCAGTGGCTTTGCCCTCTATCTGGTCACGATCTCGCGCCCCCGTCGTAAGTTCCAAGGCCATGACACAAATCACCTGCACAGCGCCGCCTTCACCCATTGAAGTGCCGATGACAAGACGGATTTTTCGTCAACTCGGGTCTGGCCAAGATTGGCCTGCTCATGTTCGAAAGCTGAGCCGCAATTAGGCTCGAAGTGCTTCGGCTAGAGACAGAAAACCAAGCCCGTCGGCTTTTCGCCGACCGCGCTATAACTTCCTGACAAAATCGGACAAAGCTTCCCGCCGTCCAATGGTGAACTCGGCCCTGCAGTCCTGATCGCTCCATCTGTGACGATTCATAATGCTATTCGACGCGCCCGTCCGACAAAGCCGGCGCCGATCTGCATTGCGATTCCAAGCCCCCATGAGAAGCCCAATGTCACGGCCCAGCCGGATCGCAGGTCCTCGTCGAACACCAATGCATAGACCGAGATAAGAGCGCAGAGAGCCGCGAGGAATGTTCCCGTCGCGCTGAGCAAATCAACCTTGTCGATCGTGCCTCTATCAGCCGACGCTTGAAATTGCCCCTGCCGCGGAACATCGATACCAAAATAGAAAGCGACCGTTCCCAGAAGAATCGTCAGGGCTATGATTCCCTCAGAATTGAACGCCTCACTCGCCCTCGCGAGCTGGGCGGCAACGAATGTGCCGCCCATTGCGCCCGCCATAGCAAGGCCTGCGCGCCCGAGGACACGAACAATCTGATTCAGCGAAATCTCGTCGTTTGGCGCGGTCTGTTTGGGCGACATTTGTCGGGGTCCATTACTGGAAGGGATCATAGCGGATCGGATCATCATGGAGATGTCGCCCGTCGGTTGCGAACTGCCGAGCCTAGGAAAGGCTAGACGCTTGCCTTCGCGGGTACAGGAAGGACCTTCACCTTAAGGGAAGCTTATCGTGAGCAGGCGCACTCGGCGGTGCGACCCCTTGATGCTAGTCGTCTTACCTGGAAGCAATTCAACAGTCCGCGATAGCGAACTGAGTATCGATAGTGCGAACACGGGGATCATAAAAGCTGCTCGTAATGAAGGACGTCATGTTTCAACCGGCGGCAATGGCGCCTAAGCGGGGAGAAGTTTGCGAACCCGGCGCTGATGTTCTAATTGGTGCACGGGACGGACAGCGCTCGACTTCAATGATCATCTAAGAGGCACGTCAGTCATATCCTCGACCACGAGCGCGCCTACGGCTTACCCGTTCTCTCATGGTTGGGGGGCGTGCGACCCGCGCGTCGCCGGCGTCCAGAGTCATTCCGCCATAATGCGTACGCCTTCCTCCCAGTGGCGGCAGACCGCCAGCGACATCATAAGTTGTTTTGAAAGGTACCGCCGAGCGCGACGCCCGATCATGAGTCAGGATGCCGGCGCTCAACAACCGCTGGCAAACCGCAGACGTCCGTAATATCGGAGTAATCAGATCGACCTCGATGATGGGTTCGAATCTCAGCCCCGGCCTCCAGCAAGTCGGCGCGGACCTCCTGGCGCTGTTCTTAAGAACATGGACGCCCCCACGCTCGCAGCAATCCAAACCTCGTCTCCTCCACTCGCTGTACTCCCGCTGGGGCGTGACCGGATCGACGGCTCTAGCCTCGACAATCTCTAGATATTCTGTGCCAGCGAGAGTCTATGACCTGAAAAGACTTAGCGGCCGCGTCACACTTTCCGCGGCGATCTCCGTCCAAATTAACGCCAAGGGCGCACTGCGCGTCCATGTCTTGAGGCGCATCTTTCCTCTCCGCCCGAGCGTTTTTTATGCCTGGTCGCGCATCAAACGCGCCGAATCAGCGATCGAAAATGGGGAGCGAGCGTCGCCTTACGATCCGCCAGACGCGGGGAGCACGATCCAGGCATTCCCCCTGCGAGAATATGAGATATCGACCGCCTCGCAGTGATCCCCATTCCTGCTAGTGTTGACCGCCTCGGAAACGCCCAACGCCCAGCACTTCATCGAGAGCCGTCAACCGGAGAATGGGGAGACAGCTTCCATTAATGCTGAGCGCTCTATGAATTGATGCGCGACACTTCAAAAACGATATCGGAGCCCTACGGTCGGATCGATCGTAGACCTCTGAAGAAATCCCGAAGCCAAGCCGTTCGACACTTGCGACCACATTATGCCGGCGTAGACATCCATATGTTTCGAGTATTTGTAGTCCATCAAGAACGACAGCGCGTCGAGCTGGCCACTGCATTGCGCTAGGCGGGCATTCGAACAGCGCCCGGCATTGAAGTTGGGTCCTGGGGCTCCCCGATAACTATTCTGCTCTTCGTGATAATAGGCGAGTTTCAGATCGAGGTCCGATCTGGCTTCGTATGTCGCCCCGGTCCAAAATATCTGAAGCACTCTGTCGGTACTAAAGCTGTTGTTGGACACGCTCCCAATCGCATAGCCGCCGGAGATGAAATCGCCTGGGTTTAGCGGTGTTTTTGGATTCGCGAACTGGATGTGCTCATACCCCCCGAAGAACTTGACTGGACCGGTGGCGTACTTTGCAACGAACATGTAGCTCGTATTATCAGAGACCGTCGCGGCAACAAGCCCATTCCCGACATTGGTCGGCAGCCCATTGGGAAGTGGAAATGGCAGCGGACTCGCCGAGACCGCGCCATCGACCTGACTGAAGATCGCATCCACGGACAGACCCAGATAACCCCCACCCACCTGCGCCTGCACTGCGCTGCGACGACCTGCATTAGGGCCTGATCCAATCTGTGCTTGAACTGCTCCACGCACCGGACCAAAGCTCGAAGCGTACTTGAGTGAATTGTCCAGGATCCGGTTTTCAGTGTCGCCGCCGCCGCCAGTGGCCCCCTGATAGCCAACGACCGAGAAAGCACTTGAGTTTGCCATCGGATCGTAGGCTGCTACAGCCTCGGAAGTCAAAGCGGCTTGCCGCCCGTATGTCAATGTGCCGTAGGTGGGAGAGTTCAGACCTCCGTAAGCCGCCACATTGAAAGCCTGGCCGGCTTTGGCGGAATCGGCAAACGAGTTTTGCCTGTCGATCGGCACGCCATTGTTCTGCACTATGGACCGCAGTCCATCGGAAAGCAGGCCCGACTGCGGATTGAAAGCGGTTTCAAGCTTGAATACGGCGGCGAGATCACCGGCGATGTCCTGCTTTCCTTTTAGACCGATGTACGAGCCCGCAAATCCATTGGCGCCAAAGCCGAAATACGATCTGTTGCTGTTTTTCGCAATCAGATAGTTCACGCCGGTCCCTGCGGTGGGGCTCAACGGTGCACCGTGACTCAGATAGGTCAGTCCCCCATCGATTTGCCCATACAGTGTGATGCCATGCCAAGTCAGGCTATCATCTGTGGGCATTTTTGAATTTTTACTCACTAGCAACGCGTTCGCCGGCAGCCCCGACTTCGTCCCAGACGCAGGTTTCCGAACTCGAGTGCCGACCGTTCTTTGTCGCTTCTGCAGTCCATCCGATTCGTTGTTTACCGCCTTCTGCCGAGCTGAGAGCTCCTCCAATGAGACCTTAGGAGGCTCGGCAGCGCTGGTCGCAGTCGTAAATCCAAGAATGACGGCTGTAGTTATCATAGCTCTCACGGCAATGCCTCCCAATGTGGACGGGCGACAGGCTCCATGACGAATCGAGGAAACCCACGCCCGTCGCTCCGAGAGGCAAGTTCGCGTCGTAACTTAAGCCAGCCTGAAGCTTATGCCAGCGCGCGGGGGCCTCACCTCGGTAGTGGAAAGCTGCGCTAACACTGGAAGCATTGGCAGGCTGCGCCGCGGTTGCCCGGACTCGCAGTTCATTGTGAGCGAGACATCAAGCGGCCGAGGAAGGCGATCGCGCCTTCAGTTCGGCTTAAGCTGCGCGAGCAAACATTCTCGACGCCAATCGCGTTTGGCGAACAAGAGGGAAAGATGCTCCAAACAAGTCGCTACAAAAATACCACGACCTCCATCAAGCGAACGCTTAAGCGCCTTCGAACCATCGCGCTGCCGCTCGTCGTCACTGCCGCCGCCAACCTTGGCGGGTTTAGTCCGATTATTCCCCAACCGGCTTATGGCGCAGAATATACCTGGTGCACCGAGCGAGAGGGGGCGGTGCAGTGCGATTTCGCCACGCGCGAGCAATGCCTGCGGACAGCCTCTGGAACCGCCTATCAATGCATCGAGAACCCGAGTCCGGTTGCTCGAGCGCCGTCACACGCCGCCGATAAGAAACCAAGCCGCAGAGAAGCGAGGTGACCGCAACAGCGTAATTCCCAGGATACCGCCCAGCCGCAGCTTAGTCGAACCGAACGATGCGGCTGGGCGGCTCCACATCGAGCCACATCGAACAACCTTCCGCGGACAGCCTCCGCGGAAGCGCGATTCCCGGCAGACAGAGGCTTGCAAACGACAGGGCTCGAGCGGAAATCCCCGTTGAACTTGGGACCTGTCGGCTAGGAGCGGCCGCCCGCAGTTGAGGGCTCGCCAGCAAGTTCGCACATCGGAGGTGCCGCTCTGCTCCAGATGCCGGTCCGCGCATATGGTTGATATTTTTCACCAACTAGGCACATCCCCACCCCACCCGCCGGAGCGCGTAACCCCCTTTGGGTGGCTTTTCCTCCGAACGCACCTGGGCGAGCTACTGTCGGACACACTGGAAACGGTGGATGGAAAAGGGATATCGACCAAGTGAGCGCCTCGCACAGGTAGCGCACACTTGGAGAAGCGAACTTACGCATCGAGATCGGCCTTGCCAGGGACGCCGCTGACCGCGCCAGAGGCAGCAGCCAACCGACGCAGCAGCCAGTTGTCGATTGCGAAGGGTCCAGAACCACCAAGGACAAGCACTGCAAGGCCGGCCAGGTAAAGCAGATCCGTTTCATACCCCGGTTGGCCAAAGTGCGCACCATCGGGAGTTATCGCCTGAAGCTTTATCGACGAGAACCCATAGGGCAGATGGACAGTGAAGATAGCAACCAGCAACACAATGGCCATTGGAATGCTGACGATGGGAAGCAGCGCGCCCAGCAGGACACAAATTCCTCCGACGATCTCCGTTACGATCGTTAACCAGGCAAATACGTGCGGCATGGGCAGTCCCATCGCATGCAGAATTCCCGTGAAATTATCGCCGCCGCGGAACAGCTTTGCAAAGCCATGCGCGGCAAATCCGTACCCAACGATCAGACGTAACGGTAGTGGCGCCCAGCGGCCCACCGAGCAAGAGAGCAACGGTTGGAATACCGCGAGGATTGGACCGATACGGCTGCCAGTGGCTTCCGTGTTCCCGTAGGTCATTTTCGATTTAGTCATAACTTCTCTTTCGTTTCTGTGCGAAATGTAGCCGCTCGTCAGTGACGAACGCAGCTCACGCTCCCGAGCGCCGCGACGGCTTCCTCGCGGAGCGTCGCTGTCGAGAGGGCAATGGACGAGCACGTCGGGTGTGATGCCGTTGCCGACGCGCGACCAGAACGCTGGTGAAAATGCGCAGAGAGCAACCGCGGGGGCACAGGGCATGCCGCATGATGCGCTTTCCTTCAGCTGTTTGCCCGAACCACGAGAAGCACACTACCTTAAGCGAATCTTAAGGGCGCCCGATCGCACGATGGAGAATGGGCCCGCGGCGCCACTCTGGCGGTTCGAGCGATTCGCGCTGGCCACCTGCAGTCTCAACATATCGCGCAGCCGGCAAGGACCAGCCGCTTAGCGAGGAATGGCGGCCTCACAGTCGATGAGACCAGCACTGCAATCCCGCACCGCGCTCCGGGGCGTCGGCGAGATGCGCCGGTTCGTGAGCTCCCGTAGACGGCAGCGTCGCAAGCAATGAACGGGCGCCCGCTAATTGATGCTCTGCCCGCTTAGTCGTGGGTCACTAAAGTCACTAATCGACGAATTGCCGGCGCGGCGAACAGCACAATCGGCACCATCACGATCCAGGATGTGAACCAGGACGCGATCCAATTGAGAACAAACGTGCCTTCCTTGACAAGGTGACCATTTGCTATACCCGACGCAATCCCCGCTGTAAGGCCGGACTGGATTATTCCGAACAGGAAGTGCTCATGCTTGCGGGAGAGCCTCGGCACAAGAGACATTGTCATGCCGCGGCGACTTTTGATTTCCGATTGGCCTCCAGCCGTCGATCGACTAGGGCTACAATTTCCTCGAGGACAGGATGACACATGCCCTTTTGTCTCGCGACAAGCTGAACCAGTTTGTCCGCCCGTTCGATGTTAGACGCGCCATTATCCAACGCACGAGCCGCTGAGGCCGGACGCGATAGGTTGTCGGCGGCGGCTGCGTACTTCTCGAAGCTAACCAAATCCTCACGCGAGGCGCCAATACTCACGCACACATCGAGCACAAATTCATAGATGGAGCGCGACGTTTCGAGGTCCGAATGGACAGCGTCCCGCGCGGTCCGCGTCCCGCGTTCAGTAACGCAACGATAGTTGCCGGCCATTAGCATCGCCCATTTCGCCAGGGGAACGAACTTAGAATCGTAGAACCGTAGCTTCACCGGCAACTCAATCCGGCCTTCTGGCGTATCGAACCGCGCGTCATCGATTTCCTGCTGTAACTGTCGCAGGATCTTGTTTCCCTTTTCCACGTCGAAGCGTGCGACCTTGAAATTTGTCGGCAGCGTAACTTGAAGCACGTTTACCTTCTCCTCGGGTGGCCTTATAGCCTGTGGGTCTGGGCTGCAGAGCGTCACCGTCGCCGGATCGAAATCATCCCACGCAACCGGGGTTGTATACGCAGGCCTCAGCAGTTCAGAGTTCAGTCCCGGAATGCGCCTCATATAAGGAAGTGGAGGCATGTTCATGATGGACATGCAGGGCACACGAGACATCGCAATAGCTGTCAGAAGCTCTCTGACGCCCGGCGAGCCGTATTGCGGCTCCTGCATCGCTAAACCGATAAGGTCGAATTCTCCCGGATCGACCTCTGCCGCTCCGGCTGCTGACACTCGGCCAGGCAAACGCCGCGAATCGAGTTCGACCTGTTCGCTTCGGCCGCGAACTGGAATCCTGACACGGAATCCTTCGGAATTGATGAGATCCGCCTCCGCCGGCAAGCAAACCAGCTTCACGGAATGGCCCCCGAAGAGGATCTTCGACGCGAGAAGCGAACCGTACGATGCACCCAGGATAAGAATCTTGTACTTGGACATGGTGAACCTCCTGGAGCTCGAGCTACGCTGACACCGACGAAAGGATCTCGGGAAGCGCCGAGAGTCCGACCACTCGATGGTCGGGCCCGACGCCAAGCTCGTCCATTTGCATGCGCAGCGCCTTGAACATCGTCAGCGGCGACACAAGGTCGCTATTCTGGCAGGCTTCTGCCATCGCTTGAGGTGACACCCGTTCAATCCAGACCGTGCTCAAGCCAAACGACTTTGCGCCGACAGCATCCCATGGATTGGAGGAAACGAACATAACCTCCGCGGGCCTGACGCCGAGGCAATCTTCGATCAGCGAATAAGCTTCTGGGCTCGGCTTGAATATCCGCTTGGAGTCGATGCTGATGGTTGCGTCGAGGACTGCGTCCAATCCGGTATTGCGAACAAGGGTGTTCAGCATATTCGAGCTCCCATTCGAAAGTATGGCGAGCTTGTACTGCTTCAGCTCGGTCAGGGTCCGCTTGGCGTCCGGATACAGATCGAGGTGCACGTACTTGTCCATGATCTGCTCGAACACGCTGCTGTCGTACTTCAGGCCGAGAGTTCTTAAGGAGTATCCGAGCGATTCCCGGGTAATGACTGAAAAATCGTCATAGCGACGCATCAAAGATCGTAACCAGGTGTATTCGAGCTGCTTGATGCGCCAGATCTGCGTGATCATTTCTCCGTAGCCCGGAAATGCCGCGTCGGTGATCGAGGCAACTGACTGGATGTCGTAAAGGGTACCGTATGCGTCGAAAACAACTGCTTTGATGGTCACTGGTTTCGCTCTCGTTGTGGAATGTGGGCTCTGCTTCGCACGGGCTCATGGAGGGGTCGGGGCTCACTTCGGTTCTGCGCCGGTGTGTACCTGGAACGAGAATGCGTCGAAGCGCTTTTCATTGTCGAAGTCGCGGCCGGCCAACCATGTGCCAAGTACGGCACCGAGGAAGCCCAACGGCAGCGACACGATCGTTGGGTTGACGAGCGGCCACAACGCATCTGCGCCACGCATCGCAGGCCCGATCATTGCTAGCACCAGCGACGATACGAGTCCCAGCGTCATTCCGCCGATCACGCCACCTGTATTGAATCGTCGCCAGAAGAGCGACAGCACCAACACAGGAAAGTTAGCGCTCGCCGCTACGCAGATCGCCAGAATAACCAGCACCGCAACGTTGACGCCCTGGGCGAGAATGCCAAGCGCGATCGCAAGCACCCCGATCAGAACGGCGCTCGCCCGCGCGATCCACACTTCCTGTTTGCCTTCTACACGGCCATGCTTGATCCAGTTAACGTAAAAATCATGGGCTATCGCGCTCGAAGTTGATAGGGTCAGAGCCGAAACCACCGCCAGGATGGTCGCAACGGCGACGGCGGCAACGAAGCCAAGCATGAGATCCCCGCCGAAGCTTCCTTTACCTCCACCGAGATATTCGGCAAGCAGGGGAAGCGCGAGATTGCCGCCCTTATCTGCAGCCCGGATAGCGTCCTGACTGAGAAAATCTGCGGCGGCCAAACCGAAGATGGTCGTGCAAACAAAGAAGACTCCGGCGAGAAACATGACCCAGACCACCGAACGTCGCGCTGCCTTGGCATCCGGCACCGTATAGAAGCGCGTCATGACGTGGGGCAAACCTGCGAGGCCGAGTACATAGCCCAATCCGAGCGATATTTGGTCGAACGGGTTCTTCAGGTAATTGCCCGGCAGCAAATAACTTGCTGTGTATTTCTTCTCCGCTTGCTCAAAGAGAAGCAGCGGATTGAATTTCACCATCGAGAGGATCATCATGAGAATGATAGCGCCTGCGCTCATCATGAGAACCGCCTTGACGATCTGGACCCATGTAGTCGCCAGCATACCGCCGAACGCGACATAGATGATCATGCTGACGCCTACGAAGATGACGGCCCAATCGTATGAAATGCCCGTGAGCAGCCGGACAAGAACTCCCGCGCCTGCCATCTGCGGCATCAGATAGGCAAAGTTCACGACGATCGTTCCCACTATGACGGCTAGAAGCGAAGTTCTGGTTTGCATTCGGCTACGGACAATATCGCCCAGAGTATATTTACCTGTATTCCGCATCGGTTCAGCGATGAGAAAAAGCACCGTGCAGAACGCGACGAGCGGACCGAGGGCATAGAACGCTCCGTCCATTCCGTACAGTGCGGTAAGTCCGCTGAAGCCCAAGAATGCGGCGGCACTACACCAGTCGCCGGCAAGGGCAAAGCCATTCTGGGCGGCAGTCAGTGCACTATCGGCCGCATAAAAGTCACCGGTCGTCGCCGTTCGCTTGGCGGCCCAGTAGGTGATCCCGATTGTGATGAGCAATATGAGCGCGAAAATTCCAAGGGTGGTGCTCATTTCACTAACTCCCCTTCTCGGAAAACGGCGGCGGCGCGCGCTGCGAGCGGATCGAACTTATTGCGGGCAATAGAGCCGTAGGCTATCGCAAGCCCCCATGACAGCACGTAGTTGAAAGCGATCAGAACGAAGCCGAGGTTGACCGAACCCACGACTTTCGTCCCGAGGAAACCCTTTGCCAAGGCGGCAAGTACGGTCAGCCCGATGTAACAAGTCATGTACATGATCGTCATCGGAACGAGATATCGGACTTTCTCGTCTACCAAGAGCCTTATGGAGGCGTGTGCAGCCTCGACCGACGTTCCATTGTCAACCATGGTCCTCCCCTACGTGTTCTCGCGTCTTAAGGCGCGCTCTTTCCGTCCTTGCCCTCCGTTCGAGTTTATCCGGTTGAAGCAACGAGATCGGATTGGCATCTGTACGAGATCCGGTTTAAGTGACAAAATGAATAATCATGATGATGAGTATCGCAAACTCCGATTATGGAGGGAACTGGTGAACTTCGACATCGATTGTCTTCGTTCGTTCGTCGTTGTTGCGGACGGCATGAGTATCTCGCGAGCCGCAGATAGCATCGGCCGCTCGCAATCCACCGTGAGTCAGCAAATAGCGAAACTCGAAGCCCAGGTAGGCAAAGGACTACTGGTGCGCAGAAAGGGCCGCGTCATCGAGCTGACCTCCGAGGGCGGGAAGCTGCTACAATACGCAAGGCGCATCCTGCAGCTCAATGATGAAGCTTATACATCGATGTCGGATGATATGCTGACGGGCTTCGTACGGCTTGGAGTACCTTACGATTTCTTTGGGCGGAACTTCGCTACGTGGCTGGCGCAATTTAAAAATAGGCATCCAATGGTCGGGCTGGAAATAGAGGCCAACCAATCCGAAAACCTCATGAAGCGCAGCGCGCGCGGCGAGTTCGATTTGGCCTTCTTCAAGCAAGAGACCGGGGCCAAAAACGGAGTCGTTGCGCTGCGCGAACAACTTGTTTGGGCGAGCGGGCCGAACTATTCGCCTGACGCATTAAGCTCCGTACCCCTTATCTTGTTTCCGGAGGGCTGCGCGTATCGGCGATTCGCGGTCGCTGCGCTGAAGGAATCCGGGCGGCCGTGGCATCTCAGTTTTGTCAGCCCGAGTTTCGACTGTCTTAAATCGGCTGCAGTGGAAGGCCTCGGTGTCACAGTACTTGCACGCGCTTTAGTGACGCCCCCTTTGCGCGTTGTTCGTCATGGACTGAGACTACCGCATCTACCGAGCGTAGAACTCGTCTACTCGCACGGTCGGCGCAGCAATTCGCGCGTGGTCAGCGAACTCGCGAACTATCTGGCGGACAGCCTCGCCGACTCAACGCCGACCAGCGCGATCGGCTCAGCCTGAACTGCGATTGTTCGGGAGAACACGAGGTCGCTAGTGGACGTTTGGCTTCATTGTTCAGCGGAGTAGTGCCAGCCTCTCAAGCGCGCAGATGAGTGGCGGCCGCCGTTGCGATCACGTCCACATGGCGCGGTTTCGCTTGTCGCCACCTGTTACGCGCCGGGTTCAGCCGCTTTTCGAAGCGTGCATAACAGACCAGAAGTCGCGAGAAAAACCTAATCACCGTTACTGTGCCGATGCCGAAATCTGGGTACGATACCTGTAATTGAGACTTCGTTCGATGCGGAGCCCCACTCTAGGCGTGAACAACCACCATCTTCCCGTTGGCTTCGTTCGCCTCCATGGCGCGATGCGCCTCACGAATCTCCTCGAAGCGAAAGACGCGCGTGGGCTTTACGTCGAGCCGGCCCGCGGCAGCGTCGGCGGCAATCTGCCGAAGCGGCACATCCGAGAGCGGAAAGCCCGGAGTACCGAACACGAAGCTGCCGAAGAAGGTCAGATAGACGCCGCTAGCCATTTGCATGAGCGGGTTGAAGTCGGGTATGGGATCAAGACCGCCGAGCCAGCCGGCCAAACAGGAGCGGCCTCCGCGCCGAAGCATGGCGAGGGAATCGAGCATGACCGTATTTCCCACGAGGTCAAGCACGGCGGCAATCTGCTTGGCCTCGGGGATGACCATCGACAAATCGCGGCGCTCAAGCTCGCACCGCTCGGCCCCGAGTTTCTCAAGCATGGCAAAGCGATCGCGATTGCGGGTCGTCGCGATTACACGGGCTCCGGCGTTGACAGCCATCTTGAGCGCGGCCTGACCGAACGAGGAGGTCGCACCACGAATGACAAGCAATTGCCCCTTCTCGATTTCGAGATTGCGAAACAGACAGGTCCA
Source organism: Bradyrhizobium sp. CAR08 (assembly GCF_052871955.1). Lineage (NCBI taxonomy): Bacteria > Pseudomonadati > Pseudomonadota > Alphaproteobacteria > Hyphomicrobiales > Nitrobacteraceae > Bradyrhizobium > Bradyrhizobium sp. CAR08. Next base: position 38,747 of record NZ_JBIXJX010000029.1, read on the forward strand.
AGCTGTAGCATAGGTTTCTGGAATCGCCGCGAGTTCGGCCCAGGGTAGATCCGAGTCGATCAGCGCAACATTCGACACGGGTGCGCGGGTATATTCGGCGTAGCTGCCGTTGATCGTACGCCCGAGTCCACCCATCAACGCCGCTACCTTGGCGCCGATCCGAAATTCTCCGCCAGGACAGGATTTAACGACCCCGACGCACTCAATGCCGCTAACCGGAGCGGCCTCTGCCCATTCGCCCCGGCGCATATGCATCTCGGCATGATTGATGCCGAACGCCTTTATCTGGATAACGGCATATCCTGCTTTCGGTTCAGGCTCTGGCATCTCCTTGATCACCAGGCTGTCGAGGCCTCCGAATTTTTCGAGAACGATTGCGCGCATCACACAACTCCCTAAAACGGATGACTTGAAATCCGCAAACGTGCGGCTACCCATCGATTCACTTTAGGCGCAAGAGAAACTCGCGTATCGCTGCCGCGATTTCGTCGCAGTGCGTCTCAAGCGCAAAATGACCAGTATCGAAGAAACGGACTTCAGCGCCCGGAATGTCTCGCTTGAACGCCTCCGCGCCCATTGGAAGAAAGAAGGGATCGTTCTTGCCCCAAACTGCCAGGAAGGGCGGCTTGTGCTTGCGGAAATATTCCTGGAAGACTGGGTAAAGCGCTACGTTGCTCTTGTAATCGCCAAATAGGTCTAGTTGCACTTCGTCAGCACCGGAGCGGGCCAAATAGAAGTTGTCGAGCGAATAGCCATCTGGAGACACGTGGGCCGTCTCAGACACACCGTGCGTGTATTGCCAGATTGTCGTCTCGGGAGCGAGGAAAGATCGGAGTGCGTTCCGATTGGCCTCAGAGGGCCGTTGCCAATAGGCACGAATTGGATTCCATCCATCGCTGAGTCCCTCCTCATAAGCATTGCCGTTCTGCGAGATGATTGCGGTGATGCGCTCAGGGTGTCGAGCAGCGACTCGAAAGCCGGCCGGCGCGCCGTAGTCGAAGACGTAAAGCGCAAAGCGAGTCAGTCCGGTGATTTCGGTGAAACGTCCGATGACTTCCGCCAGTTGATCGAATGTGTACGAAAACTTGTCGCGAGAAGGCAGTTCGGACTGACCGAACCCAGGTAAATCTGGTGCTACGACACGAAACTGCTCCGACAATGCTGGAATGAGATCACGGAACATATGGCCCGCAGATGGAAATCCGTGCAGGAGCAGCAGAGCGGGTGCATCGGTCCGCCCCGCTTCGCGGTAGAAGACCTTGACTCCGCTCACATCAGCGTTCCGGTAATGAACCTTTGTCATGAGCGCCTCTCCTCAGGGCCAGTCGAAAACACATCACATATCTGAACGGATCTGAACGGATCTGACCTCACTACTTTCGCGGACCAACTCGATTTGGTTACAGGCTCGCAAAAAAGTTATCCACTTGGGGGAGCGCGGGCGGACGTGCCAAAAGCGCCGGCGCTACACCTTGCGCAAGTTCTACTGAAATCAGATTGGGTCCGAGCCTATTTGGCGTCCGAGGCCCAAGAACTGACCCCCGACCAGATCCTGGCGCCGTTTAAGCGCAGCTAAGTCCCGAAGGGCCCTATCCGGGTACTCTCGAAGCTACTCTTTTCAGCTGCGGGCCAGAACGGAGTTCACCTAAACTCTCGACTACGGGCACCCATATTGCCCGCCGTCTCACTGTTCGTATCGAAGCCTCTCTCGCGGGTTCACGAGCCCTAATTTCTTAAGAATCAGCCTGCAACCCTGTAACCAAACCTGGAGGATCCACGAATATAGACATGTGGGATTGCGCAAGCGAGGCTACCAGCGTTCGAGGGGATCTGGGAGCAGCGCCGAACTCGGATGTCGCCGATCTCGATGATCGAGTTTATAGGAGAGAGCAGTGGGATTATCGTGGCAACAAGGTCCGCTCTCAACGGGAGCAATCGGCCGGTTCCTCTTGTCCGAGCCGCTGCCCGAGAGGCTTTTGTACGTGGAACGGTTGCGCCGGCGACTGCGCGTGCGCTTCGGGGGAATGTGGATCGCCGATAGTGAGCGCGCCATGCTTCTGTTCGAACCCGGTCGTTATCCGGTAGCTTATTTCCCGGAGAGCGACGTGGCCCCGCACGTCCTGGAGCGATCCGAGCACGCGACCCAACATCCCGATTTCGGACCGACATCTTGGTACACTGTCCGGACTGGCGAGCAACATGTCGCGCTGCGAGGCGCGTGGCAGCACACGAACCTGCCAGCCCACGCAAGCGAGCTGCAGGCACGGGTCGCGTTTGCCTGGCGGGCCATGGATGCCTTCTACGAGGAGGACGAACGAGTCCTGGGTCATGCCGCCGACCCCTACCACCGCATTGACATTCGGCAGGCCTCCCGCCACCTCGTGGTCCGCCATCGCGAGCGGATTATCGCCGACACCAAGCGGCCGGTGGTCCTGTATGAGTCCGGTTTTGCGCCACGCTGGTATGTCGCACGGGCGGACATCGACGAGTCCGCACTCACCCCCGTGAAACTGCAAACGTTCTGCCCGTACAAGGGGCTCTGCAGCTACTACTCTATCGATATCGCACGCCAGGCAGCATGGTCGTATCCTGAAGCCTACCCCGAGGTTAGCCGCATCTCCAACCTGGTCTCGTTTGAGCCGGAGATCGTCACAGTGCATCTCGATGGCACCCAGCTCCACCTCGAGCCGGGCCAGACGGTGGTTCCGCACGGTCCCGATCGTAACCTCGATGTCGCCGAGCTGGAGCGAGCACCGAGCGGCGGTCCGGAAGCGACTGCGAACGGCTAGAGCCCCGGCCCACATCAAAGCGGAGGAGACATGGCGCGGCTGCTATCGGTGAATGTCGGACTTCCGCGCGATATCGAGTGGAACGGTCGCACTGTGCACACCGGGATCTGGAAAAATCCCGTGCTTGGACGCTGTCGGGTCGGTCGGTTGAACTTGGACGGAGACGGTCAAGGCGACCTAGGAGGCCACGGGGGTGAGCAGCGGGCTGCCTTTGTCTACCAGATCGAATCGTATTGCTACTGGCAGGAGCAATTGAAGCGGACCGACTTCGTCTACGGGCAGTTCGGCGAGAACTTCACGATTGAGGGATTGCCCGACGATACCGTTTGCGTTGGCGACCGTTATCGGATCGGCAGCGGACTGTTCGAGGTCACTCAACCTCGCGTGACCTGCTATCGCGTTGGCATTCGAATGAACGAGCCGAGGATGCCGGCATTGCTCACATCGAGCGGACGTCCGGGGTTCTACTTCCGCGTCCTTCAGGAAGGCGAAGTCGGCCCAGGTGACGAACTCGTCAAAATGGGTGAGGCTAACGAGCGAATGACGGTTGCAGAGATCAACGCGCTTCTTTATTCGCCCGATCATGCGCGCGACCGGTTGGAGCGCGCCTTACGGATCGAGGCGCTTTCGCCCGGGTGGCGCGCATCCTTTGAGGCGTTATTGCAAAGCAAAACGACTATCGCCCGAGGCGGCAATGCCGGGCTCGCGCCGGTAGCGGCCGCGCATCCAACTGCACCGGGATTTCAGCCGCTGGCGGTGGCTGCGATTGATCAGGAGTCCGAGGATGTCCTCTCGCTGTTGATGCGGCATCCGGACGACCTTCCACTGGCCCCGGCTCTGCCGGGTCAATACGTCGTCTTGCGTCTTCCACAGAACGATGGACCACCGCTGTTTCGCAGTTACTCGCTTTCGGGTCCCGTCTCGACAGAACGTTATCAGATCAGCGTGAAGATCGAGCCGAACGGAGTTGCTGGAACCTATCTGCGGGACCATGTTCGAGCGGGCGACCTTCTCGACGTCAGCTCGCCGCGAGGAAGCTTCGTTCTACAATCGGGGCAGCGGCCCGTGGTACTACTCAGCGCGGGAATAGGAGCGACGCCTGTTCTGTCAATGTTGCGCGCACTGGCGGCGGTCCACTCGACAGTGCAGGTCTTCTGGCTGCATGCGGCTCGCGACGGACAACATCATCCGTTTGCCGCCGAAGTCCACCGCCTCATGCGTGCGCTCCCCCACGGCCGCAGCTATGTTTGCTACAGCAGGCCAGGATCGCGCGACAAGGTGGGTGAGAATTTCGATGCTATTGGGCACCTGTCGCGATCGGTCTTCAACGAAATCGGCATTCCGCAACAGGCAGAGGTCTACCTCTGCGGACCTGCTCGCTTCATGGTCGACATGAAGGAGGTGTTCGCGGAGATGGGTATGGCACCGGAGCGGATTCATGTCGAACTCTTCAACGGCAGTGAGTCCTTGACTCCCGGTGTCGTTGGCGTAGCGATGCGAGCTCCGCACCTTCCTGAGCACGAAGCCAACACTGGTCCGCTGGTGTCGTTCGCACGAAGTGGTATCGCCGCACACTGGAACGCCTCGGCCTACCGGAGTATTTTGGAACTGGCCGAGGCGTGCGATGTCCCGGTCCGTTGGTCGTGCCGGGCCGGTGTTTGTCACAACTGTGAGAGCGGTTTGGTCTCGGGTGCGGTTGTTTATGGACCTGAGCCACTCGAGAAGCCTGCCGACGGCAACCTTCTCATTTGTTGCTCACAACCGACGCTCAACGTCGTCATCGATCTGTGACCCCCAAGGGCGACGCATTTCAAGCGCAAAATGGAGGCCTGGCGCAATGAACGCTAGCAGCACAACGGCCGTGAATTTCTCACTTGAGGTGATCACATTGTGGGTGAGCGATGTCGATCGGGCGCTTCGGTTCTATGCCCATCAGGTTGGCTTCACGCTCGACGTCGACTATTCGCCGAACGACGTGTTCCGTGTTGCACAGCTCACTCCTCCGGGCTCCAACTGCTCGATCCAGATCGGCCGCGGACTGATCGATTCGCCGACGGGACCACTTCGGAACGTCTATCTCGTTGTCGCCGATCTTCAGGATGCGCGGAGTCGCTTGCTCGAGCGGGGGGTCGACGTCAGCGAGATCCGGCACAAGGTCCCCATTGGTGCCTGGGACGGACGCTTCGCACCCGGGCTGGATCCTGCGCGCAGCGACTATGCCAGCTTCGCCGAATTCTCGGACCCGGACGGTAACAGCTGGGTGCTACAGGAGCGGGGTTACCGCAATCCCTGATGTATTATAGTCGATCCTCTCAAGCATCGTTGCCACCGCCAGGCGGCTTTGGAAGAGCGTTGTACTGGCAGTTCGAGCGTGGCTTAATCTCCGAGCGGCGCGAGCAGTTCACTCGCGCAGGTCTTTGCCGCCGCCCGGCGCGCCTTCGGCTTCGCAGTCTGGATCGAGGAACAATTGGCGCTAAGCGATTGGCGGTCCCTCAACATCTGCCCGCGATCGGTCGTCTCCGTCTACATCCGAGTGATCGCGACTTGATACGGCGATGCCTACCTCAGGACGAAGATAGACGATCAGGCAGACACAAATCAAGACCATGCCACCGACTGGATATTCGAGCGCGAGAATGCCAGCCGACGCAAAGAGCCCAAGGGTTATGAATGAGCGCACACGCATCGTCTTCCGTGCATCGCCCGGCACTTCCTCTCTTTGAGGCCGGTCGATGGCCTCCATGCACAACAGAACGTACGTCGCGTTCACGAATACGAGAACGCCCGCGTAGAATGAAACAGGAATTGCGGCAAGCTCGGTTTGCGCAATCCAAGCAGTTGAGAACGGCATAAGCGAGACCGAGAACAAATGGGCGAAATTTACCCAAATCAGGCGACCTGTCGCAATCTGTGCGTAGCGCAACAGATGGTGATGATTGATCCAAACGATCGCGATGAAGAAATAGCTCACTCCGTAACTGACCGCGCTTGGCCACAATGAAACAAGAGCTTTCAGTGTCCAATCGTGAGGCGCTCTCAATTCAAGCACAAGAATCGTAATGATGACCGCAAACACTGCGTCTGAGAACGCGTTCAGCCGGTCCGGCTTCGGCTCTCGCGTAATCATCTCTTTCCTCCTCGGTGTAGCCTCATTCCGGGCTTCGAACCTAGCGAGCTCCAGGAACCGATAGTCTATACCCAGGCGACAGTCGCCCGGTAACTGGGCAGGAGCCTGGAAAGTACCGCCCAAATGGGACTAGCGATGGCAGCGTCATCACAACAGGGCGCCACCTCCTTAGTCTCGCATTCCAGGGCGGCAAGAGCGTCGTCGAAAATCCGAGTGTCATTTTGATCGCGCATCGCAAGTTGATATGTCGATCCGCCTATTCAAATCCATCTCTGCCAGAAAATCGATCAGCACGCTTTTCCATTCGCTAAGACAATTGCAGTTCATGCGATCTCTCTCTGGTCAAGAATTTCTCTTGTCGATCGGACTTGACTTGCCGACAATACGGTTCCTTGCTTCGCCAGAATTACAGAGAAGAATTCATCCTGATCGGCCCACTCTGCGATTGGGGTCCAGCCGCCGGCGCGCAGCAGCACGAACGCATCTCTCAAACCGTATTTGAGGCTATTCTCAGTGTGGATTGTCTCGCCCTGAGCAATAGAGAAAGTCGAGCCATCGATTTCAAATTGGACGTCTTGAGAGGCTTCGAGATGCATTTCGATGCGCGACTCGGCATCATTCCACCGCACAAGATGACCAAAGCGATCCAGAGGCAACGAACCGCCAAGCTCTCGATTGATTCGATGCAAGAGATTGAGGTTGAATGCCGCCGTTATGCCCTTTGCATCGTCGTAAGCAGGCAGGAGAATCCTTTGGTGTTTTACTCGATCGATGCCAATCAGGAGCATTGATCCAGCACCCAAGCTGGTTGATATCAGCCGAAGCAAGTCGACTGCAGCAGGCACCACCAGGTTTCCGATTGTCGAACCCGGGAAGAAGCCGAGCCGAGGCGCACCATTAATGGCATCGGGCAGAGCAAATCCGCGCGTGAAGTCGGCTGTCACCGGATGAATCGGCAGTTTAGGAAATTTACCGGATAGAACCGCCGCCGCATCTCTGAGAAACTCTCCGGAAATGTCTATCGGAACATAGGCAACGGGGCTTGCCTGTGACAGCAAGATCGGAGTCTTGGCGGAGGAGCCCGATCCAAACTCGACAACTGCGCGGTTTGGTCCGGTTAGCGCTGCTATCTCGCCTATGGCAGAGCTTAGTATGGAGCGCTCGATGCGGGTTGGATAGTACTCAGGTAGCGCTGTAATTGCCTCGAAGAGCGCCGAGCCATGGGAATCGTAGAGCCATCGGGCGGGTATTGCCCGCGGTTCAGCACTGAGCCCTCGAAGCACGTCGTCCCTAAACGCTGGGTCGACATGTTGAAGGTGCGACTGTCTGTTGTTCTGGCAGCGAAGCATTACTCGTCTCAGACCTTTTCTGTTTGGTGGCGCGTTGCGGTTCTTGAACGACGTTGCAGGAGGCCAATGCAGCCAGTTTCTTTAACCCTCGATGGAGATTGATCTTGACGAGGGATGCGGACTGCCCGGTTGCACCAGATGCGCTTGCGATACTCAGACCCTTCAACTTCACAAGACGAATTACGCTGGCCTGCGCGGGTTTCAGCCGGCCAAGCAGATCGTCTACCGCGGCGGCGTCGATCGTCCTTGCACCGTGATCCTCGATAGGGATTTCATCGTCGAGCGGTACTGCGAGGAATCGAGAGGCATCGCGAATGCGATCGATCCACTTATAGCGTGCGATCGCCATGACCCATGCACCGAACGATCTCGGCGGTGTGTATGTGTGTCGTTTGGCATGGATTGCGAGAAGAGCCTCTTGCCTCGCATCTTCGGCTGCGGGGTGCGGAAGCTTCCGCGCGTAGTAGCGACGCAGCCAGACGTCTAACTCTCTGAGCAGATGCTCGTAAGCGTGGCAATCACCATCTTGCGCGGCTGCCATCAATCCAGCCCATCGCCTGAAGCGCCCATCCGCGGTTTCGGCCTGCGAAGCTGTTTTCGTCTTCTTCGGCGGCTCAATTGGGGGGCTTCCTACAGCTCTGCGAAGGCGATGCGGCGGGGAGGCTCTCGAGGAAATGACTATCCCATCAGGCAGGGCGCTCATTTGGACAGGCTCCTCTCGACGCATTCAAGAAGGGCATTGGCGTTGAACGGCTTTCTGAAAAGACGCTGGGCACCGACTGAGCTGGCTTCGTCCTCCAAATGCTTTTCAGAAAGCGCTGTGATGAGAATCACCGGCGTCAGGATGTTTTGTTCGCGCAGTTTTCGGGTGAGGGTAAGTCCACTCATTTCGAGCATATTAATGTCAGCGACGATACAGTCCGAGCTGGACGACATGGGTGATCTCAGGAATGACTCTGCTGACGCAAACGGTTCGGCGCGATAGCCGATCGAGCGCATCAGATCCACGAGGGATGAGCAGAGCGCTTCGTCATCGTCTATGATCGCGACGAGAGAGCTTGTCACCTAGTGCAGCCCATATTGCAAATAGCATAGGGCACCCAGCATGCGTTTACGCAACCGCCGTCACAATCTCTCGGTTATGATGGATCCGTACATACCTTGGTATGGGTCGGCGAGTGGCGATCAGCCCTGTGGCAGCGAGTCAACGCGCTGCTCGACTGCTCCACGTCTGGATCTCGAGGGCACCAGCCATCCTAGTGAGCATCGCAACGGAATTGCATTCCATCTTTCGCATTACGCTGCCGCGATGCATCTTAACCGTGACCTCGCTAATTGAAAGTGCGTTTGCAATATGCTTGTTCATCAGGCCGGACGCCACGAGGGCCATGACCTGCCGCTCTCGAGCGGTTAGAAGTGCAAACCGCTCTCGCAGTTGATCAGTCCGCGCGCTTTCTCGGCGTCGGTCTTGGTCCAGTCGAACCGCTGCAGCGACGGCATCAATCAAGTCCTGATCTCTCATGGGCTTGGTGAGGAAGTCAACCGCGCCTGCCTTCATGCTCTTGACGGACATCGGAATGTCGCCAAATCCGGTCATAAGAATCATGGGCACCCGGATATGGGCGCGTGCAAGATGCTCCTGTAGCTCCAACCCGCTGGTGCCGGGCAGCCGCACGTCGACCAGCAGGCACGCAGCCGCGTCAGGGAGCTCGGTCCCGAGAAACTCCGAGGCAGATCCGTGGAGCGTCACCTGGTAACCCATAGACCGGAGAAGGTCCGCAATTGATTCTCGAACCGCCTTGTCATCATCGATGACATGGACAAGACCTGGCGATGGTGCACTCATGGGTTTGCCGTGACCGAGCCCAATTGACGAACCGGGAGAGTGAACGTGAACGTCGCTCCATTCGGCGTGTTTTCCTCCACCCATAATCGTCCTCCATGGACAGCAGTGATTTTGCGGCAGATGGACAACCCAAGACCCAGTCCGTCAGGCTTCGTCGTGTAGAGCGAATCGAAGAGCCGATCCCTGCTCGCGGGGGCAATACCGACACCCGTATCCGCTATAACAACAGCGACACCTTCATCGCTAGATTTTGTAGAAAGGCTTAGGACGCGCGGCTTTCCGGTCGTAGTGGTCATTGCGTCAATGGCGTTGCGCACGAGATTGAGGATGACTTGCTGAAGCTGTACTCGATCACCTTCGATTGTCGGTATCGACTTGTCGAGAGCCGTTGTGAGGATGACGCCAGCACGCTCCAGATCTCTCTTCAAGAGAAGAAGAATCTCCTCGATGGCATCGTTGATCTGAACATCGGTCAATCGCAGCTGCGCGCCACGTATCAGGGTTCTAAGCCCAGCGACGACATCGGTCGCCCGACGTCCCTGCTCGATGACGCGCAGTGCGGATTTGCGGGCTTTAGAAGGTTCAATCGGGCTTCGCTCGAGCCATCGGAGGCAAGCTTCCGCACTCACAATGATTCCGGTCAACGGCTGATTAATTTCATGAATGATTGAGCCTGCAAGCTCACCCAGTGACGCCAAGCGTATGGCACGCGCAAGTTCCGTCCGCGCGTCCGCGAGTGCTTGTTCCGCAGCCTTTCGGTCCGTGATATCGGAAATAATTCCTTCTAATTCGATATCTCCGGTTGGACCGACGTCGAACTGTCCTACAGCAGCAACGTGCAGCATCGTACCGTCTCGGTGGACGACACGATACTCGTGGCTAAACGGAGACTTTGTACTCACGACCCGGGCGAGCGCCTCCTCCAGAGCAGTATAGTCATCAGGGTGGACGCGGCTCTTGAATACCTCGAACGGCACAGGATTCACGTCAAAATCAATATCGAACAAGCGGTAGCATTCGCGCGATGCCCGTGAGAGCAGAGTCCGCGTGTTCCATCGGTAGCTGCCCATGCGGCCGATTTGCTGACCTTTGACCATCCACAGATTGGTCTCACGAAGGGCCTCGAAAAGCTGTACCGATTCAAATGAAACGGCAGCTTGCGACGCCAGCATTGAAACTACAGACACATACCTCGGCGTGAACGTCTCCTTACGTTCTGTCTCGAGGTACAGGACACCGACTGTTTGGTCTCGAAGAATCAGAGGTAAGCACAGTTGCGCTATTCGCCCTCGACGCCGCTCGGCCGAGTCGATCAGGGCGGATCCTTCCCAGGCATCGTACTTGAGGACGATTTCTCGGCGGGTGAGCACCTTTTCCCTGAGGTCCGCTGGCAACCGGAATTCGCTTGTCGGAGGCTGTGAGGCAAAACACTTTGCCTTCTCGCGAGGAAAGCTCGCATCGGCTTTGGTGAGTAGCCCGCCACTTTCGCTCAGCAACACAGCGCCTCGACCGGCACCCGAATAACCGAGGGCGGCCTTGAGAAGAGCTTTAGCCAGTCCGTCATAGCTATTCTCTTTCGAGATTGCCTGAAAGGCCTGGGCGATCAGCTCCAACTCTGATGGTTCTATCTCAAGCCTCATCGCGACGCTCTTTTCCGTCGGCTAAGCTCGTGGACGAGTGCGCCTAGACAGCCTGGTGACAAACTTAATCAAGTCTCCACGATAATAGAGCTTTTCGTAATCGATTGGTCTAAACCCCTCGGTGTATGAGGTGCGCTCTACAAGAAAGATGGCACTTCCTTTTGGTATGCCCAGTGCGCTGGCAACCTGCTCCTCAGCCGTTACCGCCTCCAGCTGGTATTCGGCATTGATCAAAGGGACGCCGCACTTTCCCTCAAGCAGGGCAAAGATTGGGTCTGCCTCTAAGTCGTTCCTGACGATCTTGTTTCCGATGTCCAGGGGCAAATACGTTTCGTCGAAGGACATTGCCACGCCATCGGCAATGCGGACGCGCTTGATCCGGTAAACTTTAGTACCCGGCGCAAGGCCGAGTTGCTTTGCGACCGTAGTGTCGGCGGCGACGAGCCGCTTCTCGATCAGACGCGCTGTCGGTTTGCGGCCGAGCGCGACCATATCCTCTACGAAGCCGCTCAGTTCTGTGAGCTCTTGCCTTATCTTGGGCTCGCTAACGAACGTACCCCTGCCACGTCGGATTTCAACCAGCCCACCAGCCAAAAGGTGCTCCACGGCTTTCCGCACAGTCGCCCGGCTAACGCCGAACCGATCAGTCAGGCCCTCCTCCGAAGGAAGCTGCGCGCCAGGCGACAAGGAGCCGGCCGCAATGTCCGACGCTAGCGCCGAAGCAACTTGCGCATAGAGAGGTAAACTGTCCATGCCGAAGCTCATCACGCGATGATGGCGCCTGGCAGTACCAGCGTCAAGAGAGATCATGACGTCCGGACGTCCGGTCGATGCGCCCCTCGAAAAGGGCAATATCACTGTCGCGTCCAGCTCCGTTTAAAGCGGGTAGACCATTTGAATACCTTCGCTGGGGAGCTTTCGAAGCCAAGGAGGTCCTGCGTAAGGCAAGCGTCTGTTTGGCGATGACGGAGCCCAGCCGCCGGTCTAAGCCATGATCGCCTTCATCGACGATCATCGTGGGGCGCATGGGGTCGAGCCGATCTGCAGGGCCATGCCGATCGTCCGCTCGACCTACCACGCCCATGTCGCCAAGCGTCGCGATCCGGCCAGGCTGTCGGCGCGCGCCAAGCAGGATGGCGCTCTGAATCTCGAGTTTCGGCGTGTGTTCGATCAAAACGTCTCCGTCTCAGTCTGCGGCGCGCGCAAGGTCTGGCGGCAGCCCAAGCGCGAAGGTTTCGATGTTGCCGTTGAGCAGTGTCGCGCCGGGACATGGGTTGCAAGGGTCATCCGCGGCAAGTCCGTCAACCCCACGATCAGCGACAAGGCCGCGCCATGCCCGCTGGATCACGTCAGTGCAGGAGCCTTCTGTCGGCAGCGTCGGAGAGCCTATGACAACGCTTTCGCCGAAACCATCAACGGTCTCTACAAGGTCGAGGTGATCCATCGGCCGGGAGTTCGCGAGGCTGGAATGGGTGGACTGGTTCAACAGCCGGCACCGCCTGGAACCCATCGGGCATAACTCAAACCAAATGGCCTCCGGAAAATTCGGGGCCGTTCACATCTCCTTTAGCTATCATCGCAACGGCACGCCGATCGCAAGCACTGGAAAGGTGCATGCGGAAGGATACGCTCGCGAATAGCTTCAGAGAGGGGCAGGCTGTCTCAACAGCCACTTTCACGCTGGGCAAATGTTGCCGTCACGGACGATACGTCGGCAATTCCTTCCTGCCTCCCCAAAGATCGCTCGCAATGCGGACTGAAAACGTTGGGAAATATGCGCTTACGTTCTGGCACACGTGTTGCTGGCACCACCGCATAGCAATCGGGGTCGCAGCATGCAGATAATGTCCGGCTTGTCCTTGTACGGCCAGCAGGCCACCAAATCGACCTCGGTGGCGGTCGCGCCGAAGTCGTCCGCCCCGTCCGAGAGCGCGGCCTTAGAGAACAGCGCGAGCGGCTCCTCGGGCGACAGCAGCGCCGTCCAAGACTTCCTCAAATACGCCAAGATGAATCCATTCGACCGCATGCGGGCGAACATTCTGAGGAGCATGAATGTGACGGAGGCCGACCTTCAGCGGATGACACCAGAACAGCGCTCTTCGGTTGAGCAGAAGATCAAGGAGGCTATCGAGAGGGAAATGAGCGAGAAGAAAGGTCAGCAGCCTGGGAGCCTGGTCGACATGTCCGCGTGACAGCTAACAGATCGCGGCAGTGCTGGTCTGTAGACCAACGGGCTACCGAAAATCACAGGTCGGCATGCCGCGCCCGTTCCTTGCCGCTTACGATAGCAACCTCAAGATGATCAATGCACTATGCTTGCTTCCTCGATCATCTTTGGTTTTTACCTCCATGCAATGAGAGATGATGCAGACTGTTAGTTTTCTTGAGTGGGACTCAAATCCACGGTTTGCTGCAAATAAGATTCCTGTGATGTCCTATCATTTTGCTTGGCCAGATTACGGCCATATCGCCAAGACATCGGAGGGCTTCCACTATTACCCGGAAGCGATGAGCTCGAATCTCTGAATTCCGAGAGCAGACAAAAGAGACGACCTCCAAAGCAAACTCTAGCCCCGGACTTGACGGGGCATTTTTGCGCCTTGTCTCTGACGAGAACGGTGTCGGACTGCGATGTGGCCTTCGGGTCAGACTCGGACGTGTTAGTCAAAATCACGACGCCCGATAATGGTCCTCGCAGACATGCTGGAGCTCAACCTGCCCAGGCTTGTGCTCCGCCCCGAGTTAGGAGAACACCGGCTTGGGCGTCAACCTTGTCCACCGCATCACCCAGGATTTCCCACCTGCAACTGGCGACTTTCTGGGGCGCGCTTCGGCCGTGAGGGGCGGTGGCCTCGGAAGGATAGGCGCTTCCAGCTCCGCTAGGCACGATTCAGTTCAACGACCGGAGCATCGCCTAGGAAGACGAGCCGGACTCGTTGTAAACGACTATGACAGAGCGAAACCTTCGTAGCCGCGGGTGACGACCTTCTGACAGATCTCGCGATAACGGACCAAGCCGCCCGCATATGGCATGAACACCTGCGGCTTGCCTGGAATATTCGCCCCGAGGTACCAGGAATGCTTTGCCTGCGGCAGTAGTGTTCGGGCAGCAGCCTCGTTGACTTCGCTTACCCATTTTTCGACGGCGTCGGCCCGTGCCTCGATCCGCTCCAGCCCGTTAGTCCGCATATGAGCGACGCAATCGGTGATCCAGTCGACATGTTGCTCTATGGCTACGGGCATGTTGCACAGGACCGATGGACTGCCGGGCCCCGTGATGGTGAAGAGGTTCGGAAAACCAGCGACCTGCAAACCTAGATAATTGCGTGGTCCTGCCTCCCAGACATCCTTGAGTGCGATCCGGCCCCGCCCGCGGATATCCATCTTGAGCAGCGGTCCCGTCAACGCATCGAACCCTGTCGCAAAAACTATGATGTCTAGGGGGTACTCGGCCTGATCCGTGCGAATTCCAATCTCGGAGATCTGCCGGATTGGCGCAGCTTTGACGTCCACGAGCGTGACATTCGGCCGATTGTAGGTCTCAAAATAGTTGGTATCGATCGGCGGGCGCTTGGCCGCATACGGATGATCAATGTCAGCGAGGACCGCCGCAGTCTTGGGATCCTTCACAATCGAACCGATCTTCCTTTTTATGAAGTCGGCAGCGGTGTCGTTCGCTTCCTTAGAGACGAGCATGTCCTCAAAGGATGCGCGGAACTGCAGCCCGCCACGCTCCCAGGCCTCTTCATAAATCCTCTCGCGCTCCTCTGGCGGCGTGTCGACCGCTTTGCGTTCCGCAACCTTGAAGCCCATGCCATTGTAGGTTTGATGCGTAGTCGCGCGTATTTCGCTGGCGCTGTTTTTGACATATTGCTTGAAGTCCGCCGTCAATGGGACGTTGCGTGCTGGTACTGAATAGTTCGCGGTACGCTGAAATACGGTCAGATGCTTGGCTTGATCGGCGATCACCGGCGCCGCCTGGATGGCAGTCGATCCGGTGCCGATCATCCCCACTCGCTTCCCCGCAAACTCGACGCGTTCGTGCGGCCACTGCCCTGTATGGTACCACTCACCCTTGAAGGTCTTCAGTCCCAGAATGTTGGGCACGTTGGCAGTGGAGAGGCAGCCGACCGCGGTAATGAGAAACTTCGCGATGAAGGTCTCGCCCGTTTCTGCACGGATGTGCCAGCGATTGGTCGCTTCGTTGTAATGCGCCGACGCAACCCGGGTTCCAAATTGAATGTCGCGTTTCAGGTCGAGCTTGTCGGCAACGAAATTCAGATAACGCAGAATTTCTGCTTGGCCCGGATAGCGTTCGGACCACTCCCATTGTCGCATCAAATCCAGGGAAAACGTATACCAATAGACATGGCTTTCAGAGTCGCACCGAGCTCCAGGGTAGCGATTCCAGAACCACGTGCCCCCAACACCCTGAGCCGCTTCTACGGCCTTGACTTTCAAGCCAAGGTTATCCCGAAGCCGAAACAGCTGGTAGAGGCCCGCAAAGCCCGCACCAACAACCAGCGCGTCTAGCTCAACCGGTTCATTCGACATTGCCGCACTCGCTCCTTACGCCGCCCCACAAACATAAGGCTAGGTATACCGTCAGCGCCGTAAAGTGCGCTGCGTCAAAGTGAATTGGATTAATATAACCGTCCCCGTCAGTGCGCTCAAGCTCGCCTTCTCTGCTCAATGCAGCTCACTGCCGGGTGAACCGCCCCGGGTTTGCCGGAGGCTCCAACTCCTGAGAGGATGGAGCCATGACAAGCAAGACCACGAACAAGTTTTCGCCTGAAGTCCGCGATCGTGCGGTTCGGATGGTTCTGGATCACGTCGGCGAGCACCCGTCGCGCTGGGCGGCAGTGACCTCGATTGCGGCCAAGATCGGCTGCACACCGCAGACGCTGCATGACTGGGTCAAGAAGGCCGAGATCGACAGCGGGCAGCGGGCCGGTGTCCCGACTGAGATGGCCGAGAAGCTGAAGGCCCTGGAACGGGAGAACCGTGAGCTGCGGCAGGCCAACGAGATCCTGCGCAAGGCAAGCGCTTATTTTGCGATGGCGGAGCTCGACCGCCGGTCCAAACCATGATCGCCTTCATCGACGATCATCGTGGGGCGCATGGGGTCGAGCCGATCTGCAAGGTGTTGCCGATCGCCCCCTCGACCTACCATGCCCATGTGGCCAAGCGGCGCGATCCCGCCAAGCTGTCGGCGCGAGCCAGGCAGGACGCCGCGCTGAAGATCGAGGTTGGCGTCTTCAATGAGAACTTCTCCGTCTACGGCGCGCGCAAGGTGTGGCGGCAGCTCAAGCGAGAAGGCTTCGATGTTGCTCGTTGCACCGTGTCGCGATTGATGCAGGACATGGGTTTGCAGGGGTTATCCGCGGCAAACCGGTTAAGACCACGATCAGCGACAAGGCCGCGCCATGCCCGCTGGATCACGTCAACCGCCAGTTCAGGGCGCCAAGGCCGAACGTCCTTTGGCTCTCCGACTTCACCTATGTCGCGACCTGGAGCGGATTTGTCTACGTCGCCTTCGTCATCGACGCCTATGCCCGCAGGATCGTGGGCTGGCGGGCCTCGCGCACGGCGCACGCCAGCTTCGTGCTCGATGCGCTGGAGCAGGCCCTGCACGATCGCCGACCGGTCCACCGCGGCGGGCTCGTGCATCATGGGGTAACCAATACGTCACTATCAAGTACACCGAGCGCTTGGCTGAAGCTGGCGTCGAGCCTTCCGTTGGTAGTGTCGGAGATTCCTATGACAACGCTCTCGCCGAAACCATCAACGGCCTCTCCAAGGCCGAGGTGATCCATCGGCGCGGGCCATGGCGCAGCTTCGAGGCCGTCGAGTTCGCGACCCTGGAATGGGTGGACTGGTTCAACAACCGACGGCTCGTGGAGCCCATCGGCAACATCCCGCCAGCCGAAGCCGAGCAACGCTACTACACCATGCTGGAACAACCGGCCATGGCGGCATAACTTAAACCAAATAGCCTTTGGCAAACCCGGGGCGGTTCAGCCCCTAAGAGGACGGTCCCGCTAAGTTCGGGTTGAGGTAACGCCCAACAGCTCGTTCGAAAGAAGGTTAGCGGTTCCGACGCGAGACCTCCAGTCGAATGACGAGACCGTTCAGGTTGACCAGTGTTGGCTCCTATCCGCTGAGTTGTTTCTAGGAGATCAAGTTCTGTGTCCCCTGGAAGCAACCGGCGGATAGGCAGCATGTGTGTCGGCGTCCAGTTGCTCTATAGCCCGGTGCCAATATTCTTCCGCTCGTCCCTCTTGGCGGCCCTCGAGTGCCCAAAGATGGTAGGCGCGCTCGCGGATACGGCGTTCTTGATCGTAATGAGTGCTGGGATCGGACATGTCTTCAACTCGGATGTTGCGGCGGGCCGTTGCCGATGGGGATCTTGCCATTGCGATGCGGGACCGCCACTTGAGACTGCAGTGGATCACATATCGGAAGCGCAACTAAAGCACGATGGTGCTGAAGTGCCAAGGCGTTGGAGTTGGCTCTCGGACCACTGTGCCACTAAGTTCCAGGTTTCTTCTGTCGTGTGCTCGGTCCGTTGGTGGGTTGTACCGTGTCATGCAGGTGTAAAGAAGGGGCATGATGCAAACGGTGGGCGATGGGCAGCTACAGTTCGAGATGATTGCGAAGATAGAGCAATGCCGACGACTTTCGCGGCAAGTGACTGATTTAATCGTTGCGCGGCGACTTGTTGAGCTTGCGGACAAATACATTGAGCAAATCAAGAGATCCAAAGTCCCGACTTCCCTCCAGCCGGGCAATCCAACCTGAAGCCCATGCTGATCACCTCAGTAAGGGCCCCTGAACGCTGAGCCTAGCTCGCCAGACGACAAGTGCGAACCGGCCATTGACGCGACATTTGAGGTCTGAACAGACTTGCTCATGACTCCGGGGAAAAGAACCTAGCCAGGGACAAGATAGCCTCAGGTGGCCCAGTGACTGCCTTGATCCCTGTCCGCGAGCTCACCTCAAGCTCAGTTCCTGTTGGCTCTTCCTTACTCCTCAATCACCATTTCAACCAGCTTCGCTATTTTGTCTCGCGTCAGATCACCCGAGTTGGAAATATAGGGCTCGACATCAGGGGCAAAAACAAAAGGGATACCCTTCTTGGTTCCGCTGTCACCGATGCGAGTCACGACAATGTTGCCGAATGCAGTTGAGATGCTGGTCGGTGCACCATTGCCCACGGTGAAAGAGACCCCGACCGGACGGTGATCGTTGCGTTCGATCTGCGGGGCAAAGGAGAACTGCTCTTCACCCAGATGATGCTTCAGCTCCTCCAGAAAAGGTATGACTTCCCGCTCCATCGCCTGCTTGCAGTGCTCGATGTCGGCGGTTCTCTTGTCTTTGTTTTCTGCGGCGATAACCCTCTGCCTCTCTTTTTCAGCTACCGCTGCGGATGTTTTCTGTCGGAATTTCTCAGCCAGCTGCTCGGCGTTCATTCTTGTTCCAATCGAGCTCGGCCCCACCTGATCATGTCTTTCATAGCACTACGGCTTATCGGCGGCACCAGCGGCTGAACGCGATCGATCGGAGTACGTAGCGAGCACTCCGGGCGCTGCGCGCATTTGGCAAGCGGCGTGAACCAAAGCGATGCCCTATTCGGGTGGAGGCAAATGAAACTTGTGAGAAGGCGGACGCCCTCCGTTAGCATGGCTTCGTTGGCATTGCGGCGTCCGACCCATGCGGCTGGTTGTACGGGAACCAAGAACAGCCAAGAGCGTTGTTGCCTGTCCTCAGGCAGTTGGTACGGTACTTCCCTAAAGCTACCGTGTATTGCCAACGCCTTCTGCGAGGACGCTACCCAGAACTGGCGCCTTAATGACCTCCGAACCGCGGGCGGTCTCGCACACGGCCTCCGATGCTCATCCTGATCGCCAGGATGAGCTTCCATACCGTCGCCGCCAGCAGGCTCTCCTCAGGGATTTCGGTACGGCTACACTACAAACCCGCGACTTCCGGCAAATTCTCCAACACGCGGCTGAACTCAGTGCCCGCGGTCTGGGATGCTCATACGCCAAGGTTCTCGAATATCTTCCCGATGAACAGCGCTTGATAGTACGTGCCGGGATCGGTTGGCCGGCGGGCACGGTCGATCATGTAACGCTCGGCGCCGATATCGAATCGCCCGCCGGCTTTGCTTATCAAACCGGTCAATCGGTGATTTCCAACCACTTGCAGGAAGAGACTCGCTTCCGAACCCCGAAATTGCTCGCCGAGCATGGCATCAAGCGTGCGATCAATGTGCTTATCAGGCGCGGCGGCGAGGGCGACGCGCCGTTCGGTGTTCTCGAAGCTGACAGTCACAATTCCGGACAATTCGACGACGCGGATGCGGATTTTCTCGCGGGTTTTGCAGGTCTGCTCGGAATCGCCATCGAGCGTCAACACGCTGATGCTAAGCTTCAGGAAGCCCTCGATCACGAGGCCTTGCTGACGCGAGAGATGAGCCATAGGGTCAAAAACAGCCTCACGTCAGTCGTGGGCCTGCTGCGTGTCCAAGCGCGCGGCGCAGAGTCAGTCGACGTCAGGAACGCGCTGGAAAATGCGGCCATGCGCGTCGCGTCGATCGCAGAAGTTCATGACCACCTCTGGCGGGGCAGCAAGGTTGGGTTTGTAGATCTCTCCGATTTCGTGAGTCATCTCTGTCAAAACCTTCAGAGTTCGGCACCGGAACACACACTGCGGTGCCATTCCGAGGCCATAGTCATCTCGGCAGACAAGGCCATTCCGCTGGGTCTGCTGGTCAACGAACTCGTCACGAACGCCATTAAATACGCCTATGTCGACGGACCGGGTGTCATTACAGTCGACGCCCGGGCGGTCGACGGACATCTGCGTGTCGAAATCTCCGACGAAGGCGCTGGGCTTCCTGATGGATTCGACATCAACCAACCGCGGAAGAGCCTGGGTTTCAGGGTCATCAACGGCTTGGTCAGGCAGTTGATGGGCGAACTGAAGATCTCGAAAAACATACCAAGGGGAGCACTATTCAGGATCAAGCTTCCGCTTGACCCTGCATGACAATCGCCTGGTGTCAGCTGAAGCCAAGTCTGATGTCGGTTGCCAACTTGAGAGTTCGCTTTTATGCCGCCACTCACTTCCCCCGCCCGAGTCGAAGACGAGACGTTCATTCGCATGGACGTGGTCGACACGCTCCGGGCGGCCGGATTCGACGTACTGGAGGCGGCCAACGCAGACGAGGCCATTCAGATGCTCGAACGCAACCCCGACATCTGCCTTATATTCACTGACGTCGATATGCCGGGGTCAATGAACGGCTTGAAGCTGGCAGCAGCGGTCAGGGACCGTTGGCCGCCAGTCAGGATCATCGCAACTTCAGGGCATGTCAAAATACGAGCTGGTGATCTTCCGGGCGGCGCCCGGTTTATCCCAAAGCCGTACCAGTCCGCACAGATCATAGATGCAATCCGTGAGCTTACCTGGGCGGCGTGATGAATAAGCTGATTGGAAGAGGTAGATTGCTATGAAGTCCGTAAGAATCGCGTTCATGGCCGTGATGATAGTAGTGGGTGGCGCGAGCCAGGTGCGCGCCGAGTGCCAAATTGCTGACGCAGGGCTTGAAGAGGCTATTCAGTTAAATCCAGGGCTTCGAGGCCCAGCCAACACTCAGGCCGTGCGCGACCTCCGGAGTTTGAGGGATGCCGCTTTTACGCTCCGGTCCTATGGGCGTCACGAAGACTGTGAGCGTCTTCTCGCCAACATTCGCGAGCTTATTGCCGGACCGCCTATGGGGTCGCTGGGAGACAATGATGAAGAGGCGGCCGACAAGCAAATGGCTGATAGCGAACCCAAAGCCAAGCGTGGGGCGTCGTCGGGGAGCAGGGACAAGAAAGGCGCCAAGCCGCTGATGAAGATCGATCAACTTACGCCAGGCTTGAGGACCGACGAGATGATCGGGGCGGAAGTTCGCAGTTCCGATGACAAAATCGTTGGCGAGGTGCGGAACATAGTTTTCGGCACCAAAGATGGAACGGACTACGCGATTGTCGCTTCGGGAGGTTTTTTCACCACCGGCAAGGACAGCATTGTTGTCCCGATCCGATCTCTCAAGGTGACGCAGGATCGATCGAGCTTCTTTCTTCCTATCGCAAAAGAAGTCATGAAAACGGTCCCTGTGATGCCTGATCAAGATTACAAGTGGCTCTCTGACCAGACCTGGCGCGTTCGCAACGATGCATTTTTTGGAAAGCCCTGAGCTCTGATCAGTTTGTAGATGGGTTTGGTTGATCTTGGGCACCCTCAGCTCATGCGGCCATCGGTCGGAAAGACCAGGTCGGGCTGTGGCTCTAACCCGAAGAGCGCCTGAGCCGCCGTGATGTCCGCTGTCGCTGGTAAACCCGACCCCGAGCTGACCGTGGACCGACGGCGGCTTGTGACCCCGACCGGACATTGGCCCTAGCCGGACAACAGCCTGCCATGCTTTGATGCAGCGGGGTCATTTTCCGGTTTTGGAGGCCTTTTGACTGGCGAGCGCGTTGAACGGCGGTTAGCGGCAGTGCTTGCGGCGGATGTCGCTGGCTATAGCCGCCTCATGGGTGACGATGAGGAGGGCACGCTGGCCCGACTAAAGGGTGTCAGAAATGCCGTGGTGGACCCCACCATCGCCGCTCATCGCGGCCGCATCGTCAAGACCACCGGTGACGGGATGCTGGTGGAGTTCGCCAGCGCGGTGGATGCCGCTCGCTGCTCGGTTGAGATTCAGCGCGGCATGTCCAGTCAGAATGCGAATTTGCCACAGCACCGCATCGATTTCCGGATCGGCATCCACGTCGGTGACATCATTTTCGACGAGAACGATATTTTCGGCGACGGCGTCAATATCGCCGCGCGGCTGGAGGGTATTGCTGAGCCGGGCGGAGTTTGTATGTCCGATGACGCCTATCGGCAAATTCGGGGCAAGGTCAAAATCGTCTGTGATGATCTTGGGCCGCAAATCCTGAAGAATATTGCGGAGCCGATGCGAGCGTGGCGGCTTCAGCTTGCCGATCAAACCGTGGCGAAACTGCGACCGGGTTTGCATTCAGGCCCATCACCAGCGCTCGCGCTTCCCGACAAGCCGTCCATCGCCGTGCTGCCATTTCAGAACATGTCCGGCGATCCTGAGCAAGAGTACTTTGCGGACGGAATCGTCGAGGACATCATCACTGCAGTGTCGCGCTTCAAGTCGCTGTTCGTCATCGCGCGCAACTCGAGCTTCACTTTCAAGGGTAAGGCGGTCGACATCAAGAAGGTTGGCCAGGAGCTGGGCGTTCGTTACGTGCTCGAAGGCAGCATTCGCAAGGCGGGAGCAAGGGTCAGAATAACCGGCCAGTTGATTGATGCCGCGAGCGGCTCGCATCTGTGGGCAGACAAGTTCGATGGATCACTTGAAGATGTGTTCGAACTTCAAGACAGGATCACCATGAGTGTGGTTGCCGCGATTGCACCGAAGCTCGACCAAGCCGAGATTGAACGCTCCAAGCGAAAGCCGACCGAAAAGCTGGATGCCTATGATTACTATCTTCGGGGGCTTGCGGTTGTCGAAGGCGCAACCAAGGACGAGAATGAGGAAGCCCTTCGGCACTTCTACAAAGCGATCGAGATCGACGCCAATTTTGCACTGGCACATGCGATGGTGGCGCGGTGCTTCACCTTACGCAAAGCAAACGGCTGGATGACCGATGTTTCAAAGGAATCAGCCGAGACCGCCAAGGCGGCCCGACGCGCGGCGGAACTGGGAAGAGAAGACGCGGCAGTTCTGTCACGGGCCGGTTACGCTCTCGCGCGGGTAGCGTTCGAACCAGAGGAAGGCGCTGACCTTATCGAACGGGCGCTTGCGCTCAACCCGCATCTCTCCTCTGCATGGCAATTCGGTGGCCTGCTCAAGGCGTTTCGCGGAGAGCCGGAAACGGCGATTGAGCATTTGGCTCACGCCATGCGACTGAGCCCGCTCGATCCCAGTCTCTACTCGATGCAGACGGCTACGGCGCTCGCCCATTTTGTTGCCGGCCGATATGACGAGTCGGTTTTTTGGGCTGAAAAGGCCTCGCGGGAGGATCCGAACTTCTTGCCCGCCATCAGAATTATCGCGACCAGCGCCGGAAATTCCGGTCAACTTGAGCGAGCCCAGAAAGCGGCGAAGCGAATGCTGGAAATCGATCCTGCGTTCAGAGTATCCAGATTGGCCGATCACGTGCCGCTGCGTCGTCCCGACGATCTTGCTAGATATGCGGAAGGCCTGCGACGCGCCGGATTGCCCGAATAGTAACGTGCCGCCTACGTTTTTGGTTTCCCGACATCGTTGTAAAGTAGGCGGGGCCACTTCCGCTTATGACCGATTCTGTTGAAAAAGTCTTTTCTAGCTCGCGTGTCAATTTTTTAAGGGCCGTCTATGCGTTTGATGCCGTTAAATGCGGGAGACCACATCAGTCTACGTAAGATCGCTCGGCGATCTTCCTGGTCGTGGCGGCGAACGCCTTTATTGGCAATACTCGCGCCGAACTGATCTCAGGAAGATTTTCGCTCCGCGTTACTTTCGACTTTTTCGAAGCGCCTCTCACTCAAAATCGCGCTGTGGCGGCCTCCAATCCAAGTTCAACGCGTCCGGCAGTGACGTATATTGAAGGGTTCATAGCGATATGCTTGGTGGCGGCGTGCACATCGCGAACGGCACGTTCCATCGGGCCGCTTTCGAAGATCGCCGCTGCGCCTGCCTCTCGCGCCAGGATGTCGACAATGTGCAGCGCGGTTTCGCCGGCGTGGGCTGCCGCTATTCGCAATCGCAGCCGCGCGCTGACGAGACGATGCCCACCGACATCGGTGGCGGCCATCAGCTCGCTCATGGTCTCGATGAGGAA
This sequence comes from Bradyrhizobium sp. CAR08, assembly GCF_052871955.1. Lineage (NCBI taxonomy): Bacteria > Pseudomonadati > Pseudomonadota > Alphaproteobacteria > Hyphomicrobiales > Nitrobacteraceae > Bradyrhizobium > Bradyrhizobium sp. CAR08. Next base: position 62,388 of record NZ_JBIXJX010000029.1, read on the forward strand.
AGCGCGTGCGGAGCTATGGAGCGTCTGGACCCGCCCGACGAGTGCCTGCACGATTTCCCGATCGCGCATCACGCCGGGAGTGCCGAGCCGCCCCTTTCCGCTCGCCAGCGTCACAAAGCTTTCGATGGCCCCCCGCGCGATTCCAAGTGGGACCACTGCAACCGTCCATGCGAAAGTTGAAAGAGCTGGAAGGCGGTAAATGATTCCATTCTCGGCTGGCTTGTAATCAACGAACGGATGTATCCTTTCGGCAGGAACCCACGTATCGCGGACCTCCCAGTCCGAGCTCCCAGTGCCTCGCAAGCCTGAAACATGCCAGGTGTCGTGAATCGTGACCTGCTTCCGTTCGAAGTAACAGCAGAAGCGCGGCTGGTCGGGGGTTTGGTTTCCGCCAATGGTCGCAAGCCCCATAAAGTGAGTGCCATGCGGTGCACCACTTCCGAATGGCCACCGACCAGAGACGCGGAATCCTCCATCGACGGGCACGGCGGCACCTAGTGCCCCCGTCGCGCTCACAACAAATGTGCGGCGGTCTTCAAACCAGCTGCGCACCACACCTACGGGTAAATAGCCGCCGATGCGGCTCATGCCGCCTCCGTTGCCCACGAGCCAGCCGACAGCTCCATCGAGCGCTGCCGCGCGTTCTACAACGCTCATGAAGGCGAGCGGCGACAGTTCTGGTCCGCCCAAGGACGCGGGTAGCCAAAGCCTGAAGAATCCTCCCTCGGCCAGCGCATTGAAGACCTCTTCATGAAGTTGCCGGTCACGATCGAAGCCCGCTCCATGTTCGGCGATCAACGGCTGGATAAACCGGAGAGCCTCAATAAAAGGGGTCGCCTGGTCATCTTCTCGCATGAGCCATAGTCAGGCTTTCCAAATCGGGGGCAAGCCCAAACATTTCACGTGCAGATGAGATAATTTCATCTACATTGGCCGCGATGCGAAAGTTGCCGCCCCTGACCGAATTGCGCGCCTTTGAGGCCGCGGCGCGCCATCTGAGCTTTAAGGACGCAGCCAACGAACTTGGCGTCACACCGACCGCGATCAGTCACCAGGTCAAGCTTCTGGAGCAGCATTGCGGCCGAACGCTATTCCGTCGCCGACCGCGCCCGCTGGCACTTACCTTAGCAGGCAAGCAGCTATTTCCGGTTGTCCGTGACGGCTTTGGAAGGTTTGCCGAGACACTGGCGGACATCAAAAGCGGTCACGCGAGCTCGCATCTGCGTATCACGACGACAAACGCCTTTGCTGCCCGCTGGTTATTGCCGCGCCTGCCGTTTTGGCGAGCGGCTCATCCGCGGCTCAAACTGGACATTGTCGGCACCGACACCGTCCTCAATCTTGAGTCGGGCGAGGCCGACGTGGCTATCCGTTACTCACTAGGGCCGCCGCTCGATGGGAAAGCCATCGAACTGATGCGCGATACGTTCTATGTCGTAGCGAGCCCGATGCTCGTCGGCAGAAAAGCGACGAAAATGCAGGCGGTCCATCTCGCGCGACTTCCGCTCATCGAGGCTGCGTGGCCGCCGAGCGACACACACGCGCCAACGTGGCAACGCTGGCAGCGGGCGGCATTCCCCTTTTCCAAACGCAATTTTGCGTCACTCGTAAGTTTAAAGTTTCAAGAAGAACTTCACGCCATTGAGGCCGCTATTGCCGGTCAGGGCGTGGCTATCTGCAGTAATGTTCTGGTCGCCCGCGAATTGGCCAGTGGAGTGCTCGTCCCGATATCGCCGGTCACGTTGACCGGTTATGGATTCTACATTGTTCATCGCGCAGGAGCCGGGAATGGTGCAGCTATAAAAAATTTCGTCGGTTGGGCCCAAGGGGCGCTCTAACTCCACGCTCATAATTATGGTTCGGCTTGTCATGCTTATCAGCTTATTCTGACATCCCATAAGCGCCCTCAACGGACTTCAGATGCCGACAGAGGTCATGATACCCGAGGCCCGCACGGAGCAACGCTGCGCGGAACAATAAAATGACTTAGCGGTTGAGCATTATCCTCCGCCATCGGCGCCGACCATTTGCAAACCCATCAGTCAAAACTTGACGGGATCGACGATACTGCGCGACTTCAACTGCTCATCGACGCAATCGTTGATTACGCCATCTACATGATCGACCTCGACGGCACGGTTCGCAGCTGGAACTCCGGTGCCCAGCGTTTGAAGGGCTACTCGCCTGACGAAATCATCGGAAGATCGTTCGCATCCTTCTATACGCTAGATGATCGCGCCAGTGGGCTTCCAGAGCGCGCATTGAGCGTCGCGGCACGAGAAGGCCGCTTCAGTGCCGAGGGATGGAGAGTCCGCAAGGACGGAAGCCGTTTCCGGGCGTCGGTCATCATCGATGCCATCCGCACTCAAGCCGGTGAAGTGATCGGCTTCGCCAAGGTCACGCGAGACGTTACCGAACGTCAGCAAGCCCACGAAGAGCTTCTTAATAGTGAGCGGCGCTATCGCCAGCTAATCGAGGCCGTGGTCGATTGCGCGATCTTTCAGCTCGACCCACTCGGCAACGTGACAACCTGGAATCGCGGAGCAGAGCGGATCAAGGGCTACGCGCCGCCGGAGATCATCGGTTCGGGGGAGGTTGCATATGCTTGAAAAAACTTGACCTGCTGCGGCCCGTTCCTACCGGTGCGCAAGAAGTTGGCGCCTCCGCGCTGATCGCTTAATCTGCGTTATAGGTGCGCTTGAGCCGGAGCCGAACTCTCGGCCGGTAGTGAGCTTGTCGTGCTTTTAGCGAGCAATGGCGAGAGGCTTCAATAGAACCCGTCTGCTTGGATCCTTGGCGCATCAACGCGACCGAATCTTCATAGCCCAGGCGTAGGTATCAGTAGCCCGCATGCAGTGGCGTCGAATGTACGTGAGCTATTTTTTTAACAACCCTTGGAACGAACTAGCGCGAAGCAAGCCTTCGGAGGTGATGTCCCGATATTCGAAGTCGGCGTAAAACTTCGGCTCGACCCAGGTGGCCTTCGGCTTCTTTATGGGCTTCGTGAGCTTTTGCTTGGGGCTGACGACCGTATCAAGCGCCTTGCGGATCTCCGCCGATTTCGTCCGGCTCCAGCCCGTCCTAACCTTCCCCATGTACCGCAGCTCCTTCCCTTCCTGCTTGCCGAGGTAGAGCGCTGCTACGCCGGCCGGGTCCTTGATGAAACCAATGACAGGGAATTTCTCGCGCTGGACGGTTTTGATCTTCTGCCAAGCCTCGCCCCGCTCCGACCGGTACGGCGCATCAACCCGCTTGGAGACGATACCTTCGTAGTTGAGCTTACTCGCCGCCTCGAACAGCGCCCCCCCGTCACCCTCATGGTGCTCACTGTAGAAGATGGGGGCTTCGAGCCCGTTCTCATCTATCAGCTGCTTCAGCAGCTCCTTGCGGGCAAGCTGAACCATTCTGCGAAGGTCCTTGCCGTCCAGCCATAGGAGATCGAAGGCGAAGTAAACCAGCCGGTCCTGGTCGCCCCTGCCGAGGTCTGCCTGGAGTTCGGAGAAGTTGGTTCGCCCCTCATGGATGACGACCACCTCGCAGTCGACGATCGCCTGACCCGCAATATTGAAGGCGCCGGCAATGACCGAGAACCTGTTGACCCAGTTGTGCCCGTTACGGGTGAACGCCTTCCGGTCGTCGCCGTTGATGTGAAGCTGGATGCGGTAGCCGTCGTATTTGACTTCGTGAATCCACTGAGCCCCCGAAGGAGCTTTCATCTTCAGGGTCGCAAGCTGGGGGCTGATAAAGCCCGGCATGGAAGCTTGCGGCTTCCTGGCCGATGCTCGGGTACGCTTTGCCACTCACGCAACTCACAAAAAGCCCGCCGCCGGTATTGGGGAGCCGACGACGGGGCAGTCTACCTACCTTATTCGCGACTCTCCAACCGCGAAGCCGAAGCGGCGTTCCCGGGCGTTCTCTCATACAACCGCAATCGCGATTCCAGGTTGTATTTTCAACGTCAACGAGAACGGCAGCCGAATGGCTAGAGAACGCGATGTGCTAATTCCTTCTCAGTACCGCCGCCGCTGCGGCGCGCCCGGGCCGGCGGGAAATCAGTACCGAGAACATCGGTCGGCTTGGAGGGAGTGGCTTGCACCGATGATTGGGTGCGGAGATGATGCGGAATGTCAAAAGCCATGGAGTTGATTGCCGCAGGTTATTGAGGGGCAAGGATCGAAGCGCTCTCGCGGAATTGCTCGCTCATCGGCGCAAGATGCTCGGCGAGCTTCAGGCCGTCTCGGGTATCGATCCGGCGAACGCCATTCAAGCCGTTCAGGACGAACTTGCTATCATCGAAGCCGGACTGGAAGAGCTTAAGCCGCCGCCTGGCCGATTGCCCGAGAACGAGTGGGGCTAGGTAGCCCGCCAGACACGATGGCGGAGATTTGAGATGGCCAGAGAGCGTCCGAACTAAATCGTCGGCCGGATGCGGCAAAAGGCCGGGCCGGAGCACTAGCCGGAACCGCGAGTCGTGTGTATCCAAACGAGTAGGATTCGCAGATGCCCTATTTCGTTTGCGCCCGCGAGGGTGCCGGGCAGATCGTTTTGAAGAGAGACACCCGGGAGGCGGCCGAGAAGAAGGCCGCCGAACTCCTCGACGTGGGCTGCTTCGAGGTCGAAGTTATCGCGAAGCCCGAACAATGCGGCTTGATCGCCCGTCATTCGGACCTATTCAGAAGCCCGCCCATCCCGTTGGCTGGGCCTCGACAATGTTTTCCGAGAATGCCGATGATGCCGAACCTCACCAGTCCATTCGATCGAACGACACACTCAAGCGAGCGCGATAAGATCCGCGCCCACGCCAAGGGCGAGGAACAGCCATCCTGCAAATTCGCTAGAGCCCATCGCTCGCGCGAACCAGCCGTTGATTGCTACACCGACCGGCGCGAGGCAAAGAGCGGCCGTGTTGAGCAAGATGGGGAAGAGTTGGCGCCGTAAACCGCAGAGAATACGGTTTGTGCCATCTCAGCTTAGCAGCGGCAAGCTGTAGTAAGGCCGAGATTTCGTCCGAAGTTGCGCCACGGTACAGTCACTCCACGATCAAAACGGGTTCGAGAGCCACAGCCCGGGATAAATTGTAGAAATTGGGCGAGGTCGCCATTACCGCCTTGTGGACCTCGGCAAATTGCTCTTTTGTACCGCTGCCATTGATGCGGACGGTGTAGCTGAGTTTCTCATAGCCGGGCGGCACGGCAGGATCGATCCCGAGGAAGCCACGAAGATCGATGTCGCCATCGGTCTCGATTGACAAGCTTTCGAGGGTGATCCCACGCACCGCGCACTGCGCCACGTATCCGACGGTCATGCAGGCGTTGAGCGCCGCGATCAGATGCTCCTGCGGATTGGCGAAATGGTTTGATCCGCCGAGTTCGCGGGGCTCGTCGATGTCGATCGAGAATTGGCGCGGCACCTTTTCTCCGCCGAGCTCATAACTCTCGACTTCTGCGCGGCTCCGCGTCTGTCCCTGCCAGGTCGTAATGACGTGCCAGTTCGTCTTGCCTTTGGCGGGTTCGCGCTTGACGTCGTCGATCAGCGCAAATAGGCCATGGAGATTAATGCCGTTGACGATGGTTGGTGCGGTAGTGTCCGGTGATATATCCATGATTGACTTCTTTCGCTTGGAGTTGAGCTAGGACTTCACATTTCGACTTTGCAACCTTGCGAGCGCCTGCTGGATGCGTTGTCCTGGTTTTCAGTGATCAGGATCGACAGCACCTTGGTGACGTGGGGTACCGGACGCCTGAATGAACGAGCAGCCGGTTTTTTGTGATACACGCGGGCTCCTAGAACCACTCGGGCTCGAACGCCGGCTCGAGACTTCGCCGTCTCTCAGTCTGCCGCCGCTTGCAGCTCTACCGATTGATATACAGGGAAGTCCGTGTAACCCACCTCGCCGCATCGGGTGTAATAAGTCGATCGGTCCGCTTCAGCCAACGCCCAGCCGTGCTTGAGACGCTCAACAAGGTCCGGATTTGCGATATACGGTCGGCCGAAGGCGATCAGGTCCACCAACCCGGTATCGAGCGACGCCTGGGCGCGGTCCCGGTCCTTGAAGCCGCCACACCAGATGAAGGCGCCGGGAAACACCGCTCGAGCCTTGGTCAGCAAAGCGTGGTCGAGGTGTCGCGGCTCGAACTTCGCCGACTCCATGTTTCCCTCGGGCAGCAGCTCGTAGAGCAGATGAATATATGCCGCGCCCCGACGCCCCAGTTGATCGGCAACATAGAGGAATGTTTCCTCCGCAAGAGGATCCATGGGCATAGAGTTGAACTTGCCAAACGGAGACAGGCGAACACCCACGCGCCCCGGACCGAATTCAGCCACCACCGCATCGACGACTTCCATCAGGAAGCGCGTACGATCTTCCATGCTGCCGCCGCCGTAGCGGTCGGAGCGCGTATTGAGCACCGAGTTCATGAACTGCTCGATCAGATAGCCGTTGGCCGCATGCAGCTCGACACCATCGAACCCGACGTTTCGGGCATTGGCGGCGGCCTTGGCGAAGGTGCCCACCATCGCCGACACCTCCTCCGTGCTAAGGGGCCTCGGCGTTTCCACAGGCATATAGCCCAACCGGCCGTCCGGGCCGTGAGCAAACACCGACGAACCTTCCGCCCGTTGCGCCGTCACTCCCACCGGGGCTTGGTGGTTGGGCAGAATGGAGGAATGCGCCATCCGGCCGACGTGCCACAGTTGCAGAAAAATCGTGCCGCCATATCGGTGGACCTCATCGGTCACCAAACGCCACCCCTGCATTTGGGCTTCCGAGTGGATTCCGGGTGTCCTGGCGTAGCCGTGACCAGACTGATCCACGTCGGCGGCCTCGGTAATGATCAAGCCGGCATTGGCCCGCTGGCCGTAATAGGTCGCCATCAGCGCATTTGGGATGTCGCCATCGGTCGGAAGCTTACCGTCGGACGTTCGCGTGCGGGTCATGGGTGGCATGACGACGCGGTTTTTGATGTGGATAGGGCCAAGCTCAAAGGAGTCGAATAAAGAGGGCATGACAGACAGCTCCAGGGATGATGCTCCCTGCGAACTAATCCATTTGCGCGCGCCTATTAGTGACCTTAAATTCGATTGAGTGTTGCGTGTGGGGCTACAATGGAGATGGTCACAGATTTTGACGGGATCCCTGAGTTCGTAGCTGTCACCCGATTGGGTAGTTTCACCGCGGTGGCTGCCGAACTTGGCATGACCAAGTCGGCCGTCGGCCGGGCGGTGTCGCGGCTTGAGCGCCGATTAGGCTCTAAGTTACTGCACCGAACGACACGCCGTCTGGTCTTGACGCCTGCGGGAGAGGTATGGCTCGAGCATTGCGTCGCAGCGCTCGCCGAACTCGATCGCGGTCAGAGCGCACTCATACTTGCCCGGGACACGCCAGGGGGCGAAGTGCGCATCGATCTGCCGACGGCGTTCGGTCGGCTCTTCGTAATGCCTGCGTTGCTCGAAGTGGCTAAACTCTACCCAGCACTGCAACTAAAGGTGAGTTTCACAGACCGAGAGGTCGACCTACTAAGTGAGAACATCGATCTTGCAGTTCGAATCGGCAATCTCGACGACTCTGCGGACCTAGTTGCCCGTCAGCTAGGCGTCCAGGACGTGGTGATTGTTGGAGCACCTAGCTACGTAGCAAAGCGGGGCCTTCCTCGAACCGTTGCCGACCTTAAGGTTCACGATTGCATCGTAGGGCGTCGCCAAGGAAATCGCATTGTCTGGTTATTGAAACAACCTGACGGCTCGATCGCAAGGCATGTTGTTTTTGCCAAACATGAATTCCAGGATTTCGAGACGGTCCATACGGTTGTGAGAGCAGGACACGGCTTGGCGCAGCTTCCATTATGGATGGTTCAAGATGATATTCGGGAAGGGAAGCTACTGACCGCCCTGGATGGGATGTCCGGCGGCAAGGTACCGATCAACATCCTTTGGCCACGCACAACGGTGTTGCCGGCTAAGATTAGAGTTGTCGTGGAGGGGGTAGTTCGCAAACTGGGCACCTCTCGACTGCCAGCACCTCGATGACACGAGGATCCAGTTATCCATTCTGCCCTGCGGATCCGCCTCACCTGCCTGAGTAATTCCGCAGCTTCAGCTCACAAAAGAGGGCTTGTGATTGATTAGAGGCCGACGGATTTTGTACCTTAGTCGATCGTATAAAGTACGCGATACGGCGCCGCGGAGAAGCATATCGTCGATCTGCGAAGCCGAGGTGATGATGCAGCTCCTAGTAAAAGGAGTCCGCGATCGCTGTTCTAGCGAATAAAGCGAGGATGGAGTGCTCATCGCTGGTGCCCGCCGAAGGCGCTGTCTTGGATTCCGTAGATTTCATCCGATTTCTCATTCTCGCATGCCGCCTTCTTGGTAAGCGATGTTCTCAGGCCACGCGCCAGCGTTTTTGGGTAGCGAGATAGGCCCAGGGTAGCAATTCGTCGATCTGGCTGTTCGGGTGATCGTTGACGATGCGGGTGATGACGTCGGCGAGATAGGCGTGGGGTTCGACGCCGATGAGCTTGCAGGTTTCGATCAGTGAGGCGATGACGGCCCAGTGTTCGCCGCCGCCGTCCGAGCCAGCGAACAGGGCGTTCTTGCGGTTGAGCGCGATTGGGCGGATAGCGCGCTCGACGACGTTGGAATCGATCTCGATGCGGCCGTCGGCAATGAAGCGCGTCAGCCCGTCCCAACGCGACAGCGCATATCGGATAGCCTCCGCGAGTTTGGTCTTCTGGCTAATCAGACTGAGCCTGGCGCGCAGCCAGGGTTCGAACTCGTCGGCGATCGGCCGGCTCTTCTCTTGGCGGACGGCGCGACGCTCGTGGGCGGTGCGGCCGCGGATCTGGGCTTCGATGACGTAGAGCCCGGCGATACGTTCGAGCGCCTCGCTGGCGATTGGTGCGGGACCGGCCGCGGCGAGTTCGTAGAAGCGCCGGCGCACATGGGACCAGCAGAACGCCAGTTCTACGTCACCGCGCTCGGCCAGGACCCGATAGCCGGCATAGCCGTCGACCTGGAGAATGCCGACAAAACCCGCGAGGTGGACGATCGGCCGTTCGGCCTTGCGATCGGGAGCGTAGACATAGGCGACGGCGGGCGGGTCCGTGCCGCCCCAGGGCCGGTCGTCGCGGGCATAGGCCCAGAGCTGGCCGGTCTTGGTGCGGCCGCGTCCGGGATCGAGCACCGGGGCGGTGGTCTCGTCGGCAAACAGTTTTGTCGACTGCTTCAGCCTCGCGAGCAGTCGCTCATGCACCGGCCGCAACAGGAAGGCTGCCCGCCCGACCCAATCGGCCAGGGTCGAGCGATCCAGCTCGAGGCCCTGGCGGGCGTAAATTTGAGCCTGCCGATACAGCGGCAGATGGTCGGCATATTTGGCGACGAGTACCTGCGCCACGGTGGCTTCGGTCGGTAGCCCGCCCTCGATCAGCCGCGCTGGCGCCGGTGCCTGCACCATGGTCTCGCAGGCTTGGCAGGCATACTTCGGCCGCCTTACGACCAGGACCCGGAACTGGGCCGGGACGATATCCAGTCGTTCGCTCACATCCTCGCCGATCCGGTGCAGCGCCTGCTGACAGCACGGGCAGGCGTGATCGTCGAGGTCGATCAGCATCTCGACCCGCGGCAGATGCGCCGGCAGCGCTCCTCTGTTCCTGCGGCGCCGTGCGGCTCGGCTCGATCGCTCGGCAGCATTGGCTGCATCGGTTGCGGCATCACTGCTCGCCTCGACCTGCTCGACCTCCTCCAGGCCGAGCAGCAACTGGTCCTCCGGCAGCGTCTCGGCCCGGCGGCCGAAGCGATGACGCTGCAACTCCTTGATGATCTGCTCGAGCCGCGCGGCGCGCGCCCGTTCGGCCAGCAGCATCGCCTTGAGCGTGCCGGGATCGTCCGGAAGCGTGTCGGCACTTGTCGCCATGATGCGATTACACCATGCGTCGCGGCATCCCGCGAGCGCGACATGCATACTGATTCACTGTGCCGCAGTTCAACTCGCCTGGATCGGCGACGGTGTCTCGCGCGCGGCGTGGACGCGCTTCCAGTCCGGTCCTTCGAGCAAGGCTGACAGCTGCGCCGCGGTCAGGCGAATGACGCCGTCCTGCACGTTGGGCCAGCAGAACGAACCGGTCTCAAGCCGCTTGGCGAACAGGCACACACCCGTGCCGTCCCAATAGATCAGCTTCACCCGGTCGGCGCGCTTGGCGCGGAACACATACACGGCGCCGGAGAACGGATCGGCCTGGATGCTCTCACGCACCAGGGCCGCGAGCCCTTCGGCACCCTTGCGGAAGTCGACCGGCCTGGTCGCCACCATCACCCGCACCGCGCCCGTCGGACCGATCACGTGCAGGTCTTCAGCGCATGGATCACGGCCGCAACCGTCGCGGCATCCGCGCCGCGGCCGACCCGGACGGCGACGCCGTTGATCTCGATCTCGATGATGCCGCTGTTCTCCGCCCCCTCGGGCGTCTTCCGAAGTCGTCGGCGCTGCCGCGGTGAGCGCTCCGGCGGCGTGCACGATGGGGTAACGACAGCGGGCACGAACGTCTGCGGCTCGGGTCCCACAGGGATCGCAACCGGCTGTCGCATTTGCCGGCGCCACGTAAACAGCTGTTGCGGCGACAATCCGTGCCGCCGCGCGACCTCCGATACCACGGCTCCCGGGGCCAGCGTCTCCTCGACAAACCGCGCCTTGTCGTCGGTTGGCGGTGTCGCGCGAGCACCGGCGCGCCAAGACCGATCGGCTCGACACCGAGCTGCTCAAACGCTCTTTTCTCGGCTGGCTGCGCGGCGAGCGTGATCACTGCAAGATGGTGGCGATCCCGACAATCCAGGACGAAGATGCCAAGCGGCCCAACCGCGAACACGAGAGCCTCGTCGGAGAACAAAGTCGGATCGTCAACCGAATGAAAGCAGCGTTGATCCGGCTCGGCATCCGCGGCTTCAATCCCAAGCTGAAGAAAGCTGCCGAACGCCTTGACGGCTTGCGCTCCCCCGAGGGCGAGCCGATCCCGCCCAACACCCTGGCTGAGCTGCGTCGCGACATGGCGCGCCGGCGGCTCGTCAGCGATCAGATACGGCAGATCGAGGACGCTCGCCTGGAGCGTCTCAAGCAAGCGCCCAATGATGGACCACATGCAATGGTGCACCTGCTGGCGCGCGTGATCGGGGTTGGTGTTGAGACGGCCGACATGCTGGTGCAGGAGGTAATGTCGCGAAGCATGCGCGACCGACGGGCCGTAGCGCGTTATGCCGGCCTCACGGGCTCGCCCGACGAGAGCGGCAGAAAACGCCGGGAGAAAGGGCTGACCCGTTCCGGCAACGCTCGGGTTCGACGAGGCATGATCCAATTGGCGTGGCGATTTCTCATGTTCCAGAAGGACAGCACCTTGGCGCAGTGGTTTCGAGCCCGCACCGAGAATGCCCGCGGGACGCGCAAGACCATGATCGTGGCCTTGGCGCGCAAGCTCCTGATCGCCCTGTGGCGTCTCGTGCGGGAGGGAGTAGTGCCGGACGGCGTCGTTCTGCGGCCGGCATAATCAACGGAGGTCGACACCCAACAGTTTCGGCCCTGTCTGTCCGCTTGTGACGGTGTCGCCGATGACGGTTCGAGGTGGCGGGGTCCCGACGTGTTTCCTTGGCTTTCAATGCCGAAAGGGAGAATGGGTCCGCCGCTTCGGAGCTTCGCTGCCGATGCGTATGACTGCATCATGGTTCGGGTCCTTGGACCCACCGAATACAAGGTTGTGGCGCGATTGATCGCGCCCGCAAGCGAGCTCCCCCTCCGATCGTTATCCCGATCGCACCAACCGTGCCGTCGTGCTCGAAGCTGTCAAGGTGTGGCCTGGCAACGGCGGAGCCTGTGGTATGATTCGTGCGACGGCCAACCTTGGACAGCTTCTGCGCACGCCAGCGCAGGCGAAGTGCGGGTCGGGACGAAGAAACGGCTTTCAGATCGAACAAAGAAACTGACGAAGGAAAAGATGCGCGACCTGTCGCCTCTTGAAACGCCTCCTTGACAAAAAAAGCCCCATACAAGGAAACCGCGCATGGTGGGCAGGACTGATGCGGCAGGCTCTATGGGGATTTGAGCGCTGCAGGCGAGCTTGGTGATGGAGTTCGAACCGGTGCAGCGCGCGGCACGACGCTGTCGCTATCATCGAATGGGCGGTGGACGTTGTCGAACGCGATCAATGATCGACGGATGGGCGACGACCGATGAGCGTTCGGGTGCGCCGCGCCGTGGCCGGTCGATGAGCGGCGGGCATGACGAACAGCTTTGCGGAATGGCCGATGCGCGGTCATGAGGTGTCGATCCTGATGGCGCTGATTGGCGCGGTCGATTGGCGGTGCGGCATTGCACC
>NZ_JBIXJX010000030.1:0-74326 GCF_052871955.1 Bradyrhizobium sp. CAR08
GGCTCGCCGAGGACGGCATGGAAGAAAACCCCGTCAATCTCGACCCCCGCATGGCCAAGCTCGCCGGCGGTGTCCACCGTCTCGACGGCCAGCTCATGGTCGTCCTCGACGTCGATCGCGTCCTCGAACTCAAAACCGAAGTGCAAATGGCTGCGTGAGCCCCAAAAACATCGAAGCCGGAGAACCCAAATGAAGACGTGCTTGGTGGTCGATGATTCCAGCGTCGTGCGCAAGATCGCACGCCGGATCCTGGAAGGCCTGCAATTCGAAGTCACGGAGGCCGAGGACGGCTCCAAGGCGCTCGAGGTCTGTCAGCGCAAGCTGCCCGACGCGGTGCTGCTGGACTGGAACATGCCGGTGATGGACGGCTTCGAGTTCATGGGCCACATGCGCCGCCTGCCGGGCGGCGACCAGCCCAAGGTTGTATTCTGCACCACCGAAAATAACGTGGCTCATATCGCTCAGGCGCTCAGCGGCGGCGCCAACGAGTACATCATGAAGCCCTTCGATAAAGACATCATCGCCGACAAATTCGCAGAAGTCGGCTTGATTCCGGTCGGACAAGCCATGGTCTGAGTGTCTGGCGGAGTGTTCCAGCCAGAGTGTTCCCAGTACAGCTTCCGAGAGGCCTATCCGTGACCCCGACCGAGTATGAGTATCTGCGTAAGTTCCTGAGGGATCATTCCGGGCTCGATCTGTCCGCAGACAAGCAATATCTGATTGAAAGCCGGCTGTTGCCGCTGGCGCGCAAGGCCGGGATCTCCGGCATCGGCGAGCTCGTGCAGAAGCTGCAAGGCGCTGGCTCGGGCGCGCTCGTCACCAGCGTGGTCGAGGCGATGACCACCAACGAGACCTTCTTCTTTCGCGACAAGGTCCCGTTCGATCATTTCCGCGACACCATCATGCCGGAGATCATCAAGGCCCGCGCCGGCCGCCGCAGCGTCCGCATCTGGTGCGCCGCCGGCTCCACGGGGCAGGAGCCCTATTCGCTCGCGATGAGCCTGAAGGAGATGGGTGCGGCCCTAACCGGCTGGCGCGTCGAGATCATCGCGACCGACCTGTCGCAGGAGGTGCTCGAGAAGGCCAAGGCCGGCATCTACAGCCAGTTCGAAGTGCAGCGCGGACTGCCGATCCAGATGCTGATGAAATATTTCAAGCAGATCGGCGAGACCTGGCAGATCAATCCCGAGCTGCGGGCGATGATCCAGCACCGGCAGCTCAATCTGCTGAACGATTTCGCTCAGCTCGGCACCTTCGACGTCATCTTCTGCCGCAACGTGCTGATCTATTTCGATCAGGACACCAAGATCAACATCTTCAACCGGCTGGCTCGCCAGATCGAGGGAGACGGCTTCCTGGTGCTGGGCGCGGCCGAAACGGTGGTCGGACTGACCGACACGTTCAGGCCGATTCCGGAGAAGCGCGGTCTCTACAAGCCGAACGACCCGCGCGCGGCGGCCGCCAAGCCGGTTCTTGCCGGCGCAGCGCCGCGCCTAGCGGTCATGGCGGGACGATAGGCATGGCCGAGGATGGCAAAGGCGCGGAACGCGTGACGTTCAGTCGCGGCTATGATGTCTGCATCATGGCCATCGACGGCACTTGGCGCCGCGACTGCAAGCTCAACGCGATCTCCGACACCGACGCCATCCTGACGGTGGAAGGCTCGATTCAGGGCCTGAACCTCAAAGAGTTCTTCCTGCTGCTGTCGTCCACCGGCCTTGCCTACCGCCGCTGCGAATTGGTGCGCGTCAACGGCGTCGAAATGGACATTCAATTCCTGCGGGGCAAGAACCGGAAGAAGCGCGCCGTCGGTGGCCGTGACGAGGCGGCGTGATCTTCACGTGCGTCGCGTCGCCGTTTTCCGCGACGTTGGTTCACATTTGCTGAAACATCCGACTGAATTTGCCGTCGCGGCTTTACGTCGCCTAAGCGCGAACGGTGTATCCATTGCCGGTCTCAATCTCAGGATACGGCAATGCCCAGAAGCTCTTTCTCCTCTCTCCCGTCAAACCTGCCCGACGCCGCCGAGCGGCGCGCGCTTCAGCTTCTGGTGGTCGATGACGACGGCACACAGCGCAGCCTGATCACGATCGCGGCCAAGCAGGCCGGCCACGAGGTCACCGTGGCGCCGTCCGTGGCCGAAGCGATCGAGAAACTCCGCACCGCGCGCTTCGACTGCGTGACACTCGATCTCGTGCTCGAGGATGGCGACGGAATGGACGTGCTGGGCGAGATGGCCAAGGCGAAATTTGGCGGCGCCGTGATCGTCGTCAGCGGCATGGACGGCAAGCGCCGCAGCGCCGCCCGCAGCTTCGCCCGTTCCGTCGGGATCGAGCTCCAGAGCCTGCCCAAGCCGCTGGATCTGGCCGCGTTGCGCATCAGCCTCGCCAATCTCGGCAAGACCGCGATGGGCCTGCCGGCGATCCACACCTGGGGCGGTGTCGCCACCGACGCGATCGTGGAGCGGCACCGCGCCTGATCCGCGGCCGGCCATGCGATGAAAGAATGCGGTCGCCGCGTCGCAGCGATCGCGATCTACAGCGTACCGCTGGCCTCCGACAGGCATTCCAGGGCGTGGCCAAGGCCCGCCCGGCAGGCGTCGAGCGCGGCGATCGCCCTGGCATACCGGGGTGTGACATCGTCGAGCACGAAGACGTCGGCGGAACTTTCCGGATCGCTCCCGTGTTCTTGATCCATGGCTGTGGCGGTCCGGCGCATGCTGCTCTCGATCTGCGAGATCAGCACGCGAAGGTCGGCCGCAATCAGCTCACGGCTCTCGACTTCGGGCATTGCCACGAAAGGCGGTAGCGGCCAAAATTAGCATGGATATTCTCCGTCCTCTGCAATTAGGCGCCTCGCCGCTACTTGTGCGTCAAGTTCATGTCCCGTACAAATACGGTGGGCCGAATCCGCGCCGAACGCCATAACGGTTGGGGCGGACGCGAGTCCTTCATGCCAACCGGATGTGTGGCACATGGCCGAACAAAGCTCTCGCGGTGAAATCTTCGTGGTCGACGACGACGCTGCCGTTCGCGACACCTTGTCGATGGTGTTGAAGGCGGCGGGCTATGAGGTGATCTGTTTTGCGGACGGCGCAGCATTGCTCTCCGTCGCGCGAAGCCGCACACCTGCAGCGGTCCTGCTCGACGTGCACATTCCCGGCAAGTCCGGGCTCGATATTCTCAATGAGCTGCACGGCGAGGACTATCCGGCACCGATCTTCATGATCTCCGGACAGGGCGATATCGCGATGGCGGTCGGGGCCATCAAGAGCGGCGCGCTCGACTTCATCGAGAAGCCGTTCCGCGGCAGCGAGATCGTCGGCCGGCTCGACGAGGCGATCGGCGCCTATGCCCGCAGGCAGTCGGAGAACGCAGCGCCGAAGTTCGGCTCGCTGCATTTCCCCGGGCGCGAGCCGTTGACGCGCAGGGAGCGCGAGGTGCTTGAGCAGTTCGCCGCCGGCGCTTCCAACAAGGAGGCCGGCCGCACGCTCGGCATCAGCCCGCGCACCATCGAGGACCATCGCGCCAACATCATGAAGAAGCTCGGTGCGCGCAATGCCGCCGATCTGATCCGGATCGTGATGACCGCGGCGCAGCGCGCGTCGTAAATTCCGTGGGCGACATTTCGTAGCCCGGATGAGCGAAGCGACTTCCGGGACGTGGCTCGTGGTGTTCCCGGGTATCCCTTCGCTCACCCGGGCTGCGGGCTCTCAACCGACGCGCCATCAACTGTTCAACGCCTTGCGGATGGCCCGCGCCAGATCCGATTTGCGATAGGGCTTCGCTAGCAGCAGAACGCCCGAATCCAGCCGGCCGTGATGGATGATCGCGTTCTCGGTATAGCCGGACGTGTAGAGCACCCGGAGATCGGGACGCGTTCTCTGCAGTTCGTCGGCGAGCTGCCTTCCGTTCATCTTGCCGGGCATGATGACGTCGGTGAACAGGAGGTCGAACGGTTTTCCGGCGGCGACGATTGCGAGCGCCTCCGCGGCGTTCGCAGCCTGCAAGGTGACGTAGCCGAGCGAATGCAGCTGTGCCAGCACGTAGTCGCGCACCAGCCGGTCGTCCTCGACCACAAGGATCGTCTCGTGTCCGCCCTCGATGGTCGCCGGCGTCACGCCCTCGCCGACCGCCGTCGGCGTCTTGCCGGGCGGCAGGTACATCTTGATCGTGGTGCCGTGGCCTTCCTCGCTGTAGATCTTGATATGGCCCGCCGACTGCTTGATGAAGCCGTAGACCATCGAAAGCCCGAGTCCGGTGCCCTTGCCCGGTCCCTTCGAGGTGAAGAAGGGGTCGAAGACCCTGGCCAGCATGTTGGCGGGAATTCCGCTGCCGGTGTCGCTCACGGCGATCAGCACGTAGTGTCCCGGCGGGACGTCGTTGACGCTGGCATAGACCTCGTCGAGATAGGCCGCGCCCGTCTCCACGATCAGCTTGCCGCCGCCCGGCATGGCATCGCGGGCATTGAGCGCGAGGTTGAGGATCGCGGTGGTGAGCTGGCTGGGATCGACGATCGCGACGCAGTTCTCGTCCTCGAACACCGATTCGATATGGATCTGCTCGCCCAGCGTCGGCCGCAATAATTTCGCCGTGTCGATGATCAGCGCGTTGACGTCGATCTCGCGCGGCTGGAGCGGCTGCTTGCGCGCAAACGCCAGCAGGTGCTGCGTCAGCTCGGCGCCACGCCCGGCGGCCTCATCGATCATCTTCGTGATCGCCGCGAGCTCCGGCTCGTTGGCCACCGCGTCGGCCAGGATCTCGATCGTTCCGGTGATGACGGTGAGAATGTTGTTGAAGTCGTGCGCCACGCCGCCGGTGAGCTGGCCGACCGCCTCCATTTTCTCGGCCTGGCGGATGCGCTCGTCGGCCGCGATCTTGTCGGTCAGGTCGCGGTAGAACGAATTGAAGAGAACGCCTTCGCGTCGCTGGAGCGCCGTGACGCTGAGCTCGGCCCTGAACTCCTTACCGTCGCGTCGCCGCACCAAAAGTTCGCGCCGTGGATTAGCCAGCGATTGTTGCTCGGATTCGAGAAAGAGCTTCAGTCTGGCCCTGACGCTTTCGCGCTCACTGGGGGCGACGAAAAGCTCAATCGCATTCTTGCCGATCGCCTCCTCACGGGTCGATCCGAAGAGCTTCTCGGCCTGCGAGTTCCAACTCAGGATGGCCCCGGTGTGGTCCGTCTGGGTGAAAGCATCGAGCGAGGTCTCGACGATGTTGCGCGCAAGCTGTTCGCTCTCCCGCAAGGACTCCTGTGCAAGCCTCGCGTCTGTCATGTCGCGCCCGACAAAGAAGTAGCGCTGGGCGTGGTCGGACCAGCTGCCGAGCCAGGACAGCCAGACCTCACGACCGTCCTTGTGGAAGCAGCGGGTGTCCGCGAGCTTCAGCCGCTCGCCGCGCCTGAGCGCGCGCATCTCGTCGCGCGACTGGTCGAGATGGCCGGAATGAATGAAATCGGCGCCGCTGCGGCCGATCATCTCCTCCGGCCGGTAGCCGAGAATGGCCTCGCTGCTCGGACTGATCTGCGCGATGTGGCCGCGCGCGTCCATCACCATGATCAGATCCTGGGAGGTCTCGAAGATCTGTCGCCGTTCCTCGAGCTGCTGCTGCAGCGCCCGCTCGGCCCGTCGCGCCTCGGTCAGGCTGCGCGCGGTGCCGGAGGCGCCCACGATCTCGCCCGATGGGCCCCTGATCGGCGACAGGCTGAGTGAGATTTCGACCGGCGTGCCATCCTTGCGCAGGCGCACCGTCTCGAACCGTTCCATCGGTTCACCTCCGGCGATCCGCCGCAAATAGTCCTTGCCTTGCTCGCGTCGGTCGGGTGGGACGATGATCGAGGTGGATTTCCCGATCGCCTCATTCGCCGAATAGCCGTAGAGGCGCTCGGCGGCGGCATTCCAGCCGGTGATGATGGCGTCGAGCGATTGCATCACGATCGCTTCGTCGGAGGATTCGACGGCGGCGCTGAACAAGCGCTCGCGCGCTTCATGATGGCTTCGCGCGGCCTCGGTGCGGCGATGCTCCTCGATCTCGCGTTCAAGCGCGGTCGTCTTCGCTCTCGTTTCTTCGACCATTTGCGCGAATGCCCGCGCCAGCACGCCTGTCTCTCCGCTCGCATCGACGGGAATCTCGGCGCGCCGTCCGCTGCCGATCGCTTCCACCGCCGCGGTCAGACGCCCGATCGGCCGCGTCAATGAGCGCGCCAGCAGTACCGCAAGCAAAGCTGCGGCAAGGACAGCAAGCAGGCCGACCAGTGAGGAGGCTTTTTGAATGGCCGCCGGAACGCTACTGAACACGGATGGTGGGGCCGTCTCGATGACTGCCAACCACTCCTTGCCGGCCAGCAGTGCCGGTGCGAGCGCCGCTCCACTCGGCCGGCCCGCTTGGTCGCTCGTAAGCTGCGTGGATCCTTGCGGCAGGCCGGCCCGGGCTGCAAAAAAAGGAAAGTCCCGGCGCCAATCGTTGGCGTTGCCAAGCAATGCACCGAATTCCCGCGCACGATCAGGGTGGACAAGATAGTCGCCACGCGAATTCACGACATAGATTTCTCCTCCTGCGCTCGTGGTCGAGCGGACGCGGTCGAGCGCAGGACGCATGTCGATATTGGCGATGACGATGCCGAACGGCTTGCTATCAGGCGTGAACAGCGGAGTCGCGACGCGCAACGTCGGAATGTGAGGGTCCGTGGTTCCTCCCTGCCGCGTGGCGAGATCGACGGGCGAAACATAGATGTCGCCCGGCGCCAATCGAATCGTCTCCTGGAAGTAGGTTCGGTCGCTCTTGCGTTCCAGTTCGCCGTCGGGGACGATCCGTGCTGTTCCGTTCGGGCCGGCGCGATCGACGCGGACCAACTCGCGCTGGTCGTCGTCAAGGCCGATGATTCGAAATTGCCCGTAGCTCGGTTTCGCGTCGATCTCGGCTGCGAGCCGGGCTGCGATGCGCTCGCGCCAGGTTTGCTCGGAAACGCCGTCGACATCGTCGAGGCCTCCACCGATGTGGGCACGGATCAGGCCGTTGATGGCCGCGGCGGAGCGATAACCGAGCAGATCGCCGCGCGCGCCGGCAACGTAGGATTCAAGATGGGTGGCCAGCAGGCTCGACTGGGCTTCAATCCGTTCCAGGACCCGCGGAATGACGGCCTGGGTGATATTGCGATAGCCGAGCCAGCCGACTGCGGCCACGGTGACCGCCACCAGCAGGATCATCGCGATGGCGAGCCGCGTAGCGAGTGTCATGGGGAAATCTGCACCGCTTCCTGAATGGCCGTGCCCGCGCTCGGTTGGAACAGAATGAAGGTTCTTGTCATCGGCGGCCGGTGCTGACATCCGGATTCCTCACCGATGCCGTCCGCGCCGCGTCCAGGCAGCCAGCGACCGCGGCGAGCAGCGCGTCGGCCCGGAACGGCTTCTGCAAGCTCGCCACCGCGCCGAGCTTGGTCGCCATCTTGAGGAAGTCCGGCTCCGCATGGGCGTCCGGCGTGAACGAACGGCCGGAAATGACGACGATCGGAATCGCCGGCTGCAGCGCCCGGATGTGGCGCATCGTCTCCAGGCCGTCCATGCCGGGCATGAAGATGTCGAGAAAGAGAAGGTCGAACTGGCCGGCCTCGAACAGCGCAAGTCCCTTGCGGCCGTCTCCGGCGACGGTGATTTGATGACCGGCCCTCTCCAGGAGCAGCCGAATCGTCATCTGCACGGCCGGATCGTCATCCACGATCAGGATGTTGGCCACGTCTGGTATCCTCCCGGGCCGGATGGGGTGTCCCAGCGACCGCAAATCAAACCATCAACTCTGAAATTGTTGCGCGGATTGCATCTGGCCTGCAAGCACTTCGCCATCGATCCCAAGATTGCTCGCAAAAGGCGAACTCGGTTGCGTCAATTTATGCACGGTGACGTGCACAAGCGCTCGCGACAACCGCGCGCCATATGCCTAGTCGGTCAAATATTCCGGATAGTGGCTTCGGATCGTGTCGAGCTCGCTCAACGTGCCCGACAGGTGCTTGCGCAGATGCTGTTGCGCAGCATCGGCGTCGCCGGCCTCGATCGCGCGCGTGATCAGCTTGTGGTGGCGGACGATGTTCTGGGCCTTGCCGGGTGAGGGCAGATGCATCCGGCGCAGCCGGTCGATATGTCCGCTACGGCTGCGCACCAGCGTCCAGAGTTCCTGCTTGCCGGCCGCGGCATAAAGCTGCGCGTGAAAATCATTGTCGCCAGCGATGAAGCTCTCGAAGTCTCCGGCCTTGGCGAATTGCTGCTGGAGCGCGATCGTGTGGTCGAGGCGTATGACCAGGGCTTCGCCGTGCTGCTGCGCGAGCAGCCGGACGATTTCGAGCTCCAGCGCCTGGCGCAGGAAATGGGCCTGCTCGGCCCGACCGACGTCGACGCGGCTGACGACGGTGGCGTGCTGCGGAAACACGTCGACCAGCCCTTCTTCCTCGAGCCGCATCAAGGCGTCGCGGATCGGCGTCGAGCTGACGCCGAATTGTGCGGCGAGATCCGTGCGCGACAGCGGCGAGCCCGGCGGCAATTCGAGCGCGAGAATGGCATTGCGCAGCCGCTCGAATACTTGCGGTGCGGCCTGCCGGGCCCGGTCGAGCCGCGCGCCGGGGCGGGGGGCTACGCGGGGCGCGGGTTCGGCTGGTTCCATGCGAAGCGCTCCGGCCAGCTTGCCTTTGATACACTAATGCATTAGTGCATTAGCAAGATCGCTCGTCAATGGCGGCCGGAGGAAACGAACAACAATGATCAAGCAATTTCAGTGTGGCCTCACGGCCGTCGCCCTGATCGCCGCAGCGGCGCTGACGGCTTCGCCAGCAAAGGCGCAGCAGAAGTCCGAGATCTCGCTGTCTCGCCAGCCCGGCATTTTCTACATGCCGAGCCACATCATGGAAAAGCAGAAGCTGATCGAGAAGCACGCCGTTCAGCTCGGGGTGGCCGGTGTCACCACCAAATGGGTCACCTTCTCCGGCGGCGGTGCGCAGACCGATGCGCTGCTCGCGGGCGGCGTCGACATCCTCAACACCGGCACTGGCAATCTGCTGCTGCTGTGGGACCGCACCCGCGGCGGCGTCAAGGGCATCGTCGCGACCTCGGCGCAGCCGATGACGCTGATCAGCCGCGACGCCAACATCAAGTCGATCAAGGATTTCGGCCCCAACGACAAGATCGCCGTGCCGACCGTAAAAGTCTCGACCCAGGCGATCGTGCTCCAGATCGCCGCCGCCGAAGCCTTTGGTCCCGACCAATGGTCGAAGCTGGACGTCAACACGGTGCAGCTCGGCCATCCCGACGCCTATGCGGCGCTGTCCAACGCCAAGCACGAGGTGCACACCCATTTCTCGATTCCGCCGTTCACCTTCCTCGAGCTGAAGAACGTGCCGGGCGCGCATGTCGTGCTGTCGTCGCCTGACGTGATGGGCGGCCCGCTCAGCCAGGCGCAGTTCTTCACCACCACGAAGTTCGCTGATGCCAACCCGAAAATCATCCAGGCCGTGCGCGATGCGACCAAGGAAGCTCAGGATCTGATCCGCAGCGACACCAGACAGGCGGTCGAGATCTACAAGGAGATCACCGGCGACAAGACCTCGGTGGAAGAGCTGCTCGATCTCCTCCAGGAGCCCGGCATGATGGAGTGGAATCTCGAACCGCAGGGCACGATGAAATTCGCCGCCCATCTGTTCAAGACCGGCACGCTGAAGACTCAGCCCAAGGCCTGGACTGACTATTATCTCCCCGTCGCCCACGATCTGAAGGGCAACTGATGGCGCTGCTCGACGTCAGCTCCGTGACGCTGCGCTACAAGACCTCCAGCGCCGTCGTCACGGCGACCGAACGGGTCAGCTTCACAGTCGACAGGTCCGACCGCTTCGTGCTGCTCGGGCCGTCCGGCTGCGGCAAGTCGACCCTGCTCAAGGCCGTCGGCGGCTACATGGCGCCGAGCGAAGGCCGCATGACCATCAACGACCGCGAGATTCACGGTCCCGGCGCCGATCGCATGATGATCTTCCAAGAGTTCGACCAGCTGCTGCCTTGGAAAAGCGTGCTGGCCAACGTGATGTTTCCGCTGCTGACCGCGCGAAAATTGTCGCGCAAGGATGCCGATGCGCGGGCGCGGGCTTATATCGAGAAAGTGGGCCTCACCCGCGTGGTCGACGCTTATCCGCACACGCTCTCCGGCGGCATGAAGCAGCGCGTCGCGATCGCGCGCGGCATGGCAATGGAGCCCGACATCCTACTGATGGACGAGCCGTTCGCCGCGCTCGACGCGCTGACGCGGCGAACCTGCCAGGACGAGCTGCTCCAGCTCTGGAGCGAGACCAAATTCACCGTGCTGTTCGTGACCCACTCGATCGCGGAAGCGATCCGCATCGGCAACCGCATCCTGCTGTTGTCGCCGCATCCCGGCCGCGTCAAGGCCGAGGTGGTCGACGTCGACAAGGTCTCCAATGACGATGGCAGTGCCGGCCGGCTGGAGAAGGAGATTCACGATCTCCTGTTCGCCTCCGAAGCAACGGCGCATTGAGGGAGCCTCTCATGGGCGAAGCGAGAATATTGCTGCGTGACGCGCCGGTCGTCGGCAGCGCAGCCGAGGTCGAGCGCAAGCTGAGCGTGCCCGAGCTGTTGGGGAACGACGGCTTTGTCCGCAAGACCGTCATCATCCTGTTCCTCGCGGCGGTCTGGGAGGCCTACGGCCTCGCCCTCGACAATCCCCTGCTGTTTCCGACGCTGCACGACACGATCCTCACGCTCTACGATCGCGTCAAGGACGGCACGATTCCCATGCGGGCCTGGGCTTCGCTAAAAGTGCTGTTCATGGGCTATTCAGCCGGCATCGCGCTCGCCGCGATCTTCACCGTGCTCGCGATCTCCACCCGCATCGGCACCGATTTCCTTGAGACGGTCACGGCGATGTTCAATCCGCTGCCGGCGATCGCGCTGTTGCCGCTCGCTTTGATCTGGTTCGGTCTCGGCAACGGCAGTCTGGTGTTTGTGCTGATCCATTCGGTGCTGTGGCCGGTCGCGCTCAACACCCATTCGGGCTTCAAGAGCGTGTCCAACACGCTGCGCATGGTCGGCCGCAATTACGGCCTTCGGGGATTGCCGTACGTGGCGAAAATCCTCATCCCCGCCGCGTTCGGCTCGATCCTGACCGGCCTCAAGATCGGCTGGGCCTTTGCCTGGCGCACGCTGATCGCCGCCGAGCTGGTGTTCGGCGTGTCGTCGGGGCAGGGCGGGCTCGGCTGGTTCATCTTCGAAAACCGCAACCTGCTCGACATACCTGCGGTCTTCGCCGGCCTCTTGACGGTGATCATCATCGGGCTTTTTGTCGAAAACCTGATCTTCCGCGCCATCGAGCGGAACACCGTGCAGAAATGGGGCACCCAATCATGACCAAGAAGAAACTAACGCCCGACCAGCTCCGCAGCGCGCGCTGGTTCGCACCCGACGATCTCCGCTCGTTCGGCCATCGCTCCCGCACCATGCAGATGGGCTACGCGCCGGAGGAGTGGAAGGACCGCCCGATCATCGCGATCCTCAACACCTGGTCGGACGCGCAGCCCTGCCACATGCACTTCAAGTCGCGCGTTGACGACGTCAAGCGCGGCATCCTGATGGCCGGCGGCCTGCCGCTGGAGCTGCCGGCACTGTCGCTGTCGGAATCGCTGCTCAAGCCGACCACCATGCTCTATCGCAATCTGCTGGCGATGGACGCCGAGGAGCTGTTGCGCAGCCATCCCGTCGACGGCGTGGTGCTGATGGGCGGCTGCGACAAGACCACGCCGGCGCTGCTGCTGGGTGCGACCTCGATGAACATCCCGGCGATCTATCTGCCGGCAGGTCCGATGCTGCGCGGCAATTGGAAGGGCAAGACGCTCGGCTCGGGCTCGGACGGCTGGAAATACTGGGACGAGCGGCGCGCCGGAAAAATCTCCGACAAGGACTGGCTCGACATCGAGGCCGGCATTGCGCGCAGCTACGGCACCTGCATGACCATGGGCACGGCTTCCACCATGACCGCGATTGCAGAGGCGATCGGCATGACGCTGCCGGGCGCGTCCTCGATTCCCGCCGCTGATGCCAACCATATCCGCATGGCCTCGGAATGCGGGCGCCGTATCGTCGAGATGGTCTGGGAAGATCTGACGCCGAAGACGATCCAGACCCGCAAGGCGTTTGAGAACGCGATCGCGGTGGCGATGGCCATGGGCTGTTCGACCAATGCGATCATCCATCTGATCGCGCAGGCCCGCCGCGCCGGTCTCGACATCGGCCTCGACGATTTCGAGATTGCGAGCCGCAAGGTGCCCGTCATCGCCAATGTGCGGCCGAGCGGCGATGCCTATCTGATGGAGGACTTCTTCTATGCCGGCGGCCTGCCGGCGCTGATGGGGCAGATCAAGCCGCATCTGCATCTCGACTGCATCACCGTCACCGGCCTGACGCTGGGCGAGAATATCGCGCATGCCGAGGTCCACAATGACGATGTGATCCGCTCGATCGACAATCCCATCTACAAGGAAGGCGCCCTCGCGGTGCTCAAGGGCAATCTCGCGCCCGACGGCTGCGTCATCAAGCCGTCGGCCTGCGCGCCGCGCTTCGTCAAGCACACCGGGCCGGCGCTGGTGTTCGACGACTATCCTTCGATGAAGAAGGCGGTCGACGATCCCGATCTCGACGTCACCGAAGACCACATTCTCATTTTGCGCAATGCGGGGCCGCAGGGCGGGCCGGGCATGCCGGAATGGGGCATGCTGCCGATCCCGACCAAGCTCGTGAAGCAGGGCGTCCGCGACATGGTGCGGATCTCCGATGCGCGCATGAGCGGCACCAGCTACGGCGCCTGCATTTTGCATGTCGCTCCCGAATCCTATGTCGGCGGACCGCTCGCGCTGGTGCGGAACGGCGACCGCATCACGCTCGACGTCGGCGCCCGCACCATCAATCTCGACGTGTCGGAAGCCGAGCTCGACAAGCGCCGCGCCGCCTGGAAGCAGCCCGAGCGCCGCTTCGAGCGCGGCTATGGCTGGATGTTCACCAAGCACATCAAGCAGGCCAATGACGGCTGCGACTTCGACTTCCTCGAGACCGATTTCGGCGCGCCGATCGGCGAGCCCTCGATTTACTAGAGAGCGTGACATGACCAAACTTGCCGAAGCCACCCGCAACAAGCTCAAATCCGTCTCCACCGCCACCGTCGCAACCGCGTTGTTCAAGCGGGGCCTGCGCATCCAGATGATCCAGGATGTGCACCCGCTCAGTGCCGACCAGCCGACCATGGTCGGTGAAGCCTTCACGCTGCGCTATATGCCGGCGCGCGAGGATCTCAACACCATCGAGGTCTTCAAGGACCGCTCCCATCCGCAGCGCAAGGCAGTCGAGGATTGCCCGGCGGGCAGCGTGCTGGTGATGGACAGCCGCAAGGACGCGCGCGCCGCGTCCGCCGGTGCGATCCTGGTCACGCGCTTGATGAAGCGCGGTGTCGCCGGGGTCGTCACCGATGGCGGTTTTCGCGACTCGGCCGAGATCGCCAAGCTCGGTATCCCCGCCTACCACCACCGCCCAAGCGCGCCGACCAATCTGACGCTGCATCACGCCATCGAGATCAACGTGCCGATCGGCTGCGGGGATGCGCCGGTGTTTCCCGGCGACGTCATTCTCGGCGACAGGGACGGCGTGATCGTGATCCCTGCGCATCTCGCTGAGGAGATCGCCAACGAGACCTTCGAGATGACCGCGTTCGAGGACTTCGTCACCGAGGAAGTCAACAAGGGCCGCGGCATTTTCGGTCTCTATCCGGCAACGGACCCACAGACGCTGACCGACTTCGCCGCATGGCGGAAGGCGAACGGAAGGTAAAGGCCGCGCGCCGACACCAAGCATATCAAGAAACAGGCCGGCCGCAGCAAGCGCCGGCCTTAAATCACCCAGGGAGGACTCCATGAATTTCAGGCGACGCAACCTCTTGGCCGGCGCCGGCGCTGCGGCCACCTCCGCGCTCCTCGCCCACGCCGCCGGTGCCCAGTCGTTTCCGTTCGCGCCGAACCAGCGCTACCCCGATCCCGCCGTTCAAATCCTCGATCCCAGTTTTGGAAAGTACCGGCTTTATTCCTTGACGCTCGAGCAGGTCGCGACCGGCATGCGCTGGGCCGAGGGCCCCGCCTATTTTCCCGAAGGCGGCTATCTGCTGTTCTCGGACATTCCCAACAACCGGATCATGAAGTTCGACGAGAAGACCGGGCAGACCAGCGTGTTCCGCGCCAACGCGAACTACGCCAACGGCAACGCGCGCGACCGCCAGGGTCGCCTCGTCAGCTGCGAGCACTCGGTGACCCGCCGCATCACCCGCACCGAGAAGGACGGCAAGATCCCCGTGCTCGCCGACAAGTTCGAGGGCAAGCGGCTGAACGCGCCGAACGATATCGTGGTGAAGTCCGACGACAGTATCTGGTTCACCGACCCGCTATTCGGCATCAACGGCGAGTGGGAGGGCAAGAAGGAGAAGGCCGAGCAGGCCACCACCAATGTCTACCGCATCGCCAAGGACGGCAAGATTACCGCTGTGCTCTCCGACCTCGTTAATCCGAACGGCCTCGCCTTCTCGCCGGACGAGAAGAAGCTCTACATCATCGAGTGGAAGGGCACGCCCAACCGCAGCATCTGGAGCTACGATGTCGGTGACGACGGTTCGCTCAGCGGCAAGACCAAGCTGATCGACGCCGCCGACCAAGCCTCGCTCGGCGGTTTTCGCGTCGACGGCGACGGCAATCTCTGGTGCGGCTGGGGCTCCAACGGCGCGCTGCAGTCCGAGCCGACCGAAATCGCCGGCCGCAAGGTGTTTCAGCTCAAGGCCAAGTCCGAGGATCTCGACGGCGTGATGGTGTTCAACGCGGACGCCAAGCCGCTAGCCTTTATCAAGCTGCCCGAACGCTGCGCCAATCTCTGCTTCGGCGGCCCGAAGAACAATCGCCTGTATATGGCAAGCAGCCACTCGGTGTATGCGCTGTATGTGGAGGCGCATGGGGCCGTGTGAGGCTTCGCCTCTCTCGAGGCCGTAGCCCGGATGGAGCGCAGCGCAATCCGGGGCTGTGATGTCGTCTGCACTAATCCCGGATTTCGCTGCGCTCCATCCGGGTTGCGAAGTCACGCCTCCGCCATCCCCGCCGCCCACAGCGCGAACGCATAGACGATCGCGACTTCATCGAGCCGGTTGAAGCGTCCCGATGCGCCGCCGTGGCCGGCGCCCATGTTGGTGCGGAGCAGGACCGGGCCGCCGCCGCTCATGGTCGCGCGCAGGCGCGCGATCCATTTGGCGGGCTCCCAATAGGTGACACGCGGATCGGTCAACCCGCCCATCGCCAGGATCGCCGGATAGTCTTTCGCCGCGACATTGTCGTAGGGCGAATAGGACAGGATGGTGCGGAAATCCTTCTCGCTCTCGATCGGGTTGCCCCATTCCGGCCATTCCGGCGGCGTCAGCGGCAGCGTGTCGTCGAGCATCGTGTTGAGCACGTCGACGAACGGCACTTCGGCGACGACGCCGGCGAACAATTCGCCGGCGCGGTTCGCCACCGCGCCCATCAGCATGCCGCCGGCCGAACCGCCGTGGCCGACAATGCGCTTTGCACTGGTGTACTTCGCATCGATCAGCGCGCGTGCGCTGGCGGCAAAATCGTCGAACGAATTGGTCTTCTTCTCGCGCTTGCCGTCGAGGTACCAGCCCCAGCCCTTGTCGGCGCCGCCGCGGATGTGGGCGATGGCATAGACGAAGCCACGGTCGACCAGCGACAGGCGGTTGGCGCTGAACGAAGCCGGCATCGCCATGCCGTAGGAGCCGTAGCCGTAGAGCAGCAGCGGCGCCGCGCCGTCGAGCGTGAGTCCGCGGCGATGGAGGATCGAGACCGGCACCTCGGCGCCGTCATGCGCTTTCGCCATGATGCGGGTGGTGACGTAGTCGCTCGCATTGTGGCCGGACGGGATCTCCTGCCGCTTGCGAAGGGTGCGCGTGCGCTTGACCATGTCGTAATCATAGACTTCCGACGGCGTCGTCATCGACGAATAGGCGAAGCGCAAATTGGTCGTCTCGAATTCGTAGGAGCCCATCGTATCCAGCGAATAGGCCGCTTCGTCGAACGCGATCGCG
This sequence comes from Bradyrhizobium sp. CAR08, assembly GCF_052871955.1. Lineage (NCBI taxonomy): Bacteria > Pseudomonadati > Pseudomonadota > Alphaproteobacteria > Hyphomicrobiales > Nitrobacteraceae > Bradyrhizobium > Bradyrhizobium sp. CAR08. The sequence goes on from NZ_JBIXJX010000030.1 coordinate 16,143, forward strand.
TGCTCCTCGTTCGAGGCGAGGTCGCGGATCACGATGGACGGCAGCGCGTTGGCGCGCTCCAGCCGCACCATGTGGCCGGCATAGAGATCGAGGTCGATGATGTAGATGCCCGGGCGATACGGGATCAGATCGCGCCAGTTCTTGCGCTCGGGTGAGGCGAGCGGCGCGGTGACGATCTTGAAGTCGATGGCATCGTCGGCGTTGGTCAGGATGAAGAGTTCGTCGCCACGGTCGGCCAGCGAATATTGCACGCCTTCCTTGCGTGCCGCGACCAGGCGCGGCGGTGCGTCGGGGTGGGCGAGGTCGATCAGCCGCTGCTCGGAGGTCTCGTGGTCGCCGCCCGCGATCACGCAGAAGCGGCCACTGGTGCTCTCTTGCAGATGGGTGAACCAGCCGGAATCCTGCTCCTCGTAGACCAGCGTGTCGTCGGCTTGCCCAGTGCCGAGCTTATGCCGCCACACCTGCATCGGGCGGTGGTTGTCGTCGAGCTTCACGTAGAAGAACGACGTCGCATCCTTGCTCCAGACCACGCCGCCGTCGGTCTCCTCGACGACGTCGTCGAGGTCCTTGCCGGTCGCCCAGTCGCGCACGCGGATGGAGAAATACTCCGAGCCCTTGGTGTCGGCGCTCCAGGCCTGCAGCCTGTGGTCGTTCGAGTGCCGGCTGCCGCCGAACTTGAAGTATTCATGGTCCTTGGCGAGCGCATCGCCGTCGAGCACGATGTGGCCCTCGCCGCCGTCGCGCGGCATACGGCCGAACAGCTCGTGCTGACCGCCCTCGCGGAATTTGCGGAAATAGGCGAAAGGACCATCCGGCGACGGCACGCTGGAATCGTCCTCCTTGATCCGCCCCCGCATCTCGCGCACCAGCGTTTTCTGGAGCGCCGCGGTATGGCCGAGCAGGCTCTCGGTGTAGCCATTTTCTGCGTCGAGATATTTGCGGATGTCGGGATCGAGCACCGCGGGGTCGCGCAGCACCTCCTGCCATTTCTCGTCCTTCAACCAGGCATATTCATCCGTCACGGTGATCCCGTGTCGCGTGAAGGAATGCGGCCGGCGCGGCGCGAGGGGGGGCAGGGAAGGTGTTTTGGCTTGTGTCACTCGATCCTCATTCAGATGCGTGTTTCACCTTATATCGTCCTGCTTCCGTGAATTGCCAGCGTCGCTGCGGGCGTCGTCGCCGGGTTGTTGACGGGCCGCTTGTATGCTTTAGGGGCCGGGTCTTTAGTCCTGCCGCCGGTCCAGCCTGATGTTGTTCAATTCCTACCCGTTCATCCTGCTGTTCCTGCCGGCCGCGCTGGCTGGCTATTTCTGGCTCGGGCGGCGCAGCAATCTGGCCCCGGTGATCTGGCTGGCGGCGGCCTCGCTCACCTTCTATGCCATTGGCAACTGGCAGTTCGTGGCCCTGTTGCTGCTATCGATCGCCTTCAACTACGGCATAGGCCACCTCCTCATCGTGGCCAAGCTTACTTCGTCGCAACGAAAGGTGGCACTGGCCCTCGGCGTCGCCGGCGATCTTCTCGTACTTGGCATCTTCAAATATGCCGGCTTCGTCACCGAGAACGTCAACGCGCTGGCCGGCACGCACTTTGCGGTCCACATCCTGCTGCCGGTCGGCATCTCCTTCTACACGTTCACCCAGATCGCGTTCCTGGTTGACGCCTGGCGCGGGCAGGTCGCGGCCTACGCGCTGCCACACTATGCGCTGTTCGTGACCTACTTTCCGCATCTGATCGCGGGGCCAATCCTTCACCACAAGGACATGATCCCGCAATTCGAGCGGGAGGAAACCAAGCATCCGCATGCGCATCTGATCCTGTGCGGCCTCATCATCTTCGCAATCGGCCTGTTCAAGAAGACCTGCCTTGCCGACGGCATCCAGCCGCTGGTCGCGCTCGCCTTCGATGCGCGCGCGCCGAGTTTTGATCAGGCCTGGCTCGGTGCACTCGCCTACACGTTCCAGCTCTATTTCGACTTTTCCGGCTATTCCGACATGGCGATCGGGATATCGCTGATGTTCGGCATCTTCCTGCCGGTCAATTTCAACTCGCCCTACAAGGCCACCAGCATCGTCGAGTTCTGGCGCCGCTGGCACATGACGCTGTCGCACTTCCTGCGCGACTATCTCTACATCCCGCTCGGGGGCAACAGGCGCGGGCGCGTGCTGCGCTACATCAACTTGCTGCTCACGATGCTGCTCGGCGGGCTCTGGCATGGCGCGGCCTGGACTTTTGTCATTTGGGGCGCCCTGCATGGCGCCTATCTCTGTATCAATCACGCTTTCAACGCGCTGGTGCCGAATGTTCCGAAGTGGCTCGCGCACCCGACGCGTGTCGCCGGAGCCGTGCTGACATTCCTCGCCGTCGTTGTCGCCTGGGTCTTCTTCCGTGCCGAACGGGTCGATTGGGCAATGCGGATTGTGAATGCGATGGCCGATCCCTCCAACATCGTGTTCGGCCGCGAGGAGATTGCGGCGTCGGTGATGGTCACGATCTATGCCGCGCTGGTGTGGCTGGCGCCGAACACGCAAGGACTCATGGGGTACGACCACGCCAATCGCAGGGTCGGCGACGGCCTGATGTCCGGACGGATGCGGCCGCTGGTCCTCTATGGTGCGTCGCTGGTGCTTGCGTTCGGGATTTTGGGTATCCAGAGCCACAGCGAATTCATCTATTTCCGGTTCTGATGCGCGGCGCGTTCACAAATCCAGGGCGTCTTCTCCTCGCGAGCATCGCGTGCGTGCTGGGCGCGGCTGCGCTCACCTATGTCATCGATCCCCTGCAACTGTTTCGGCCTTCGCGTCTCGTCGCGCCGTTCTATTCCGATGACACGCGCGTGCAGAATGCCGGGCTGATCCGCAGCCAGTCGTTCGATACCGCGTTCATGGGCACCTCGCTCGCGATCCATTTCCGCCAGAGCGACATCGACCATGCCCTCGGCGTGCACTCGCTCAAGCTGGCGATGACCGGCTCCAATTCGTGTCAGCAGGGCTTTGTGCTCGAGCAGGCCATCGACCGCGGCGCGAAGCGCGTGATCTGGGCGATGGACGACTTTATCTTTGTCGATGCTGCCGACATCGAGACCGATCCTTATCTCGCTGCCGATCTCTATCGCGGGACGGCAAAGGGGATCGCGTCCTATCTGTTCAGTGCGGCGATGGCGAAGGAATCCCTGTTCGCATTGCTGCGGTCGGTTCCGCCGCTGCGGGAGCCGCTGACCCGGGCGGCGCCTTTTCTGCCCGTCAAGTTTGCGCTTGAAGACGTCGACGACATTTATGCGTTGCCGCGCGATATCGACGTCGCGCGCGCCTATAATGCGAAAAGGACGCTCGCGGCTTTCGCCTATATCACCGATCCCGTGCGCAGCCGTTTTCTCGGCGAAGGCTATCGTTACGACGCGATGGTCCGGCATTTCGAGCGTGACGCCGTCGGCCTGATCGCGCGCCATCCGGACGTGACCTTCGACATCTACTTCCCGCCCTATTCGATCCTGCAATTCGTCGCGATGCGCGACGCTTCGCCTGCGACGCTGAAAATCGTCACGGACCTCACGGCCGTCATTGCGCAGCGCCTGACGCAGCTTCCCAATGTGCATCTGTACGATTTCCGGGCGATCAAGGACGTGACGCACGACCTCGACAATTACGGCGACGTCATCCACCATTCGCCGGTGATCGATGCGAAGGTGCTGTCGTGGCTGGCGCGTGGGGAGTATCGGGTCGATCCGACGGCGCCACTTGCCTCGCTGGACGCGTTGAAGGCGCAGGTCGCGGCGTATCGGTTCCCGCTGCTGCCGTAGCCCGCATGAGCGAAGCGACATGCGGGGACTCGCGCAAGAATCCCGGGTGTCGCTTCGCTCACCCGGGCTACAAGATTGCTCCCACAAGAGAAGGAAAAAAGGCGTCTACACCGCCACCTCTTCGCCGAGATAGGCAACCGCCGCTTCGAGCCCGCCTTTGCCGTGCGGGATCTTCAGCGCGTTCAGCCCGATCTCGATCACGCCCAACGTGCCGAGCAGCATCGGGGCGTTGACGTGGCCCATATGGGCGATGCGGAAGGCTTGTCCCGAGAGATCGCCGATGCCGGTGCCGAGCACGACGCCGCACTTCTCCTTGCAATAGCGTTGCAGGATTGCCGGATCGTGGCCGTTGCTCATGGTCACCGTGGTCACGGTGTTGGAGCGTTCGCTGGCTTCGGCGACGTTGAAGCCGAGCACCTGGCCTTCCGACCACGCGCCGACCGCGCGGCGTGCGGCCTCGCCGAGCAGGCTGTGACGTCGGAAGGCGTTCTCCAGTCCTTCCTCGTGCAGCAGGTCAATGGCCTGGCGCAGCGCGAACAGCAGATGCACCGGCGCGGTGCCGGCATATTTGCGATAGTGCTCGCTGCCCTCGCGCTCGCTCCAGCTCCAATAGGGCGTGCTCATGTTGGCGGTCTTCTGCACCTCGCGCGCGCGCGCGTTGGCCGCGACGAAGCCGAGGCCGGGCGGCGTCATCAGGCCCTTTTGCGAGCCCGACATCGCGACGTCGATGCCCCATTTGTCCATCTCGAACGGCATGCAGCCGAGCGAGGCCACAGTGTCGACCATGTACAGCGCCGGATGGCCGCTGGCCTTGATCGCCTTGCCGATCGCCTCGATGTCGTTCTGCACGCCTGAGGCGGTGTCGACCTGGACGACGACGACGGCCTTGATGGTGTGCTCCTTGTCGCGGCGCAGGCGCTCCTCGACCTCGTGCGGCCGCACCGCGCGGCGCCAGTCGCCCTTGAGCACCTCGACCTCGGCACCCATCAGCGCCGCGGCATGGCCCCAGCCGATCGCGAACCGTCCGCTTTCGAGCACCAGCACCTTGTCGCCGCGCGACAGCACGTTGCTCAATGCTGCTTCCCAGGCGCCGTGACCGTTGGCGATGTAGATGTAGGACTTGCCCTTGGTGGCAAACAGTTTCGAGATGTCACTGAGCAGGCTCTCGGTCAGATCGGTCATCTGTTTGGAGTAGATGTCGATCGCCGGACGATGCATCGCCCGCAGCACCTCGTCGGGCATATTGGTGGGCCCGGGGATGGCCAGAAATTCCCGGCCCGCGCGAACGGTCATTGCTGTTGGTCCTTGTTGCCTGAGAATAGGATGGTGGGTCGCTGATTCACACTTTTACGCGGCGCCGCGGTGCAAGAAAAGGCCGGAAAACGCAGGTCTGACGTGGGTTATCTCTTAGTCTCGCGGCAGCCCGCATCCTCGGCTTCCTCCACCGAGCAGAACCAGCGCGTGCCCTTGCTGATCTTCATCTTGATCTGCGCATACCAGCGGCTGGTCGGCCGGTGATAGATGCACTCGCCGGCGCTGTTGACGTTGCCCTTGATGGTGCAGTCCGGCGAGGGCGCGACGGGGCCCGAAGCCGAAGCGAGCAGGATCGCATGTGCGCCATCGGGCGGCTTGGTGGCGCCGAGGATGGTGGTCTTCTTGTTGCGCTCGCGCCAGTCCCAGGGCGCGATGAAGGCGCCTTGCCACATGCCGGCTTTTGCCTCCCGCGCGGCGGCATCATCGGCTTCGTAGTCGCGCGAGACGCGGGTGTAGGCCAGCGCCCAGCCTGCGCGCACCAGCCATTTCTGGATATCCTCGCCGCCGACGTCGCAGCGCGCCACGGTGCGGCCGCGCCGGTCGATCGACCGCGCATGGCAGACCCAGGTCTTGCCGTCGGCGTATTTGGCGAGCTCGTCGCGGGCCGCGATGCCGCAGGTCCAGCGCTCGCCCTTGTTGTTGAGGCAGAGCTGGTCGACCGCGGGGGCGTCGATGCCGCCGAGCCTGATCCGCGTGTTGCCGATCACCACCGCGTCGCCGGCGCGGACCTTCGCTGTGCCGGTGATGTCGGCGGCCCGCGCCGGCGATGGCAAGCCGGACAAGGAGAAGCCAAGCAATGACAGCGCAATCAGGGGTTTTCGCAACATGCCGGCCCGCGTGTGATGAAAACTGCGATAGACCTCGCAATTGTGGTCGGCTTTTGTCCGCTCGGCCAGCATATGCCTGGCAATTGGGCTTTCAACTTCCTGTCATCGGGCGAAGTTTAGTAGGGGTGGGTTAGCCGAAGGCGTAACCCACCTCTTTCGTCTCCACGGCGGCAGAAGTGGTGGGTTACGCTTCGCTAACCCACCCTGCGCGACCTCATCCCCGCGCCATCGCCCGCTTGGCCACCGCCAGCGCCATCAGCACGAACGCCGACGTGACCTCCGGACCGCCCACCAGGATCCGCGTCGGCGTCTTCATCTTGTTCCACTCATAGGCGCGGAACGGGCCGCGGCGGCCGCCTTCGCCGACGCTCGCGACGATCACGTTCAGCGCCGGCGCAAAGGCGCGCGGGTCGGCGCCGAGATGGCCGAGCGCGATCAGGGCGAGCGCTGCGTCGAACACGTTCATTTCGGCGGCCATCAACTCGCCCTTGACGTAGGAGAGCACGCGGTGGCGGATGAAATCGAAATCGCCGTCGGGATCGATGATCGCCTGCGCCGCCAGCGGCAGCGCCAGGAAGGCAGCATAGCAGCGACCGAAATAGGCGCTGTAAAGCTCAGGCAAATAGTAGATATGCGAGCGCGGATTGGCGAAGGCGCCGCTCGCCGCCAGCCGCTTCTGGAAGCCGAGGATGCGATGCACGGTGGCGAGCCGCGCCGGCGTCTCCAATACTTTCCAGCGCGCGAGGTTGCGAAAGCTGACCTCGAGAATGTCGAGATTGAGCGTCGGATCGAGATCATTGCCATAGGGCCGCTCGCCCTTGAGATTGTCGATCCAGGTCGCAACCCCGCCCTCGTAATCGATATTGTCGTTGATCGGCACGGTCACGCGCGGCTCGTTGACGCCGGCGCGCACCTGATAGCCGGCATAGAAATCCAGCAGCGGCTGGTCGAGGATCGGATCGGTGCAGCCGGCCTGCGTCGCCGCGGAGATCGAGCACGCCGTGGTGTCGCAATCCGGCACGTAGACGCCGAAGCCGAGGTCCTGCTTGATCTGGGCGAAGTAGCGTGAGAAGCGCGGATGCGGTGCCGGCGCGAGCGCGGTGATGACGTTGAACCGCGCCCCGTCGATGCCCTCGACCTCTTCGCGGCTGATGTTGACGCAGAAATCGACCATATCGGCAACCGCGCGCTCCGCCGCCATCTTGTCGGAGAGCGAGGCGAGACCGGTCTCAACGTAGCTCAACAGCGCCTCGATGAAGAACGCGTCGTAATAGGCCGAGCGGTGGCGGATCTGCACCGGCTCCCACATCGGTTCGGCAACCCCTCGCCAGGGCGGATTGACGACTGCGCGCGCCGGAGATCGCGCGATGAAGACACGGGCGAGGTTGAACAGCAGCGAGGAGTTCTTGTAGCCGCGCGCGTTGAGACCCGTGAGCGCCATGGTCAGCTCTCGGCCGCGGAAATCGGGATCGCCGATCAGGTTGAACGCGGCGTAGGTCGGCAGAAAGCCATTTTTGCGGTACGAGCCCAGCAGATGCTGCGCGCAGTCGCGGATCACGCCGTCGATCTGCGATTGTTGCGGCATGGCGCCGGTGAACATGGCCGGCGGCGGCTTGGGATGATCCAGCGCGATGCTGTCGACGAGATCGGCGACGGGCTGGCCGACCGCCGCCCAATTGGGCTCGGCCTCGTCGCGGGCGCGCACTAGGGCCTGGCGCAGCCGGGCCAGTTTGCCTTCGTCGCGCAGCTCGGGCAGCCCGGCCCGGCGGAGCAGCACCCGCAATGCGGGATTGCCGAGCGCGGTCTTGTAGAACTTAGGCAGATGCGGATCGCCGCTGGCCGCAACAGACAGTACGGGATCGCAGACGTCGTAAAGCGAGGGGCCGTCCTTCCGCGCCGTCAGCGCCCGGCAGGCGGCGCCGGCAAAATATTGAAAGCTCATGAAATAACCTGGTCGCGGGAATTGGCCGGGGGGCCGGCCGGCGCGCTCCCAGCCGCGCGCCACCCCCTGCAAGTCGTTGAAAAGCTACCCGGATTCGCAGGAAATACAAATGTGATGAGGGTCACAGAAAAAGCCGGCACGAAGCCTGCATAATCAGGCTCCGGAAGGCTACGGGGACGCAAAAAAATCACACATTGGGCAGTAAAAATTAGCTCATGTTTCCAGAGACTTAGCTCAAATTTTCGGCGATCTATTGCGGGGGAGGCGATATCCGGTTAAGGCTTTGTTTGGTGCGGCGCCGCAAATTGCGCGCAATTCGGGGGCACACCCCCGGCCAATCCCTCAAACCCAAAGACGCTATCGCGCTACTCAAACAGTGTGCGCGTGTTTGGCTGGTCTTTGGCACTGACAGGAATGACGCGAGATGAATGTAACGCAGCTCGACATTTCCCGACGCACGATCGCGGTGGCCGCAGCCCTCATCGGCACGGTCTCGCTCGTGATCGGCGCCCATGCTGCCCTCAACATGCGGGCGCTCGATGCCGCCAAGGCCGTCTCGACCGACCAGGTCACCGGCTCGATCGGCCAAGCCTCGCGTCTCGCCCTCGTCATCGGCAATGGACATTACCCCGACGCCAGCGCGCCGCTGACGCAGTCGATCAACGACGCCCGCGCGCTGTCCTCGTCGCTGCGCAAGAACGGTTTTGACGTCGACATGGTGGAAGACGCGACCAAGGACGACATGGTCCGCGCCGTCAATCGCCTGAAGTCCCGGATCAAGCCCGACACCGTCGTCATGCTGTTCTTCGGCGGCTACGGCGTGCAGGCCGGCCGCGAGAGCTACATGCTGCCGGTCGATGCCGTGATCTGGAAGGAAAGCGACGTCCGCCGTCACGGCGTCTCCATCGAGGGCGTGCTCGACATGATGAAGGAGCAGGGCGCCAAGGCCAAGCTCGTCGTGGTCGACGCCTCCCGCCGCAATCCCTATGAGCGCCGCTTCCGCTCCTACAGCCACGGCCTCGCGCCGATCAGCGCGACGGACAATGCGCTGATCCTCTCCTCGGCTTCGCCGGGCAAGGTCGTCGACGACGGCAAGGGCGAGCACAGCGTGCTGGTCAGCGAATTCCTCAACAACCTCAATACGCAGGGCAGCGCCGAGAGCGTCTTCAACAAGACCCGCCTTGCCATCTCCCGCGCCAGCGAAGGCGACCAGGTCCCGACCGTCTCCTCCTCGCTGCTCGAGGACGTCCATTTCGGCGAAGCCGGCGGCTAGTTTTTCTTAGGTTCTGCGAAGTCTCGTGCCCCGGACGCGGCGCATCATGCAATGATGCGACGCAGAGCCGGGGCCTAGTTTTTAAGCTTATCGCTTGGACGAGAGATGGGTCCGGCTCTGCGCGGCAGCGTCACACGCTGCAGCGCGTCCGGGACACGAGCAATCCTACTTCGCCGCTTCCGTGGCCATCACCGTGCGCACCGGATCTCCTTCGCGCAGCAGCGCGCCGGCGCGGGCGACGACGATATCGCCCTCGTTGAGGCCGTCGCGAATCTCGATATTGCCGCCCGACATCAGTCCGACCTCGACGCGCTTGGTCTCGACGCGGTTGCGGCGGATCACCTGCACGACGGTGCCGGCGGAGGAATACTGCACCGAGGTCAGCGGCACCGCGACGTTGCAGCTCTGGCCCGACTTGATCAGTGCGCGCCCGCTCGCATTCAGCAACAGCCGCTTCTGCGAGGAGATGCCGATATAGACCATGCCCTGCTGGATGTTCGGCTCGACCGTCGGGCCGATGCGGCGCACCTTGCCGTCGATATCGCCGGCGCCGGCGATGCGCACGGTTGCCACCTGGTTGACCGCGAGCTTGCGCATATCGCTGGTCGCGACGAGGGCGACGAGATCGTACTCGCTGCGCGCCACGATCGTGAACAGCGCCTCGCCCTTGGCGGAGGCGAGGTTGCCGATCTGCGCGGTCGACGTCGCGATCACGCCTGCCACGGGGGCGGTGACCTGAAGCGTGCCGCCCTCGGGCAGTGCCAGCCGCGCCAGCACCTGGCCTGCGGTGGTGGTGTCGCCGGCTTCCGCCAGCACCTCTGTCACCTTCAGGCCGGGCCGCTCCGGCCGCACCGAGCTTGCCTCGCGCGCGATGATGGTGCCGGTGCCCTCGACGATGTCGGAGAAACAGGATTTTGCGACCTTCAGCACCGTGACCGCCGGCCCCTTGGGCGCGTCGTCATCGGCGGCGGCAGCGGGCTGGGCCGACAGCAACAGCAGTCCGGCGAGCGCAACGAGATGTCTGGAAACAGAACGCGCAGGCAATGATCGCATGGGTCATTCCGGTTGGGGCCTTGACGGCCTCATCGTTAGCAGAAGCGATCGCTGCGAGCCAAGGGCACGTCAGGGCCGGCCGGATCAGAATGCCGCAGCAGCACGGGCGGCGCGATGCCGCCCGTTGAATTAGTCGCCGCACAAGCAAAGAGGTTCGTCGGCCGCCCAACAAACGCGTCATGCCCGGGCTTGTCCGGGCATCCACGTTCTTTGTGCCGCGTAGCTAGGCGTGGATGGCCGGGACAAGCCCGGCCATGACGACGAGGAGGTACCAGCGCCCGCTCACGGCAGGCTCAAAAACTCCACCCAGTTCGGCTTCTTGCCGGTGGCGTAGGATTTCAGCTTGGTCAGCACCCCGCTGCTCTGGTCGATGGCATAGACCGTCATGCTGTCGGAGAGCTCGCCCACGGCGGCAAGGTAGCGCCCGCCGGGATCGATATGGAAGCCGCGTGGCTGCTTCTCGGTCGGCACGCTGCCGATGGTGGTCAGCTTGCCGGTGGTTGCATCGACCTTGTAGGCGGTGAGCGTGCTGGTGGTGCGCTCGGAGGCGTAGAGGAAACGGCCGTCGGGGGTGATTTGGATGTCGGCTGCCCAGGGCTTTCCGGTAAATCCTTCGGGCAGCGCGCTGGTGCGCTGGATCTCGTCCCATGCGCCGCCCTTGGCCTCATAGGCGAACGCCGCGACGTCGCCGTTTAGCTCGTGCAGGAGATAGACGAACTTGCCGTTGGGGTGGAACACGAAATGCCGGGGTCCCGATTTCTCCGGCACCTTGTGGGCCGGCGGATCGCTCGGCGTGAGCGTGCCGGTCGTGGCATCGAACGTGAAGGCCAGGATCTGGTCGGAGCCGAGATTGGTCGCGAACGCGAAGCGGTTGTCGGGCGAGGGCAGGAAGGCGTGCGCGTTCAGCCCGGTCGGGATCACCTGCTTCGGTTCGCCTGCGACGCCGTTGGCGAGCAGCGGATTCAGCGCGACCTTGTTGCCGCCATAGGAGGCGCTGAACAGGAATTTGCCGCCGCGGTCGATGGCGATGTAGGCCATGCTGTCGGCGAGCGGGCCGTTGCCGATATGGCTGAGCTGGCCGGTCTTCGGATCGATCGCAAAGCTCACCGCGAGAAACGGCTGCGAGCGGACACCGGCGATCAGCACGCGATGGTCGGGCGTGATCGCGAGCGGCGTCGAGGAGCCGGGCTTTTCGACGCCGGTGAAGCCGGCCGTCTGCACGGGCGTCATCTCGCCGCTCTCGGCCATCTTGAACACGCTGATGTCGTTACTGTCGGCATTGCCGACATAGGCGAACGTCTCGGCCATGCCGGCGCGGACTCCAGAAATGAGAGTGAGGAAAGCAAGCGTGGTGGCGATCGCGGCGCGGGGTACGCCGGATCTGATGCGTCGGGTCGATCTCAACATGGGGTCCTCCTGGATGCCGGTGCGGCATTTGTCGTTTTGGCCGGCGAGGATAGCGGCAGCCGCCCCGCCGCGCCAAACTCCAATGGGGATCGATCGATGCCGAAATGGTATCGGTGGAGGTCTACCGTATGGCCGCTGTGCGCGAGGGCAGATGGAGCCCGGGCCGGGTGTGGGGCGGCCCGAGCACGGTCCACACGGTGACCGCGAGCAGCGCGCAGGTCAGGATCGTCCAGGCGACGAGTCGTTTCCGCATCAGGCCGAATCCGTCAGTCATATGAAGAGAATGCTCCCGGGGAGCGGGCCTGGCGATCGTGCACTGCAAATCGCGGCGATCCTATGAACTCGTTCACAGGCGAACCGAACCAATGCCGCGCGAGCGCATTGAACCGGCATGCCCCGTGAAAACGATCTCGAAGGTAAGCCCGACATGGGCGGCAAGCATGGCGGTCAGGCCGGCCAGCCCAAGTCGCCGCCGCGCCCGCGTCAGGGCGAGCGCGATGAGGACGTCGTGGCAAAGCGCCACACCGGCCAAACCGATCCCAACTCCGCGCCGACCAAACCAAAATAGCATCTCGCCCGCGCTGCACTCGCACCGGGAACGGCAGCCTCGTCTTGCCGTTACCCTGATCCCGCGGCGGAGCAGATCGAAACGGAGGCTGGCACGTGTTTTGGATTTATTGGGACACCGCCTGGTCGCTCATCATCAGCGGCATCATGTTCGCCACCATCGTCGCCCATCCCGACTCCGAGTTCGTCGAGATCCACGCGGCCAAGCAGGTCAAGTGAGCCCGCGCCGGCCGGTTTGACGGCGCATCATCGCATGCTGCGCCGAGACGGGACGAAGGTTGAGACCTCAAATCATGCTGCCGGGCATGAAGCAGCGGATCATGGCGCGGCCGTTGACGTAATACGGCCAGACCATGGTGCGGCCGACGCGGTTTGGCTCGGTGATCACGGCGTCGTCGGGCACCTCGATCCAGTCGCCCAGGAGTCTCACGCGATAATGTCCGTTGCTGGTGTCCCAGTCGACATCGTCCAGCGCCGTGCCATCGGCATCGGCACAGCAGGGACCGCCGCCCTTGCTGCGCAGGCTCTCGAACCAGCCCTTGAGGGGCGAGTTCGCGTAGCGACCGTCGTCGCGGGCCTGCACGGATGGGCCGATCATGGCGGCAACCGCCACGAGAGTGATCATCCTGAATGCCGCGATCGCCATGTCGCCTCGCTCGATCTCGCGCGCGCACGAACGCAGACGAGGAGCCGCCTGCGCTGCACGCGACGCAATGCTGGCTGGCGCCGCCGACCGGTTCCAGCCGTCTCAGCGGGGCGATAACCGCGAGGGTCGATGTTTGATCCTATTTTCAAGGGCGCGGACTTGTCGAGTCCGCGCCCTGCTTCAGCTCCAACCCGGCAAGCGGTCAGTAGTCCCAGAACACCGGCACCCAACGGAAGGCGTCGCCGTCGGCTGCCACCCGGCCCACGGACGGGAACGGCAGGTGCGTGGCCACCAGCATTTCCCCGGTCTCGGCAAGCTGTCGCAACAGACGGATGCGAACGCGCGCGGCCTCCTCGGGGTCGTGTTCGAACCCGTTAAACCAGTCGGGTTGCTCGAACCCGACGGCAAACACGGCGTCGCCGGCGAATGTCAGCGCATCATCGCCGGACGCCATGCGAACCACGCTATGTCCGGGGGTGTGACCGCCGGTGCGACGGGCGATGACGCCAGGTGCAATCTCGTGCTCGTCATCGAACAGCCTCAGCTGACTGCCGTACTCCTTCAGGAAATGCTTGGCGGTCGATCGAAGCGCGTCCGGAAAGCCTTCCGGCATGGCAGTGCGGGAGAAATCCGGCTTTTCCCAGAACTTGACCTCGGCGGCCGCGACGTGGATCCGCAGGTCCTTGCGCAGCTGCTGCTTCACCCCCTCGACCAGCAGGCCGCCAATGTGGTCCATGTGCAGATGAGTCAGCACCAGATCGGTCACCGCCGAAAGATCGATGCCGGCGGCCGCCAGTCGCCTGATCAACTGCCCGGCGCGCGGCAAGTTCAGGTTCGGATCCGAACCCAGTCCGGCGTCGATGAGGATGGTCTTGCCGCCGCTGCGAACCATGACGGCGTTCAGCGCCCAGTCGAAAGCGTCCTGCGGCAGGAACATGTCGTGCAGCCAGGTCGCCCGCACCGCCGGGTCGGCGTTGTGCGCGAGCATCTTGGTCGGCAGCGGCAGCACGCCGTCGCTGACCACCAGCACGTCGATCTCGCCGATCTTCAGTGCGTAGCGCGACGGAACGAGCTCTTCAGGTCCCGATGACACGGGATATGAGGTGTTGTGCAGATTCATGTTGGTCTCCTGTTTCAAGGTTGAGGCACTTGGTTGGTGTTGACTCTGGCCGGTCCTGGTTGAGCAGGCCGCGCCGCCAGCGAGAGCGCGGCCGTCATCGCTTGGTGAGTTAGAGGCTCGTCACGCGCTCATTGCGCGGTCCAGCCGCCATCGACGGAGATCGTCGTCCCCGTGATCTGGTCGGCCGCGGCCGAGCACAAGAAGGCGACGGTGCCACCGATCTGCTTAGGGGAGGCGAAGTCCAGCGATGGCTGTTTTTCGGAGAGAAGCTCTTCGGCCGCTTGCTTCTGGCTGATGCCTTTCTCCGCCGCGATGTCGCTAATCTGTTTCTCCACGAGCGGCGTGCGCACCCAGCCGGGACAGACCGCGTTGCAAGTGACGCCGCTGCCGGCGGTTTCGAGGCCTACCACCTTGGTGAGGCCGACGAGGCCATGCTTGGCCGCGACATAGGCTGCCTTGTGGGTGGATGCGACGAGACCATGCGTGGAAGCGATGTTGACGATGCGACCCCATCGCTGCTTTTTCATCTGGGGCACGGCCGAAGCGATGCCGTGAAATGCGGCCGACAGGTTGATGTCGAGAATGGCCTTCCACTTGGCGGGCGGAAACTCCTCGACCGGTGCGGTGAACTGGATGCCGGCATTGTTGACGAGGATGTCGAGCCGTCCGAAGTTCTCGATGGCTGCCGCGATCATTCCGCGCACGGCATTGCCATCCGACATGTCGGCGCCGTCATACGCGACGCGGACGCCGTCCTCGTGTTCGATGCCGCTGCGGATCTTCTCGATCTCTCCCGGATCTCCAAAACCGTTCAGGACGATATCGGCGCCGAGCCTGGTCAGCTCTCTTGCGATCCCGAGGCCAATGCCGCTGGTCGATCCGGTGACGATCGCTACTTTGCCTTTCAACATGAAAAACTCCTTTCGATGATGGTTGCCGGCGAGGTCAATCGCGGCGGTGAATGTCGTAGGTGACGATGCCGAGTTCGGAAGGCGGCGGCTCGAGGCGCCGTCCGTCGGCCAACGTGCGGCGGATGTCGTCCCGTCCACTTTGCCAGTGCGCGCGCATCGCTTTCGGTCCGAACTCGTAATCCTTGGAGTGACCTTCGTGGAGCTTGGACTGGTAGATCAGGTGGATGATGTTGTGGGAGCGGTGACGGGCGAGCTCGGCGATGGCGCGCATTTCGGGATCGTTTCTTGCGGCGTCCGGCAATCTGTCGATCGTCCGCTGCAGCGCCTGCCGCATCTCCTGCATCCGTAGCGCCTGGTCGGTGACGGCGCGGGTACGACTGGAATACTGAATGTCCTTCTGCCGGCTCGACACCTCCATCATGTCGTGCGGCACGCGGCCCCGCGCCGACCAGAGATCGATCTGGAACGTCAGCGTGTCTTTCGCATCGCCCGACAGGACGCGAGAGAGAGGCGTGTTGGAGACCACGCCACCATCCCAGTAGTGCTCGGAGTCGATTTCGACGGCGGGAAATCCGGGCGGCAGCGCGCCCGAAGCCATGAAGTGTTTCGGACCGAGCCGCCGCTCGGCTGTGTCGAAATAGGTGAGATTGCCGGTGCGGACGTTGACCGTGCCGACGCTGACACGCACTTCGCCCGAGTTCAGCCGGTCGAAATCGACGAGCTGTTCCAGCGTCCGTTGCAACGGCGCCGTGTCATAGAAGCTGGTCGACGCGTCGCCCGAGAAGGGCGACCACAGCGGCGAGGGGAAGCGCGGCCTGAAGAAGCCGGGCTGGCCCTGGAACAGCGCGCGCATTGCGGCAAGCGTGTTGTGCAGGGAGTTGAAGTCGAACGCGAACGGTAGCGCACCGGCCAGTCCCTCGCCGGCAGGCCATTCCACCGGGGTCGCGCAGATCGTCTCCCAGAACTCGCGCAGCCGTGCCACGCGCTCGTCTTCCGGGGAGCCCGCGATGATCGCGGCGTTGAGCGCGCCGATCGAGATGCCGGCCAGCCAGTTCGGCCGGATCCCGGCCTCGTGCAAGCCTTCGTAGACGCCGGCCTGGTAGGCCCCGAGCGCGCCGCCGCCCTGCAGCACCAGCGCAACGACATCGTAGGGCAGCGGATTGATCGGTCGTGCGGAATCGATTTGTTCGCGTGTCACGTTGAACATGGTGACTACTCCTTGCAATGCGACCTGTTCGGTCAGCCCGCGTGTGTTTCGGTCAGGATTTCAGATCCGGCTCCACGCGATCGCGCCGCCGCGGACCGCTCCAGATAGTCGTGCACCACGGTGCCTAATCCGAGCGTCAGATCGGCAACGATATGCTTGGCCGAGAGCACCTGAAGAACCGGCAGCTCGGCGACCGGTGCGAGCGCGTGGGAGAAAAGATCGAGCGCGGCGGGCCCCGTCCATGCGCCCTTCACCGTCACGTCCTCGAGATGGAAGCGCACCAGTTCGCAAATGCGCGCGGTGCCGTCGACATGCGGAATGATCTTCAACAGGAAATTGGGCGCGATGAGCTTTCGTGCTTCGGTGGAAAGATCGAGGGCGCGATGCTTGTAGCCCATGGTGCCGGTGGCGATGCGCACCGAGCCGTAGTCCAGCGTGCCAACCAGGGTATCGGTCTCGACGGCCAGCTTCGGCTGGGCCAGCTTCTTGGGAAAGCCCCACAGCTCGCGGCCGCCGGCGATCGGCGGATGATCGTTGAGGAACATCTGGTGGACGAAGCTGCCGGTCTGGCCGCGGAAGGACACCGGGATGATCTGGCCGCTTTCCGTGTAGTCGCCGAAGCCGGTGGAATCGGGCATGCGAATGAATTCGTAATTCACCACAGGCTCGGTCAGCTCCAGCGGCTCCGGCACGATCCGGCGCAACGCCTCCGGGTCGGTCCGGTA
This sequence comes from Bradyrhizobium sp. CAR08, assembly GCF_052871955.1. Taxonomy (NCBI): domain Bacteria; kingdom Pseudomonadati; phylum Pseudomonadota; class Alphaproteobacteria; order Hyphomicrobiales; family Nitrobacteraceae; genus Bradyrhizobium; species Bradyrhizobium sp. CAR08. Next base: position 32,932 of record NZ_JBIXJX010000030.1, read on the forward strand.
CTGGATGATGAAATATTCGCGGTTGATGAAGCGATACGGGCCGGGCGGGAAAGCCGGGTTCGTCAGCGGCATCGCGAACGCGACGTTGCGGATCTGCTGGTTCATGCTGTGGGCTCCTGAATGGTCGGTCTGCAGTGGCGGGCCGCGCGCCCCGCGGGAGCGCGGCCATCATCACGTGAGGCGGCTAGACTTCGGTCACGCGTTCCGGATCGGCCGAAGCGAGCGCCAGGGCGCGCTCCGCCTTCGGCGGATAGATCCAGACGGTGTTGATCTCACGCTTGGTCTTCTTGGCGACATCGCCGACCATCTCGACCTTGCGCTCCCAGCCGCGTGTGAACAGCGCGCCGGCTTCGCCGAGGTCGAGGCAGGTGACGTAGGCCTTCTGGTGGTAGGGTCTGGTCGGAACGCCGAGCAATTCGGCCGCGGCATTGTTGCCGGCAAAGGCGCCCATCCGCGTGGCGTGCTGGCACGACATCAGTGCGTAATTGCCCTCGTCGTCGCAGGCGGCGCGTGCTGCGTCGCCGGCCGCGAAGACACCCTGAACGCCTGGCACCTGCAAGCAGCGATCGACCAGCAACCGTCCGAAATTGTCGCGCTCGGCGGGAATCTGCCCGGTCAGCGGCGCTGCACGCATGCCCGCCGCCCAGATCACCGTCGCGGTTTCGATGTGCTCACCGCTGGACAAGGTGACGCCGCTCTCGTCGAGCGCGGCGACGCCGGCACCGAGCCGTGTCTCGACGCCAATCTTGCGCAAGGCTTCCTCGATGACGGGGCGGGCGCCTGCACCCATGTCGGGTGCGATCGCAGTGTTGCGATCGACGATGACGACGCGAGTCCTGGCATTGGGGCCTAGGATTTCGCGCAGCCGCGTCGGTATTTCGGTGGCCGTTTCGATCCCGGTGAAGCCGCCGCCGGCGACGACGACCGTGTCGCGTCCGTTCACGGCAGGCCGCTCCGCGAGGCCATGCAGATGCTTGTCGAGCGCAACGGCATCGTCGAGCGAATCGACGCTGAAGCCGTGCTCGGCGAGGCCCGGAATGTTCGGACGGAAGAGCCGGCTGCCGGTGGTCACGATCAGGCGGTCGTAGGACAGCGTCTTTCGCGGGCCCTTCGCGGGCGCGATCTGCACCGTTCGGGCCTCGGTGTTGATCGTCTCGGCGCTGCCCTGGATGTAGTCGACGTCGATCGCCTCGAGGACGTCGAGCAGCGGGGCCGTCACGGTTTCCGGCTTCGACTCGTAGAGCCGCGGACGGACCACCAGCGTCGGCTCCGGTGAAACGAGCGCGATCTGCAGATCTTGCGGCGAGGCGCCCCGGATGTCGCGCAGCCGGGCTGCGGAAAGCGCGGCGTACATGCCGGCGAAGCCGGCCCCGATGATGACGAGTCGCATGAATTTTCTCCTTGGTTGCTGTTCGAAAGACCGCGCGCGACCGCGCTGCTGCGTTGAGAACAGCGTCCGGCGTCGGCGCGTGGGGTGGGTTGGATGGCTGGCCTCAGGGCGCGATGCAGCGTGCCTGCAGCGAATTCGGTGGCCGGCCGTAACCTAAGACGACGGGCTGAAGCTCACTTCGACTCCAGTCCTGATAGGGAAGGCCGGCGCCATTTCGGATCATGATGGAAACGGGCGGTTGTGCCGGGTGCATGGTGTAAGCCGGAATTTCCACTTCCTCGCCCGTCGCCGACGTGAAGCGAACGGCCAGCGAGAGTCCGTACAGGGTTGCGGTCGCGAGGCTTCGGCGGCGTGAGGCAATCAGCCGTCGGCTGACGAAGTTTTTCCAGGTCATCTTTGGTCTCCCTCGATTGGTCTGGACATGGAGATGATGTAGCTGACCCGATTTGCCGTTGCCCCAGCGCGATTGCCGTCGCTGTCGAGAGATTGCTGCTAACGCATACGCCTGCGCCAATCGCTCGGCGTCTCGCCCGTCAGCTTCTTGAATGCTGCGGCGAAGGCCGTTTGCGAGGAGTAACCAAGCGCCGCGGCGACCGAGACGATCGATTCGTCGCTCTCCCGCAACATGTTCATGGCCTGCTCGAGCCGGTGCTGACGCAGCCAGGCATGCGGCGATAGCCCGGTGCTCTCCTTGAAGGAGCGGCAGAAATGGAAGCGCGACAGTCCGGCATCGGACGCCAGCGCATCGAGCGAGACGTCCGCTTCGCTATCGCAGCGCAATCGTTCGATCGCACGGAGCAGGACCTTCGGCGCCAGCCCGCCCATGGTCGGCTGGAACGTGGTTGGCGAGCCTGCATGCGCAGCCAAAAGGCGCGTGGCCAGAAGATCCGTGAGCTGATGCCGGAACAGCGCATCAAGGACGCCATGGCCCTCCAGCGAATCCGCGGCGCTCAGGAGCAGTCGGGACGTGATGGTGTCGGGATGCGCCGTTCGCTCAATCAATTCGGCGGTCCCGGCGGTCCCGGCCTCGCCAGCGACGCGCTGCAGCGTTGCGTCGGGAAGGTAAAGCTGCACGACGTCGACGGGCTTCGGAATGTCCCATCGGGAGCTCGACCCTTCCGGAACGATGTTCACGACCCCCGGACGAAACGTGCCGATCGCGATCGATTTTCCCGAGCGCCGCTCCATGCGCTGCATCACGCCTTTATGCGCCATGATCACGTGGTGGCGCATGGGCTCGACGACGTCGTGCAGCGCATCATGTTTCCAATGCGCGATCCCCGCGCCGGAGGAGTCCAAGGCCATGCGAAACGGCTCGGTTCTGAGCACGCGCGCCATCTCCGCGTCGGCGGCGCGCCGCTCGGACGTCGAGCGATCGTCAGGCTGTACGTCGGGTGCGGGCGGCAAGCCCTTGTGCGAGGGATTGCGCATGAGTGCAGTGTTCCCGGTCATGATGTGGCTCCTGCTGATCAGCTCGGGCTTTCGATCAGTCGTCCGTATTTGTACGGAACGGCGCGTGTTCTAGGCGCCGTGGCTGCCGGGCGTATTTCCTGAACCCGCCATGTTTTGTCCGATCCTGCTCCAAGCCGGCCGGCGCTTTCGCGAACGCACGGCGGGCGGGAGTGGACAGAGATGTTGATGACAAAGCGTGCGGCAGTGCGCCGCTAGGCCGCGGCCGCCTGCGCCGACAACAGCTGCTTCAGTTTCGCGGCCGGCACGGCCGGGCTGAACAGCCAGCCCTGCATCTGGCTGCATCCGAGCTGGAGCAGCACCGCGCGCTGCGCTTCGGTCTCGACGCCTTCCGCGGTCGTCGCCATGTGACGGGCGGCGGCCATGTGCACCACCGCCTGCACGATCGGCGAGGAATCTTCCGACTGACCGATGTCGCTGATGAAGCTGCGGTCGATCTTGATTTTGTCGAACGGGAAACGATGCAAATAGCTCAGCGACGAATAACCAGTGCCGAAATCGTCGAGCGCGATGCGCACGCCGAGCTCGCGCAGCTGCTGCAGGATCGTCAGCGCCTCCTGGTCGTCGCGGATCAGGACCGTCTCGGTGATCTCGAGCTCGAGCCGTCCGGGCGCGAGACCCGACTCGGCGAGTGCGGCTGCGACCTTCAGCGCCAGCGTCCGCGAGCGGAACTGCACCGGTGAGACGTTGACCGCGATGTGGATGTCGCCGGGCCAGGAGGCCGCCTCGAGGCAGGCCTGCCTCAGCACCCATTCGCCGATCTCGCCGATCAATCCGGTCTCTTCCGCAACCGGGATGAAGTTGGCGGGCGAGACCATGCCGCGTTCCGGATGGTGCCAGCGCAGAAGCGCTTCGCAGCCGGTGACGACATTGGCCGCGAGATCGACCAGCGGCTGGTAGTGCACCTCGAACTCGCCGCGGGCCAGCGCCTGCCGCAGATCGAACTCGAGCTGGCGGCGCAGCCGCGCCTTGGCGTCGTATTCGGGCGCGAAGATACGGAACGTGCGGCGGCCCTCGGATTTCGCCGCATACATCGCGAGATCGGCGCGCTTGAGCAGATCGTCGAGATTGTCGCCGTGGTCGGGGGCGATCGCGATGCCGATGCTGGCATCGGTCGGGATTTCCTGGCCGTTGCAGTCCACGGGGGCGCGCAGCGCCTTCAGGATCTGCTCGGCGAGGGCGGTCAGTTCGGCCTCGTCGCGGCTGCCGGCCTTGACGATGGCGAATTCGTCGCCGCCCAGCCGTGCGACCATGTCGCTGCCGCTGACGCAGGCGCGCAGGCGGTTCGCGACCTGGCGCAGTAGCTCGTCGCCGACCTCGTGTCCGAGCGAATCGTTGACGCCCTTGAACTCGTCGACGTCGATATAGAGGATCGCGAACGGCTTGCCCTGGGCAAGCTCGGCGACGCGCCGCTCCAGATGGCCGCGCATCAGCACGCGGTTGGGCAGGTCGGTCAGGGCGTCGTAATGCGCCATATGCGCGATGCGCTCGTCGGCCCGGATGCGCTCGGTGACGTCGTCATGGGTCGCGAGCCAGCCGCCGCCGGCGCCGGGCTGGTTCTTGATCTCGATCAGGCGGCCATCGGAGGTCTCGACGATCGCGCTGTGGGTCTGGCCGACGCTGCCCAGAATGCCGTCGCAATAGGAATCGACGTCGCCGTCGAACGAGCCGGTGTCATGGCGATGCTGAATCACGTCGCGGAAATACGCGCCGGGCTTCACCAATTCGGCCGACAGCCCGTACATCTCGATGTAGCGGCGGTTGCAGACGATCAGCCGCTGGTCCTGGTCGAACATCAGCAAGCCCTGCGTCATCGTGTTCATCGCGGTATCGAGCTGCTGCTTCTCCACGGCGAGCCGGCGCGTCATCTGGCGGAAGATGGAATAAAGCGTCAGCACGAGCAGGCCGATCGACAGCACGGCGACGGTCACGAAGAATTTGGTCTGCGTGTGCCATGTTGCCAGCGTCGCATCCAGCGACTTGGTCGCAACCACCACCAGCGGCTCGCCGGTCAGGAGGCGTGCGGCGAGGATGCGATCTTTGCCGTCGATCGGACTTGCGAGCTGGGTCGTGACGAAGGTGCGCTCGAACACCGCCATCTGCTCGCGCGTGCCGTTGCGGAAATTCTGCCCGATCATCGCCTCCACATGCGGAATGCGCGCCAGCAGCTGGCCGTTCTGGTGGTGCATCGCGATCGAGGAATCCTCGCCGAGCCCGCTCGAGGCGAAGAAGGATTCGAGCTGGTCGGGCGTGATCGCGCGCGAGACCAGCCCAAGGAATTCGCCATGGGGACCGGAGACGCGGCGCGCGAACACGATCGCCGGTCCGCTGCCCAACCGTCCCGGCACGACCTCGATCTCTTCCTGCGACGCCGGATCGTTCTTGAGGCGATTGAAATAGCCGCGGTCGGCGACTGAAACATCGGCGACCGGCCAGCGCCGCGACGAGTTGATCAGCACGCCCTTGGCGTCGAACACGTTGGCGCCGGCGACGTCCGACCAGCCGCTGGCTTTGGCGCGCAGCGCCTCGTGCACAGCGAGCGTGCCCATCTCGCTGCGGAAGACGTCGGCGGAGTCGATACCATGGCTTTCGAGCTCGGCGATGATGCTTTTCTGCAGCACCGCGAAGTCCTCGAACTCGCGGTCGAAATGGCGCGCGAGCAACCGGACCGCGCTCTCCACGCTGTCGCGGCCGCTTTCGATCGCATTCTGCCGGAAGCGGTCGACGGTGAGCGCGGTGCCGATCGCCATTGCGGCCATCAGCACGAAGCCCCCTGCGATCAGCCATGTCAGCGGCGCGCCGCGCCAACGGCGCAGCAACGCGCGCATGCGCGCGCTCCATCGGATCGATGTGCCCATGCAGCCCTCCCGTGGGATGCAAGATGCGGCAAAACCGACAAGACCACGTTACCAGTGAGGGTTAGGAAAACATGAATCGGAATGGAATCAGAGGGTTGGTTCCATCGCTTGTCTGAAGGTGCGGGGCCATGGTTCCCTCAGCGTCGGATTTCCCATCGCAACGCTTCCGTATTGGTCTTGGCGAACATCGCCGGCACGTCGAAGGTCCCGGTCTTGAGATCATAGCGGCAGCGCCAGTCGGCCAATCCCTTCACGGCGACGTTCTTCGGGTGCTTGTCCATTTCGCCCGACAGCGAGATCACGAGGTAACGGTTGTCCGGCCAGTGCACGCCAAGCCCGCGATAGGCCTCTTCGGTGCCTTTCACGAGATTGGCCGAGATGTGGTAGTCGAGCTTCATCTTCCCCGTGTCCGGCCGGCTGTGGAAATAGGCCCAGGCCAAATCGCTGAACGAGGTCTTCGTCGCGCTGACGAAGGCGCCTTTGTCGACATGGTAGAGATAGAGGTCCTGCTCGCCGGAGCCGGTCTTCTGCATCCGCACCAGCCATTGCGAGTCGGGGGTGAAGCGGAAGCCGGCCCCGTAGCCCTGCTCGGGCTTCAGCTCCGTCATCTGGTCGCCACGCCTCGCCCAGGCCTGCCATTTGACGTCGAAATCTCCGCTGTCCTTCATGTACTGCTCGATCTTGGTGGCTTTGTCGGGCGAGGTGAAGGCTAGATCGGCATCGTCAGTGAGAGCGAAGCCAGACGGCGGGCCGGAAGCGGCGAGCGCCGGAGTTGCGGCCAGGATGAGGGCAACCACCAGCCATTGTGCGGGACGGCAAAATGCGGTCACGGAAAAAATTCCTCAAGAAAAATGCCGCGATGCGGCCTCGATCATTTGACGCCGGCGGGGGTGCGCCGGTTCATCCCGGCGTGCCGGCGCATCATCCCATCGACCGTCTTGCTGCCGTGGCCAAAACGGCGCACCTTGCCGGCTCGATTGATTTGCTAGGTTCTTCCTGATCAAGGTTCGTTTCCGATGGTGACCGCGACCAAGGCCTTCATTGCATTCTGTCTGCTCGCGGTGGGCGGCACCGTGCTGGTGATCGGCCCCACCGAGCTGCGTCGCATGCTGCCGATCGGGGCCAAGACCGATTCCGTGGTCGCCGCCAAGCCGGAGGCCAAGGTCGAACAGAAGGTCGAACCCAAGCCGGAACTCAAGCCGGAACTCAAGCCGGAAGAGCCCAAGCTGGCCGCAAGCGCGCCGCCGGTGCCGGCCGCGTCCCCCGCTGAAACGAAGGCGGGTGCGCTGGCCGAGACGCAAAAGCAGGTCACGGCCGCGCTTGCCGATCTTGCACCGGTCAAGCCGCCGCCGGCGATTGCGGATACCGGCCCCCGCTTCGACGTTGCACGCGTCGACGATCACGGCGAGGCGGCGGTGATCGCGGGCCGGGCGACGCCGGGTGCCAAGGTCGAGCTGCTGCGCGACGGCAAGCCGATCGACACAGTCGTGGCGGATGCGTCGGGCCAATTCGTGATGACGCCGCCGCAGCTTCCCGCCGGTTCCTACGAGCTGACCTTGCGGGCGAAATCGCCTGACGGCACCGTCACGCAATCCGGCCGCAGCATGCCGGTCGTCATCGCCGAAGCCGCACCGCCGCCCGCTCGCCCTGCACCGGTCGCGCGGCAAGAGGCGAAACAAGAGGCGAAGGCCGAGAAGCCCGACGACAAGTCGGATGTCGTGGCATCGGTCTCGGACAGGCCCGCAGCCCGGCCGAGATTGATGGGCGCACCGAAACCGAAGGGCGGATCGGGGGTCATGGCGCGGGCGCCCGCGGCCACGACCGTTGCATCGGCCTCGCCGGCGGACGCCGTCAGCGGAGCAGCGGCGGAAACAGGCGGCAGCCGGGTGATCTCCCGCGGCGACAGCCTGTGGGCGCTCAGCCGGCTCGCTTACGGCGACGGCGCCCGCTTTGCGGTGATCTACAACGCCAACCGCGCCAAGATCCACAATCCCAATTTGATCTATCCCGGCCAAACCTTCGTGCTGCCGCAAAAGGCGGAGTGACACCGCATCGCGCTGCCGCGCGTTGCGGCGCTTTGCCCTGTGCGCTTCCGGAACATTTGGTTCCCTCGCGCGTCATGGTGATGCGACGCGATGTGCGCTTGGCGCCGGAGGAGGGCCAAGGTGGACAGGTCAGTGGTCATGTCGAGATCACGCTTGGGGCTCAGGCCAAGGCTGGGGCTGGCGCTATCAGGCGTAACCCTCGTGATTCTGGCGGTGCTGTTGCCAGGTCGCGCCGAGGCGCAGTTCGGCTTCCGCGGCGGCCCGCTCGGTGTTGCGCGCTTTGCCGTCGGCCACATGATCGGCATGTCTCGCTTGCGCCATGCCCGCATGGCGGTGCGGGGCAGCCGATACCGCTCCGCAGCGTTGAGGTCGCAAGATCCTCGCGGCGCAGAGCGCGGCCAGCCTGCGAATCCTTACGTCCTCCGTGCCGCAATGACGGCGCAAGCTGCGCTGTCGGGTTGGCGCGGCGGCCGCCGTCCGCAGGGCTGGTGGCGCCACCCCGACGGCAGCTACGGCTGGGTCGGCCCGGTGTTCTGGCCGTTCGCGCATGACGATCTCACCACCGCAATCATCCTCGGCGACGCGACCAGCCTCTCGCTCTATGGCTATGGCGACATCTATGCCGCGATCTTCGCACCCTATGCGGCCACCGAGCTTGCCGCCTACACCACGCCGCACGGCCGGCGGCGCGGACGGCGAGTCCCGACCGCGGAGACGGTCTGCAATGCCAGCGACACCGGCGGCCTGCCGGTCGATCGCATCGCCGCTATCGTGCAGCCGAATGAATTGCAGCGCACAGCGCTCGACGAGCTCGCCACCGCGTGGGCATCCGCGCGCGACACCATCCGCGCCGCCTGTCCGACGCAGGTCCCCGCGACGGCCATCGAGCGCCTCGGCCTGATGCGCGAGCGCATCGAGGCCATGATCAAGGCAACGGACGCCGTCGCACCTGCGTTGGCAAAGTTCGTCGATATCCTCGACGACAATCAGAAGGCCAAGCTCGACGGCCTGGCCAAGGAGCGCCGCGCCGCGCTTGCAGCGATCCAGCAAAAGAATCCCCAGGCGGCATCGGCCTGCCAGGCGGACAGCGATCCCCGCTACGATGAGAAGCTGCAGCGCCAATACGAGCAGCTCGTGCAGCAGCAATGGCCCGCGGCCGAGATCGCCTCCACGCTCAAGCTCGACGACACCGCCCGCGCCCGCCTCAACGTGCTCCAGGACACCACACTGCGCACCATGGAAACGCTCAGCGCCTGTCCGTCACAGGCCGCACCGACACCACAGGCACGCCTCACCGCCGTGAAGGCGCGGCTGCAGACGATGCTGCAAGCGGTGAACGGCGTCAGTGACGCGCTCGACGATTTCGAAGCTGACTTAAGCGACGAGCAGAAGGCCGGCTTCGAGGCGATCGGGCCGAAGCGCGGGGTGTGATCAACCGCACCGCCTCCAGCCAATTCCGTGCCCGCGTAACCCATTGATCTTGCAGGCCCCGGCTACTGTGCATGGGGTTGTTTTCGCAGTTTTTTGTTTGGGCTACCCTCTTCGCCTTGCCGCGGCGGCATCCAACACGTTCTCCACCTCCTCGCGCCACGACAGAATCTCCATCGCGAGCACGGGGTGGTTGAAGCCCTTGAGCACGAGATCGTCGAGCGCGCGGGCTTCGACCCAGGGCTCGACCATGCCGTAGACGCGGCGGCTGACGACGACCTGGCCGGCCTTGGCTTCGTCGCAGAGGCGGGAGGAGAGATTGGTGACGCTGCCGATCGCGGCATATTCCAGCCGCTGCTCGAAGCCGATCTGGCCGAGCGTGGCGTAGCCCATGGCGACGCCGACGCCGAAGCCGAGCGAGTGGCCGCGGTTCTTCCATTTCTCGGTCAGCTTGCCGATCGTGTCGCGCATCTCGACCGCCATCTTCACGGCGCGCTTGGTATGGTCGGCGAACTGAATCGGCGCATTGAACAGGATCATCACGCCGTCGCCGGCAAAGCGGTCGAGCGTGCCTTCATAGCGGTGGATCAGCTCGCCGAGCGCGGCGTGATATTCGCGCAGCACGTTCATCGCCTCTTCCGGCTCGGTCGCCTCGGTGAACGAGGTGAAGCCGCGCAAATCGCAGAACACGACGGTGACCTCGCGGCGATGGCTGTCGAGCAGCGCATCGTGGCCGTCGGACGAGGCGATCAGTTGCGCGACTTGCGGCGCGAGGAAACGTTCGAGCCGCTTGATGCGGCCGATCTCCCCCAACTGCTTCTCGACCCGCTCTTCCAGGGAGCGATTCCAGTTGCGCAGCTGCTCGGTCTGCTCCTGGAGCTTTGCGGCCTGCTGCTGCACGGTTTCGTGCGCAGCCGCGAGTTCGCGGCCCTTGTGGTCGACCTCGGTGAACAGCCGCGCATTGCGCATCGCCAGCACGGCCTGGTTGGCGAACGTGCGCATCAGGCCGATGATGCTGGCGGCGAACTCGCCGCTGGCGCGGCGCAGCACCACCAGCGAGCCGAGCGTGCCCTGCTGGTCGACCAGCGGCACCACCAGCACCGAATGGAAGCCGGCTTCGATCGCGACGTCGCGCAGCGGCTGCTCGGAGGCCTGGTCGAGATCGGGTAGCGCGATCGGTTCGCCGCTCCCGGCCGCATCGCTCAGGATATCCTGGCCTTCGTCGATCGTGACATGGGCGCCGTCGGCGGATTTGTCGATGCCGTTGGCCTCGACCAGATTGAAGCGGCGCGCCTGCGCGTCATAGCCGTAGATCAGCACCGCGTCGGCATGGGTGATCTCGATCGCGCGCGCGGCGATCGTCGGCAGCACGGCGTTGAGATCGAGCGAGGCTGCGACCGCGCGGCCGACCTCTTCCAGCACCTTGAGCTCGTTGATCGACTGCGCGAGATCGCGGGTGCGCTCCTCGACCTTGGTCTCCAGGTCCGAATAGGTCTCCTGGATCTGGTCGGCCATGCGGTTGAACTGGCCGGCGAGATCTTCCAGCTCGTCCGCGGTGTGCACCTCGATGCGATGGCTGAAATCGCCCTCGCCGAGCTTGTGCGCGCCGTCGCGTAGCGCCGTGATCGGGATGATCATGCGGCGCGCCAGAAGCGTGCCGGCAAGGATTGCGACCAGCAGGCCCATGCCGATCAAAAGCGCAATGCGCACCAGCTGGTCGCGGATCGGCATCAAGGCCTGCGTGGCCGGCTGCTCGAACATCACGCTCCAGCCGAGCTTCGGCACGGTGCTCGCGGCGCTCATCACCGCATGGCCGTTGAAGTCGGTGCCCGAATTGTCGGGCTCGTGGCCCGGTGCGACCGCGGCCGCAACCTGCGGCAGCTTCGACAAATCCTTACCGATCTCGGGGCCTTTCGAGGACGTCGCCAGCACGCGGCCGCGCGGATCAACCACATAGGCGAAGGCGGCTTTGCCGACCTGGGCGTCGGTGAGGTACTCGGAGAGAAAGCTGAGGTCGAGCTCGGCCACGGTGACGCCGGCGTTGAAACCGGAATGCGCCACCGAGATCGACATGAACGGCGTCCGGTCGGAGAACCAGGCCGGCGCGTAGCTGACGCCGCGGGCGACGGTGTCGGTGAAGCGCATGTCGCGGGAGAGGTCGGCATTGCTGCCGGTCGTGGTCGACTGGCGCGAGACGCGCAGCACCTCGCGGCCGTCGCCGTTGAGCTGGAACAGCTGAGTGACGACCGAGACCTGGTGCAGCAGTTGGGCGTAGTCGGCGCGGCGCTTCTCGAGTGTGTCCTGGCTCGCCCGGGTTACCCAGCTGATCTGGCGCTCGAGCTCCGAGATCGACTGCTCGATCCGCCGCGCGGCAGCCTGCGCCTTGTCCTCGAGACCGTCGGTCAGCTGTGTCTTGGTGGCGCGGTAGGAGATCCAGCTCTCCATCGCGCCGTTGACGGCAAGCACGAACACGACGAGGCCGACGAGAGAGACGACGTATTTGGCGAACAGGCCCTCGCGCAGAAACCGTGTCTTGTCGTTCGCTCCTGCCATCCCGATCCTCTCGCGCCGCCATCGGCGCCGGCGCTACGGGCCGCACGGACCCTGCGAGCCTTCTAGCACAATTTGGTCCCAGGGGACTGTGAAGGGACTGGTCAAGGGACGGCCGAGCACCCGGCGTGGTTACCGGCCTCGGTTACTCCCTTGGATGCTGGCAGGCGGAAGCATGGTGAATTGTCGCAGTCTCATCCGTTTGGAGGAAGCCGCGGCCGGGGACGCCGATGTAAGGGGATCGCCTTGGCAAGGGAGGGCTGGAGTCCAGCGCTTTGGTCCTGCAATCATCGATTAAAGAGCTGCCGCAGCACGTCGTTCATCGGCTGGCTGTCCTGCTGCGCCGCCGGCGGGTCCTCCAGGGCGGGGGACGCCGGCGAGGCTTGCGGCATCAGTGCGGATGGCGCTGCAGGCAGGCTGCGGCTGCGGCCGGTGACAGTCCCGGTCCCGGTGCCGTTTCCCGCGCCACCGGAAAGTCCCTGCTGGATCAGATTGCCGAGCGCCTCCCCCAGGGGGCCGCCGAGCAAATTGTTCTGTCCGGCGGGCTGCTGGCTTTGCGGATTGGCAGTGCCGGCGGCATTACCGCCACCCGGCGCGGTGGCTCCCCCGAGACCAAGGCTGCCCAAAATATTGCCGAGCCCGGCCCCATCAGCGCCGAACAGCCCCTTGCCCATTTCGCGCAGCTTGGCATAGGCGGCGTCCGGATTGTCCAGCATGCCGGCCATGTCGGGATAGATTCGCGGCTGCGACCAGGTGCCCTGGATCATCACGGGAATGCCGAAGCCGACCGGCTCGGCGGCGCGGCCCTGGCCTTCGGTCGTCATCACCAGTTTCGGCTCGACGCGAAAGCCCATCATCTTGGTGTCGAGTGCGATCGTGCCGGCACCGGTCACGCGGACGAGCGGTCCGGTCAAGTTGAGATCGGTGGTCACCGCCTGGCCCTTGTCGATCCGGAACGACGCCGAGAGCTGCGACAAATCCGTGCTCTGCTCCCGACTGCTGTCTCCGTTTTCCTGCCAGCCGGACAGCGTGCCCGATGTCAGCGAGCGGATCATCTGTGCGACGTTGATGCCGCGAATGGCGCCGTCCTGGAAATTGACGAAGGCCGTGCCCTGCATGTTCGCCATCAGCGCGCGCTGGCTGCTGCCGGCGCTGCGCAGCGCGAGCTTGGCCTGCAGCTTGCCGTCGATCCGGTCGAATTCGGCGAGGCCCTGCAGCAGCGGCAGCGCGCGCACGCCGGCGAGGTCGGAATGCATGGCAAAGCTCGGCGCGCCGCTGGTCGCATCCAGGATCAATTCGCCCGTAACCTGGCCGCCATAGGCGCCGAGATTGGCGGTGCCGGCCTTCAGCACGCCGCCGGCGAGTTTTGCATCGACCGCCAGCGGCGCGAGGCGTGCCTCGCCGATCACCGCCTCATGCGCGGAGATCCTGATCTGCGCATCGAGATAGTTGAGCCCGGAGACGTCGATCGGCGCATCGCTCCAGGGCTGCCCGGACGCGCCTTCCGGCGATTTCGCCAGCGGGATCGCGAGCCGCTGGAAGTCGAGATCGAGCTTGACGAGAGGCTTGCTCGCGATATCGACCGAGGCCCAGCCATTGAACGCGCCATCGCCGAGCGTGCCATTCAGGCCGTTGATCATCACGACATCGCCGCTCAGCCGCATCTCGGCATGGCCCGCGAGCCGGGACTTCAGCACGTCCGGCATGTCGATGGCGAAATCCACCGGAATGGTCGGTCGGTCGGCCGGCGGCGCTGGCGTGGTCGCCTTGATGTCGAATTTGGTCGGATGCTCGCCGACCCGTGCGGTGCCGGTGATGTTGAACTTGCGGTCGCGGCCGACGATCGCATCGGCATTGACGGCGCTGATGCGGCTCTCGACGCGATCGCGCACGCGCGCGAATGCGATCTCGCCATCGGTGACCTTGATGCGATCGATGGCGGCGCCGTCGAGATCGAGCGCGACCGGCTTCGACGTGCCGCCGGCATTCGGCAGGCGCTCACGCAGCAGCGGCTGGTAGAGCACGGGATGGGTGACGACGAGCTCGCTGATCTTCGGGCGGCCCGACCAGACGCTTGAGAGCGACATGTCGGCCTGCACGCTGTCGATGGACAGGCGCGTGATGCCGCTGCGGTCCTTGGGGTCGGCAAGCGTGAGGTCGTTCAGCGTCACGTTCAGCGTCGGCCACAAACTGATTCTGGTGGTGCCGTCGACCGACAGGCGATAGCCGGTCGCGCTCTCGACACGCGAGGCAATCGTCGAACTCAGGAAGCCCGAGGGGATCCCGACCACCAGCAGGAGTGCGATCACGATGACGATTGCGGCCACCGCCGCGCCGGCGAATTTCACGGCTCTCATATCGACTTTCCAGCGGCGGACGATCGGCGTCGAATCCGGCACATGACCGTCATTTGCACCCGTCCTTGGCTCCTGAGTTTATCCCGGGACGGGAAGCGGCTCCAAGCACGTAAAAATAGTCTGGGGGTGCTGCAAAGTTATGTGACTTATGGCACACTTCCCGGGCGCGGTTTTACGCGATCTTGATGTTGATGGTTCCAAGCGATTTGCCAACGAAATTCACAAGGATATTGAAATGAGCAAGCAGGCCGAATTTGCGGTCATCCTCAAGATGAATGCGATGTTCGCCGATCTCGGCGCAGACGAACTCCAGCGGCTGGCGAATCTCTGCCACACCCAGCATCTGGGGAATGGCGAGGTGCTGTTCCAGAAGGGCGATCCAGGCGATGCGCTGTTCGGCGTGCGCCGAGGCCAGGTCCGTATCGAGACCGGCGCCTCCGACGGCAGCCGCCTGACGCTGAACTTCATGGGGCCCGGCGACCTGTTCGGCGAGGTTGCGGTGCTGGATGGCCAGAGCCGCACTGCGGACGCCACCGCGGGCGAAGCCAGCGAGTTGTTCGTGCTGCGGCGCGAAGACTTTCTCGCCTTCCTCGAACGCGAGCCGAAAGTCGGGATCAAGATCATCGCGCTGCTCTGCCAGCGCATCCGCTGGCAGAGCGAGCGCATGGAAGAGTCCATGCTCCAGCCGCTGCCGGTTCGCCTCGCGCGGCGCCTCTGCGCGCTCGCCGCCGATTTCGGCTCGGAGGTGCACATCTCGCAGGAGCAACTCGGCGTCTTCGTCGGTGCCGCCCGCGAGAGCGTCAACCGCCAGCTTCAGGCCTGGCGCAAGGAAGCGATCCTCGATCTCCAGCGCGGCCGCATCCTGCTGCGGAACATTACCAAGCTGACGGCGATCGCGCGGAACGAGTAGGGGGCCGTTAGGCTGGGTCGCTACAATCGGGGCGAAGGAGTTCGTCAGAAGAGTCCCAACTCGCGACCCACGCTTTAACGACCTCGATCGGCACAGCACGACCGGTACGTCTGAATGTAGCGAAGACGATCCTCCGCTATGTCGGGTTCTCGGATGGCGTTCGCTGAACTGCCTCGTGTGCTTGACGCTGGTGCCACATCTACTCCGCCGCAGGGTGCACGATATTCTTCGGCCGCGGCATCGCTTCGGCCGGCGCAGCTCCGTGATGACTTGCGCCCTCCGCATCTTCGCTGTGCACGACCAGCCGCTTGGCGAAGCGCCAGATCAGGGCGCCGAGATCGTCCATCACCATGAACATCGCGGGCACGAACACCAGCGACAGGATGGTCGAGAAGATCAGGCCGCCGATCACCGCGAGTGCCATCGGCGAGCGGAACTCGCCGCCGGCGCCGACCGCGAGCGCGCTCGGCATCATGCCCGCGGCCATCGCGATCGTGGTCATCACGATCGGGCGAGCGCGTTTCATGCCTGCGTCGATCATGGCTTCTTCGCGCGGTGTGCCGGCGTGAATGGATTCGATGGCGAATTCCACAAGCATGATCGCGTTCTTGGTGACGATACCCATCAGCATCAGGATGCCGATCCACACCGGTGTCGTGAGCTGCTTGCCGGTGATCAGCAGGGCCGCGATCGCGCCGCCGATCGAGAGCGGCAGCGAGAACAGAATGGTGATCGGCTGCAGGAAGGTGCCGAACAGCAGCACCAGAACGGCGTAGACCATCATCAGGCCCGCCGTGATCGCGGTGGCAAAGCCTTCGGACAGTTCGTTCAGGCTTTCGGCGTCGCCGGAGGGGGAGACCTTCACGCCCTTCGGTCGGCTCTTCATGACCGGCAGATCGTAGATCTTCTTGGTGGCGTCGCCGAGCGCGGCGGAGCCGACGAGATCGGCCGCGACGGTCGCCTGTCGCTCGCGATCGTAACGGTTGATGCTGGTCGGACCCTGGTCGAGCTTGACGTCGGCGATGACGGACAGCGGCACGCCGCCCTTCTCGCCGTGCTCGCCGAGCGGCACGCGCAACTGTTCGAGCGTCTTCAGATTGCCGCGCGCGGCATCCTCGAGCTGCACGCGGATCGGCACCAGACGGTCGCCAACGTCGAACTTGGCGAGCGCGGGGCCGACGTCGCCGATGGTGGCGACGCGGATGGTCTGCGATAGGCTTTCGGTTGAGACGCCGAGCCGTGCGGCGAGATCGGCGCGCGGTTCGACGCGCAGCTCGGGCCGCTCCAGCGTGGTTTCCGAGATCACGTTGGAGATGGTGGGAATCCGCTTCATCTGCGTCGCGAGTTCGCTGGCGACGTTGTTGACGATGTTGGCGTCTGCGCCGGTCACGACCAGCGAGATGGCGCGCAGGCCGTTCTCGTCGAGGAACCAGAAGCGGATGTCTGGAATGTTCTCCAGCTCCTGGCTGATCGAGAATTCGAGCTCGCGCTGGGTGATGTCGCGGCTGTCCTTGGGCGTGTAATTGATGATCAAGGCGGCGCGCCGGACTTCCTGGGTCCCCGGTGGAACGCGGCCGCCGTCGACGAAGATGCTCTTCACCTCGGGCCGCTTGCGCAGGCGCGCCACGATGTCTTCGGTGACTTTTTCGGTGTAGGCGAGCTGCGTGCCCGGCGGCAGCTCGAGCGCAACCAACGAGCGCGAGCTGTCCTGCGCCGGCAGGAAACCCTGCGGCAGCAGCGTAATGCTCCAGATCGAGGCGGCGAAGACGCCGAAGCCGACCAGCACCGTAATGAAATAGTGCTTCACCGACCAGGCCACGAGCCTGTGATAGGACCGCAGCACGCGGCCGGGCGGCGGCTCTTGGTGATTGCTATGTTTGAGGAAGTAGGCGGCGAGCACCGGCGTGACGAAGCGCGCCGCGAGCAGCGAGAAGAACACCTGTACCGAGACGGTGATGCCGAACTGCTTGAAGAACTGTCCGGCGATGCCCGACATGAAGCTCGCGGGCGCGAAGATTGCGATGATCGTCAGCGAGATCGCGATCACCGCAAGGCCGATCTCGTCGGCGGCTTCCAGGGCGGCACGATAGGGCGACTTGCCCATGTTCATGTGCCTGACGATGTTCTCGATCTCGACGATGGCGTCGTCGACCAGAATACCCGTCGACAGCGTGATGGCGAGGAAGCTGACGAGGTTGAGCGAGAAGCCGAGCAGGTCCATCGCCCAGAATGCCGGGAAGATCGACAACGGCAGCGAGATCGCGGCGATGATGGTGGCGCGCAGGTCGCGCAGGAACAACAGCACGATGACGACGGCGAGGATGGCGCCTTCGAACAGGGTCGAGATCGCCGCGTGGTAATTGCCATTGGTATATTCGACCGAGGTGTCGATCACCTTCAGGTCGACGTCGGGATAAGTGGCCTTGAGCGTGTCGATGCGCTTCTGCACGGCCTCGGCGACCTTCACGTCGCTGGCACCCTTGGAGCGCTTGATGCCGAGCGCGACGATCGGCTCGCCGTTGAAGCGGGCGAAGGTACGGCGGTCTGCGATGGTGTCGGTGACGGTGCCGAGATCGTCGAGCCGGACCTCGCCGCCGCCGAACAGCGGAATCATGGTGCCGGCGAGATCGCTCAGCGTCTTGGCGCCGGCGAGGGTGCGGATCGCCTGGTCGTTCTTGCCGATCTCGGCGCGGCCGCCGGCGACGTCGACATTGGTGCCGCGCAGGCTCTGGCTGACGTTGACGGCCGTCAGCCCCATCGACTGCAGGCGGTCGGGATCGAGCGAGACCAGGATCTCGCGCTCGACACCGCCGATGCGCTCGACCTGGGCGACGCCGCGCACGCCTTGCAGCGCGCGCTTGACCACGTCGTCGACGAAATAGGAGAGCTGCTCCGGCGTCTTGCCGGGCGAGATCGCGGCATAGGTGACGATCGGCAGGCCGATGACATCGACGCGCTGGATCAGCGGCTCGGTGACGTTCTGCGGCAGGTTCGAGCGCACGCGCGTCACCGCGTCCTTGACGTCGTTGAGCGCGCGGTCGGTGTTGGTTTCCAGCGCGAACTGGATTGTCGTCACCGACAGGCCGTCGGTGATCTGCGAGGTGATGTGCCTGACCCCTTCGACACCGGAGACGGCGTCTTCAACCGTCTTGGTGACCTGGGATTCGAGCTCGGCGGGTGCCGCGCCGAACTGCGATACCGCGACCGAGATCACGGGAATGTCGGCCGAGGGTAGCCGCGTCACCGCGAGCTTGGTGAAGGACACCCAGCCGAGGATCAGGAGGATGATGGAAAATACGACCGACGGCAGCGGATTGCGGATCGACCATGCCGAGATATTGAGAGCCATCAGCGTACCCGCGTGCGATCGAGTTCATCAGCGAACATGGTCTTGATCTGGTCGCCATCATGCAGCGAAGAGCCGGCGTCGGCGACGACGATCTCGCCGACATTGAGGCCTTCCAGGATTTCCGTCGCGCTGTCCGAAGACAGCCCGACCCGTACCTTGCGCGTCTCGACAATGTTGCTCTTGACGACCTGCACGGTGAGATGGTCGATCGCGGTCTTGGGAACCGCGACGCCGCAGCTTCGCTTGGCGTCGATCGAGGCGCGGGCGAACACGCCGACTTTCAGCGAGGGATTGTTGGTGACGCTGATGCGCACGCGGCCGAGCTGGGTGGCGCGATCGATTTCGGGCGCGACTAGCCTGACCCGCCCGATCAAATCGGGCGCGTCGTCGCGGCTGATGCGCACGGTCGCGCCGGAGCTGAGCTTGGCCATGTGCACCGCGGGCACCTGCGCGTCCAGCTCGATCTCGTTGTTGACGGCGATACGGAACATCGGGCCGGCCTGCGGCGAGGCCGGCGCGCCGACGATGGTGCGGACCTCGGTGACGAGGCCCGGCGCAGAGGCCTTCAGCGAGACCGGACCTTGCGGGCCGGGCCGCGGCGGCTGGCCCGGAATCTGGGGCGGTGCGGTCAGGCGCGCCAGCTCCTGATTGTCGGTGACGAGGGTGCCTTCGGTGACGAAGAGGTCGGTGACCCTGGATCCCTCCTGGTCGGCGACGACCACGGCTTCGCGGCGCGGCACGAAGAAGCCGGTCACTCGGACCAGGTCGGAGAAGCAGGCATTGGTCGACTTGGTCACGATGACCAGCGCCTCGCTCGGCGTTTCCTTGGGCTCGGCGCGGTGCCGGTGCTCGAACAGATAATAGCCGACGCCGAGCGCGACGACGAAGATCACCGTTCCGGCTGGCTTGAGATATTGGGAGAGGTTCATTGCCGGATCGTCCTGGCCTGGCTCACGGCCATCCGCGCGCGGCCCATGGAGAGCGTTTCCCTGAAATAAAGCAGCGTCCCGCAAGGCTGCGGGACGCGCGCTGGAAGCGAGACTTTACACTACATCACGACTTGTCACTTCAAAGGATTACGTCGTGGTCACTTCGATGCGGTAGTCTTGTTTTCCATGTTGACGACCTGCACGCGACGATTGACTTCCGCCATCGGCTGGGCCGGGTCCTTCAGCTTGCTCTTGCCGTAGCCGACCGTGACGAGGTCGGTCGCGGAGATGCTGTATTTGTCGACCAAATAGCGCTTGATCGAATCCGCGCGGCGCTCCGACAGATCCTGATTATAGCTCTCGCTTCCGGCGGCGTCAGTATGGCCGGCGACCACGAAGGTCGAGCCTTTCAGGTCGGGGCTGGTCAGCGCGCGGCCGAGCGCCTGGACCGAGGCAAGCGATTTGGCGCTGATATTGGCCGAGTTGTAGTCGAACGTGATTTCCAGATCGATGTTCGGCTTGTCCTTGGCCGCCGACGCGATTTCTTCACGCTCGGTCGACGACAGCGACCGTGTCGAGCGGCCGCGCACGGACTGGATCAGCTTGGTCTCCGTGGCACTCGGTGCGGGATCGGCCTGCGGAGCGATCGAGAGGCCGCGGGTCAGCGGCTTCCTCGGCGGCGGCGCCAGCGCGCGGACGATCTCGTCCTCGGTGACGTTCTTGCTGTTGCCGTCGTCGGCTGCGAATGCCAGCGGGATCGTCAGCGACAGCGCGGCGCCGACGGTGATGATGGACAGGATTGCGGTAAGTCCCTTTGCAGCCAATCTCATAGCCAGTCCCTCCTGCGCAGCCAGCTGGTGCGGTTCGAAAATCCTGCAATAAGCCCCCCGAAAGGACGGCCTGCGGCATCCGTTCGATTAGTCTTCGCCGGGCCGTCGCGGGTTCGAGGCACATCGGCCCCGATTCAAAAAAATATCAACGCACTCCGTAGCTTGCGAATTCCTGAACAATGTTCGGGTCCATCGCCTTGGCATTGGCGATGTCGAGCGCGCCCTCTTGGGCCGAGCCGTTGCGCTGCTTGGCGATCCCGCGTCCGAACAGCGAGGAGGTCAAGCGCGGATTGATCCTCAGGGCGGCCTCGAAATCGGCGATGGCGTTCTTGACCGCCCCCGATTTCAGATTGACGAGCCCCCGGCTGTCCAGCGCGTCGACGAAGTTCGGTCGCAGCCGCAGGGCCTCGTTGCAATCCTTCAGCGCGCCCTGGAGGTCGCCGACCACGGTGCGGGTCCAGCAGCGATTGTTCAGCGCCTCGACGTCCTTCGGGTTGATCCGGAGCGTCTCGTCAAAATCCTTGATGGCCAGGCTGTAGGCGCCCTTGCTGGCATAGACCTGACCGCGCCGGTAAAGCGCGTTCACGTCATCCGGATTGGCCGCGATCTTGGCGGTCAGCCCCTTGATGGTGGGGTCCTCGGCCAGGGCGGCCGCACTCGGCCCGCTCTCCATGGTCGGAGCGGTGGCGGGATCGGCCGGAATCACAGGCGGAGGCGGCGGCGGTGCCGGCGGCAAGGCAGCCTCGACCTGCGGCTTCGGTGACGGAGCGGGCGCAGCCACCGTCTCGGCCGGTTTCGGCGGCGGAGGCGGTGAAGGTGCGGGTGGAGTCGGCGGCGGGTTGTTGGCGACGACCGGCGGCGGGGGAGGCGCAGGTGGCGGCGTGGTGGTCGGGCGCGACCCGCCGGCCCCTGGAATGAAGGAGAAATCCTCGGCCAGCGACGAGGATATCCACGGCACCTGCTCGCCCCGGGAGGCGCGGGTGACGCCCATCTTGGTGCGGTTCAGCGTCTCCTCGGCCATCAGGTCGGGGACGCGGATTTCCTTGAGGAGTTCCTGCACGAACAGGCTGTGCTCGCCGCCGGCGTCCGAGACCACCGAGGCCAGAGCCGCCGAATACATCACCAGCGTGCCGTTCGGCGCGATGACGGGGGTGAGGCCGGCCGAGAAGCTGCGGAACCGGCGCTCGAACGGATTGCGCCTGGAGGCGTCGATCAGCGCGATCTTGACGCCGGCGCCGCGGGTGTTGAGCTCGCCGAGCACGGTTTCGAGGCTGATGCCGTCGCGCCGCACGTCGGATTCGGTCCAGATCTGCGCATCGATTGGCAGCAAATAGCTCTGCCGCGCGGATTGGATGCCGAAGCCGCTGAAGAACACCAGTGCCACCGACCCCGGCTTGATCTTGCCGTAGAGCTTGTCGAAAGCGCGGCGCATGCCGTCGCCGGTCAGGTTCTCACCGATCTCGACGGAAAAGCCGTCGCGCTTGAGCTCGTCGGCGACGTCGCGCGCGTCGTTGAGCGGTTCCTTCAGGGGAGCGTCGGCGTCCGGATATTTGGCATTGCCGATGACCAGCGCAAAGCGATCGCCGGCCGCAAGTAACGGAGCGGTCGGGACGAGCGACACGAGCAAGGACAGAACGAAAAGCAGGCGAATTTTCATAATTAGCGCGATCCAGCCAAAAAGGCGCCGTTTCCAGCTTGCGCCGCGGCGACCTTAACTTACGCAATGTGCATTATCAAACCGGCGGAGGGGGGCGTCAACCGCTTGCGGATTCGGCGCTATCGCGACAATTGACCGCGACGCATGGGCATGTTGCGGGGGAATAAACGGCCGGTCATGATTGCACTCGATGCATTCTGGTTGTCATGCTGGTTGTCGTTGCGGCTGCAAATTAGGGCAGCCATGGCGACAACAATGTGATTGGTCTCACATTGCGGACGGGCGTCCTTCGCAACCTGCGGTGTTTGACCTTTGCGGTGGACGATGGCTTGGTGCGGTCGATCGCCCCTGAAGGTGCATCCACAAAAAGAGCAAGATCAAACTATGGGAAACGCCTCCGAAATCTACGCACTGCGCTACGCGACGATGTCGCCGCGCACGCCCCACATGAACTTCCTCGCGCCCGACCCGCATGACAGCGCGGCGCAGGATCTCGACTATTTCGTCTGGCTGATCCGCGGCAACGGCCGCGACATCCTGGTCGATACCGGCTTCAATGCCGAGGAAGCGTCCGCGCGGGCGCGCAAGCTGACGCTCAATCCGGTCGACGCGCTGGAGCGCTTTGGTGTCGCGGCAGCGAGTATTCGCGACATCATCGTGACGCATCTGCATTACGACCATGCCGGCAATCTCGACCGCTTCCCGAACGCCCGCTTCCATCTCCAGGAGCGCGAGATGGCCTACGCGACGGGGCGCTGCATGTGCAACGGACTGCTGCGACATCCGTTCTCGGTCGAGCACGTCACCCAGATGGTCCGCCATGTCTATGGCGAGCGCGTCAATTTCTATTCCGGCGACGGCGAGGTCGCGCCCGGCGTCACCGTGCACCGCGTCGGCGGCCATTCGGATGGCCTGCAGGTGGTGAGGGTCGAGACCGCGCGCGGACCGGTGGTGCTGGCGTCCGATGCCGCGCATTATTACGCCAATCTCCAGCGCAGAAGCCCATTCCCGATCGTCTACAATGTCGGCGACATGGCGGTTGGCTGGGAGACCATCGAGCGCCTCGCCGGCCATCCTGACCGGTTCATTCCGGGCCATGATCCGATCGTGACGGAGATCTATCCGCGCGCCAGCGACAAGGTCGATGTCTGGGCGCTGCATTTGCCGCCGTCGCGATCATTTGCGAAGTGATCAATACGCCTGCTTGGCGTCGGCCTCTTCGCTGGTCTGGATCAAATCGAGGCTCTGTTCGATCTTGCCGAGCAGCGTCGATAGCTGTTTGCGCTCCTGCGCGGTGAGGCAGGCGAGGATCTCGTCTTCCCGCCGCAGCAATTGCGGAAACAGCTCCTCGTAGAGCGTGCGGCCTTTCCTGGTCAGTCGGAGGCGGAATTCGCGGCGGTCGGCTTCGTTCTCGACGCGCTCGATCAAACCCTGGTGCAGCAACATGGTCACCGCGCGGCTGATCGTGGATTTGTGCGTGCGGGTGCATTGCGCGACGTACTGCGCGCTGCAGGCATCGTTGCGGAAGCCGAGCGTCGCGATCACGCGCCAGGCGGGGATGTCGAGGCCGTGACGCTCCTGATATTCGACCGCGAGTGCGGAACTCACCTCCGCGGCGAGCCGGTTGAGGCGGAACGGCAAGAACCTGAACAGGTCGAGCCGTGTTTTTGGCCGCGGTGAAGCCTCATCAGCCTCGCGTGTCTTCAGCGCGATGTCGCTGGATGTCCTCGCCAAGGAGAGCGCTCCGAATTCCAGTTGACGGCCGGCCGGCTCCGGTCCAAAATAGTTGCACGTGAGACTATTAGCAGATCAGGCCTCTCCTGACCAGAGCCGAGGTTAGCGCATGGCGACGGCCAATACGCATCAGGCCAAAACCCAGTTCGGCTATCGCCGCCACCCCGATCAGGATCGTCCCGGCCAGAGCGCGGCCGAGCATCCCGTGGTGATCGTGGGCGCTGGCCCGGTCGGGCTGTCGCTTGCGATCGACCTTGCCCAACGCGGCCAGCGCGTCGTTCTTCTGGATGACGCCGACCGCATCGGAGAGGGCTCCCGCGCGATCTGCTTCTCGAAACGCTCGCTGGAATATTGGGACCGGCTCGGCGTCGGCGACCGCATGGTCGACAAGGGCGTGGTCTGGAGCGTCGGCCGCATCTTCCACGGCGAGCAGCAGCTCTACCAGTTCAATCTACTGCCGGAGGACGGTCACAAGCGGCCGGCCTTCATCAATCTCCAGCAATATTACGCCGAAGCCTATCTGGTCGACCGCATCAGCGAGCTGCCCGAGATCAATTTGCGCTGGCGCAACAAGGTGACGGCGCTGGAGAGCCGCAACGATTCCGTCGCGCTGACGATCGAGACGCCGGAGGGCGCCTATCGCCTGCACGCGCAATATGTCGTCGCCTGCGACGGCGCGCGCTCGTCGCTGCGGCAGATGGTGGGCGCGGACTTCGCCGGACAGGTGTTCGAGGACCAGTTCCTGATCGCCGACGTCAAGATGACCGCGGAATTCCCGACCGAGCGCTGGTTCTGGTTCGATCCGCCGTTTCATGCGGGACGTTCGGCGCTGCTGCACCGACAGCCCGACGATGTCTGGCGCATCGACCTTCAGCTCAATCGTTATGCCGACCCCGTCGTCGAGAAGAAGCCCGAGAACGTGCGGCCGCGGATTGCGCGCATGCTCGGCCACGACAAGTTCGAGTTCGAGTGGATCTCGCTTTACAAATTCCAGTGCCGGCGGATGGATCGCTTCGTCCATGGCCGCGTGATCTTTGCAGGCGATTCCGCGCACCAGGTCTCGCCCTTCGGCGCGCGCGGCGCCAATTCGGGACTCGAGGACGCCGAGAACCTCTCCTGGAAGCTCGACCGCGTGCTGCGCGGCGCCTCACCCGCGAGCCTGCTCGAGAGCTATCACGTCGAGCGCAGTCTGGCGGCCGACGAGAACATCCGCGAATCCACCCGCTCGACCGATTTCATGGCGCCGAACTCGCATCAGGAAGCGCGGCTGCGCAAGGCGGTGCTGTCGCTGGCCAAGGAAACGGAATTCGGCAAGCGCATGGTCAATGGCGGGCGGCTCTCGGTGCCGTGCAGCTATGACTCGCCGCTGTCATCGCCGGATGCGGATGCGTGGCGCGGTGGCCCGCTCCCGGGTTGTTCGATGCTCGATGCTCCCGTTACGACGCGCGCGGGCGAGCAAGCCTATTTGACGGATGCATTCCGCAAGGGTGGAACAGACTTCACCTTGCTGTCGTTCGGCAACGGCGCGGCGATCGATGCGCCTGTTGGTGTGAAGGACATCTGCATCGGCGGTGAGGACGGGCTCGCAGATCCGGCAGGGCTCACTGCAAAGCGCTATGATGCGGAACCAGGCTCAGCCTACCTATTAAGGCCGGACGGTTACGTTGCGGCGCGCTTCCGCCACCCCACGCGCGCTGGCGTCGCGGCAGCGCTGTCACGGGCGCAGGGCTTGAATCAAGAATTTGCTTGAATTGAGGATTCGCATGCAGCTCTCCACCAGCTCCAACTTCGCGCGACCCGACGACGCCTTTCGCGCCATTGTGGAGGCGCATCGTGGCTTCACCGACGAGCAGAGCGCGGACTTCGACGCGGCGCTGGTGCTGATCCTCGCCAACCATATCGGCGATATCGTCGTGCTGCGGGAGGCGATTCTCCTCGCCAAGCGGCGCATGATCGACGGCCAGCAGCAGCAACAGCAACAACAATAGCCCCAAAGACTTGAAGGATGAATTGATGGCGAAGAACTTCGCATCCACCGGCGACCTCTCCGAGAAGAAGATCACCTTCTCCGAGATTGGCACCGATCTCTACGCCTTCACCGCGGAGGGCGATCCGAACACCGCGATCATCGTCGGCGACGACGGCTGCCTGGTGTTCGACGCGCAATCGACGCCGGCGATGGCCAACAAGGTGATCGAGCGCGTCCGTGCCGTCACCGACAAACCGATCAAATATGTCGTGCTGTCGCATTATCACGCCGTGCGCGTGCTCGGCGCCTCCGCCTACAAGGCGCAGGGCATCGTCGCCTCGCAGGAGACCTATCGCCTCATCGAGGAGCGTGGCCAGCAGGATTGGGATTCCGAGTACGGCCGCTTCCCGCGCCTGTTTCAGGACGCATCGAGCATACCCGGCCTGACCTGGCCGACGCTGACCTTCGAAGGCGAGATGTCGATCTATCTCGGCAAGCGCGAGGTACGCCTGATGCAGCTTGGCGCCGGCCATACCTCGGGCGACATCGTCGCCTGGGTGCCGGATGCCGAGGTGATGTTCTCCGGTGACCTGATCGAATACCACTCGGCCTGCTATTGTGGCGACGCACACCTGCGCGAATGGCCGCTGACGCTGAACGAGATCCGCAACTTCAATCCCAAGGCGATCGCGCCGGGCCGCGGCGATGCGTTGAAGGGTGTCGCCACGGTGCGCGAAGCCATCGCGATGACGCGCGACTTCGTCACCTCGCTCTACGGCGCCGCCGAAATCTCGGTCGCCAAGGGCCGCACGCTGAAGGAATCGATGGCCGCGACGCGCGAGGTCATGGATCCGAAATTTTCGAGCTTCGCCATCTACGAGCACTGTCTGCCGTTCAACGTATCTCGCGCCTATGACGAGGCGTCGGGGATCGACGACCCCGTGATCTGGACCGACAAGCGCGACCAGGAGATGTGGGCCGCCCTGCAAGGAGGAGGATCATCATGAACATCAACACCTCGCCCGATCAGATCATTCGCAGCACGGCCCAGGTCACGCCGGGCTACATGTCCGGCTTCGGCAACAGTTTCGAGACCGAAGCGCTGCCGGGCGCGCTGCCGATCGGACGCAACTCGCCGCAGCGCTGTGCCTACGGCCTCTATGCCGAGCAGCTCTCCGGCTCGCCCTTCACGGCGCCGCGCGGCAGCAACGAGCGCTCATGGCTCTATCGCATTCGCCCGTCGGTGAAACACTCGGGTCGTTTCGAGAAGGTCGACGGCGGCCTGTGGCGTTCGGCACCGTGCCACGAAAACGACCTGCCGATCGCGCAATTGCGCTGGGATCCGGCGCCGATCCCGAAGGAGGACATGACCTTCCTTCAGGGCGTGCAGACCATGACCACCGCCGGTGACGTCAACACCCAGGCCGGCATGGCCGCCCACGTCTATCTCATCACCAAATCGATGGTGGACCAGCACTTCTACAATGCCGACGGCGAGCTGATGTTCGTGCTGCAGCACGGCAATCTTCGCATCGTCACGGAGTTCGGCCGCATCGACGCCGAGCCCGGCGAGATCGTGGTGATCCCACGCGGCGTCAAGTTCCGGGTGGAGATTCCGAGCGGACCGGCGCGTGGCTATCTCTGCGAAAACTACGGCGGCGCCTTCACGCTGCCGGAGCGCGGACCGATCGGCGCCAACTGCCTCGCCAATGCCCGCGACTTCCTGACGCCGGTCGCGCACTACGAGGACAAGGACACACCGACCGAGCTTTACGTGAAATGGGGCGGATCGTTGTTCAGGACGCAGTTGCCCCACTCGCCGATGGACGTCGTCGCCTGGCACGGCAATTATGCGCCGTATAAATATGATCTGCGCACCTTCTCGCCGGTCGGCGCGATCGGCTTCGATCATCCCGATCCCTCGATCTTCACCGTGCTGACCTCGCCGTCGGAGACCGCGGGCACGGCGAATATCGACTTCGTGATCTTCCCCGAGCGCTGGATGGTCGCCGACAACACCTTCCGCCCGCCGTGGTATCACATGAACATCATGAGCGAGTTCATGGGCCTGATCTACGGCGTGTACGACGCCAAGCCGCAAGGTTTTGTGCCGGGCGGCATGAGTTTGCACAATTGCATGCTGCCGCACGGCCCAGATCGCGATGCCTTCGAGCACGCCAGCAACGGCGAGCTGAAGCCGGTCAAGCTGACCGGCACCATGGCCTTCATGTTCGAGACCCGCTACGCGCAGCGCGTCACCGCGCACGCCGCGAATTCCGCGACGTTGCAGCATGACTACGCGGATTGCTGGAAGGGCCTCGCGAAGCGGTTCGATCCGAGCAAGCCGTAAGCTTCTTACCCTCTCCCCTTGTGGGAGAGGGTGGCTCGCCGCATAGCGGCGAGACGGGTGAGGGGTTCTATCCGCGCGTGAACCTCTCCTTCGGACTCGCGGACAGATACCCCTCATCCGGCGCTTCGCGCCACCTTCTCCCACAAGGGGAGAAGGGAAAGACCGAGCCAAGTGATGCCCCATCCCAAGGACCCCAGCCTCCGCTCCTTCATCGGCGTCGATCCCGCCTCCGATTTTCCGATCCAGAACCTGCCTTATGGTGTGTTCTCGACCGCGGCCAATCCGACGCCGCGCGTCGGCGTGGCGATCGGCGACTATGTGCTCGATCTCTGGGAGCTTGAGCAGGACTCGCGGCTCGACGTGGGGCCGCTCGGCGTGTTCTCGACGCCGTCGCTCAATGCTTTCATGGCCTTGGGGCCAAAGGTCTGGACGAAGACGCGGGCGCGGATCAGCGAACTCCTGCGCGCCGATCATCCCGAGCTGCGCGACAACGAGGAGTTGCGCAAGCAGGCCTTGGTGCCGATACGCGACGCAAGATTGCATCTGCCGTTTGCGGTCTCCGGCTACACCGATTTCTATTCGTCGAAAGAACACGCCACCAATGTCGGCGTCATGTTCCGTGGCAAGGACAATGCACTGCAGCCGAATTGGCTGCATATGCCGATCGCTTACAACGGCCGTGCCTCGACTGTCGTGGTCTCCGGCACGAAGGTGAAGCGCCCGCGCGGGCAGCTCAAGCCGCCGAATGTGGAGGCGCCGAGCTTCGGACCGTGCAAGCGGCTCGATTTCGAGCTGGAGATGGGCGTGGTGGTCGGCCAGCCGTCGCCAATGGGCGGCATGCTCACGGAGCCGCAAGCCGAGGAGATGATCTTCGGCTTCGTGCTGCTCAACGACTGGAGCGCGCGCGATATCCAGCAATGGGAATATGTGCCGCTCGGGCCGTTCCTCGCCAAGGCGTTCGCGACCTCGATCAGTCCGTGGGTGGTGACGCGCGAGGCGCTGGAGCCATTCCGCCTCAACGGGCCGCAGCAGGAGCCGGTGCCGCTCGACTACCTCAAGCAGGGCAAGCCGCAGAACTACGATCTCGAACTCGACGTCTCCTTGCGCGCCGCCGGAGCCAACGCGCCCGCCGGCATCAGCCGCACCAATTTCAAATACATGTACTGGTCGTCGGTGCAGCAGCTGATGCACCACGCCTCCTCCGGCTGCGCCATGAATGTCGGCGATCTCCTCGGCAGCGGCACCATTTCCGGTCCGGAGAAGAACCAGCGCGGCAGCCTGCTGGAGATCAGCTGGAACGGCACCGAGCCGATCGAATTGCCCGGCGGCGCCAAGCGGTCGTTCCTGGAAGACGGCGACAGCCTCGTCATGCGCGGCTGGTGCCAGGGCGAGGGCTATCGTGTCGGTTTTGGTGAGGTCGAGGGGACGATTTTGGCGCCGGAGTGATTGCTGGGGAAGCGATGCGACGCTCTATCCACATTCTTCGTCTTGCGAGGTAGCGAAGCAAATCCAGAGTCTTTCCGGAGCGGCAGTCTGGATTGCTTCGTCGCAAGGGCTCCTCGCATGACGTGGTGAGAGTCTACCGCTTCTCCGGCGGCACCTCACGTATCCGCGCGCAATGCGCCGCGACGTCCTCCAGGCTGTACTTCAGATGCACCCGCTTGTCCGACGGCGCCTGGTTGGTCGTGCACACGCCCGGTCGCCATTCCTGCGTTGGCCTGATCGGGCGCGGCGCAAAACCGCCGCCGCAGTTCGGGCAGACGTTGGATAGTTTCGTCTCCACGCAGTCCGCACAGAACGTGCATTCATAGGAGCAGATCCGCGCATCGGTTGCGTTCGGGGGCAGATCGCGGTCGCAATATTCGCAGTTCGGTCGAAGCTGGAGGGCCATGGCTCAATCTCCGCAGATTGGCCGGGATCATCGCAGATCGCGTGCGCAGCGCGAATGCCGGATTTCCCTCGATTTCAGCCGGGCTTGATTTCCTTCAGCGGCAGACGCGTGCTTTCCTTCAGCCTGTCGAGCACGATCGAGGAGCGCACATGCGCGACGCTCTGGTGCGGCATCAGCACGTCGTTGACGAGGTTGGAGAGGCCCTTGAGGTCGTGCAGCACGGCCTTGAGCACGTAGTCGGCGTCGCCTGTCAGCGAGTAGGCCTCCTGGATCTCGTCGATGCGGTTGACCAGAGTCCGAAACCGCTTGGAATTGTCCGGCGAGTGGGTCGCCAGCGTCACCTGGATGAAGGCGACCACGCCGAAGCCGAGCGCCTCGCTGGAGAGATCGGCATGATAGCCCGCAATGACCTTCTCCTCTTCCAGCCGCATCCGTCGCCGCGAGCATTGCGAGGCCGAGAGCCCGGCGAGGTCGGCGAGCTCCTGGTTGGTGAGACGGCCGTCGTCCTGGAGCGCGCTCAGGATCTTGAGGTCGAAGGCATCCACCAAAGTCATGCGCGTTTCACCCACTTCATGCACAAACTGTGCATATGTTAATCAAAAGCCGTCTCATTTGCACGCCCCTTGCGCGTCCCATGAAGGATAGTTCCTCTCAGCAGCAATTTGGGAGAACACCATGGGTCCGTTTCCGCACGATGCACCGCCGGCCACGATCAGCGCCGAGAATCCGATGGGCACCGACGGGTTCGAGTTCGTCGAATATGCGCATCCCAATCCGCAAGAGCTGCACGCCTTGTTCAAGCTGATGGGCTATGTGCCCGTCGCGCGGCACAGAACGAAGAAGATCATGGTTTATCGCCAGGGCGACATCAATTACCTCGTCAACGAGGAGCCCGGCACCCAGGGTCACGATTTCGTCGCCGCGCACGGCCCCTGTGCGCCGTCGATGGCGTTTCGCGTCGTCGATGCGAAGAAGGCCTATGACCGCGCGATTTCGCTCGGTGCCGAACCTGCCGATGCGTCCTCCGCGCAGAAGACGCTCGACGTCCCCGCGATCAAGGGCATCGGCGGCAGCCTGCTCTATTTCGCTGATCGCTATGGCGCCAAGGGATCGGCCTATGACAGCGAGTTCGAATGGCTGGGTGCGCGCGATCCGCGTCCTGCCGGCGCCGGCCTCTTCTATCTCGATCACCTCACCCACAACGTCCACCGCGGCCGCATGGACGTGTGGACGGGCTTCTACGAGAAGCTCTTCAATTTCCGCCAGATCCGCTTCTTCGACATCGAGGGCCGCGCCTCGGGCCTGTTCTCGCGCGCGCTGACCAGCCCCGACGGCAAGATCCGGATTCCGATCAACGAGGACGCCGGCGATTCCGGGCAGATCGAGGAATATCTCAATATCTATCGCGGCGAGGGCATCCAGCACATCGCCTGCGGCTGCCGCGACATCTACCGCACCATCGAGGACTTGCGCGAGGCCGGTCTGCCCTTCATGCCAGCGCCGCCCGCGACCTATTTCGAGCGGATCGACGGGCGGTTGCCGAAGCATGGCGAGGACATCGCGCGGCTGCAGAAGAACGGCATCCTGATCGACGGCGAAGGCGTGGTCGACGGCGGCCAGACCAAGGTGCTGCTGCAGATCTTCTCGGCCAACGCGATCGGCCCGATCTTCTTCGAGTTCATCCAGCGCAAGGGCGACGATGGCTTCGGCGAAGGCAATTTCAAGGCGCTGTTCGAATCGATCGAGGAGGACCAGATCCGGCGCGGGGTGCTGAAGGTGGATGCGGCGTAGGCGGCCGTTGTCTGGAACGCGGTGGCATTAAGTGCCGCCGTCGTCCTGGCGAAAGCCAGGACCAATTACCCCAGGGAGCGGTCATTGGGCGAACTGGTAACTCCGAGTCTTCGTCAAACCGCGTTGGTGGCTATGGGTCTTGGCCCCCGTGCGCAATTGCGCACTAGGCCAGGACGACCCGGAGTGTGATGCGACAGCGGAGGACTTAACGCTCCGCCTTCCAGGCTTTCGTCACCGCGCCGATCTCCGCCACTTCCGGCTCGCGCACCGCCGATGGCGTCCGCGAAAAGCGCGGCGCCGGCGCCGGCTGCTTCACGCCGTGGCGCTCGACGAAGACGTTGCGGGCGACCATGTGCGGATGCTCGGTCGCTTCCGACATGGTCAGCACCGGCGCGAAGCAGATGTCGGTGCCTTCCATGATCTTGCACCAGTCCTCGCGCGTCTTGCTCTTGAACACCGTCTTCAGTTTTTCCTTCAGCGCGGGCCAGGCCTTGCGGTCCATCTGCGCATCGAAATCGGCGTCGGTCAGGCCGGCGTGCTCGCGCAGCAGCGCGTAGAATTGCGGCTCGATCGAGCCGATCGAGACGAAATGGCCGCAGGCGCATTCGTAGACGCCGTAGAAATGTGCGCCGCCGTCGAGGAAGTTCTCGTTGCGGCCTTCGGTCCAGCGGCCGAGCGTGGTCATGTCGAAGAAGAACGACATAAGCGATGCCGCGCCGTCGCACATCGCGGCATCGACGACCTGGCCCTTGCCTGATCGCGAGGCCTCCAGCAGCGCCGCAAGCACGCCGACCACGAGATACAGCGCGCCGCCACCGAAATCGCCGACGAGGTTGAGCGGCGGCACCGGCGCTTCCTTCGTGCCGATCGCGGCGAGCGCGCCGGTGATGGAGATGTAGTTGATGTCGTGGCCTGCGGCATTGGCGAGCGGGCCTTGCTGGCCCCAGCCGGTCATGCGGCCGTAGACCAGCTTTGGATTGCGCGCGAGCACCACGTCAGGGCCGAGGCCGAGCCGCTCCATCACGCCGGGACGAAAACCCTCGACCAGCGCGTCGGCATTCGCAAGCAGATCGAGCACCTCCGCGATCGCCGCCTTGTCCTTGAGATCGAGCTCGACCACCTTGCGGCCGCGGCCTGCGACCGACTTC
This sequence comes from Bradyrhizobium sp. CAR08, assembly GCF_052871955.1. NCBI lineage: Bacteria > Pseudomonadati > Pseudomonadota > Alphaproteobacteria > Hyphomicrobiales > Nitrobacteraceae > Bradyrhizobium > Bradyrhizobium sp. CAR08. The sequence goes on from NZ_JBIXJX010000030.1 coordinate 65,588, forward strand.
ATGTTCTTCCTGGCGCCGACCCGATCGAGCGTGACGATTTCGGCGCCCATGTCGGCCAGCATCATGCAGGCGAACGGGCCCGGTCCAATGCCGGCGAATTCAACGATGCGGAAGCCAGACAGTGGGCCGGAGGTGCGGACGGAGGAGTTTTGGGCTGATTGATCGAGCACGTGTTTGTTTCCTCGGATCCAAGGCGCATATTGCCGATGGTCGGCAAGCGCCAAGGCGTTCCTCTGCGGGGCGAGTTAATTGGCCGATTAACTTTTCTCGCCTTCACGCCAGTGAGGCAAGCGGTTTTCATGTCGCGTGGCTAAAATAAAACGGCGCGCACCGAAGTGCGCGCCGTGGAAAATTGCGTCGAGGCGCTAAGGCCCGATGGTCAGCGAGCGGCAGCCACCGCGCGCTGCGCCATCACCTTGATCAGGTTGGCGCGGTACTCCGCCGTGCCGTGGATGTCGGCCAGCAGATTGCTCGCCGAAATGCTCACGCCGTCGATCGCCGACGGTGACCAGTTCGCCTTCAGCGCCGTTTCGATGGCCGGGACCCGCATCACGCCGCTTTGCGAGGCGCCGGTGGCGGCCACCCGAACCTCGCCCGACTTCGTCTGCGCGACGAACACGCCGGTCAGCGCAAAGCGAGACGCAGGATGGCGCATCTTTTCGTAGCCAGCCTTCGCCGGAACCGGGAACGACACGGCGGTGATGAGCTCGCCGTCCTCCAGCGCGGTCGTGAACATGCCCTGGAAAAAGTCATCCGCCGTAATCGACCGCTTGTTGGTCTTCACGGTGGCGCCGAGCGCGAGCAGCGCGGCGGGAAAATCCGCGGCGGGATCGTTGTTGGCGATCGAGCCGCCGATCGTGCCGCGATAGCGCACGGCGGGGTCGCCGAGCACCGAAGTGAGATAGGCAATTGCGGGAATCGCCTTCTTCACGTCGGCATTCTGCATGATGTCGAAATAGGTCGTGCCGGCCTTGATGGTCAGCACGTCGCCCGAGAGCTCGACGCCCTGCAGCTCCTTGATCTTGCCGAGGTCGATGACGTCGGACGGACTGGCGAGGCGTTGCTTCATCACCGGCAGCAGCGTCTGGCCGCCGGCGAGGAACTTGGCTTCGCTGCTCTTGGAGAACAGGCTGACGGCTTCGTCAACCGAGGACGCGCGATGATAAACGGTCTGGTACATCTTCGTTCCTCCCTTACGCCGCGTGGATCGTGCGCCACACCCTGTCCGGGGTTGCGGGCATTTCCAGATTGTTCTTGCCGATCGCATCCGTGATCGCATTGATCACGGCCGCTGACGCCCCGATCGCACCGGCCTCCCCGCAACCCTTGATGCCGAGCGGATTGCCCGGGCACAGCGTCGTGGTGTGGGAGAGGTTGAACGAGGGAACGTCGTCGGCGCGCGGCATGGCGTAGTCCATGAACGAGGCCGTGACCGGCTGCCCGTTGGCGTCGTAGATCGCGTGCTCGAGCAACGCTTGTCCGATGCCTTGCACAAGACCGCCATGGACCTGGCCCTCGACGATCATCGGGTTGATCAAACGGCCGAAATCGTCGGCCGCGACGAAGTTGACGAAGGAGGTCTTGCCCGTACCGGGATCGACCTCGAGCTCGCAGATGTATGTGCCGGCCGGAAAGGTGAAGTTGGTCGGGTCGTAGAAGGCGCTCTCCTTCAGGCCCGGCTCCATCCCGTCGGGCAGATTGTGCGCGGTATAGGCCGCGAGTGCGACCATCGGGAAGGCGATCGCCTTGTCGGTGCCGGCGACCTTGAACTCGCCGTTGTCGATGACGATGTCGCCTTCCGAGGCTTCCAGCGCATGCGCGGCGATCTTCTTGGCCTTGGATTCCATCTTCTCCATGGCCTTCAGGATCGCGGTGAGGCCGACGGCGGCCGAGCGCGAGCCATAGGTGCCCATGCCGAACTGCACCTTGTCGGTGTCGCCATGGACGATCGAGACCTGACTGATGGGAACGCCGAGGCGTTCGGCTACGAGCTGGCAGAACGTGGTCTCGTGACCCTGGCCGTGGCTGTGTGATCCCGTCAGGACCTCGATGGTGCCGACCGGGTTGACGCGGACTTCGGCGGACTCCCAAAGACCGACGCCGGCGCCCAGGCTGCCGACGGCCTTCGACGGCGCGATGCCGCAGGCCTCGATGTAGCAGGACACGCCGATGCCGCGCAGCTTGCCGTCGGCCTTCGCCTTGGCCTTGCGCCCGGCAAAGCCGGCATAGTCGATCGCTTTCATCGCGGCGTCGAGCGAGGCGTTAAAATCGCCGGTGTCATAGGCCATGATCACCGGCGTCTGGTGCGGGAACTGGGTGATGAAGTTGGTCCGGCGCAGCGCGGCCGGATCGACCTTCAACTGCCGCGCCGCCGTCTCCATCAGACGTTCGATCAGATAGCTCGCCTCGGGGCGGCCGGCGCCGCGATAGGCGTCGACCGGCGTGGTGTTGGTGTAGACCCCGACCACCTCGGCATGGATCGCCGGGATGTTGTACTGGCCCGACAGCAGCGTCGCGTAGAGATAGGTCGGCACCGACGACGAGAACAACGACATGTAGGCGCCGAAATTGGCGTAGGTCTTCACCTTCAATCCGGTGATCTTGTTGTTGGCGTCGAACGCCATCTCGGCGTGGGTGACGTGGTCGCGGCCATGCGCATCGGTGAGGAAGGCTTCGGTGCGGTCGCCGGTCCATTTCACGGGACGGCCGACCTTCTTCGAGGCCCACAGCGCCACCATCTCTTCGGGATAGATGAAGATCTTGGAGCCGAAGCCGCCGCCGACGTCGGGTGCGATCACGCGCAGCTTGTGCTCGGGTGCGATGTTGTAGAACGCCGACAGCACGAGGCGGGCGACGTGCGGATTCTGCGACGTCGTGTAGAGCGTGAAATGCTCTTCCGCCGAATCGTAATCGGCAATTGCCGCGCGCGGCTCCATCGCGTTCGGCGCGAGACGGTTGTTGGTGACGTCGAGCTTCACCACGTTGGCGGCCTTGGCGAAGGCGGCATCGGTGGCGCCCTCGTCGCCGATCACCCAGTCATAAACCTGGTTGCCGGGAGCTTCGGGATGCAGCTGCGGCGCGCCGGACTTGATCGCGGCGTGGACGTCGGCGACCGCGGGCAGCTCTTCATAGTTCACGACCACGGCTTCGGCCGCGTCGCGTGCGAGATTCTTGGTCTCGGCGATCACGACTGCGACGGCCTGACCGACGAAGCGCACGGTCTCCGGCGCCATTGCCGGCCATGCGCCCATCTTCATCGGGCTGCCGTCCTTGGAGGTGATGGCCCAGCCGCAGATCAGGTTACCGACCTTGTCGTCGACGATTTGCTGACCGGTCAGCACAGCGACCACGCCCGGCATCTTCAGCGCCTCGGCGGGATCGATCCCCTTCACCTTGGCATGCGCGTGCGGGCTGCGGATGAAATGGGCATGGGTCATGCCCTGCAATTTGATGTCGTCGACGTAGCGGCCCTTGCCGGTAATGAAACGCTTGTCTTCCTTGCGCACGACGCTCGCGCCAATGCCTTCAACGCCCATGTCTGGTCCTCCCGACCGGAATTTGTCTTGACCGCGCTTTCCCTCGAAAGCGGCGGCGATCGTTCTTATTTCGAGGCGGGCCGCTTACTCGGCCGCCTGCGAGACCTTCATGCGGCCTGCCGCATCCAGCACGGCTTTGACGATGTTGTGGTACCCAGTGCAGCGGCAGATATTGCCTTCGAGCTCGTGGCGGACGGTGGCCTCGTCGAGCTGGCCACCATAGCGGTGCACGATGTCGATCGCCGACATGATCATGCCCGGCGTGCAATAGCCGCACTGCAGGCCGTGATTGTCGCGGAAGGCCGCCTGCATCGGGTGCAGCTCGTCGCCCTTGGCGATGCCTTCGATCGTTGTGATTCTGGCGCCGTCGGCCTGTCCTGCCAGCATGGTGCAGGATTTGATCGCCTTGCCGTCCATATGGACGACGCAGGCGCCGCACTGGCTGGTGTCGCAGCCGACATGGGTTCCGGTGAGGTTGAGGTGGTCGCGCAGCAGCTGAACCAGCAGCGTGCGGTCCTCGACGTCGACAGCAACGGCCTTGCCGTTCACCGTCAGTTTGACTGTAGACACGGTTGAAGTCCTCCCGGGATCGATTTTGATTGTTTCTAATTAGAGACAGCGACCCGGAACTTTGCAACTACGATTTTGGCCGCCCGCGTCATGGAAAAGTCATTGATCCAGAATGCCCAACATTGGTTTGGGGGGCGAGTCGGCCGGATCGGGTTGCGGCGCCGGGGCGCCAGCTGGGATGCCAGCGTCCATATCGCCCATCCGGCTCGCCTTGGCCGATAGAGCCGGAAACTCTGCGGGCGCACCGAATTTACCGCCCCTTATCGATTCTGCCTTAGTTTTGCGCAGCCAGGTCAGGGGGCGGGGCGCCACCGGATCTCGGCTGAATGAAAATGGGGGTGGGAATGTCCGGGCGTATCGCGTCGTCGTCGAAGCGCACAATAATGCCGACCCTCAGGTTCCGCGCCAAGATCATTCTGGGCTTTGCCGCGGTGCTGGTGATCTCCGCCGGCAGCATGGCCTTCTCCTATTTTGGCTTCGAGCGGGTCTCGTCCGGGGTCGGGTCCTACCGCACCAGTGTCACCGAGGCCGATCTCGCCCGTAACATCGACCGGGAGCTGCTCGCCTATCGCTCGGCCGTCAGATATTTCGTCGTCACCGGCAAGGAGGACGACGCCAAGACGGCGCTGGACGCGGAGACCGGCCTGAAGAGCGCCATCGACCAGGCGGTCAAGAGCGCCAAGAAGCCGGCGCGGCAGGAAAGTCTGGACAAGCTCGCCAAAGAGTTTTCAAACTTCTCCGCGACCTTCGCGAAAGTCCTCCAGGCCAAGCGTGACAGCGCGCTGCTGGTGCAAAACCAGCTCATGCGCAACGCCAACCTCCTGAAATACAAGCTCGACGACATCGGCAACAATGCCTCCGATTCCGAGGCGCAGGCGATCGAGTTCGGGACCAAGCAGGTCAACGCCCAATTCCAGACCGCGAGCGGGGCGGCGACCAATTTCGTGCTGACGTCCGACCAGGCGATCGCGACCAGCGCGCTGGCGCGGTTGAAATTCGTCGAGAACTCGCTCAACGCGGTCTATTCCATGGACGACAAGATCGTCGCCGGCCTGAAGGACGCCAAGGGATTGCTCGGTGCCTATCGGGAATCGCTGGAGAAACTGATCGCCAACGCCAAGATGATCGACGAGCTCGTCACCGAGATGAGCGGCTCGGCCGGCGCGATCCTTCAGGGTGCCACCGCCATGAAGGCGGACCTCGTTGCCGAGCAGCAGCGGTTGGAGTCCGAATCGGAAGCGACCGTCGGGAAGACCGAGCAACTGGTGCTGATGCTGGCCGTCGGCGGTACGCTGCTCGGCGCGGTCCTCGCTTTCCTGCTCGGCACCGGCATTTCGCGTCCGATGATTGCGATGTGCAAGGCGATGCGCGAGCTTGCCGCGGGCAATTTCGACGTCGTGCTGCCGGGCCTCGGCCGCAAGGACGAGATCGGCGAGATGGCCGGCGCGGTCGAAGAATTCAAGGTGCAGGCCGTGGCCAAGGCCGAGCGCGATGCCGCCGCCAACGAACTTCAGAACAGGGAGCAGGCCGCAAGCCGTCGTTCCGAGCTGATTCGTTTCGCCGATGATTTCGAGAGCGCGGTCGGTGCCATCGTCTCCAACGTCTCGGCTTCCGCCGTGCAGCTGGAATCGGCGGCCTCGACGCTGACCCGCACCGCCGAGACCACCCAGAGCCTGTCGAGCCAGGTCGCCGACGTCTCCGAGCAGGCCTCCAGCAACATGCAGTCGGTGGCGACCGCGACCGAAGAGCTCTCGGCCTCGGTCGAGGAGATCGGCCGTCAGGTTCGCGATTCCAGCCGCATTGCCGAAGCTGCCGTGGTGCAGGCAAAGGAGACCGATAATCGCATCGGCAAGCTCTCGCATGCCGCCCAGCAGATCGGCGAAGTCGTCAAGCTGATCACGGCGATCGCCGAGCAGACCAATCTTCTGGCTCTGAACGCGACGATCGAGGCGGCACGCGCCGGCGAAGCCGGCCGCGGCTTTGCAGTGGTCGCCAGCGAAGTGAAGTCGCTCGCGAGCCAGACCGCGAAGGCCACCGACGAGATCTCCTCGCACATCACGGGCATGCAAGGCGCCACGGCCGAGTCGGTTGCGGCGATCAAGGAGATCGGCGCCACCATCGGCCAGATCTCGTCGATCTCGACCTCGATTGCGAGCGCGGTGGAGCAGCAAGGCGCGGCGACGCAGGAAATCGCGCGCAGCGTCCAGACCGTCGCACAGGGCACTCAGACCGCCGCCACCGACATCGGCCAGGTCAACCGCGGCGCCGCCGAAACCGGCTCGGCTTCGGAAGAGGTGCTGCACTCGGCCAAGACGCTGTCGTCCGAAAGCACCCGCCTGCGCGCCGAGCTCGATCGCTTCATGGGGAATATCCGGGCGGCGTAGGGGCATTCCGCTCAATGTCGTGCCGCTCTCCGGGGTAATCGGTCCGGGATCAGCACTCCGCTCCGCTTGTCCAGGACGACGAGACCCTGCGTCACGTAACCGCCGGTTGCGGCGCCACAAATTTACCGCAGCTTATCCTTTGCCATTTACCGTGCTCACGCGTCAGGAAGCGGGCTGCTTCCGGGCTGCGCCTGGTTTTCCGCGAATGGAATGGGGTGGGGAATGCCCGTCAAGTCGAAGCCGACCACATCGAAGCTGCTCACCTTGCGTTTTCGCGCAAAAATCATCCTCGGCTTCGTGGCGGTGCTCGCCATCCTCGCCGTCAGCATGGCTTTCGCGTATTTCGGCTTCGAGCGGATTCAGGCCGCTGTGGCCTCCTACCGCTCCAGCGTCGCCGAAGCGGACCTTGCGCGGACGGTCGATCGCGAGCTGATCGCTTACCAGGGCTTGGCGCGGGCCTACACGCTGACCGGCGCGGCGGATGATGAGACCGCAGCCAAAGCAGCTGAAGAGAATTTGAGGGCCGCGATCGCCAAGTCGGCGGCGGCCACCACGGGCGCAGCGCGCCGCGAGCAGGTCGGCAGGCTCGAGGCCGACTTCAAGAGCTTCACCAAGGTGTTCGGCGAGATCATCACGTTGACGCGCGAGAACGGCAAGATCGCGACCGATGAGCTCAACAGCGTCGGCAACAAGATCCGGTTCAAGTTCGACGATCTTGCCGATACCGCGGCATTGGCGGGCCTGAACTCGGTTCAGGGTACGGCCAAGGATATCACATCGCAATATCTGGCGGTCTCCACCTCGGTCAGCGCCTTCGTCGCCAAGCCGGAGCCGAAGACCGCCGACGGCGTGATCGCCCGCATCAAATTCCTGGAGACCCTGCTGGTCTCGATCTATGCCAACGACCAGAAGATCACCGACCGCGTCACCGAGATCAGCAATCTCCTCAAGCAGTACCGCGCCTCCTTTTCAAAGCTGACCGAGAACGTGAAGGTCATCGTCAAGCTGAACGGCGAGATGACCAAGACAGCCGCGTCCATTCTCAAGCTCTCGGGTGAGCTGCGATCGGAGCTGACGGCGGATCAGCAGCGCATCGAGGTCAACGCCAATGCCACCATCGGTGAGACCGAGCGGCTGATGCTGATGATGGCGCTGGGCGGCCTTGCCGTCGGCGCTGCGCTCGCCCTGATGCTGGGCAATGGCATTTCGCGTCCGATGATCGCCATGTGCAAGGCGATGCGCGAGCTTGCCGCGGGCAATTTCGACGTCGTGCTGCCGGGCCTCGGCCGCAGGGACGAGATCGGCGAGATGGCCGGCGCGGTCGAAGAATTCAAGGTGCAGGCCGTGGCCAAGGCCGAGCGCGATGCCGCCGCCAACGAACTTCAGAACAGGGAGCAGGCCGCAAGCCGTCGTTCCGAGCTGATTCGTTTCGCCGATGATTTCGAGAGCGCGGTCGGTGCCATCGTCTCCAACGTCTCGGCTTCCGCCGTGCAGCTGGAATCGGCGGCCTCGACGCTGACCCGCACCGCCGAGACCACCCAGAGCCTGTCGAGCCAGGTCGCCGACGTCTCCGAGCAGGCCTCCAGCAACATGCAGTCGGTGGCGACCGCGACCGAAGAGCTCTCGGCCTCGGTCGAGGAGATCGGCCGTCAGGTTCGCGATTCCAGCCGCATTGCCGAAGCTGCCGTGGTGCAGGCAAAGGAGACCGATAATCGCATCGGCAAGCTCTCGCATGCCGCCCAGCAGATCGGCGAAGTCGTCAAGCTGATCACGGCGATCGCCGAGCAGACCAATCTTCTGGCTCTGAACGCGACGATCGAGGCGGCACGCGCCGGCGAAGCCGGCCGCGGCTTTGCAGTGGTCGCCAGCGAAGTGAAGTCGCTCGCGAGCCAGACCGCGAAGGCCACCGACGAGATCTCCTCGCACATCACGGGCATGCAAGGCGCCACGGCCGAGTCGGTTGCGGCGATCAAGGAGATCGGCGCCACCATCGGCCAGATCTCGTCGATCTCGACCTCGATTGCGAGCGCGGTGGAGCAGCAAGGCGCGGCGACGCAGGAAATCGCGCGCAGCGTCCAGACCGTCGCACAGGGCACTCAGACCGCCGCCACCGACATCGGCCAGGTCAACCGCGGCGCCGCCGAAACCGGCTCGGCTTCGGAAGAGGTGCTGCACTCGGCCAAGACGCTGTCGTCCGAAAGCACCCGCCTGCGCGCCGAGCTCGATCGCTTCATGGGGAATATCCGGGC
>NZ_JBIXJX010000031.1:0-73759 GCF_052871955.1 Bradyrhizobium sp. CAR08
TGACGATCACGCTGACCGGCACCAACGACACGCCGGTTGCGGTTGCCGACACCAACAGCGGTCTGGAAGACAGCACCATCACGGGCTCTGTGGCGACCAACGACAGCGACGTGGATGACGGCGCGACGCTGACCTATGCGCAGACCAGCGCGGTCGCCGGCCTGACGATCAACGCGGACGGCAGCTACAGCTTCGAGGCGTCGAATGCGGCCTACCAGCACCTGGCCGAGGGCGCGACGCAGGTCGTGGTTGCGAATTACACGGTCACCGACGAGCATGGCGCCAGCGCCCCCTCGACGCTGACGATCACGCTGACCGGCACCAACGACACGCCGGTTGCGGTTGCCGACACCAACAGCGGTCTGGAAGACAGCACCATCACGGGCTCTGTGGCGACCAACGACAGCGACGTGGATGACGGCGCGACGCTGACCTATGCGCAGACCAGCGCGGTCGCCGGCCTGACGATCAACGCGGACGGCAGCTACAGCTTCGAGGCGTCGAATGCGGCCTACCAGCACCTGGCCGAGGGCGCGACGCAGGTCGTGGTTGCGAATTACACGGTCACCGACGAGCATGGCGCCAGCGCCCCCTCGACGCTGACGATCACGCTGACCGGCACCAACGACACGCCGGTTGCGGTTGCCGGTCATACGCTGAACTACACGGAAAACCACGCCGCCACCGCGATCGACCCGGCGCTGACGGTGTCAGACGTCGACAACGCCAATCTCGTCTCGGCGACGGTGCAGATCACCGGCAATTACGTCAACGGCCAGGATGTGCTGGGCTTTACCAACCAGAACGGCATCACCGGATCGTTCAATGCAGCGACCGGAACGCTCACTTTGACCGGGTCATCCAGCGTCGCGAACTACCAGACCGCGCTGGACTCGGTGACCTACTTCAACACCAGCGACAACCCGTCGGGCCTGGCCCGCACCGTCACCATCATCACCAATGACGGGGCCGCCAACAGCGTGGCCGTGACCGACACGATCAACGTGACGCCGGTCAACGACGCGCCGGTGTTGAACGCTAATGGTGGCACGCTGTCCTATACCGAGAACCAGGCGGCGACGGCCATCGACACCGTGCTGACGGCGTCGGATGTCGACAGCACGAATCTGACCGGGGCGACAGTATCGATCACAACCAACTTCGCCTCAGGCCAGGATGTGCTCGGCTTCACCAACCAGAACGGCATCACGGGCAGCTACAATGCGGGGACCGGCGTGCTGACGCTGACCGGTTCTGCGACTGTGGCGAACTACCAGGCGGCGCTACGTTCGGTGACGTATTCGAGCTCAAGCGATAACCCCTCGGGTGCGACCCGCACCATCAGCTATCAGGTGGACGATGGGGCCGGCGCCAATCACGCCAGCAACATCGCGACCTCGACGGTGGCGGTGACGCCGGTCAACGACGCGCCGGTGTTGAACGCTAATGGTGGCACGCTGTCCTATACCGAGAACCAGGCGGCGACGGCCATCGACACCGTGCTGACGGCATCGGATGTCGACAGCACGAATCTGACCGGGGCGACGGTATCGATCACAACCAACTTCGCCTCAGGCCAGGATGTGCTCGGCTTCACCAACCAGAATGGCATCACGGGCAGCTACAATGCGGGGACCGGCGTGCTGACGCTGACCGGTTCTGCGACTGTGGCGAACTACCAGGCGGCGCTACGTTCGGTGACGTATTCGAACTCAAGCGATAACCCCTCGGGTGCGACCCGCACCATCAGCTATCAGGTGGACGATGGGGCCGGCGCCAATCACGCCAGCAACATCGCGACCTCGACGGTGGCGGTGACGCCGGTCAACGACGCGCCGGTGGCGCAGAATGACGCATATATCCTCGACACTTCAGGCGGAAATATCTTGACGGTTACAACGCCAGGAGTTCTCACCAACGACTCTGATCCAGACAGTGCAATAACTGCGGTCAAAGACACCAACCCGACCCACGGAACGGTGACGCTTAACCCCAATGGCTCATTTACTTACACGCGGACAGACTCTTTCTTAGGCACGGATTCGTTCACCTATCATACTTCAGATGGCTCTCTCTCTTCCAATCCTGTGACCGTCACAATAACGTTGGCCGGTAGCGTCAGTGGACACGTGATCAATTTTGGAAACGGTACTGACATTGCCAATTTCGCCAACAATACTTTTGATGGAAATACGCCGGCCCCTTCAGGCAATTGGTCTGTCTTGATGGGCAATGGCGGCGATACTCTGGTGACAGCATGGAATCACATCAACGGGACAACCACCTATAACGGTGGAAATGGTGCAGACGACATCACCCTGGTGTTCTCCTCCACTCAGCTTGAGCAAGTTCTCTCGAATGCAACGTTCGAAGGAGCGTTACAAAACTACTTTAACGGTTCTCCGACAGGAACTCTCGACCTTTTAGCTTCGAGCTGGCAAGCGAGCGCCACCGCTTTCGAAAACGGAAATCTCGCGCTCGCACTCAATGGAGGTGGCGCTGCGACCTATTCCGCGATCGCCGATGACTTGCCCAATCTCCTTGCGGGGTTAACCGGCAATCCTTCGGATAATACCCTGGTTGGAACTGCCAACGGTGAGACAATCTCGGGTAACGACGGCAACGATATCGTGGTGGGTCTCGGCGGCGACGATACCCTGAATGGCGGAAACGGCTCCGATCTGCTTCTCGGCGGTTCTGGAAACGATACGCTCACCGGCGGGGCCGGCATTGATATTCTGTCAGGCGGCACCGGAAACAATACGTTCAGGTATACGGCCGTTACCGACTCAAACCATGCCGGCTTCGATATTGTCACCGATTTTGCGTCGGGGTCTGACAAAATCGCGGCCACCTCGGGCCTTGCAATCACATCGATCGGCACGTCGTTGGCCACGGCGACGAGCTCAGTTGCGGCCCATACATTTGCCTGGTTTGTCGATACTGCCAACAACCAGACGATCGTCTACGGTAACGCCACGAATGGCGCCCTCAACGGCGGCACCGCCAGCCTGCTGGAAATACACCTCGCAGGGGTGACGTCATTGACTGCCACCGATTTTGCGACGGGAGTAGCTCCGGCCGGCATCGCCGGCGAGCAGATCAACCTTGGTCTGACCGATCCCTCGTCGGACCTGAACGACCTGATAACGGTCACAGTCAGCGGTGTTCCGTTGGGGTGGAGTTTGAACGCGGGGACGAACGAAGGCAACGGCACCTGGACGGTGCAAACAAATGATGTCCGGTCGCTAGCAGTTACCACGCTCACCGACTTCGCGGGTGCGGTTGTCCTGAACGTTGCCGAAACGTGGACGGAGGCAGACGGCAGCACGGGAACCAGGGTTGTTTTCGACAATATTGAAGCTTACGCGGCCGGTTCACCAATCTTCGCCATTTCGGGCGACGACAACCTGACCGCTTCGAGCGGCAACGACTTGCTCGTTTTCGCTCAACCGATTGGCCGGGATACGATCTACAATTTTGACACCGCGCACGACCAGATCGATCTGGTCGGTTATGCCGAGTTCACCGGCTTTGGCGACATTCAGGCGCACACGGCCAATGACAGTAACGGCAACGCGGTGATCTCAGCGGGAGAGGGGCAGTCGATCACGCTGCATGGGGTCGATGCCTCGTCGCTCACGGCAAGCGACTTCATCTTCGATCAAACGCCGGTCACTGAAAACGCCGGCCACATGGTGATCGCCGATGGTGCAATCCTGCCGCTCTCCGGCATCATCGACAATACCGGCACGATCGAGTTGAACTCGAGCGGAAGCGAGACCGATCTCGAACTGATCGAGCACGGCATCACGCTGCAGGGCCACGGGCAGGTCATCCTGTCCGACAGCAGTGAGAACGTGATCACCGGAACGGTTTCCGACGTTACGCTGACGAACGTGGACAACACGATCTCCGGTGCCGGCCACCTCGGGGATGGGATGATGGTGCTGGTCAACGAAGGCACGATCATCGCCACCGGCACCAATGCGCTCGACATCGATACCGGAGCTAACGCCGTCACCAACACCGGCACGATCGAGGCAACAGGAACCGGTGGACTGGAGGTCCACAGCGACCTCGTCAACACCGGCGTGTTGTGGGCCAATGGCGGCAACGTCACAATCGATGGCAATGTCAGCGGTAACGGAACGGCTCAGATTAGCGGTTCGGCCACACTCGAATTCGGAGCGGCCTCATCTGCGCATGTCACGCTTGATGCCCAAGCGACCGGGACAATCGTGCTCCATGACTCCTTCGACTTTAGCGGGGTCGTGTCCGGATTTAACGGGGATGACCACCTTGATCTCCTCGATGTGGCATTCGGGGCCGGCACGACCGCGAGCTATGTCGCAAATCAGGCTGGTGCTGGAGGAACCCTGTCGGTGACCGACGGAGTCCATACCGCCAATATTACCCTGTTGGGCCAGTACGACCCCGCGGGCTTCCAAACCGAGGCAGACAAGAACACGGGAACGCTCATCAGCTACCACGACCATCTGGCCTGATGCGCGGCGGGGAAATGGGTCGGGGCGAATGTTGCGGCCCTGACTTTGGATTACGGCGTGATTTTGAAGAGGGGCGGATTTTCCGCTGATCTGTGTGAGTACTCCGTTCAAAAGACCCGACGAACTCCGGCGTTTGCTGCAAAGCTGCCGGGGCTATTTCGTCACTGCCGCGATCTTCAGCTTGGCGATCAATCTGCTTTACCTGGCCGGACCGCTCTACATGCTGCAGGTCTATGACCGGGTGATCGCAAGCGCCAGCGAGATCACGCTGCTGATGCTCACGATCGCGCTGTTGATGGCGTTGCTGGCGCTGGCAGGGCTGGATGCCGTACGCGCCCGCGTGCTGACCCGCGCCAGCATTCGCCTCGACCAGACGATCGCGGCGCGCGTGATGACGGCGATCATTCATCGCTCCGCTGGCGCCGGCGGCGCGCGCAGCCAGCTGCTGCGCGATTTCGACACCTTCCGCCAGTTCGTCACCGGCATGGGGATCCATGCGATCTTCGATCTGCCCTGGGCGCCGATCTACATTGCCGTGATTTTTGTGCTGCACCCGTTCCTGGGGGCGTTCGCATTGGGCTGCTCCATCCTGCTGATTCTTATGGCCCTGTTTAACGAGTGGCGGGTCAAGCTGCCGTTGACGGAGGCCGGCGAGGCGGCTTCCCGGAGCTACAGCTTTACAGAGATGAGCCTGCGCAATACCGAAGTGGTGCGGGCGATGGGCATGACCGAAGGGCTGCTGAGGCGTTGGGCCCGTGATCGCACCCGTATGCTTGAACGGCAGGTCTCTGCGAGCGATCGCGCCGCCACCATGCAGAGCATCATCCGTTTTCTGCGGCTTGCCATGCAGTCGATGATACTTGGCCTCGGCGCCTATCTCGTGATCGAGCGACTTGCAACTGTCGGCGCCATGTTCGCCGCGAGCATTCTGCTCGGAAGAGCCCTGCAGCCGGTAGAGCAGATCGTTGGATCCTGGCGCAATCTTGTATCTGCTCGTGGAGCATTCCTGCGCATCCGCGAGCTCTTGAAAGCCGATCCCCAACGGGAGGTCGGTTTGACGCTGCCGCGCCCGCAGGGCCGACTCTCGGTCGAGGGGCTCTCCTATGTGCCGCCGTTTGGTTCGAAGCCCATCCTGCGCGGGGTATCGTTCGCAATCGAGCCGGGCGAAGTACTAGGCATCATTGGTCCTTCGGGCGCCGGGAAATCCACGCTTTCGCGTCATCTGGTCGGTGTGCTTGCGCCATCTGCAGGCGCGGTGCGACTGGACGGGGCGGACGTCTCGAGCTGGATCAAGACGTCACTCGGCCAGCATATCGGTTATCTCCCCCAGGATATTGAGCTGTTTGCTGACACTGTTGCCGTCAACATCAGCCGATTCCAGGAGGGCGAAGACAGGGAGGTGATTCTGGCGGCGCGGATGGCGGACGTGCACGAGATGATCCTGCGCCTGCCGGATGGCTATGATACGCAGGTGGGAGAAGGCGGCGCCATACTCTCGGGCGGTTATCGTCAGCGTATTGGTCTTGCCCGCGCCATCTTCGCCAATCCGAGCCTTCTCGTGCTCGACGAGCCGAGCTCCAATCTCGACGCCGAAGGAGACGCCGCGCTCGCCGATTGCATTCTTCAACTCAAGAAGCGCGGCACGACGGTGGTGATTATCTCCCATCGGCCGGCCACCATCGGCGTGGCTGACAAGATCCTGGTGCTGCGTGAAGGCGTCGTCGAGATGTTCGGACCGCGCGCCGAGATCCTGGCCCGTCTGACGAGGCCCGTACCGATCCACACGGTCCGCGAGACGACGGGTTAGGACATGGTCATGGCGCTGATGGAGTTTACAAGCTGGTCGAAACCACGCGCATTAGCGCCGAGCTCGACGAGTGATCAACTCAGGAGCGGTGCACCGAGCGACTCGATTCGTCGCGTAGCACTCGCGGGATGGCTGATCATCGCCATCTTTTTCGGCGGATTCGGCACCTGGGCGCTGACGGCACCACTCAACGGCGCCGTGGTTGCAAATGCTATCGTAAAGGTCGACGGCAACCGCAAGAGCGTTCAGCACCTCGATGGCGGCATTGTCAGGGAATTGCATGTCCGGGAAGGGGAGCGGGTGCTGGCAGGCGATCTCCTGATCGTTCTGGACGATACGCAGGTCCGTGCCGAGTATGAGGTGCTCACACAACAATATGCCGTGCTTCGTGCAACGGAAGTACGGCTCCTGACGGAGCTCGATCATGGATCCGAGCTGGCCATGCCGGCCGATTTGAGGGCGCGCTCTGATGACCGCTACTTTAAGAGCGTATGGACCGGTCAGCTCAATCAGTTCGACAGTCGGCGAGCATCGCTTGACGGGCAACGAAGCGTCATTCGCGAGAAGATCAACCAGCTTGGGTCACAGATTGTGGGCGCCGAGGCACAGGTCAAGGCCTTCACCGATCAGATCAACTCGGTCCGCAACGAGGCAAAGGATCTTGCGCCGTTGGTCGAACGGGGCCTGATTGCGCGTCCGCGAATTCTCCAGCTGGAGCGGACGGCGTACGGTTTGGAAGGCCAGATCGCCGATACAAAAGCCGGTATCGCGAAGGCCCGACAGGCCATCGCCGAGCAAGAGCAGCAGATCGCCCAACTCGACAATGATCGGATGACAGATGTCACCAAGGACTTGCGTGACACGCAGGCCAGATTGCTCGAGGTCATTCCGAAGGCGTTGAGTGCAAAGTCGGTCCTGGGTCGCATGGAAATTCGGGCGCCCTATACCGGCCGGGTCGTGGGATTGACCGTGTTCGCCGTCGGCAGCGTCATCCAGCGCGGCGACAAGATCCTCGACATCGTACCGGCCGAGGACGCACTCACCATCGAAGCCCAGGTTGCGGTGGAGGACATCAGCGACGTACATCCCAATATGCGCGCCGAAGTCCATCTCACTGCCTACAAGCAGCGCATCGTCCCGATCATTCACGGCGACGTCATTCAGGTTTCGGCTGACCGCCTCACTGATCCCAAGACAAATGCGCCGTACTACACGGCCTTTGTCCGGATTGATCAGAGTGAGTTGGCGGACATGCCGAACATTCGCCTGTACCCTGGCATGCCGGCGACCGTTATGATCCCGACCGTCCAGCGAACCGCGTTTGATTACATCGTCGGGCCGCTCGCGATGTCATTCAATCAGTCGTTCCGGCAGAAGTAACCGGTCAAGCAACCGATGGACGAGGCAATCCAGTAGCGACGCCGAGCCGGACGACGAAGGATCAAATGGCCTCGTCCCGGAGGCCAACTTCGCTTGACGACGCAAATCGCTGCAAAGCCAGAGGCCGAGGAGGTGCGGTGTGAGAGGCACGAGGCCATCAAGGCATTCATAGCGCTTACCGCACGGGCGATATCAACGGCTTGCAGACGGCGCGCTAGGTCATCCGGCCGACCTCGCGAAATTTGATCCATGCACGCTGGTGTCGTCGCTGCATCCGCCGGTCATATGCGAGTGGATTGAAAGGGTTGGATGCACTCCGACAGCTCATCGGCTTTGCATAAATATCGAATTTCCGAATAATCAAATTATATCGCCGTCCACCCGTAATAA
The DNA here is from genome assembly GCF_052871955.1 of Bradyrhizobium sp. CAR08. Classification (NCBI taxonomy): domain Bacteria; kingdom Pseudomonadati; phylum Pseudomonadota; class Alphaproteobacteria; order Hyphomicrobiales; family Nitrobacteraceae; genus Bradyrhizobium; species Bradyrhizobium sp. CAR08. The sequence goes on from NZ_JBIXJX010000031.1 coordinate 8,086, forward strand.
TCCGTGATTCTTTAATGACTCTCAGCCAGCGCTCTGCCCAGGATTCCGATTGTTGGCCGGCTATCGTCTTTGTATTACGACGTTTTATCGATTTTTGGGTTGTCACGACGGCGCGTTTTGCGGCGGTTAATTCAGGATGGCATTATATATTAAATATTGACGCTAATAAACATTTAATGGATAGTTTATCGCTGGCGGCCGGATATAATCCGCAGCCGCTGGAAGTTGCCGAGGTGTCTGCAAATTCATCTTGAAAGAAGGGATTCTTCCAATGTTGCAATATTACATCGAGACCAAGGAAGCGTTGAAGCGTCTGCGGACGGACCAGGATGGGGTGGTGTCATTCGAGTACATCATCGTCGCGGTTTGCATCGTTGGCGCAGTGGGTGCTGTGTTCGGTGGCGGAGCCGGTGGACAGATCGGGGCGGCGTTAACGACCGGGATCACCGCAATCACCACCGCTTTCGCCACCGCGATCGCTGGTTGATACGGCCATCTTGGCGCCAGAGGGGGGCAATCCAAGCTGCCCCCCTCCCGCAGGAGTGCTCCCGCTAGTTTGCCTTCCACCTTTTTTGAACCGTGCATTTCATGAGTTGGATTGCTCCCACAGCCTCGATCCTGGAAATCCTGTTGTTGCTCTATGTCGCAACGATGGACGTTGCGACGCGCCTGATCCGAAACGAAATTTGTCTCGCGCTGGCGCTCCTCGGGATCGCCGGTCAATTGCCTAGCCCGATTCAAGTCGCTGTGTCGCTGATCGCAGCCGCGATCCTCTTTCTGCTGCTTTTTGTCCTATACGCGCGCGGAGGAATTGGTGGCGGCGATGTCAAGCTGCTGGTTGCCCTGGCGGTTGGTCTCCCGCCGAGCGGCGTGATGCAGTTGCTAACGGTCACCGTGCTGGCCGGCGGCGTTCTTGCCTTGGGGCATCTGATGATGCGCCACCTGCCATATCCCAGGTTGGCACCCGCCGGATCGTCGCTCGTACGGCGGATCTACGCGATCGAGCGTTGGCGCCATTTGCGACACGCCCCGCTGCCTTACGGAGTTGCTATCGCATGTGGCGGTATCTGGACCATACTGAGCAAAGGATCGTGAAATGTCATCCGCGCTGCGTCTGTCGATCATCGTGGTGCTTTTGCTTGCAACCACAGCGTTCGGACTGATTGCCTATAGCATGAACCTGCCGAAGGCCAGCCCTCCGGTCCCAGTACAGGTGACAGCGACGACCCTCGCGCCGGCGGCGCCGGCGACGGCCGGATACTTTATCGCGGTACGGCCGTTGCCGAGGGGGACGTTGGCCCGCGAAGAGGATTTCGCCGTGCGCGCGGTGCCGCCGGAGCGCGTTCCCCAGGGAGCTATCCTTGAAACCCCCGAGTCCAAGTCCGGACTTCCGGGTTCACTCATCCGCAACTTCGTCGAAGCGGGCAGTCTCGTTACATTGCAGGATATCCTGCGTCCGCGGGACCGCGGTTTCCTCGCCAGTATCCTGGCGCCAGACAGCCGTGCCATCAGCATCAAGGTTGACGAGGAGGCCGGTGTCTCGGGCCTCATCAGGCCGGGCGATCACGTGGACGTCGTGTTGACCCAGGTTTTCGAGAAAGTCGATACCGCGCGTCGCGCCCTGAGCGAAACCGTTCTGCGCAATGTTCGAGTCATCGCGATTGATCAGGAGATCGTGCAGGGCGCGCGACCCATTAGCGGGATGGCAGGTAAGCAAACGCAGACTGTTTCACTGGAGCTTACGCAAGTCCAGGTCAAGAAAGTCACCGTCGCAAAGCAGCTCGGGACGCTCTCCTTGGCCGTACGCGCAGCAGTCGATCAGTGGGACAAGGCAGACACCGGCGCGATGTCGAGCTGTGATGTGTCGCCTGAACTTGCCCGCCAGTATGCAATTTCTGCACAGAGAACGGCAGTAGTCGTTCATTCAGGCGGTGAGGTCAAGCAATACACGGTCAGAAAGCAAGTGGAAGACGCTCTCGTCAGCTGCGACGGTGCATCGGATGCCGTAGGCCCGACTGCAACGGCGGTGGGTTACGATAACAGGTTGTCGGAGAAACGCTGATGAACATTGCCATAGCCACTCCGCCTGAAGAATCGACCTCAATCGTCACGCGTAACCGCATCGTCGGTTTCGTAAATGATGAGCTCAGCGCTGCGGCGTTGCGCAAGGGGCTCGAAGGCGCCAACCTCTCGATCAGGCGCGGCACGATCCGCAATGCCATACGGATGCTTGAAACCGACACCGACCTGTTTGCGCTGGTGGCAGACATCAGTGGCATCGATGATCCTTTTACTGAACTGGAAAGGCTGTCCGGCGTCTGTCCACCCGATGTCCGAGTAGCCGTGATCGGCGATAACAGGGAGATTACCTTCTACCGTGAGCTCCTGGAGCTCGGCTTGACGGAGTATCTGCCGCGGCCGCTCACGCGCGATATGGTCCTGGACAAGCTGCGCCCCAAGCTGCTCGGCGACGTGGCAGCCAACCACATCGATCGTGGCGGGCACGTGGTCTCGATCTGCGGGGCGCAGGGCGGCGCCGGCGCCACGAGCATCGCGATCAATCTGGCGCTGCAACTCGCCGAGACAACCAAGGCCAAAGTGGCGCTGCTTGATCTTCATTTGCAGGGCGGCGAGGCCGCCGTGATGCTGGGTGTTCGTCCCGGGCCGGGGCTGCGCATCGCTCTGGAAAATCCGATGCGGGCGGACACACTCTTCCTCGAGCGCGCGGCAATCGAAGTCAACGAAAGGGTTTGCTTGGTCTCGGCCGACGAGGACCTCGATGCGCAGCTCGAAATTACGGAAGCTGGCATACGACACGTGCTGGGTCTGCTGCGTCAACGGTTCAACTACATCGTCGTGGATGTACCCGTCCCGTTTCCGCCGTCGATCTATCCCGTGATTAAACTTTCCCGTCATGTGATGGTGCTGCTCGAATCCGAGGTGACCGGACTTCGCAATGCCCATGCGCTACGCGCCGCCGTGATCAACATCGCGGGCAAGGACCGGGTCTTTACCTTGCTCAACCGGGCCGGTCGTCCCGGGGGCCTGCCGAGGGCGGCGGTCGTCAAGGCGTTGGGTGCAGAGCCCGACATCGTCATTCCCGATCTCGGCAAGGGCATGACCGAGGCGCTCAATCTGGGCATTCCAGCTCTGAAGCACGTCAGAAAATTGCGGCGCCACCTGGCACCGATCGTACGGGAGATCAGCGGTGTCGCTGCTGAGCGGAGTGGCTGGTGGAGGAGGGTGCTCACAGCACATCTGCGATGAAAAAATTTGGTAGGCGTGAAGACGACGCACCAGCTCACATATCTTCATTGACGACAAGCCTCCCTGCATCTGCGATGGGCTTGCCTTTGCCGCCGCTCAGCACGGCTGTATCCGCACCGAGCGTGCCGTCGCCCGCGCCAAGGCGCGACGAACCGCCGATCGACCAACCCATAATCCCGCCTTCGCTGCGCGAACGGGTAATTGAGCAGATCGAGCCATCGGTGGCCGCAACCGTCTCGCGGGAAGTTCTCCGGCGGCAGATTGAGGAGATCATCCATCAAATTGCCAACCAGGAACGGCTCGAGCTGTCGGGCCGTGAGCAGCTGCAGCTCGCAGACGAAATTGCCGACGACATGACGGGCTACGGGCCGCTCCGTCCGCTACTACTGGACCAATCGATCAACGATATCATGGTGAACGGTCCGAGTAATGTCTACGTGGAGCGAAACGGCAAGCTGGAACGAGTTGCGGTGCGATTCCGGGACAATGGTCACATTGCTTCCGTCGCTCAGAAGATTGCCGCGCAGGTTGGCCGGCGCGTCGACGAGTCCAGTCCGATGGTCGATTGTCGCCTGCTGGATGGCAGCCGGGTCAACATCATCCTCCCGCCGCTGGCGATCCATAGTCCGTGCATTTCCATCCGAAAATTTCCAAGCCGCCGTTTGGACATAGCCGGATTGATTGAAAACGGCTCAATGACCGCGGCCATCGGACGTTTGCTGGAGATCGCCGCCCGCTCGCGGCTCAATGTTCTGGTCTCCGGCGGTACCGGATCCGGCAAGACGACGCTCCTGAACGCTATGAGCCAGTTCATCGATCACACCGAACGCATTGTCACGATCGAGGACGCGGCGGAGTTGCAGCTTCAGCAGCCGCACGTGATCAGCCTGGAGACCCGGCCTCCCAGTCTCGAGGGCACAGGGCAGGTGACACAGCGCGATCTGCTGGTAAATGCCCTGCGCATGCGTCCCGACCGGATCGTCGTTGGCGAGGTGCGCAGTGCCGAAGCATTCGACATGCTGCAGGCGATGAACACCGGCCATGATGGTTCGATCTCCACGGTACACGCGAATAGTACCCGGGATGCCCTGACCCGCATCGAAAACATGGTGCAGATGGGACAGGTCAATCTACCGTCGCGCGCCATTCGAAGTCAGATCGTCGCGGCGCTGGACCTCATCGTGCAGGTCGAACGCATGCGGGACGGACAGCGCCGCATCATTCAGATCAGCGAGGTGATCGGCCTTGAAGGGGAGGTGATCACCACCAATGACATCGCAGCCTTCGAGTATCAAGAGGAGGATGTGAACGGGCGGATATCGGGCAGCTATAAGTCCAACCTTGCAACTCCGAAGTTCAAGAGCCGTCTTGTCTATTTCGGGCTAGATGGTGCTTGGGCCGAGGCCATGAGGCAAGTATGATGCTGGAGTCCGTGATCGTCACTGTTCTGGCCCTCGCGATGTGTGCAGCAGCCATCTCGTTGTGGCTCGACGCTCGGGAAAGACGCATCAATCGCCAGTTGGCGATTGCTCTGCCAACGTCGCATCCGGCTAACCTACCATCCATTCGCCGCTTGGAGACCGGGTCCCAGGCTCAGTTTCTCAATCGGCTGTCCAATTACAATCCCGATATACCCTACGTGTTGCATCCGGCCTATGTGCTGCTCGCCGGTGCATTCGGAGCAGCAGCGATCCTTTATGCGAACAGCCAGCTGGGATATTCCCTGGTCTACGTGTCCATTGTCGCCGCAATCACGGCCATTATTGTGATACGAGGCCTGTTCGGATGGCAGAAACGTCGGTTCGCTCTTCAGCTTTTTCGACAGCTGCCTGACGCGATCCAGCTGGTGACAAGTACCGTGCGATCAGGCCTGCCTGTGCACGAGGCATTTCGTGCCCTCGCGCGCGATATGCCGCAGCCAACGGCTGGGCAGTTTGCCATCGTATGCAGCGAAGTGAATCTGGGTAGACCTCCAGAGGAAGCTGTCCAGGCTGTCTATCGGCGAACTCAGGTGGCGGAGTATGCGATCTTTGCGGTGACACTTGCCGTTCAGATGAAGTCCGGTGGCAGCCTGGCCGAGACCTTGCAGAACCTGGGAGACACTGTCAGGCAACGTGTGGCGCTGGCTGCTCGCGCCAAGGCACTGGCGGGAGAGGTGATCTTTTCCTCACGAGCGCTGACGGTCTCGCCATTGATTGCAGGTGGGGTCCTATACGCAGCCAATCCGCAAACCGTCGATCTGTTGTTCACCGATCCGGTCGGAAACAAGCTGCTGGTCTACGCAGTCGTTTCGGTGCTTGTTGGAGCCCTGGTGATAAGTTGGATGGTCAGAAGGGAAACAGCACTATGACCTCTGGTCTCAGTCTGGTGGCCCTCGCAGTCGTGGCTGGGACTGCGTCCTGCATGTTGATTATCCGCGAAATACACGTTCGTACATTGGACGCCCGGGTGTCGAACGCTGTGATGGGCGTTGCTGGCCAGTCTGCCCCCTTCCAGGATGTGACCGGTTGGTTTTCGTCACTCGGCATGCGGTATCGTCGCTTCTATGCTGAGGAAAATCTGGATCAGCTACGAACCATCCTTCAATCATCAGGTTTCAATCATCATCGAGCCTTGCCGACCTGGATCGGTGTCAAAGCCGTCAGCATGGCCCTCTGCCCGATCATCGCCGGGTGTGTCGCTCAGCTTTTCGGGAAGGCACTGCTGGATGTGCTGGTCTTCACACTTATTGGCGTGGCGATCGGCATTTTAGCGCCGCGATTGATACTGGCGGTGCTGAAGCGGCGGTTTGATGCCGCCATTCGACTGGGCACGCCGGATATGATCGATTTGCTGGTTGTGTGCAGCGAATCGGGAATGGGCCTGGAAAGCGGGCTGGCACGCGTAGCGCAAGAAATGCATGAGACCAATCCTGCTATAGCCCGGGTCATGAGCGGCCTTCTTGATGATCTCCGAATCCTGCCAAGGCGCAGCGACGCATTCGATAAACTGGGATCTACGTCGGATGGGCTCCGGCGGTTCGGACTCATGGTCGCCCAAAGCCTGCAATACGGAACGCCGGTGGGCCAGGCTCTGCGGAGTGTCGCTGTCGACCTCCGGCGCGAACGTATTACCAAGCTTGAAGAAAGAGCACACAAGTTGGGCGCCAAGCTGACTATTCCGATGGTGTTGTTCCTGCTTCCAGCCATGTTCGTCATTTTGGGAGGAAGTCCCATTCTGCACCTCGTGCGTTCGTTCGCCAGCTTCGGTAAGTAGCCATGAGCACGATTGCCCTGTCGAAAACCTCCTCTTACGATCGGACGATGCAACTGTTCGGCGGCATGTGGTTCATGTTGCTGGCGCTTGGCGTCGCCATCAAGATCGGATCGTCGGCTCATGATCCCTGGCCGTCGCTCCTGTCGAGTGTTTGCCTCGCTGTCTTCTACGTGCTCCTGGCGCTGTTGATCATCACGCGGCCTCCGGCGAAGGCGCAAGCGAACGGCCGTCTGCCAAGGATAGCGGCGTTCGTCGGTACCTACATGCCGTGGACGATCGCCTTCTTCGGCGAAACCGACAAGGCGTTACCAAACCTGGCGTCCACCGCGTGCGTGTTGATCGGCATGATCATGATGCTGGTCACCATCCGACATCTTGGCAGGTCGTTCAGTCTGGTGCCACAGGCGCGCAACGTGGTGCAAACGGGCCCGTATCGGTGGATCAAGCACCCGCTCTACCTTGCGGAGGAAATCGCCGTGTTGGGCGTGGTGCTGAGAAGCCCGACGCCGCTGACAGCGGCCTTGCTCGTCTTGCATATCGGCGTTCAGGTTTGCCGCATTTATTACGAAGAGGACCTGCTTCGTCGCAACTGCCCGGAATATTCCGGTTACGAAGCATCGCGCTGGAGAGTGGTCCCTTACGTTTGGTGAGTGCTGTTCCGGTCGACGACCGGATGGGTGACTATCGGTGGAGGTCAACTCATGAGCCGCAAGAAGTCTTTGATCGTGGATCAACGCGGCGCCGTCGCACTTGAGACCATGATCGTCTACATTTTCTTGGTGTCGTTCCTGCTTGTGCCGCTCGCCGACTTAGCCGCCGCGGGCTTCCAGTTTATCTCCGCATGGAGCGCATTGCGCTCCTTCGGGCAGTATGTGCAGTACGCTAATCCGCTCGCCCCTGACGGCACGGTGAGCTGGAAGACAGGGCTACAGACCACAGTCGCAGGTCATGCGATCAGCAACCTTCAGGTTTTGTGCGGCGACGCAGGGGCCACCTGTTCGCCGAGCAATCTTGCTTCTCCGAAGTACATTACATTTTCGACAACCATCACTTTGGCTCCGCTTGGGGCACGCCCGCCTTTTGTGGGTTCGCTGCTGTGTCCCACCACCTGCACGTACACGCTGCGTCACTCAGAACGCTTCCAGTAGGGTGTTTCCATGCGTGATCTACTCCATTCCCAACGAGGCTCCGTCGCATTCGCAACAGTCATCGCTCTCGTGCCACTGATCGGAGTGGTCGCACTCGGGGCCGAGGCTGGATCGTGGTACGTCACCCGCCAGCACGCGCAGAACGCCGCCGACTCAGCGGCCTATTCCGGCGCATTGCGGCTTTCATGTACAATGGCGGGTGCGGCCTGCGAGACGCAGTCAGTGGATTATCGCGGCAAGGAATTCGCGGCTCAGAATGGGTTTTGCAACTACAGTCCCAATGACGCTACCGCCTATCCGGGCAGGAATTGTCCGACGAGCCTTCCGACGAGAACCTCGCGGGTCGTGCAGATCGATATCGGCAACTACAATGCGGGCACGTTCACAACGCCCGTTGCGGGCACGGGCAACGCTGTGCGCGCCAGAGTCAGCCAGCAACAACCGGCGTACCTGGCGGCAGTGCTGGGCTTGACCACCGTCAACATCCCCGCCCAAGCCATTGCAATGGTCCAGCTACCGAGCAAGGTGTGCGCCCTAGCGCTGGGACCTGATCCGAACGGTGGGGGAGCGCTCAAACTCGCTGGTAATCTCAGCAACAACGGAACGGGTTGCCCGCTGATGTCTGATTACAGCGTTCAACTTGGCAGCAGTCCAACTTTTACCCCCCCGGATGCGGGGTGGGCCCTGTTCGGTACAACTGGCTGTAAGCCTGGCGGCACCTGCGCCAACCCCGGCGTAACGCACAACTACTTTATGCCTCCCGCCTTGGATCCACTTCAGGGATTGAACAATCCTACCTCGTCGATCAACACGAGAACCGGAACCACCACCAGTGCATCTACGAAGGTTACATGCCCCGCCATCAACCCAATCACCGGACTACCGTATCCCAATGGCAGCAAGTGCTGGAACGTTGCACCCAACACCAGCAGCGGCGCATATACCGGAAGCTTTAACTGGGGGAACCAAGATTATGTGACGTTTACAGGGTCGGGAACGTATTTTTTCTATAATGCATCGGTGAACATCACCGGCGCAACCGTCACGGGCACAGGTGTCAACATTGTGCTGCTCGGCAGTTCGAGCCTCACGATCAACGGCGGGAATGTCAATCTCTCGGCCCTTTCTAGCAACCCGACATTTCCTGCTTTGAATGGGGTTCTGATTGACGATCAAACGACTGCGAACGTCAACATCGGCGGCAATGGTGTGATCAAGCTTGCAGGCGCGATGTATTTTCCCAAAGCGAATGTGTCGTTCGGCGGGACGACTCAACCTAGCAATACGACCTGCTCGGAAGTGATCGCCAAAACACTCACCATGACCGGTGGCGGCTACCTCAGCACGCAAGGCTGTGCTCCGACCACCATCGTTTACACCCAAGTTGTCGCTTTGGTGCAATGATGAGAAAGCTCGACAATCGCGGTGTCGCGCCGTTTGAATTTATCATGGTGGCCGTGGCGCTTTTCACGTTGATGTTCGTCATATTCGATCTTGGGCGCTATGCCATCACGATGCAATCCTTGCGGACGCTCGCGAGTGCTGGCGCCCGTGCGGTCATGATCAGCTGCTATACGCCTGCCTTGCTTCAAAGCCCGCCGCAGTCGCCGGCCGGCTGCACCGGGGATCCCCTGTCCACCTCCGCAAAGCAGAACGCGGCACCCTTCCTGTTTTTCGGAGGTCTCACGCCAACGCTGACCGTGGGGGCCAACAGCAACAGCTTGAGTGTTACAGCTTCCCAGGCAAGCTTTACCATGCTGATGCCCATATGGGGCACAGCGCTCAATGCGCCGAGCGCCTCCAACCAGATTCCCTTCTAGGGGCGAATATGGCAGCACGCCTGACATGTTTCGCCCGACAGCGCTACGTGGCCACGCCGTCCGGGCGTCCGCTTTTCGATCGGGGATCAAGAAGTTGGTCGAGTTTGGTCAAACGCGCGGGTGCGGAATTTCACCAGAGGGATTTGCACTCGGCCAAGCGAATCTCCGAGCGTGCGACCGAATGTCCTTCGATAGCAAAGCCGCGACGCAAGCGCGCGCCAATTGCACTCGTGCTGCGGGATAGTTCCCCACAGCCAGTGGGAATGATGCGCGCTGGCAACATTGAAGAGTTTTCTTTCCGCTTGCGGCGGTGCGGTAAGTATCTCGTCTTGCAAGCTGCCTGCATCAGGGAGGATGATCTTGGAAACACGAAGTAACGAATTGTAGTGGGACAGATTGTAAGCTCTGCGACGTGGTGCGCAGAGGGGAAATGTTGAGGACGTCGAGCACGTAGATTTGCGGGAATCTTCGTGGATCGCAGTGGGGGACTCGGATGAGTGGCGATGGCGTTTCGGGTAACAAGGTCGGGAGGCTTCTCGCCTTCGGCGTGATGGGTCTGGGCGCGGCGCTCGCCTCGTCTGGGTTCGCTGACCGCGCGGCGGCTGCAGACCGGCGGGGCTCATCCGGCGGCGTCATCGTCAGCGAGATGAACGACGTCCAGCGGGTCAAGCTCGTCCTCAACAAGTCACGTACCTTCAAAGTCGACACGGCCTTTGCGACGATCGTGGCGGGCTCGTCTGACATCGTCGACGTGAAGTCGCTGAGCGATCACCTCATCTACGTGCAGGGCAAGCAGACCGGCACTACCAACGTCATCCTGTTCGACAGCTCGATGAAGCAGATCGGGATTCTCGACGTCGAGGTCGTGATCGATACCGGCAATCTGCAGCAGAACATCCGGACCAGCACCGGCGGGCAAGGTATCCGCGTGTCGGCTTCCGAGGGCCAGGTGGTGCTCAGCGGGGTCGCGGCCGACGCAGTTACGGCCGAGCGGGCCATGGCGATCGCCACCAGCACGGTCGCGAAAGGGGGGGTCGTCGTCAACGCGATGAGCGTCGCGGCCCCGCAACAGGTGATGCTCGAGGTGCGCTTCCTCGAGGTCAACCGAGAAGCCGGCCGCAATCTCGGCGTCAATCTTTATGCGGCCAATGCCAACGGCACGAACGTTGGTAACACCGGGCTGGGTCGTGTGACCGCCGCCGGTCGATCACCGATTGGTGGGATCAATACCGCCAACGGTCCTCTCGGTGCCGGGGGAGGGGATGTCGGCGCTCCCCCGACGGGTAGCCTTCCGGTACTAGGAACTCTGGGAACGCTCGCCGGTACAGCGGGGGGCATCGCGCCGGCCCCGTTCGGAAGCTTGTTGACCAGCATTGTCAGAACCAGCAGCGGCGGCTCGGTGGACCTATTGATCTCGGCGCTGGAAACCAAGGGGTTGGCACGCCGGCTGGCGGAGCCAAATCTGACCACGCTGTCCGGCGATGCCGCGCGCTTTCTTGCCGGCGGTGAGTTTCCGGTACCGATACCGACCCAGACAACAAACGGCTTTCCCACAATCACGATCGACTACAAGAAGTTCGGTGTTGAGCTCGCCTTCGTCCCCACTGTGCTCTCGCGCGGTGTGATCAATCTTCGGGTCGAGCCGTCGGTCAGCGAACTTGATTTCGCCAACGCGGTCACGATTCAGGGGACGACCGTTCCTGCGCTGACCCGTCGCGACGCGCGAACCACGGTGGAGTTGCGCGATGGCCAGAGCTTTGCCATCGCCGGCCTGTTGCAGACCCGCAATCGCCAGGACGTTTCGCAGTTACCTTGGATCGGCTCGGTGCCGGTGATTGGAAGCCTGTTCAGCAGCAAATCTTATCAGCAGGAAGAAACCGATCTGGTGATCATCGTGACGCCGCGCCTGGTCGCGCCGGCGGCGCCCGGTCAGCAATTGGCCTCGCCGCTCGACTCCCGCCTGCCGGCCAACGACGTCGATTTCTTCCTCAATGGTCAGATGGAAGTCCGCAAGCGTTACAATGACTACGTCAATTCCGGAGGCGAAGTGAAGGGACCGTATGGCCACATCATCGCGCCTGAAGTCCGGGCCCCCATCGTCGTCCCGGCCGCTAGTGCCGATCAGACGGTCGTCAAAACTCTAAACTAAAGGACGCGCGAGATGACGATCAGGCATCTGGTTCTGTTTGCGCCCATCCTGCTCGGGGGATGTTACGGCGTCGCCGGTCATGACGAGGTGGACCGCTACTTTCAGCGTTCCAACAGCATCACGATGACCGCCGGCGATGCCAAGCAGGTCAACGCCGTGACCCATACCATCCACCCATGGCCGCGATACGTGGGCGATCGCCGGATCGCGTATGACGCGCGACGTGTGGGCTCGGCCGTGACGCGCTACGGCAACCAGCAACAGCCGGTGGATCAGCTTCCCGATAACGGTGATCCGACGAAACTAATGGGCCAGCGCCCGCCCGTCACGCAGAATGTCAACGTAACTGGATTGGGAGCGGGAGCATCGTCGGGCATATCGGTGCCAGTCGGCGGGGCAGGGGGCAGGTAGCGGCTTTTGGTAGTTGAGTTCAGCGACGGGACATTGAGTGCGGTGCAGTGAGTCCGCTGGGCCGGGCGGGGGACAAAAAATTATGCGACGTGCCATTCTACTGCTGACCTGTTGCTGGCTGGCGCCAGGCCTTGCGGCATGTGACCAGACCACGAGGGTGGCTGCCGTCGTGGCTCCCGTAGACCCACCGGGTGGGGACCCGGTGCAGGAGCCGACCGACGTCAAGTACTACCCGTCGGACGAGCCTGTGCGGCTGGGGCTGGAGCATTACAATCGCGGCAGTTACGGGCTCTCACAGCGCTATTTCAAGGACGCCGTCGAGAAATCACCCAAGGACGTCACCGCCTGGATTGGTCTCGCAGCGAGCTACGACAAGCTGCGTCGTTTCGATCTGGCCGATCAGGCCTATGCGCAAGCGATCCGGCTGGGAGGCGAAACCGTTCAGATTCTGAATGACCAGGGATATTCGTACATGCTGCGCGGCAATCTGAATGCAGCGCGACGGAAATTCGAGAAGGCCTATTCACTCGACCCAGGTAATCCGGTCATCGCCAATAACCTCGAGCTTCTCAATGGCAGCCGGCGGTTCATTGAAAGACCACCAAACAACCAGCCATAAGCAATCGACCGGATACTGCGATCACGGCCAGTTCTCGTCAATTTGGCCCAATCACAGCATCAGCGTTACGGCTGCCGCTGCGGACGATGACAACAACGCCATTGCGAACGGTAAATCGTGCGCCGAGCAGTTTCCGCACCTTCTCCGTGATCGGAGAGGGAAACGGAACGGTGTCTCCCACGACGGGTTCGCCGACCTTGATCGTCTCAGTCGCGGAGCCTGCAACTGGTGCAGGCTTGATATAGTCTCGGATAAGCTGAATCTCTTCACGAGATAGGATGAGCGGAGCCTGGTCAGGACGGGTCTCCGACGGCGGCTTGGATGTTTCACTGCTTGCTTTTTCACGTATCTCATTGGTGCTTGCGATCTGATCGAGCCTGGCTACGCGTAGCTTGAGCGCGATGATGTCACGTTGCAGTGCTGCGATCTCCAATTTGCGCGCGTTGGCCTGCATGAAGACAATGATCGCGCAAACGCAGCCCACGACAAAGCCGACGCTCAGCAATGCGATCAACCACCGCTCAAAGTTTCCCATCGACCGTCCGGCCGTCCGGGGGAGTTGTTCGCGCTGGAGATGGCTCCGCCAGATGCGGCGTGCTCGGTGCATCCAGTCGGTAGAGCCCGTTACGCTTGCCGCCGGCCGGCCTGACCCAAAATGCGCGGGCGACGAGGCGGCTTCCTCTCGGGCCGGATCAACTAACGACGCCGTGTCGACTTGCTCAAGCTCTAGATCCTCGGGGACGCGATCCTCCGTAGTCAGATGAGCGGCAGGGTGGAAGGGATCCATCTGCTTATCGAGCCGGCCCATCTCCATTCTCCGTGGAGCCATCTATCAACTTCAGCAGTTCCGCCGACGCGGATAGAATAGGGTACCCGAAGATTGGATCAATCGGAACGAAAAAGGCGCCAGGCCGCGCCGTGAACCGTTCTGAGGATAGCTTCAGGAGATAGGGCACCAACAGATGCCAAGGTTCGCCCCGCGAATGCACGTTCCGACCACGCGGACCATAGACAGTGCAATGAGGCACCATGTCGTGCGACGAATGCCCAATTTCAGCTGGTTAAGCCCAGGGTGCGACCGGTACGTTATTGGTTGTTCTACCGCTGTGGCTGTCTCTTAATGAGCCGCTTTATCGGGTTCTTCAGACGCTTACGCCAAGGCGCTTGCATGCGTGATAGCGCGCGCCATGACTAAGCGAATCTGAAGGGCAGCTGCGTTGCTCGATCGATCGCTAGCTGCCCCCTTTTCATTTGGAAACACTAGCCAACCTACTGAAATTACTGGAGCGTGTTTCGACCATTTTTTCCAAATGCGCCTTGAAATCACTATATAATCGAGCAGGTTTTGATTCCGCCATTCGGAGGTTCGATCCCTCCCGCCCCAGCCAGCGCTTAGCTCTCGGCGCTTACTCGGTCGCTTCCATATGGTTTTGGTCCACGACCCGCAGCGTCCGTCGCACCATGCCCTCGACAATGACCGCCGATTCGCTTGGACGCAGATGGATCGCCGTGGACCTGAGCAGCCATGGCAACACCGCCTGCTCAAGCCGCTCCTCATAGGCGTGGCGCATCATGTCGAATGCCATCAGGCCTGGACCCGCCAGGATGACATGGTGCGGCCGCAGCACGGATATCGTTGCTGCGACCGCCTCGGCGAGCGCGCGACCCGCCTGCAGGAATAGGTGCTCGAGACGTGGATCGCCGCCCAGCGCGCGCTCGCGCAACAGGGCCATCTGTCCCTCCGATGGCTGCTGCGAGTCCGCCGGCGGCAGATCGAGAAAGGTGCGGGCGTCGCGGTAGAGCGCGTAATCGGCAAGATAAGCCTCGATACAGCCGCGCTGGCCGCAGCGGCATTGCGGCCCGTCCGGCGCCAGCTTGACATGGCCGATCTCGCTGCCGGCGCCCCAGCGTGCTTCACCATCGGCAACGACGCCCATCCCGATGCCGTGACCGACCATGATCGTGGCCGAGAGGCCTTGCGCCAATGCCGGTTCGGCGGCCGTGAGGGCGAGCGCGACCGCGACAGCGTCGTTCGCCATGACGACATCGACGCCGAACGCCTGACGTATCGGCGTCGCCAGATCGACTTCGGTGATCGACAGCGCGGGACTCCACAGTGTCGTGCCGGTGTCGACGTTCACGATGCCTTGCAGCGCAATCCCGATTCCCAACAGCCGATGGCGCGGCGTCGCCGTCGCATCGAGCAGCGCATTGATCTGCGCAATCACGAGATCGCGCAGCGCGCCTGCATCGAGCGCGCGCGTCGACAGTGCAAGTCGCGACTGCGCGACGCCGGAGCCCCGGAAATCCGCGATCAGCGTCTCGATCAGGTTCATGCGCACGGAGACCGCGGCGATGCGCCCGAACTCCGGATTCAGGGTCAGCAGCACGGCCGGCCGGCCGCGGCGGCGGCCATTCAGCCCGTCCGCATCTTCTTCCTCGCCGTCCTCGGACCACGGCGTTGCCGCCGTCTCGCTCTCACAGAGCAGCTCTTCTGCGATCAGCCGCGACGTCAGGCCGGAAACGGCCGGGAAGCTCAGCCCTGTACTCCGGGCGAGCGCCACGCGCGGCAGCGGCCCTTGGCGTCGCAAGACATCGACGAGACGGCCGCGGTTGGATTCACGGGCGGTGTTTGACACGCGTCTGGACGGCTCAATTTGGTCAACCATGCTGCCTCTTTAATTCATCAGGTAAATTTAATTGAGGGGATGGGATGCGTGTGTGACCGGAAAAGCACAATCGGATTCGGTTTTCAGGAGCCATATTTACTATTATCGTACCATCTGTACTATTTAGACTTGAAGAAGGGGCAAGTACATCCTGATCCGGCTGGTTTGCCCTGCGGCATTTGTTCGCGACGTAAATAAAAGATAGCGCATAAGCGCTGTGAAACCCCTGAACGGGGGTGACCCAAGGGAGGTGTACATGAACGAATCGCTGAAGAAACTAATGGTGTCGCTGTTTGCGACCGCAGCTGCGCTGGCCATCGCCACGGGGGCGGCGCAGGCCCAGCAGAAAAAGACCATCGCGCTGGTCACCAATGCCGCGGCCGATTTCTGGACGATCGCCGGCCGCGGGCTCGAAAAGGCTCAGAAGGAGCACCCGGAATACGACATCCAGTTGATCGTCACCAACGAAGCGACGGCGGCGGGCCAGCGGCGCGAGCTGGACGACCTGCTGGTGCGCGGCGTCGCCGGCATCTCCATCTCGGTCGACGATGCGCCGCACGCAACCGAAGAGCTCAACAAGGTTGCGGCCAAGACCGTGTTGATCACGACGGATAGCGACGCGCCGCAGAGCAAGCGTCTCGCCTATATCGGCACCGACAACGTCGCGGCCGGGCGCCAGGCAGGCGAGGAGATCAAGAAGGCGTTGCCGAACGGTGGCAAGATCGCGCTGTTCGTCGGCACGATGGACGCGGACAACGCCCGCGAGCGGGTGCAGGGTATCAAGGACGCGATCGCCGGCACCAAGGTCGAGCTGGTCGACGTGTTCACCGACCAGGTGGACTTCGCCAAGGCCAAGGCGAACATGGAGAACGTGCTGGTCAAATATCCCGACATCGCGCTTTTGTCCGGCCTCTGGAGCTACGAGACTCCGCTGATCTATGACGCAGTCAAGGCGGCTGGCAAGGCCGGCAAGGTGAAGATCGTCGGCTTCGACGAGGATCAGCGCACGCTGCGGGGAATATCCGACGGGACGATCGAGTCCACTGTCGTGCAGCAGCCGTACGAGTTCGGGTATCTCTCCGCCATCAACATCATCAAGACGCTGAACGGCGACAAGTCCTGGATTCCGGCTGATAGCAAGCTGATCGTGCCGACCCAGGTGGTCAGCAAGTCCAACGTTGCGGAGTTTACCGCTCATCTGAAGGAGCTGCTGAAGAAGTGACTTCAGCGTGCTTCACGGCCCGGCCGCCGCGGTGGCCGGGCTTTGGGCGGGAGGGAAGCGGAGACATGGCAGAGACACTGCTGGAGCTCAGCGGGATCAGCAAGACCTATCCCGGGGTCAGGGCGCTCGACGACGTCAATCTGCGCGTCTATCGCGGCGAAGTGTTGGGTTTGATCGGCGAGAACGGCGCCGGCAAATCGACGCTGATGCGCGTGCTGGGTGGCGTGATCGCGCCGAGCGAAGGCGTGATCCGCATCGGCACCAGCGAGTATGCCCGAACCACGGTGACCGAGGCGACGCGGGCCGGCATCGCCTTCGTGCACCAGGAGCTGAACTTGTTCGAGAATCTCGACGTCGCAGCCAACGTGTTCATCGGGCGCGAGAAGCTGATGGGCGGGCCGCTGAAGCTGGTGGACAATGCCGAGATGCGTGCTCGGGTGACCCCGCTGCTGGAGCGGCTGGGTGCCGATTTCGCGCCGGATACGCTGGTCGAAGACCTCTCCATCGCCGAGCGGCAAATGGTGGAGATCGCCAAGGCGCTCTCGATCGACGCCCGCGTGATCATCATGGACGAGCCGACCTCCAGCCTGACGATCTCGGAGACCGAACGGCTGCTGGAGGTGATTGCCGATCTGAAGGCGCACGGCATTTCGGTGATCTATATCTCTCACCGGCTCGGAGAGATCATGACCTGCGCCGACCGCGTCGTGGTGCTGCGTGACGGTCGCACCGTGGGAGAGCTGGCGCGGAACGAGCTAAGCCATGCCGCGATGATCCGGTTGATGATCGGTCGCGACCTCAAAGCGCTGCATACCCCGCCGAAACAGGCGCCGCAGCCGGGCGGCTGCGATATCGTCGGCGTCGTGACGTCGGCCTTTCCCGACCGGCAGGTTGATCTTTCCGTGCGGCATGGCGAGATCCTGGGACTGGCGGGGCTCGTGGGCGCTGGCCGCACTTCTCTTGCCCGCGCCGCCTTCGGCATTGACCCGCTGCTGGGCGGCGAGATCAGGATCGACAACGCACCGGTCGCTGTCGCATCGCCGCGCGACGCGATCAGCCAAGGCATCTATCTGGTGCCGGAGGACCGCAAGAAATCCGGGCTCGTGCTGGAGCTGCCGATCCGCGAGAACATGACGCTGGCGAGCCTGCTGGATCATGCGCGGATGTGGCTGGTCAGCGGCGCGGCCGAGCGCAAGGTCGCGAAACAGCAGGTGAGGCGCCTCTCCATCAAGGCGCCAAGCATCGATATGGAGGCCGTGACGCTCTCCGGCGGCAACCAGCAGAAGGTCGTGCTCGGCAAATGGCTGTCCATGCAGCCGCGCGTGATGTTCTTCGACGAGCCGACCCGCGGCATCGACGTCGGCGCCAAGGGCGAGATCTACGCGTTGATGCGCGAGCTTGCCGACCAGGGCGTCGCGATCGTGATGATCTCCTCGGACATGGAGGAGGTCATCGGCGTCTCCGACCGCGTGGCGGTCATGCATGAAGGCGGCGTCAGCGGCGTGCTCGAGCGGGAGCAGTTCAGCGAATACAACGTGTTGCGACTGGCCATGGGCCAGGCGCTGGAAACCGCGGAAGCGGCCGCGCCATGATCAGGAAAGAGCTCGGTCTGGCATTGCTGCTGGTGGTGATCGCCGCCATCACGGGCGCGATCAATCCCGCCTTCCTGTCGCTGGTGAACCTCTTGAACATGGCCAATCTGATCGGCCTCTTCGGTGTGTTCGCGCTCGGCGAGGGGCTCGTGATCATCACCGGCGGCATCGACCTGTCGCTCGGCTCGATGTTTGCGCTGCTCGGCGTCGTGTTCGTCGATCTTCTGACGACCTACCAGGTGCCGTGGCCCCTGGCGCTGCTGGCAGTGCTGCTGGGCGGGCTGGTGCTCGGCGGCATCCAGGGGTTCCTGATCACCCGCCTGAAGATGCAGCCCTTCATCGTGACGCTGTGTGGGTTGCTGATCTATCGCGGCGCCGCGCGCTATTACACGAGCGATTCGACCCGCGGCTTCGGTTACGGCGACGAGGCGGCGACACTGAGCAACATCGCCTCGGGCAATTTGGCGGGAATCCCGAACACCTTCATCCTCCTGATCATCCTTGCGCTGATCCTTGGCGTGCTGCTGCACCGCTCGGTCTACGGGCGCTGGCTTTATGCCGTCGGCAAGAACGAGGAGGCGGCACGCTTCTCGGGCATCAACACCAATATCGTGATCGCAACCGCCTATATCATCAGCGGCGGGCTCGCCGGAGTTTCGACGGTCTTGTTCGTGTTCTACACGAACTCGGTGTCGCCGAGCTCCTTCGGCAATTTCTACGAGCTCTACGCGATCGCGGCCGCCGTCCTGGGCGGGTGCAGCTTGCGCGGCGGCGAGGGGTCCATTCTCGGTATCGTGCTGGGCACGGCGCTGCTGCAGGTGCTGCAGAACCTGGTGAATATCCTGGGCATCCCGAATTCGCTGAACTTCGCGGTGATGGGCACGGTCATTCTGATCGGCGTGTTGGCGGATCAGCAATTGCAGGCGCGACGGCGGCGCAAGCTGGCACTGGCCGGCGTCGCCCGCACCGCGCCGAAATCGACATTGGCGGAGCAAGTCCAGGGCGCGTCACCGCGCCCCGCGGATGCATTGCCGGCGAGAACGGTTGATCGGGCATGACAGATCCACGCTCCAGTTGACACAAGGCTGCCTGGTCGGCGGCCGCTGGGGGAGGGAGCGCGTTCCAGGCTCGAGGGCTTTGGGCAGGGGCGTGAGGCGAAACAAGCAAAGCCTGAGACGGCGGGAGGACGAGTAAAATGTTGCGCAGGTTTATGAACACCGCAGAGGTGTGCGGTGTGGGGATTGCTTTCTCATCGCTGTTTTGCGGTGGAGTGTATGCGGCCGACTTTTCGACGAAAGCTGCGCCTGTTCCGTATGCTACGGCTGACGACTTCTGGACGAGACCGTATCTGTTCGGCGATCTCGGCAGGACCAGGCTGAAGGAGCAGGGCATCGACATCGGCCTGACGCTCGGCAACGAATCCGTCGGCAACGTCTCGGGTGGAAGCAGGAACACCGCAGCCAACGCCGGCCAGTTGTGGTTCGGCGCGAAGCTGGACATGGGAAAACTCGCCGGCATTCCCGGCGGCACCGTCGGTCTCACGCTGGTCGACCGCTTCGGCAAGAATCTGAATACCGAAGCGGACATTCCCGCCCTGCAGCTGACCAACGAAGTGTTCGGCCGCGGCAATATTCTGCGCCTGACGCAGCTCTATTACTCGCAGAAGCTTTTCGATGACAGCCTTGAACTCAAGGGCGGCCGTCTTCCGGTCGGCTCCGACTTCTTCTTCGGCCTGTGCGAGTTCATCAACCTGACCTTCTGCGGCGGTCAGCCCGGCAACATCCAGGGCGGCTACATCTACAATTGGCCGGTGAGCCAGTGGGCCGGTGTCGTCCACTACAAGATCGCGCCGGAATTCACGGTGTCGGTCGGTGTCTACGATGCCAATCCGGGTTACCTGACGACGTCAGACCCGGGCGTCTACTTCTTGCCCGGCATTCCCGCCTCGAACCCCGCCAGTGGCGTGATGGTGCCGGTGGAGTTGGTCTGGACGCCGAAGGGCCCCTTGACCGGGACCTGGAGACTCGGCGGCTGGTACGACAGCGCCTCGTCCATTGATGGCGGCCTTCCGGGTGTTATCGGCACCATCCCGGGCGTCGGTGGTGTGCCCGATCAAAATATCAGCGATCAACGCGGCCGCTACGGTGTCTACGAATCGATCCTGCAACGATTGACCGTTGACGGTCCCGGTGCGGTAGGTTGGTACACCTTCCTCAATACGACCGTTGCCGATCACCGGACCTCGTACCAGGATTACCAGATCGCCCTGGGCTTCAGGCATACCGGAACGTTCTCCTGGCGTCCCCAGGACGAAGTCGGCTTCGCGGTCGGCACGACGCACGTGAACACGGCTGCCCTCAGTCCGAACGCCGGCGGCAACGAAGTGCCGCTTGAAGTCTGGTACGGATGGCAGGCGACCGGCTGGCTGAACCTCAAGTTCGACGCTCAGTATGTCATCAATCCCGGTGGGCGCGGCTATAACGCGGCGGGCGTGAAGACCGACAACGCCGTGGTTCTTGGCATGCGCACCGAGGTCCACTTCTGACGGGACGCTCACCCGTCTGATGCGAAAGGTGGGGCATGCCCGTCCCACCGGAGCGCACGCAACGTGTGGCGGCTCCACTCAGCGGAGCCGCCCGGGACTTGGTTATCACCTATCCCTCGTATTGATCCGGTCCCATCGCCCAAGACGCCTGATCGTGACCGAACGCGTAATTGCGGTTGTTGATCGCCGGATTGCGATTGACCATCGGCCGCATGAACATCGGGTGGGTGGCGCTGCGCACCTCGTGCTCGACCGTGAACAGCGGCTTGCCGCTGTCGAGATCGACGATGTCGCAGAAGCGGTACTGGTACTGATTGTCCTCGCGCGAGATCAAATCGCGCGCCAGCAGCTTGCGGTAAGGGCCGGAAAAATCGGTGATGTACATCTGCACATGGTGGCCGTCATAGTCGCCTTGCGGCCGATCGGTCTCGCGAAACAACAGATGCTGGTCGCGGCCGGTCTTCACGGCGGCAACCGTACCGTCGCCGTTCCATAACTCGGATGGCATGCCCATGATCTCGGGGTAGAAGGCGCAGATGCGAGCGGCCGATCCCACCGGCACGTCGAACTCGACATAGGGAACGCCGAGCGCGACACGGCCGAAGCGCGCGGCGTCGGGCTCGTAGCAGCGCAGGCGGTTGCCCCACGGACAAATCGCCTCGACATGGTCGTTATGCTCGGCGAAGGCGAACGCGGTGGCCTCGAGCTTTTTGGCGACCGACGCCAATCGCGCCAGCAGCGCCTCGCGGCCCGCGATGACGAGTCCGACATGACCGCGCAGCACCTGCGGCCGGCCGCTCGGCAAATGAAACTGGCTCCGTCCGGCGTTGATCCACATGTTGGTGTCGGACACCATCAGATACGGATCCCGGGTGAGCCCGAGACCTGCGACATAGAACAGCGTGGCGAGGCGCTGGTCCGGGACCTGGATGTTGACGTGCTCGAAATGGATCGCGTTGCCGAGATCTTCTTTGGATCGATCGAATTGTTGCGGCATGGACGGGGCTCTGATGGGGGAGGGACAGGTCCATACTAGAGCACAATTTCCGCCAGTCGAAATGATTCGCCGATCACATCTCGAGGGTGGGGCATGGCGTCCATTGCCACCTTGCCGCAAATGCCAATCCCTGTAAGCTGACAAAAAGCACAAAGGAAAGAGATCGATGGGAGGGGTTCTGGCGGGCGTCCGCGTTCTTGATTTCGGGCGCTATATCGCGGGGCCCTATTGCGCGACCTTGCTGGCCGAATTCGGCGCCGAGGTCATTCGCGTGGAGAAGCGCGACGGCAGCGAGGATCGTTTCGTGGCGCCGGTCGGCGAAACTGGCGAAGGCGCGCTGTTTCTTCAAGTCAACCGCAACAAGAAGTGCCTCACGCTCGATCCGATGAAGCCGGAAGGACAGGAGGTGATGCGCCGCCTGATTGCGACCGCGGACGTGGTCGTCGCCAATTTGCCGCCGCAGACCTTGGGCGCGATGAAGCTCGACTACGATTCGCTCAAGGCGATCAAGCCGGACATCATCCTGACGACGGCCACCGCGTTTGGCGGGCCGGGGCCATGGTCCGACCGTGTCGGCTTCGACGGTGTCGGCCAGGTCATGTCGGGCTCGGTGTACATGACGGGCGCCGGCGATCCACCCTACCGGGCCGCGGTCAACTGGGTCGATTTCGGGACCGCGCTACATTGCGCGTTCGGCACGCTCGCCGCACTGATCGAGCGCGGCAAATCCGGGCGCGGGCAGATCGTCGAGGGCGCGTTGCTCGCAACCGCCTTGTCCTTCACCAACGCGACGCTGATCGAGCAGGCCGTCATCAACGTCAATCGCGTGCCAACAGGCAATCTCGGCCAGACCGCGGCGCCCGCCGACATCTACCGCACCAGGGACGGCTGGGTGCTGTGCCAGGTCACGGGGCATCCGCTGTTCAAGCGCTGGGCGAAACTGATGGGCGAGGAGGAGGTCTGGCTGAACGATCCGCGCTTTGCCGACGACATCAGCCGCGGCAACAATGGCCCTGTCATCAGCGAGCGCATGGCGCGCTGGTGCGCCGAGCGCACCACGCAGGAAGCCGTCGACACCCTGGGCAAGGCCATGATTCCGACCGGCCCCGTGCTGAGCCCGCAGCAGGCGCTGGATCATCCGCACGTCCGCGCCGCCGGATTCATGCAGGACGTCGACTATCCAGGTCTGCCGAAGCCCGCACCGGTGGCACGCGCCGCCGTCCGCCTGTCGGAAACGCCCGGCGAAATCGCGATGCGCCCGCCCACGCTCGGCGAGCATACCGATCTTATCCTGACCGAGCTCGGCTACGACAAGGCCGCGATCGCGGCGCTCCGGCAAGGCGGCATCGTCTAGCGGTGAACAACGGCACCTGCACGGCGGCTTGCCGTCGTGATCGCCGCGCTTTGCCGCACGCTGAGCAATTGCTTCAACGCCTGTGCATCGGCCGGCGCCGCGCTCTTCTGGTCGTTGTCGAAATAGACGTAGACGTCGCAGCCCTGCCGCTTCCAGGATTTGATGCGCCGCGCCCATTGCGCCAGCGTGGGTTTCGTATAGTGCCCGTGATAGCGCCCGCTGGGCCCGTGCCCGCGCACATAGACGAAATCCGCCGTGCGCTTCCATGGCGCGGGCGCGTCGTGATGATCGGACAGGCACAGCGAGATGTTCTCGTCGGCCAGCATCCGCAAGATGCGCGGCTGATACCAGCTCGGATGACGGAATTCGAAACTGTAACGCCGCTTCCGCGACAACAGCTTGAAGAAGCCGGCGAGGCGGTCCGCGTCGGCCTCGAATTGCGGCGGGAGCTGGAACAGGATCGGGCCGGCCTTGCCGCCGAGCCGTGAGATGCGATCCTCCAGCAGTTCGAGGCTGTTCACCGAGCGATCCGACAGGCGCTTCCAGTGCGTGATGAATTTCGAGGCCTTCCAGGCAAAGACGAAATCGCGGCCGGTCTGCTCGCGCCAACCCTCGACGGCCTCCGGCGTCGGGGTGCGGTAGAACACCCCGTTCAGCTCGGTGGTGTCGAACTGTCCGGCGTAGTAGCTCAGCTGCTGCTTCAGCGTCACGCCCTTGGGAAAGAACGGGCCTCGCCAGGAGGCGTAATGCCAGCCGGAAGTTCCGATCAGAACGCGCGCCATGTTCGACGTGTCCATCCATTGCGATTTGCCGGATGGGAACGTCCGTGCGGCCGATACGTTGCTCGTGAGCTTGATCAACGCAGGACCGGAACCGATGTACGCGCTGTTCGAAGGCAACAAGCAGATCGGCGATCCCTTTCCGACGGAGAAGGAGGTGTGGGAAGCCGCCTTGATCGAGGGGCTGGTAACCGACGTACCGGTCGCGGACGAGGAGGGCGGCCGCCTTCTGCCCGCCGGCTATCACGTCGCGCAGGTCGATGAGACGTTCGAGCCGAAGCCCGGCTGGAAGTTGCCGCGCGAGATCTCGTGAGCGGGCCTAGTTCGAGGCCAGCGCCGCCTTGGCGACTTCCGCCATCCAGCTCGATGCCACCGGCAGGATCGCGTCGTTGAAATCATAGCGCGGGCCGTGCAGCTCGGCGCCATCCCGCAATTCGCCGTTGCCGATCCAGACGAAGGCGCCCGGACGCCGCGAGAGATAGTGGGCAAAATCCTCGCCGGCCATGCTGGGCGCGAGGTCGCGCCGCAACTCGGCCCGTACCTTGTCCGCCGCGAGGCGCGCGAGATCCGCTTCTGCCGGCGTGTTGATGACCACGCCGACGCCAATGACGATCTCGGGCGCGACCTTGACGCCGAAGCTCGTGGCAATCCCGGCGCAGATCTGTTCGATCCGCGCCAAAACGGTGTCCTTCACCGCATCGCGATGGTAACGCAGCGTGCCGCCGATCGAGACGCGTCCGGCGATTTGGTTGCGTGCCGTGCCGCCTTCGAGCGTGCAGAGCGAGAGCACGGCGGTGTCGAGCGGATCGACGCTGCGCGAGACGATCGATTGCAGCGCCACGATCAAATGGCCGGCCGCCATCACCGGATCGCGCGTCAGATGCGGCATGCCGGCGTGACCGGCATGGCCATCGATGGTGATGGTGATGCGCCCGCCGGAGGCCATGACGACGCCGTCATGGACCGCGATGGTGCCGGCGGCGAGCCCCGGCCAGTTGTGAAAGCCGAACACCCGTTGCATCGGAAAGCGGTCGAACAGCCCGGCCGCGACCATCGCGCGCGAGCCGCCATAACCTTCCTCGGCCGGCTGGAAGATGAAATCGACCGTCCCGCTCCAGCTGGTGTCGGCGGCGAGCAGCGCGGCCGCGCCGAGCAGCGAAGCGGTATGCCCGTCATGGCCGCAGGCATGCATCACACCGGGGTTTTGCGAAGCGTAAGCTAGCCCCGTATCTTCGGTGATCGGCAGCGCATCCATGTCGGCGCGCAGGCCGACGCGGCCCTGGGCGTGGCCGCGCGTCAGGGTCGCGACGATGCCGTGACCGCCGATGTTGGCCTCGAAGGAAATGCCGAGCTCGGTGAGCTTGCCCTGCACGAAGGCCGCGGTGGCTTTCTCCTGGAGCGACAGTTCGGGATGCGCATGCAAATGCCGGCGCCACGCGGTCAGTTTCTGGTGCAGCTCGGGGGTCAAGGCGGGAATCTCTCGGCTTGTGTGTCGGCGTCGACACCATAGCCGAATAACCGCAGCTTGCATCAAGCCTCAGCGAATGCCTCGCGTGCAGCAACGCGCTCCGTCTACGCCGACAGCTTCGCCAGCCCGTCCCAATCGAAGCTGATGCCGTGGCCGATACGGTCTGGCGCGAGCGCAAGCCCGTCCTGCAGCACCAGTGGATGCTCGATAAATTTGTCGAGCCCAAAACCGTGCGCCTCCAGATACGACCGGTTCGGGCAGGCCGCGAGCAGGTGCACGGTGACGTCATGCGCGCCATGGCTGGTGACGGGCAGGTTGAACGCCTCCGACAGCCGCGCGATCTTCATGAAGGCGGAGACGCCGCCGCAATTGGTGACGTCAGGCTCGGGATAGGACACCGCGCCCGCGACGATGTAGTTCTTGAACTCCCAAAGCGAACGTAAATTCTCGCCCGCCGCGATCGGCACGCCGCCGGCCTGCATGATGCGAGTGTGGCCCGCGACGTCGTCGGGAATGATCGGCTCCTCGAGCCAGGTGAGGTCATACGGTTGGAACGCGCGGGCGGCGCGGATCGCGTCCTCGACCGTCCATTTCATGTTGGCATCCACCATCAACGGAAAGCCGTCACCGAGATGCTGTCGCATCGCCGCGACCCGCGCCACATCCGATTTGAGATCGGGGCGGCCGGCCTTCATCTTGATGGCGCGAAAGCCCTTGCTGAGATTGCCGTCAGTCTGCGCGAGCAGTGCTTCGACGGAGAGATCGAGATCGATGCCGCCCGCATAACACGGCACGCGCGCGTCGAATCCGCCGAGCAACTGATACAGCGGCAATTGCGCGCGCCGCGCCTTCAAATCCCACAGCGCGATGTCGAGTGCCGAGAGCGCCAGCACCGCTGGCCCGCCGCGCCCGCCATAATGCAGTGCCCACCAGACCTGGTGCCAGATCGCCTCGGTATCATCGGCCTCGCGGCCTTCGACGAGCGGCGGGATCTCGCGCTTGAGGATGTCGGCGACGGCGCCGCCATTGCGTCCGACCGTGTAAGTGTAGCCGACCCCCTCGGCGCCATCGGCATCCCGGATGCGGCAGGTGATCAGCTCGAACGCCGCCATGTCGCCATGCATCGAGTCCGACAGCGTGACGGGAAGGGGAATCCGGTAGAATCCGGTCTCGATGGTCGAAATGCGCGGCATGCGGCCTCCCTGCGTTTTCTTTGCAGGCTAGGCCGACGCGCACCGCCCGGCAAGCGCGCGCCATGCAAGGCAGCTCACCGCATCGTCGCGAGCTGCACGGCCAGCGCGCAGGCGCGGTCGTATTCGTCGAGATTGATCCACTCGTCGATCGTGTGCACCTCGTTCTGGCCGGCGCCGAAGGTCACGGTCGGAACGCCGTGGCGGACCATCCAGTTGGCATCGAGGCCGCCATTGGCGGTGCGCACGTTCGGGGTGCCGCCGACGGCGGACACGGCCTCCACCGCGCGTCTGACGACAGGAAGGTTGTCCTTCATGCGGAACGGGAAATAGTCGGTCTCGGCCTTGAACTTGACCTTGCCGGACTTGCCTTGCGCGTTGGTGACTTTCTTGGCCGCCTTCTCGAACGCGGCCTTGTAGGCTTTCGTGATCTCCTTGAAGAACTTTCCGTCATGGCTGCGGCTTTCGCCGCGCACATGCACGTAGTCGGTGACGACGTTGGTGGCGTCGCCCGCAGGCCGCCCTTCGCCGCCGGTGACGGGGCCGACATTGCTGGTGCCTTGCTGCTTGCGCTTGACCACCTTGCCGAACCAGCCGCCGGCCTTCACATCGGCGAGCGCAAGCGCGAGGATCATGGTCGAGGAGATGCCGCGCTCCGGCGCGACGCCGGCATGCGAGGCGCGGCCGAAGATTTCCACGGTCCAGCGGTCGGCACCGACCGCGCCGATGACGACGTTGGAAGCCGAGCCGCCGTCATAGTTGAAGGCCATCACCGGCGAGCCGAGTTCGTCCAGCTTGACGTGGCGCGCGCCATAGAGCCCGCTCTCCTCGCGCACGCAGAACAGCAGCGTGATCGGCGGATGATCGAGTTGCTGCTTTTCGAGCTCGGCCGCCAGCGTCACCAGCACGCCGCAGCCGCAGCGATTGTCGCCGCCGAGCGCGGTCTTCGCATCATTGACGATCTTGCGACCCGACTTTTTCGGCTTGGCGCCGGCGCATAGCGGCACGGTATCCATGTGGGTCATGAACATGATGCGCGGCTGGTTGTGCAGCGCGCCGCGGCCGGGCAGGTCGACGATGAGGTTGCCGGTCTCGGTCGGCACCGGAATGCGGGTATTGGCGTCGTCGAGCCGGATCGCTTTCGCCGGCACGCCGCTCTCCTTCAGCGCAGCCGTGAGCTCACGCCCGATCGCGGCCTCCTGTCCGGTGACGCCCTCGACGGCGAGAAAGCGCAAGAGGCGGTCGGTGGCGGCTTTGGTGTCGACAGGCATGAGATGTCCCCTTGATGCAGGGCTCTACTCTATCGTCGGTCTTGGCGAGGTATAGACCAAAAAGATCAGCGCGCCGATGCCAAGCATGGCTGCCATGAAAAGCAGCACCGCCGGCAACCCTGCAAACGCCGCCACCGCACCGGTGATCGATTGCATCAGCGCCGCGCCGAGGAAGAAGGCGAGGTTGATCGCCGCGAGCGCCTTGCCCGCAACTTGGGCGTCGACCAGCTGCCGCGACATGCCGAACAGCAGCGGCTGTGCGGAAGTGGCAAGCCCGATGAGCACGAACAGCACGAGGTCGTATTGCGGCGGCATCACCGCAACACCAGACAACACGGAAATGGCATAGCGCGGGGCCCCTAACGCCATCAGCGCCAGCAGCAACGCCCCGACGAGGTGCGTTCCCGCCACCAGCGCGCGGCGGCGTCCCAGCCTGCGGTCGATCATGCCGATGACAAGCGGACCTGCGATCATGGCCAGCGTGAACGCGCCGAGCTGGTTGCCGGCCTCGACCCGCGACAATCCCTTGACCTGCATCAGCCACGGTCCGCCCCACAGGCCGCGCAGCACCAGCGAGGTCGCAAGCGACACCAGCGCCAGCGCGATCAGGCCGCGCAAGGGCCGCGACAGTCCGAGCCTGAGCACCTCGATCATCTGCGACAGCGGCGAGGACTCGTCCTTGTGCTCGGCCGGCTGGCTCGGCACCAGCAGGAACACCGCGAGCGCCGCGGCGACGCCGCCGAGCGCCGAGATCCAGAACCCGGCGCGCCAGCCGTAAGTGTCGACCACGAAGGCGAGCGGACTCGACGACAACAGCATGCCGATATTGCCGATCGAGAGGATCGCGCCCGACCACAGCCCAAAGCGCGCGGCCGACAATTGCTTGGCCGCCAACGTCATCGGGCACATCAGCATGCCGGAGGTGGCAATGCCCAGCAGCACCTGCCCGATGGCGAAGCTTTCGGGTCCCGTTGCGAACCCCGACGCGATGGCGCCGACCACGGTTCCCGCGAGCAGGCTCAGCGACACCGGCCGCACGCCAAAGCGGTCCATCGCCGCACCGACCGGGATCTGCGCGGCCGCAAACGCGAACGGGTAGACCGAGGTGAGGCTCGCCAGCGCCTGCGGTTCGATGCCGAAATCCGCCGCCATCAGGTCGAGGCTGACCGCCGGAATGGTGCGCAGCAAGGTCGAGAGCATGTGCCCGCAGGCCAGCGCAAGCAGCGCAAAGATCAGCGCGCGGGTGGCTCCCGCGTCGTGGGTGGCGGCGGTGGTCATGGGCGTTGCGTCCCGGCAAGGTTTCGGGTGGGGTTACATGATTGACGGGTGCATGCCAACATCGGGACCGCCATGGCCGCAATGTCGTGGATGCACAAGGCAACGGACGCGCAAGATCCTAAACGTGCAAGGCTAGTGACATCATGTATCTCGGCATCGACCTCGGCACCTCCGCCGTCAAAATCGTTCTGGTCGACGACGCGCAGCGCGTGGTGGCGAGCCGCAGCCGGTCACTGACGGTCTCCTCGCCGCGTCCCGGCCATTGCGAGCAGGACCCGGCACAGTGGATCGAGGCGACGTTCGCGACGCTGGACGCGCTGAAGGCGGATCACGCGCGCGAGCTGGCCGAGGTCGAGGGCATCGGCCTGTCCGGCCAGATGCACGGCGCGACGCTGCTCGACGCCAGCCACAGGCCGTTGCGGCCCTGCATTCTCTGGAATGACGGACGGTCCTTTGCGGAATGCGCCGAGCTGGAGCGGCGCTGGCCCGCCTTGCGGTCGACGACAGGCAACAAGGCGATGCCGGGATTCACCGCGCCCAAACTGCTGTGGGTCGCCAGGCACGAACCGGAGATCTTCGCGGCGACAAAACTCGTGCTGCAACCAAAAGCCTATCTGCGCCTGGTGCTGACCGGCGAGGCGATTGAGGATGTCTCGGACGCCTCGGGTTCGCTGTGGCTCGATGTTAGCAGCCGCGATTGGTCGGATGAAGGACTCGCCGCGACCGCGCTATCGCGCCAGCAGATGCCCCGTCTGGTCGAGGGCTGCGCGCCGGCTGCACGGCTGCGGAGCGAGTTGGCGCTGCGCTGGGGCATGACCGGGCGGCCGATGATCGCGGGCGGGGCCGGCGACAATCCGGCGGGAGCCATCGGCATCGGCGCCATCAATCCCGGCGCAGCCTTCATTTCGCTCGGAACCTCCGGCGCATTGCTGGTGCCGATCGAGACGATCGCGGCCAATCCGGAGCGGGTCGTGCACACGTTCTGTCACGCCGTCCCCGACAGGTGGATTCAAGCCGGCGCGATCCTCTCGGCGGCCTCGTGCCTGGCCTGGATCGCGCGGCTGTTGGGGCCCCCTGAGACTGAGCTGCTGGCGCCGCTCGGGTTGCGCCCGCGGGCGCCGTCGCCGGTCAGCTTCCTGCCGTACCTCTCCGGCGAACGCACCCCGCACGATGACCCCGACGTGCGCGGCATGCTCGATGGGATCAGTCACGCCACCGATCGTGACGCGATCGTGCAAGCCGTGCTCGAAGGCGTCGCCTTCGCGCTTGCGGATTGCCGGGACGTGCTGGCCGAGACCGGATTGGTGATCGCGGAGGCGGATGTCATCGGCGGCGGCTCACGGTCGCGGTTCTGGCTTTCGGTGCTGGCCAATGTCCTGAACGTGCCGGTGCATCGCTTTGCCGACGGCGATACGGGCGCGGCGTTCGGTGCGGCGCGGCTTGGCCGCCTCGCCGTCACCGGTGAGGCGATCGACGCCGTCTGCACCGCGCCACAGCGCGTCGAGACCTTCGAGCCCGACGGCGCGCTTGCGCAGGCCTATGCCGAGCGGCTGCCGCAATGGCGCCGCCTGTACCGGCCGCGGCGCTGATCGCGATACGCGATGATGTGGCGAAGAAAAGGCATCACGCGCGAGATCGGTTCCGTCTGCAAAAGATAAAAGCAGCGCCGGACCGTTGGTTGGCATGCCGGAGGTATTGCCCTGCGCCACAACCTTTTGTTTAATGCTTGCGCGCGCGCCAGGGACCAACGAGACGCGGGTGAGATTGCGGCCGCCGTCGGCGCGTCGGGGGAGGTGTGATGAGCGAGCCCATCCTCGAGATGCGCCGGGTCTCTAAATCGTTCTTCAGCATCAAGGCGCTGCGCGACGTCGACCTCACCGTCTACGCGGGCGAAATCCACGCTTTGATGGGCGAGAACGGCGCCGGCAAATCCACCCTGATGAAGATCCTGTCGGGCGCCTACCGGCCGGACCCGGGCAGCGAAATCCGCATCGACGGCCAGCCCGTGCAGATCAGCGGTCCGCTCGGCGGCCGCGCAGCCGGCATCGCGATCATCTATCAGGAACTCTCGCTCGCCCCCAACCTGAGCGTTGCGGAGAATATCTATCTCGGTCGCGAGGTCTCCCGCGGCGGCTTGCTGGCGCGCGAGGCGATGCAGGCCGGCGTCGGTCCGATCCTGGCGCGGCTCGGCGCGGATTTCACGCCGCAGACGCAGGTCGCCAATCTCTCGATGGGCCAGCGCCAACTGGTCGAGATCGCGCGCGCGCTGCACGCCCGCTCCAGGATCCTGATCATGGACGAGCCGACCACCGCGTTGTCGGCCGGTGAGAGCGAAAGGCTGTTCGCGCTGATCCGCCAGCTGCGCGCCGAAGGTCTCGCCATCATCTACATCTCGCATCGCATGGACGAGGTCTATGCGCTCGGCGACCGCGTCACGGTGCTGCGCGACGGCACGCTGGTCGGCTCGCTCGACAAGGCAGACATCCGTGCCGACACCATCGTCCGGATGATGGTGGGACGCGACGTCTCGTCCTTCTACAAGAAGGAGCATGATCCCAGGAACGATCCCAACGCGCGGTCGGGAGCTCCCGTGCTTGCGGCCGTCGACATCGCCGACGGCAGGCGCCTCAAGGGATGTTCGCTGGCGGTGCATGCGGGCGAGGTGGTAGGGCTTGCCGGCCTGGTCGGCGCCGGCCGCACCGAGCTTGCGCACCTCATCATCGGCGCCGCGCCCATGATCTCCGGCCATGTCGAGATCGACGGGCGCGCGGCCTCCATCCGCACGCCCGGTGAGGCGCTGGACGCCGGCATTGCCTACCTCACCGAGGACAGGAAGGCGCTCGGCCTGTTCCTCGACATGTCCTGCCTCGACAACATCAATCTCGCGGTGCTCGGCCGCGATGCGAAATTCGGCGGCATTCTCGACCGCGACAAGGCCCGTGACCGCGCCAAGCGCGCGTTCGCGGGGCTCGGCATCCGCGCTGCGAATGTCGGTGTTCCCGCTGGCGGGCTCTCCGGCGGCAACCAGCAGAAAGTGCTGCTGTCGCGGCTGCTCGCGATCGGCCCGAAGATCCTGATCCTCGACGAGCCGACGCGCGGTGTCGACGTCGGCGCCAAGTCCGAGATCTATTCGATCATCGACAATCTCGCGAAGTCGGGCACCGCGGTTCTCGTCATCTCGTCCGACCTGCCCGAGATCATCGGCATCTGCGACCGCGTCATCGTGATGCGTGCAGGACATATCGCCGGGCAGATCCGGCGCGACGCGACATCGCCACTCAGTCAGGAGGAGATCATGGCACTCGCCACCGGAACGGAGCAGCTCGATGCCTGAGAACGGCGCTTCCGCCAACACCGCCCCCGCCAAAGCCGTCCCCGTCGCGCCCGGTCTTGCCGCCGCGCAGGAGACGAAGCGGCAGCGGACGCGGATGATCATTCGCGCGGTCGGCATGCTGCCGGTGCTGCTGCTCTTGTGCATCGGCTTTCACGTGCTGTCGGACGGCCGCTTCTTCACCGGCCAGAACATCGGCATCGTGGTGCAGCAGTCCGCGGTCAATACCGTGCTGGCCGCAGGCATGACCTTCGTCATCCTCACCGGCGGCATCGACCTGTCGGTCGGCTCCATCTTGGCGGCGGCGGCGATGGCCGGGCTGATCATCTCCAAATTTCCAGATCTCGGGGCGCTGTGGTTGCCGGCCGCGGTGCTCACCGGCACCGTCTTCGGCATTCTCAACGGCGGCTTGATCGCGCTGTTGCGCCTGCCGCCCTTCATCGTCACGCTGGGATCCTTGACCGCCGTGCGCGGCGCGGCGCGCCTGCTCGGCGCCGACACCACGGTGTTCAATCCGTCGATCCCCTATGCCTTCATCGGCAACGGTGCTCTGACCCTCATTCCCGGCGTATTGTCGATTCCCTGGCTCTGGGTGATCGCGTTGCTGGTCATCCTGGTGTCGTGGCTGGTGCTCAAGCGCACCGTGCTCGGGGTGCACATCTACGCGGTCGGCGGCAATGAGAGCGCGGCGCGGCTCGCCGGCATCAAGGTCTGGGCCGTGTTGATTTTCGTCTATGGCGTGTCCGGCCTGCTCGCGGGCCTCGGCGGCGCGATGCAGGCAGCGCGCCTCTACGCCGCCAATGGCCTGCAGCTCGGCCAGTCCTACGAACTCGACGCCATCACCGCCGTGATCCTGGGCGGCACCTCCTTTGTCGGCGGCATCGGCTCGATCTGGGGAACGCTGGTCGGCGCGCTGATCATTGCCGTGCTGTCGAACGGCCTGATCCTGATCGGCGTGTCCGACGTCTGGCAATATGTGATCAAGGGTCTGGTCATCATCGGCGCGGTGGCGCTGGACCGCTATCGGCTGCAGGGCTCGGCTCGGACTTGAGAGCATGATCCGAAAAAGTGCGAAGCGGTTTTTCGAAAGGATCATGCTCAAACAAGGAGCATGAAAATGCAGCCGGCACCGCGCCGTCATGTTCATTCCGTCACGGCAACTGGTCGCCGCGCCGGAGCTTCAAACAGACCAGGGAGGAAGCCAATGTTGAAGTCGATCTCGCTTGCCGGCGCCGCGATGGCGCTCGTCCTGAGCTCCGCGCCGTCCTACGCCAAGGAGCTTAAGTCGATCGGCATTTCGCTGGGCTCGCTCGGCAATCCATTCTTCGTCGCGTTGTCGAAGGGCGCCGAGTTCGAGGCCAAGAAGACCAACCCCAACGTGAAGATCACGACGGTGGGCTTCGAATATGATCTCGGCAAGCAGGTCACCCAGATCGACAATTTCATCGCCGCCGGCGTCGACCTGATCCTGCTCAACCCTGGCGATCCCAAGGCGATCGGACCAGCGATCAAGAAGGCGCAGGCCGCCGGCATCGTCGTCGTTGCCGTCGACACCGCGGCCGAAGGCGCCGACGCCACGGTGACCACCAACAACGTCCAGGCCGGCGAGATCTCCTGCCAGTACATCGTCGACAAGCTGGGAGGCAAGGGCGACGTGATCATCGAGAACGGCCCGCAGGTCTCCGCGGTGATCGATCGCGTGGTCGGCTGCAAGAACGTGCTCGGCAAGAATCCCGGCATCAAGGTCCTGTCCAGCGACCAGGACGGCAAGGGCTCGCGCGAAGGTGGCCTCACGGTGGCGCAGGGCTATCTGACCCGCTTCGCCAAGATCGACGCCATCTTCGCCATCAACGACCCGCAGGCGATCGGCACCGACCTCGCCGCGCGCCAGCAGCAGCGCACCGGCATCGTCATCACCGCGGTCGACGGCGCCCCCGACATCGAAGCGGCCCTCAAGGACCCGCAGGCGACGCAGATTCAGGCCTCCGCCTCGCAGGACCCGTTCTTCATGGCCCGCCGCGCCGTGCAGGTCGGCGTCAGCATTCTCAACGGCCAGAAGCCGGCGTCCACGGTTGAGCTGCTGCCGTCGAAACTCGTGACGCGCGACAATGTCGGCGAGTACAAAGGCTGGACCTCGGATCGGTCGCAGTAGCGGGCGAGAGGCGGCCGGCGCCGGATGCGGCGCTGGTCGGCTCGCGTGGCGCGGTATTGGCTAGGCGTGCAGCGGTATCTGCCGCTTGCGATAGCCAAGGTTTCCGAGTTCCTCGGCGAATGTGGTCTTGTTGGCCGTGGCTGCCTCCCTGCTTCGACTCACTGATGCCCGATGGCGGGGCCTGACGCACCAGCGGAAGATGTGGCAGCGATACCTGCAGGATGGCCCCGTTCGCATATCACCAAAGCGGCCTGCGGAACCCGCAGGAGGTCCGGGTCTCCTTGGCGGCGCCGCGCATGCGGAAGGCTGTTTGCCAGCATTTTCGCGCGTAACTTAACGTATACTTTATAGTTCACTGCCTATTGGAGGTTGCAGAGGATTCCCGATGACCTTGAGCCTTTCTTCCGCCGCCACCACGTTGGGTCGCCTAGCCCGGGACGAGCGCTGCAATATCGCCGTCATCTTCGCCATCGCCTTGTTGCCGGTCTTGTCATTCGTCGGCGCTGCAGCGAAATCGACGCCGCCTTCACCCAGATCGGCACATCCATTTCCAAGCTGCGCGTTTCGAAGTAGCCCCACATATCCATTTTGCTTGATATTGGCCCGGGGAAGCAAAGGCTGAAACAGCAGGCAGAGCCCGCCAAGGGCGAAATCGCATCCTCACGTGAGCGCCAACGCGCGTCACATGTTGGCTCGGCGGCTGACCTTCGCGCGAGCGATCGTGACGTCCGTTCGCGAGCTAGACCGGACCGTCGCTCATGCAAAGCGGAGTCGCAGTTTTGACCCGAAGCGGACGTGAGCTCCCTCGGAGCCTACGGTCAGCCGATGATTCAATGCGAACACGCGTAGTCAGATTTGATGAGCAGCGCGGAACCCATCGAGTTCAACACGCGGAAATTGTGTGAGCCAAATTAAACAATCATTAGATGAGCACCAGATATTGATGCTCCAGAAGGGGTCAGGGATCCCGAACGATGCGATAGATGGACAGAGTGATGCGAAATGAAGGCTTTGTCTTTGCCGTCCTCAATGCTTATCGGTTCAGCGAAATTCTGCGCTTGTGGATCGCAATTGCGATTGTTGCAGCCGTTGACCTCGTATGGCTTCGCGCCGCTGGGATGACGATGGCTATCGATCCGACGCAAGCGATTGCGTTCTGTGCTGCTGCTCTTCTCTCCTTTGTTTACACGAGGTTGAGGCCGGATCGGCGTATCGCTGAGCTTGCCACGGCTTTGGCTCAGATCATTGCCTTTACGGTCGTGGGCGCGATCCTGAGTTATCTAACCATCACGGCAAAGTTTCCGTTGGTCGATTCCCAGCTGGCCGGCGTCGACACCCTGCTGAGACTGAATTGGCTGGCTTTCTTTGAGTGGGTTGAGGTCAGACCAATTATCAAAGCGGTCCTCGCAGTCGCGTATCACAGCTGTATGCTGCAGGTCGCCATCTTGTTGGTGTGGCTGAGTGCGTGCGGGCGATTTGAAAGGATGCGAGAGTTTGTTTGGCTGTTCGTAACATCGCTCCTCGTGATTCTTCCGATCTCATGGAGACTGCCGGCAGCGAGCGCATGGGTCTACTTTGGCGTCGTCGAACGCGTCGACGCGTATCATTTGATCGATTTCAACGCACTCCGAAGCGGCGAGATGACACGCATTTCGTTGACGCACGTGAATGGTCTGATCACATTTCCTTCGTTCCACGCTGCGCTGGCCACAATACTTATATACGCCAGCCGAGGCGTGAAGATGCTTTTCCCACTATACCTTTTCTTGAACTTGCTGATGCTTGCTGCAACACCTACTGTAGGCGGCCACTATTTCATCGATATCATCGCCGGTGCGGGCATCGTTCTCTGCCTCGCTTGCCTTCGACAGCTTCGCTGGGGCGTTTTGTTTGCGCGATGGAACACCTCGCCATCGCACGCGGCCGGATAGTCATCCACGCTCTGCAAGCGACAGAGCGATTTGTCTTGGCAGAGGTCATCAAACGACAAACAGATTGAAGTTCGCTTGTGGCCCGAAGGCGAAGGTCGCCATCGCCTGCGGTACACCGGAGCGGGGGCCAGCCGACATCGAGAACACGCGGGCAAACTGACCCGGAACGGACATCGCCAGGGTCTGGTCGATGTCGCCGGCGCGCCCGGTGTAGTGGCACCCCCATCTGGCCCGAAACTGATCTATCGCAGCGCCCGGCGTGGACCGCTTTGACCAACCATCGACATTGCATTGCCGAGAATTTTGGCTTTACGCTTGGGCAACGTGTCAGGAGTTGCGCGCATGGGCGGGGACACAGGTAGCCTTTTCTTGTCGGGGGGCGGCGAGATGGGCGCTCTCACAAGAGCGTTTGACTGGTCAAAAACATCGCTCGGCTCGCCGGAAGCGTGGCCGCAAAGTCTTCGGGTCACGGTGCGGCTCGTTCTTACCTCACGCCACCCGATGTTCATTTGGTGGGGACCGGACCTCATCCAGTTCTATAACGATGCGTATCGCGAAACGATGGGTCCCGAGCGGCATCCGAGCGCCTTGGGCGCGGGCGGCCGTGAATGCTGGGATGAAATATGGGACATCATTGGTCCCCAGATTGAATACGTCATGGCAGGTAAGGGGGCGACGTGGCATGAGGATCAATTGGTGCCTGTAACCCGCCACGGTCGGCGCGAGGATGTCTGGTGGACGTACAGCTTCGGTCCAATTGACCTTGAAGATAAAGTCGGCGGCGTACTCGTTGTCTGTAAAGACGTCACCTCCGAGCACATGGCAAGGGAAGCCCTGAGGCTTATCAACGAAGAGCTAAAGCACCGGTTCAAGAACACCTTTGCTGTGCTTGGTGCTGTTGCCAGCCAAACATTTCGTGACGTATCGAGCCGCGCCGATCTTGAAAAGTATAAGGCACGACTTGCCGCGTTCGGACGAGCACACGCCTTGCTGACTGCGGCGAATTGGGCTGCTGCCCCACTTCGAGATGTCGTCGACACGGCCCTGAGCCCTTACAGAACAGGCGAAGGCCGGATTACGACGTCCGGTCCTCCGCTTGTTCTCAGATCGCAACAGGCTCTCGCCCTTTCCTTAGCGGTTCACGAGCTCGCCACCAATGCAGTAAAGTATGGCGCTCTGAGCGTGACAGGCGGCCGGGTGTCCATCGTGTGGTCAACCGAAGATCAGGCGGGTGATCAAAAATTCGTCTTCGTCTGGCAAGAATTCGGCGGTCCATCTGTGTCGGAGCCCGCCGATAAAGGCTTCGGTTCGCAACTCATTTCGGGGGCGCTGGAATACGACTTCAGAGGGTCGGTTGCGGTGTCCTATGAATCGACCGGACTCACTTGCCGCCTCACGGCTCCGCTCGAAAATCTGGAAATGTCACCACAATAGTGGGAGCTTTTACCCGACCCATGTTGACTGCCGCGAGGACGAGGAGCCCCTCACGGGCCCGCCGTCATGTCGTGTCCTGTCCCGTAGCTGACCTGCCGCGCGCAGCCGGTGGAGGACCGCTTGTGACCCATTGGAGACGTCCGCCATATCAGCCCGGCGCTCATTTTTCGATGTGCCGCGACCCGTCCCAGTCGTTTGGAGGTGGTTCTGCTTTGAAGCTTCCGATGGGCTCGATTAGGGCCCTTGCAGGCCCGTCGTCGGGCATCGCTTCAAGCGACGCATTGAACGCAGCAAGCGCATCATCCCATCGCCGGTTGCGATAGTTCGAGAGCCCTTCCAGATACTTGTCCCGCAATACCAGTTGTTGTGGCGTGACATCAGCTCGGCTTCCGAGGATTTCAAAAACGGCCTCGAAACGAGTTTGACCCGCCACCACAATGCGATCGATCTCCCGCGCCTCAAGTGAAGTGCCCACGGCAGCAATAGTTCTTTCGGAAACGAGATTGCGGGTGCCGTACACCTTGTTCGCGCCTTCCAGCCGCGAGGCGAGGTTCACCACATCGCCCATGACGGTGTAGCTCATCATCACGTCGGAGCGGATGCTGCCGACCAGCGCCTCGCCGGTCGCGATCCCGATCCTTAGATCGCATTGCTTCATTGGAGTTGCGCGAACGCCAAGTAGCTCAGGAATCTCCTCGCGCAATTTTCCGATACGTTCGATCATTTCCAGGGAGGCGAGGCATGCAAGGCGGGCATGATCGGCCTCGTCGACGAAAGGTGGGCCCCAATAAGCCATGATGCCGTCGCCGATATACTTGTCGATGATCCCTCGGTTGTTCCGGATTGGTTCGGACATGACCGAAAGGCAGTGGTTCATGACCTTGACGAGACCTTGCGCGGTCACGCCTTCGCTAAGGCTGGTGAAGCCCTTCAAGTCGCAGAACAACACAGTCATCACCCGGCGCTGGCCTTCGGCGGCCGCCAAATTTGGGTGATCGATCAGCCTTCAACGACGCGCGGATCGATGTATTTTCCGAATGTTTCCTTGATGCGTTGGTTGTTGCGCAATTGCACAATCATTCGATTGAAGGCGGCAGCCAGTTGTCCGATTTCGTCAGTCGCCCTTACATCGATTGATTGATCGAGCTGACCCGCTTCCACCGCGCGGGCACCTTCAAGCGATAGTCGGACAGAGCGAATGATGCCGCCGCTGACCAGATTGGCGAAGATCAATCGACGATCGCGGCAAGCAGCGTCACGATGGCCGAGGTCAGCGCCACCTGGGTCTGTTTCGACCTCACTTTTGCGATAGCCCCCTCGCTGACGGTCAGCATACTCAATCGAATAGCACTGACCTTCTCATCCAGTCGTCGCGAACAGCGTCTGCTCGCGCAAGGCTGCGTCTCGCCGCTGGAAAGTCTCTCGCCTCAAGGTGTGAAAGTAGCTCTCTGGTCTCCTGCTTCAGCTGGCGGCGAGTATCGTCCAGATTTTCAATCCGGTTGTCGATGCGCGCCAGGGCTGCGTTGTCCGATGGTGTACTTGTGTCTTCAATGATCGAATTGATCAGTGTCCGCGCGGCTTGCGCTTCGCTTTCGACCTCGGCTCCCTTCTCGTTGTAGAGCTCCAAGCGGGCTCTATATCCGAGCACATCGGGCGGCTCCTGCATCTTCGCGATCACCATGCGGCGGAGCCCGAGGCCTCGTTCGAGCGATAGAGTATTGATCCGTGTCAGACGGGGCGTTGATAGGTGCGTAACGTGCAGAGAGCTCATCAAGCAGGTAGCCGACTCGCCTGACCATCGCGATCGATAGGACCGACGTCACGAGCATGAGGATGATCAGTCGACAGCGATTGCTACAATTCGCTGCCGGATTGACTGCTTGATCGTCGATCCGGAGAATTTTTTCAGTCCGTTAAGAGCGAGGATCCGTTGTCTCGTGCTCCGTAGAGGCATATCCGACGTACTCACAGTCGAGCTTCCTTTCGGTCAGCCCCGTCAGGCGGTCCAACTCCATTCATTCTTCAGTCAGGCTGAAATCGAAAGTTTCGGCAGGCGGGTCTTGGTGAACAGCCCCGAACTGGCTCAGCGGCAACTTTATCGTCACCGAAGAGGAGTAAAGGTCTGTGAGTTCGAGTTTGAGCTGTTGGCCGGCTTCCATTTGAGCCGCCACCGTTGGTTCAATTCCACGTGCTGCGATGCAGATGTTGGTGAGACACCAGGTGAAAGGAACCTGGACAGGACTGCCTTGATCTACCGTCACCTTGACTCCCTGCTGCAGATTTGCCCCTTGCGGAACGAACAGCTGCAGGCGAGCGGGACCGTCAGCTCGTTCGATCAGATCGACACGGGCCACGATCTGATCGAGATCGTCCGTGGCGGTTGACGTCGATCGGCATATGTTGGTTCGATCGGATGAGGCGAAACAAAGCTTTTTCCAGGTTGAGAAATGGATGTTCTCAGGCAGCCGCAATCGTGGCGGCTTCGACGGAGGCTCCCGCTGGGCAGAAGGGCCGTTGACTGGCTGCCCAAGCGGCGGAGCGGTCGCTGAATGCTTCTCCAGAAATTGCGATACCAAGGGCGACCAGATCGGCACCGCGTCGGCGAAATCGATCATGAAGTGCCCGTCGGTCCCAAAGGACGGGAGCATACGATAATCGGCATTTCCGCCCGCTTCGACAAAGGCCTGATGCATCCTCATCGTCAATTCCGGACCGAAGTAGCTGTCGTTTTCCGCGTAGATCCAAAGCATCGGTACGCGTGCGGTGCGGCCGAATTCGCTGGTGGCGGCAACGAGCTTGTCGGGAGCACAATTGTTGTTGGGTTTGCCGTCAACTCGGCCTCCGCGTCCCGCTGCAAAGGTAATGATGGCCTGAACTGATGACGGGTTTAGGCTCCCAAGAGCAATCGAGCCCCATCCGCCGCCCGACTGGCCAACGACGATGACCTTACCCGGCTGGATCATCTTCTTCTTGCTCATGTAGTCGATGACCCACTCGTTCAGAGTGGCGATGGCGAGCCCGGGACCACGGAAGTTTGGGCTGTCGCAGCTACCGACGTGGGCAAAGACGGCTCCGTAGAGACCCTGATCTTTATCATCGAGACTGCTGGCCCCGTACCTGATGGGCGAGATGACCACATAACCGCGACGTGCAAACCAACGTGCCGCGTCCCGATACTCGATCGCCGGAAACATCGTCCGCTGGTTGGCTTCCAGCGAAATTCCATGGTTCATAACCACTAGCGGAAACGGACCATCTCCGACCGGCCGTACCAGGAAGGCAAGCACCGGCAGTGGAAACGGCAGCGCCCAAATTTCCTCTTGGATTACTTGTCCCGCAGTTCGGT
The DNA here is from genome assembly GCF_052871955.1 of Bradyrhizobium sp. CAR08. Classification (NCBI taxonomy): domain Bacteria; kingdom Pseudomonadati; phylum Pseudomonadota; class Alphaproteobacteria; order Hyphomicrobiales; family Nitrobacteraceae; genus Bradyrhizobium; species Bradyrhizobium sp. CAR08. Next base: position 49,314 of record NZ_JBIXJX010000031.1, read on the forward strand.
CATCTGCCGCGGCTGGGGAATGGACTGCCGAGGGGAAAGCCAGCAAAAGAAGAATGGCCAGCAAGTGCTTCAGCATCTTCTTTCTCCGACGATCTGGTCTGGGTCTGACGCTAGGTCTCGGAGGCAGGAATCCGTTGATTTGGATCAAAGCGACCAACCGCAAGTTCCCGACGTCGTGCGGCTTAGTGGCCTAGCAAAAAAAGCGTCGTCGGAAACTCGGATGAGCGTGCACGGCCTTTCATGCGGCTCCTGGCTTTTTGACGGCCTTAGGGCCTGTTTCGAGCTTTAACCCCGCCGCCGCTATCGTCGTTGGTCTGCTTGTGGGCCTGAAGGCGAAGTATCCGGCACGCCGGCAGCTAGGGCCATAGCGGACATCGAGAATACGCGGGCAAATCGGTGCGAATGACCCGAAGCGGAGCACCTTGAAAGTGAGGTCAAGTCATGAATCCGGGCATGAAGCATCGGACGCGCGGATGGCCGTCTATGTAATGCCTCCAGACCATTGTACGGCCGAAGCGGTTTGGTTCTGTGACAACCGCACCGTCAGGTACGAGCACCCATTCGCCGTCGATGAGGACGCGGTAACGGCCCCGACTGGACTCCCAATCGGCATCGGACACTATGTATCCGTCGGCATCAGTACAGCACTTTCCAAATTCGCTCTGCAAGCTTTCAAACCAAGACTTCAGCGGAGAGTGGTCGTATCGGCCATCGTCGCGTGCAAGGACCGGCGTCAGTAGCAACGCTGAACCCAGCAACGATGCCGCAAGTTTCGCTGGAAACATCTGTTTGCCTCCGCGATATTCGCCGGCCGATCCGCTGGCTTGGTGCGGCTTAGGCTGGCAACCCGGAAACTAAATCCGTTGCAACTGCCGCTGACGATCGCTCGATGCTGTGATGGGACAGTTCATTCCCATCCCCACTGAGGTGAGTCCGGAAATTCGAGCGAAGGTTCAAATACGACAACGCTTCAACTAAAGGTCAGTGCAGCTGCTTCTTTGGCCTAGCCTGCCCTTAGCCGACCTCTCAGCTGGCGCCGAGCTTGTCCGCTCATGACGGCGTAGCCGACCAAAGCCCTCACAGACTTAAGGAAATGACCCACGGTGCATGAGTCTGCAGGGCATCTGTTGCGGGTCTCCACAACCGCGTTCGTCAACGACGATTGCGATCTACGGTGCATCGCCTTTATGGCCTATTCGGCAACTCGCGACAGCTCCGCAAGGAGCTTCAACGCATCATTCAGCACGGCCCGATCCTGCGCTCGTTCAGCGGCCGCATCACCCGTGAATTCGCCATGCGTCCGCGCATTCTGATTTCCCTTCGGCGCGCCTGATCTCCGTGCGCCGCCGTGCATGCGGCAGCGAGACTTGCCGTGCACTGCAGGCGCGCGGCAGGTGGTGCCGTTTCGCGTTTCGGCGCCACAGCGCGGGCTCGTCCACATCGCACGCGTCTTGCGAATTTGGTCGCCGCTCATGCATTGCTGCCTTGCCTGGATTCGGCCTGTTCGCATGCGCCGGCCTCACGCGGCGGGACCAGTCCTGCGACTGTCGCAGCGTGCGGCTCCGCGACGATCATGCTCGCGTGCTGGGTCACGTTGCCCACGATCGCCCTGCCGCCATCCTGCACCGACAAGTTCCGGACCGTGATCGCACGCTCGCCGTTGTTGCGGTGGCGGCTGAGTGCCTCGATCTGGCTCGCGAAGGTGCGGGCCAGCCGGGTCAGCACGCGGGTGAGGCTCTCTTGCTGCGGAACGTCGTCGGTGAGGGAGAGGCGGCAGGCAGAGCGCATCGTGGCCGCGTGAACGGACGCCATTTGCACTGCGAGCATCGCCTCGATCGAGTCCTTCGGCGCGATGCTCTTCACCAGCGAGATCATGAAGGCGAGATTGGCTTCATCGGGCTTGCGTCCGGTCACGCTGGCCTTCACCAATTGCTTGAGGAGACCATGCAGCGCGTCGCGGTCAGCGGCGCCGAGCGCCTCGGCCAGCAGCCGTTCGCCGGCTTGCGGGTCCGCGTGGAGGATCGCAATTCCCCGCTTGTAGAGCTTGATCCGCGGGCTCGCGTCGGGGCCGCTGCGATCGTTTGCCGCAACCGGCAGCGTGCCGTGGCGTTTGGCAGATGTCGTCATGTGCTGTGTCCTTTGCCCGCGCGGGCTCATTGCGCGCGACATCGATCGCTCGGCTTGCGCGCCTGTGGGATTTTCGGGATGTTGATGAAGGGCTTACGCGCAATCGCAGCGCGACGCCCCGTGGTCGGGCGGCGTGGACGCTGACGATTGTTGCGATGATGGCATTCTGCCGGTGTTTTGCCCGACGTGTCAAACGAAGATTGCGAAGCGCGCAATCCTCGTTCGTGCAAATCCTCGTTCGTCCAAGTTCTTGATCTCGCAAGCGTCGGCTACTGTGCATGGGGTTGTTTTTGCGTTTTTTGTTTCGAACCGGCTCCGACCTGCCGCGCGACGGAATGCCGGCCCGCAAACGCGATTGCGAAATCCGCCGCGGCCGCTCATCATGATCCGCGAATGCGCCGCGGCCCGCAGAAGTGGCGCGATTCGTCTGGGGAGAGAACGAATGCAACGAACGCTTCGCCTGCTGGCGATCGTCGCCGGATTGTGCGTGACGACGGAGGCCTTCGCGCAAAAATATCCGGTGCGGCCGGTCAAGATCATGGTCGGCTTCAGCGCGGGCGGCCCGGTCGACGTCGTCGCGCGCATCGTCGCCGATCGGCTGAGCAACAAGCTCGGACAAGCTTTCGTGGTCGAGAACCGCGCCGGCGCCAACGGCATGATCGCGGCCGAAGGCGTCGCGCGTGCGGAAGGCGACGGCTACACGATGCTGGCCTGCAACTCCTCCACCATCACGCTCAACAAGACGCTGTTCAAGGATATCCGCTACGACCCGGAAAAGGACTTCGCGCCGCTCACCACCGTCGTGTCGGCGCCGCTCGTGCTGGTGGTCAATCCGGAGAATTCCAAGACGGCCAACATCAACACCGTCGCCGATCTCGTCGCCGCGGCAAAGGCTGCGCCCGGCGCGCTTGCCTACGGCTCGGGCGGCAACGGCAACCTTGCCCATCTCGCCATGGAGCTGCTCAGCGAGAGGGCCGGCGTCAAGATGATCCACGTGCCCTATCGCGGTGGTGCTGCGTCCGAGGTCGGTATCCTCGCGCAGGAGGTCCTGGCAGTGTTCGATCCCTTGTCCGCCGTGCCGCTGGTGAAGGCCGGCAAGCTGCGCGCGCTCGCGGTGTCCTCCGCCGAGCGGCTGCCGGCGTTGCCTGATGTGCCGACCGTCGCGGAAGCCGGCTACCCCGGCTTCGACATCTCGTTCTGGGTCGGCTTCTTCATGCCGAAGGCAACCCCCGCGCCGACGCTCGAGATGCTGCACCGGGAGATCGTCGCCGCAGCCAACGATCCGCTGTTACGGGAGCGGCTGGAGACGCAGGGCGTCGTCAGCGTGCTGAGTTCGGCCGACTACGCCGCCAAGATCGCGAAGGAGATCAAGGAACTCGCCGAAGTGGTGGCGGCGGCGAACATCAAGGCGGAGTAGGGCGTCTGCTTGGCGTGCTGCCGGCCACCTCAGCCAGCCGCTCGAGCAGCGGGCGCTGTCCTGGGTTGATCTTCTCGTGCGCTGCTGCGAGCGTGAACCATTCGGCACGATCGACCTCCGGGAAGGTCTGACGTTTGCCGCTGCGTGGCGGCCATTCCATCTCGAATGTGTTGCTGCGAATGCTGCGCAAATCGACGTCGAACTCGGCCGCGAACGCGGTGACGATCTTGCCGCCGCGCTGCCTGACCTGGCCCCAAGCGAAGTCAGCGGCGTGGACAGCTCAAGCCCAAGCTCCTCGGCAAACTCCCGTCGCGCGGCGGTTTCTGCGTCTTCGTCTGCGTACTCGCCCTTCGAAATCGACCATGCCCCGAGGTCCTTGTTGCGCCAGAACGGTCCTCCGGGATGAACGAGCAGAACCTCGAGCTCCCCACGTTTGCGATAGGCAATGATCCCGGCGCTTTTCGATGGCATCGCAGGTTCCGTTCAGGCGGCGCATTCGGCCGGGAAAAAGTGGAACAGACGCTTTTAGCGCAGGTTAATAGCCAACGCTTTGACCGAACAAGGGAGTGAACCATGATCCGCCTGTTGGCAACGACCGCCTTAGGGCTGGTGCTGGCGAACGCCGCCTTTGCGCAATCGCCAAGCAGCAACACCAAGTCTGAGCAAACGCCGCAATCCCAGTCCAATTCCGCAGCTCCGTCCAACACGTCGCCGTCTGGCGCGGCACAAACACAGCAGTCGCGATCGCAGCCGCAGCAATCATCAACGCCCGGAGCGTCGACACAGAATACCCAGGCGACCACTCCGTCTTCCGGATCGGCCAATTCCGGCTCCGGGACCAACGCCACCAACAGCGCGGACACGTCCTCGCGGCCGCCCAGTGGTACGGCAAATTCCAACGCGGCCGGTAACCAGCCCGCCTCGCAGCAGAGCGCCAATCCGCCGGCGGCGAACTCGAACCAGACGCAGGATCGCTCCAACCCTCCGTCGAACAATACCAATCAGGCGCAGCAGGCGCCTGGTTCATCTGGTACCAACCAGGCCCAGCAATCGCCAAACACGCCGAGCAGCAATCAGGCGCAAGAGCAGCGGACCGGTGCCAATTCACAGGCCGCCGCCCGCACTGACGTCAACCTCAACAAGCAGCAGGAGACCAAGATCAGCGCGTCCATCTCGCATCTCAACGTGCGGCCGCTGACCAGCGTCAATTTCTCGCTCAACGTCGGCACGGTGGTGCCGCGCGATGTCCAGCTATCGACGCTGCCACCCGATGTGGTCGAGATCGTGCCGCAATATCGCGGCTACAGCTTTGCGCTGGTGAAGGATGAAATCGTCGTGGTCGATCCGGCGACATACAAGATCGTAACCGTGCTGCCGTACTCGGGACAATCCACCGCGACAACGACGACCACGCGTGAGCGCAGCGCCAGCAAGTTTTCGGATCGCGATCGCGAAGTGATCCGCAAGCATGCGAAGACCCGCACCGAGGGACGGAGCGAACGACAGACCACCGGCAGCACCGCGCGGTCCGAAATCCATGTTGGTGACCGCGTTCCCGAGAGTGTCGAGGTCGAGGAATTCCCGAGCACCGTCTATCGGGACGCGCCCGACCTGCGCGAGTACCGCTACATCCACCGCGATACGCGGACCTATGTCGTCGAGCCCCGCGAACGCCGCATCATCGAGGAGATCGACTAGTTCGCGGCCACTGGAAGCCGCTCCATCGAGCGGCTTCCGGATTTGCGCATCAGCCCGAAGATCGTTCGCGCGCTGCAAAACGGATGGCGCGGGCCTTCGCGCTCTTTCCCGCCGCACGCGCGGCGATCATGCTGCGTGCCTTGCCGTGGGTGTTCTTCCGGATCAGAGACGCGAGCCGCTTGCGTGCGTGGCTGGCGGTCAATCGCGCCGCCAGTTGCTCGGCCTTGCGAATGATGGTGGCGACCGAGGGCGTCAGGTTCACCGGAACCCAGGCGACGTCCTTCGTCTTGGACAGGCTGCCGATGCCCTCGCAGGGTGCTTCGCGCGGCAGGTCGATCCGGATCGCGAGGGCTTCCGCGCGTTCGGTCCAGTCCTCGGCCCTGGTGCCGGTGATGATGCGGACATAGTCGCGTGTCTCACGCGGCAGCTCGCTCTCTTTGGCGAGCCATTTCTGGATTCGGCCGGGACCTGCGTTGTAGGCGGCTGCGGCAAGGCCGAGATTGCCGAAATCGTCGCGCAGCTTGCGCAGGAACTTGGCCGATGCCGGCAGCGCCTTCATCGCATCGAACGGATCATCTAGCCCGACCTCCGCTGCCGTTTCCGGCATGAACTGCGCGACGCCCTGCGCGCCGGCCTGGCTGACCTCGTTGGACTTGAAGCGGCTCTCCTGCCAGATCAAACGCGCGAAGAACGGCACGGGAATGCCGCTGGCTTCGGCAGCTCCGCGAAGCGCGTGGCAGAAGCGTTCCGTCGGCGAAACCGGCGCCTGCGCGACGGGTTCGACCGTATCCGGCGGCTCGGGGGTCTCCTCATAGGCCGCACGCGCATTGGCGAGCTCGAGGGCCTGCACGCTTGCAAGGAACAGCTCGACCACCGGAACAAGTGACGAGGCCTGAGTGTTTTGAAGAACGGCGTGATCGAAAGCTGATGGTTGGCGGGACGCCGACGGATCGAAGTCGCACATCAGAATCATGAACGCGGCGCACGCCGCGACGACAAATCGCATTGCTGGAGCAACCTCGAACTGTGGGTGAACGGCCAGCGATGCGCCGGCGATAAGGAGTTATTAACCGAGCGATTGCGGCAAAGCTGCGGTCTCGTCGGTTCCCACGGTGTTACTACGGTGTTCCCGCCGGAAACTCTTTGCTCCGCGAATTTGCGGGGGCGTTGGCGAATGGGGACGAGCGAGATGATGCGGTGGATGCTTGGCGCGGTGATTTCGCTGGCGGCGATCTCTTCGGCGCTTGCGGGCAATCTCGATGCGGCAGCGGTAAACGATGCTGCGCGTCCCGCAAAGCAACCTGCTAGCGACAAGCTCAACGCCGCGATCGTGAAGCTTCAGATTCTGCTCGACCGTGCGCGGTTCTCGCCCGGGGAGATCGACGGCAAGCTCGGAGAGAACGCGCAGAAGGCACTGAAAGCATTCGCCGAGCAGAACGGCGTTGCATCGGATAAAACGATCGCGCCCGAGCTTTGGGACAAGTTGAACGCCGCGAGCGAAGGCGCCGTCCTCGTCGAATACAAGATCACGGACGCGGATGTGAAGGGCCCGTTTCTGAAGGAGCTGCCCGGCAAGCTTGATGACATGAAGCCGCTGAAGGCGCTGAGCTACACCAGCCCGCTCGAAGGGCTTGCCGAGAAATTCCACATGAGCGCCGATCTGCTCAAGGCGCTCAACCCGGACAAGGCCTTCGACAAGGTGGGAGCGACCATCGTCGTTGCAAACGTTCCGGCGCGGCGAGAGCTTCCGAACATCGCGCGGCTCGACGTCGACAAAAGGAACGGGACGCTGAAAGCATTCGACCAGGGCGCCACCCTGATCGCGTTCTATCCCGCGTCAATCGGAAGTCCGGATCGTCCGACGCCGAGCGGTACGCTCAAGGTCACCAGCACCCACGAGAATCCGGTTTATCACTACAACCCTGACTACAAGTTCAGAAGCGTCAAATCGAAACAGCCGTTCGATGTTCAGCCGGGCCCGAACAATCCGGTGGGAGCATACTGGATCGGCTTGTCCGCACAGGGGTACGGCATCCACGGAACGGCGGAGCCCGACAGGGTTAGCAAGTCCGCGTCGCATGGCTGCGTCAGGTTGACCAATTGGGACGTGCGCGCGCTGGGCGAGCACGTCAAGCGCGGCACACCGGTGGTCTTTCTGGATGCGCCGACGGACTCCTCGTCCGAGCAGCGGCGGAAGTCCGGCGGTAGGCGCGCCTCGAACTAGTCTTTGGGAAAGTCCTTGCGCATCGCGATTTCGGCGGCATCACCGGGCGACAGCACGGTCTGGTCGAACGCTGCTTGCCCTCGTCATGATATCGTAGAGCGAGATGCCCTTGATGGCTTGCCCATGAGCTCGCGGACGCAGTCGGCGAGCGTGCCGTTGTAGACGGGATAGGGCGGACCTCGATCCTTTTGCCTCTGGCCCTTCAGCGACGGTCACTTCTTCAGTTCGGCCGGCGCGTCATAGGCGATCGGCGATTTCTCTTTGAACATGCGCTTGGCCGCGGGTAGCCCCGAAGCCTGGGGCCGCCCTGTAGACGCTCGTTGAACAATTAGTTCAAATCAGCCGGCAACAAAGGCGAGCAGGGTGCCGTTCGCCTTGGCCGGCGGCACGCAGATCGCAGGTCCGCTGCGCACGGCTGCCGAACCAAGCGCCTTGTCGGTGGCAGCGAGATCGCCGCTGACAAGCACCAGGGCAGCGCCACCGCGTTCGGAAAGACCCGCGAGCGGCACGCCGGGATAACGTTTGCCGAGCTGCTCCAGCGTCAAGTAAACGAAATCGGCACGATCGCCACCGGAGGGCACGGTCACTGCGCCGTCGGCTTCAGCCTTCGGCTCGCGGTCGATCAGCTGTCCCAGATCCGCGGCTTCCTTCGCGGGCTCGGGCGTCGCGATCAATGTCTGCTTGATCCGCTTGGCCGCATTGGCGTGCTTCATCAGCTCGGGAATCCACACCGTCTCTGGCGTCTTGTGCTGGCAGGCAAAAATGCGCACGCCGCCGGGCGCTTCTGCGGTCGGCCACATGAAGGTGCGGAATTTCGCCACCGAGATCGTGCCATCAGGCAGCGTCACGGGCCGTTCGAAATCGGTCGGGCCGATCGGCTCCAGGCCACGCGCGCGGATTTCCTCCGCGCCGGCGGTGGAATCGACCGCTGTGAAGGCGATGCGCTCGATGCCTTCGCCGCGCTGGTCGAGGAAGGCACGCGCCGGCGCGTTGTGCTCGGTCGCCGCGAGCACGCCGAGCAGCTCCATATAATCCGGGTCGAACATGATCGTGTAGTTGCCGGTGCCCATATGTGCGCTGTGGGTGCCGCGCGGCGAGATGGTGAAGCCGAGCTGCCGGTAGTTTTCGGCGGCTTTGTCGAGGTCCTGCACCATGACCACGGCGTGGTCGATACCGATGACGTTCTTGAGGGCCACTGTTCTTTCCCCGAGTGCAAACTGACTGGACCGCCGTCGGCGGCCGCAAATCCTGTCTACGCCGGATAGGCGGTCAAGTCATTTTCAAATCGGTGGGACATGCGGAAATTTCATTCCGTGAAGCGCGATATCTGACACTTGATGGCGTCAGCGCGCCTGCTCGATATAGGCGGCGAGGATGGCGCGCTCCTCGCTGGTCATTTCGGTGATGTTGCCCGGCGGCATTGCATTGGACCAGGCGGCGACGCGGCCGATCAGGCGGATGTTGCGATGGATGTGCTCGGGCGCGTCCAGCAATATGCCCTTCGGCGCGGTGACGATGCCGGCCCAGACCGGTTCGGCGGCGTGGCACATGCTGCAGCGGGACATCACGATCTCCTCGACATTGGCAAGCGTCGGCTGCGCCGACAGCGCGCTTGTCTTGACCTCGCGCGGGCCGGCCGCCGAGAGGAACAGGATCGCGATCACGCCGACCGCTGCGACGCCCCACACCCACCACGGCGATTTGCGCCCGGCGTGCCGCTCGTTGAAGAAATGGCGGATCACGGGGCCGAGCGCCAGGATGATTGCGACGATGATCCAGTTGAAGCGGGTGGCATAGAACAGGGGATAGTGGTTGCTGATCATCAGCACGACGACAGGCAGCGTCAGATAGTTGTTGTGGACCGAGCGCTCCTTGCTGGTCTTGCCGAGCTTCGGATCGGGCGCCTGCCCTGCGAGAAGGGCGGCTACGATCTTCTTCTGGTTCGGGATGATCAGCGCGAAGACGTTGGCAACCATGATGGTGCCGATGATCGCCCCGATCTGGTTGAAGGCACCGCGCCCGCTCAGCACGTGGGTGAAAGCATAGGTCAACGCGACCAGGAACAGATAGCCGCCGATCGCGAAGGGCAGCTCGCGCTGCGCCAGCCCGGTACGGCAGGCGCCTTCATAGAGCAGCCACGCCAGCGCGAGGCTGCAGAGGCTGAACAGGCCGGCCTGGAATGGCGTGAGATCGAGGATCGACTTGTCGACCAGGAACAAATCGGCCTCGAGATAATACACCACCACCATCAGCGCGAAGCCGGACAGCCAAGTGGTGTAGGCCTCCCATTTGAACCACGTCAGCTCGTCCGGCATCTGGGCGGGCGCGACCAGATATTTCATGATCCGGTAGAAGCCGCCGCCATGGACCTGCCAGGCCTCGCCTTGCACGCCGTCCGGCAGATCGCGCCTGGGCCTAAGGCTGAGGTCGAGGGCGATGAAATAGAAGGAACTGCCGATCCAGGCGATCGCGGCGACCACGTGTAGCCAGCGGAGCAGCAGGCTCGCCCATTCCGATATGATGGATCCCCACATGATCACCCCAACAGGTGCGACCCCAATGCCGCAGCCTTGATGACCGCAACCGGCGGTCCCGCCCTTACAATGTGTCGCACCGATCAGCCGTATTTTCCAGTACGATGGGCTGCGGCTGTTGCACATCGTGCGGGCATGAGCTGACGTGGGATTCGGCAGGCATTTGACCTGTCGCAGAGCGCTTGCGCGTCGATCGACGTTGATGCGCCAGACGGAACGGCGGAGGAAACGACGTGAGGAACAGGATTTCGTTCGTGGCGATGTCCGCGGGGTGGCTGGTCGCGGTCGCGACCTGCGCACAGGCGGAGCCGGTGCTGCAGGGCAAGGACGCCTACGGCGATTGGAAGGCCGACAAGCCTGGCACGGTCAGGTTGATCCGGCCGCAGGATCTGGTGCGGCCCGGCGCCACGCGGTCGGTTGCGAGTTCGTCGCGCGTGGTGCCGCGCCCGCCGGAGGGGGCGCTTCAGGTCCCGGCCGGCTTCAAGATCGAGCTGTTCGCAGAGGGCCTGCGCGCCCCGCGCATCGTGCGCGTGGCGCCGAACGGCGATGTCTTCGTCGCCGAGACGCGCGCGGGCAACATCCGCGTGTTGCGCGCCGGCGATGGCGGCAAGGCCGCGACCAACGAGGTCTTCGCTGCCGGAATGAGGCAGCCGTTCGGCATCGCCTTCTTCCCGAACGGCGACAATCCGCAATGGGTCTACGTCGCCAACACCGACAGCGTCGTCCGCTTTCCCTATCAGGCCGGCGATCTCAAGGCGCGTGGCAAGGCGGAGACGATTGTCGCGAGCCTGCCGCATGACGGCGGTCATTCCACCCGCGACGTCGTTTTCACGCCCGACAGCAAGCGCATGCTGGTGTCGGTCGGCTCGCTCAGCAACGTCGCCGAGGGCATGGGCACGCCGCCGGGTGGCGTGGAAGCCTGGTCGAAAGCGCAACCGCTCGGTGCGGCCTGGGCCAGCGAGACCGAACGCGCCACCGTGCTCGCCTTCACCCCCGAGGGCAAGGAGCGGAAGATCTACGCCAGCGGCATCCGCAACTGCGTCGGACTTGCGATCCAGCCGCAGACCGGGCTGCCCTGGTGCTCGACCAACGAACGCGACGGGCTCGGCGACGATCTCGTGCCTGACTACGTCACCAGCGTGAAGGAAGGCGCGTTCTACGGCTGGCCGTGGTTCTATATCGGCGGCAACGAAGACCCGCGTCACGCCGGAGCGCGGCCGGACCTCAAGGGCAAGGTGACGGTGCCCGATGTGCTGGTGCAGCCGCACTCGGCCTCGCTCGGCATGGCCTTCTATCAGGGGACGCAGTTTCCGTCAGAGTATCAGGGCGATGCTTTCGCGGCCGAGCACGGCTCCTGGAACCGGTCGAAGCGCACCGGCTACAAGGTGATCCGCATCCGGATGAAGGACGGCAAGCCGACCGGCGAGTACGAGGATTTCGTCACGGGGTTTGTGGTGAGCGATACCGAGGTGTGGGGGCGGCCGGTCGGTATGGCCGTGGCAAAGGACGGGGCGCTGCTGGTGTCGGAGGACGGCAACGGGACGATCTGGCGGGTGACAAGCGTGCCGCGATGAAGGTGTACCCTCGCCCCTTGCGGGAGAGGGTGGCTCGCCGCGCAGCGGCGGGACGAGTGAGGGTTCTATCGGCGAACTCCTCTGCGTGTGCGGAGAGAAACCCCTCATCCGGCGCCTCGCGCCACCTTCTCCCGCAAGGGGAGAAGGAAGAGCAGCGTGCTTAGGATGTCTACCCCCGTCTCACACTCGCTCCGCCATCCACCGGCAACGTCACACCGGTGATGAAATTCGCCTCGTCCGAGGCCAGGAACAGCGCGGCATTCGCGACGTCCCACCCCGTGCCCATCTTCTTGCGCAGCGGCACCTTGCTGTCGCGCTCGGCTTCGACTTCGGCGCGGGTCTTGTGCCATTCGCGGGCCCGGGTGTCGACGGCCATCGGCGTGTTCATCAGGCCCGGCAGGATGACGTTGGCGCGGATGCCGTATTCCGCATTCTGGTAGGCGAGCTGTTCGGTGAAGGCGATCATCGCCGATTTCGTCGCCTTGTAGGCGACGTAAGGGTAGGTGGTGATCGCCGCCATCGAGGAGATGTTGATGATCACGCCGCTTCCTTGCGCGCGCATGATCGGGATCACCTCTTTCGCCGCCAGAATGCAGCTCTTCAGATTGATCGCGACGACGCGGTCGAACGCCTCCTCGGTGATTTGCAGCAGCTCGGCGTCGCCGCCGGACAGGCTGACGCCCACATTGTTGTGCAGCACGTCGATCCGGCCCCAGCGCGCCTGTGCCTCCGCGACCATTGCCTTGATGTCGGCAGACTTTGTGACGTCGGCCCTGAACGCCGCTGCCGTGCCATGCTGCGCGGCGATCATGGCCGCGGTTTCCTGCGCTGATTCCAGATGATGATCGACGCACAACACCTTGGCGCCCTCGCGCGCGAAGGTCAGCGCCGTGGCGCGGCCGTTGCCCATGCCTTCGCCCGGGCTTTGCCCGGCGCCCACAACGACCGCAACCTTGTCCTTCAAGCGCATGTTAGTTCACTCCCGGAATCGGGTACTGCTGGAGTACCTCTTTGTAATATGGCTCGTTGTCGATCTTCATGGTGGCGAGCACGCGCACCACGCCGCAATAGAAGGCGATGGTCAGCACGAGGTCGACCATATGTTCGTCCGAGAGATGCTGCTTGATCTCGGCAAAGGTCACATCCGAGATCGCGAGTTCGCGCACCATCTCGCGGGCACCTTTCAGGATCGCCTTGGCCTGTGGCTCGAGCGTCGAGGGCCTACCGTCGGTCTCCGCCATCAGGCCGGCGATGTCATCGTCGGTGACGCCGAACTCCGTGCCGATCTTCACGTGATGAGTGAACTCGTATTCCGACTTCTCCATCCAGCCGACCTGGAGGATCGCAAGCTCCCGCAGGCGCGGGTCGAGTTTGCTCTTGAAGCGGATGTAGCCGCCGATGCCGTTGAAGGCGCGCGCCATATCCGGCGAATTGATCAGCAGCTTGTGCAGATTGGTGTTGCGCTTGAGCATGTCGCGATATTCGGGCGCGACCTGGTCGGCCTCGAGATAGGGCAGGCGAGCCATCCCTGATGTTCCTTTCAGTGTTCTTGTGATTCACGTTCGGGGGCTTGTAGCGTCACGCCGCCGTCGACCACCAGCACCTGGCCGGTGATGTAGCGCGCAAAATTGCTGAGCAGGAATTTGACGGCATGGCCGACGTCCCAGCCGGTGCCTTCCGTTTTCAGCAAGGATGCCTTTTCCCGCTGGACGCGAGCCTGCTCACTCATGCCGCGGGCATAGACCATCGGCGTGTACATCGGCCCGGGACAGATGCAGTTGACGCGGATGTTCTCGCGGCCGTGATCGACCGCCATCGCGCGGGTGAGACCGATGATGGCGGCCTTCGAGGTCGTATAGCTCGTGAGCCCGCGTGGCCGCAGCGCCGAGATCGAGGAGATGTTGACGATCGCACCGCCCTGCGCGGTCCGGATCATCGCAGGGATCGCGTGCTTGGAGAGCAGGAACATGCTCTCGACATTGACCTGCATGACGCGGCGATATTGCTCGGGCGCTTCGTCGACCACGCTGCCGCGGCTCCCGATGCCGACATTGTTGTCGAGGAAATCGAGCCGGCCCCAGCGGTCGAGCGCGGCTTCGACCAGTGTCTTGCAATCGCTCTCCCTGGTGACGTCACCGCCATGCGCCGCGGCCGTGCCGCCTTCGGCTGCGATCATCTCCACGGTGCGTTCGGCGAGCTTGAGATCGCGATCGGCCACCAGCACTTTGGCGCCGGCGCGAGCCAGTAGAATTGCGGCGGCGCGGCCGTTGCCTATGCCGTCGCCCGCAGCGCCCCCGCCGCTGACCAGCGCCACCTTGCCGGCGAGACCGGGATCGTCCTCGGGCCCCTGCATGTCGTTTCATCCCAAATATTTTCGTGCAGTCTAGCAATCGCGCGGAGCGGCGAGAAGGGCCGGCTCCCGCTTTCATGTCATTGACATCGCATGGAATTGCATGCCGCCGCGCGAGAAGGGCGAACGATCGACCGCGCCGTTAGGAACCGATCTCACGCAATCGCGTTTGTTGCGGAGCCTTTCCCGCGCTAGGCTCTGCCCCGGGGCTTTCCAACCGTCATTGGCCTGCCGATGAATCTGCTCGATCCACAAGGGCCTGTGGCTGCGGCCAACAGCACCATCCTGGTCGATTCCGTCTTCATCATGCTCGCGATCGTGGTGCCGACCATTTTCGCGATTTTGGCCTTTGCGTTCTGGTTTCGCGCCTCGAATCCCAAAGCAAAGTTTCAGCCCGACTTCGTCTATTCCGGGCGCGTCGAGATGGTGGTGTGGGCGATCCCCGCGCTCACGGTGATCCTGCTCGGCGGCGTCGCCTGGATCGGCTCGCACCAGCTCGATCCCGCGGCACCCGTGCCCGGCACCGGCAGCCCGGTTCGCATCCAGGCCGTCTCGCTCGATTGGAAATGGCTCTTCATCTACCCGGACCAGCGCATCGCCACCGTCAATACGCTGACGGTGCCGGCAGGCGCCGAGCTGAATTTCCAGCTGACGTCCTCGAGCGTGATGAACACCTTCTTCATCCCGCAGCTCGGCAGCATGATCTACACCATGAACGGCATGGTGACGAAGCTGAACCTACGCGCCGACAACGAAGGCAAGCTGCAGGGACTGTCGGCGCATTTTTCCGGCGACGGATTTCCGGACATGATGTTCGACGTCAACGTGGTCTCGCCGCTCGCCTTTCCGGACTGGGTCGCGACCACGGCGAAGAGCGATGCTGTCCTCAATGAGGACAGCTACAAGAAGCTGATGCAGCAGGGCGTCGAAAAGGGCAGGCCAAGCTACAGGCTCGACGATCCCCGACTGTTCGACCTGATCGCGACCCAGCACATTCCGCCGGGACCGGGGCCGGAGCTCGCATCCGAAGCAGGCCGGTCGCACAGTGGAGGCCATGATGCTCGGTAAGCTCGATTGGTCGGCCATTCCGTTCGATCAGCCGATACCGCTGATCGCAGGCGCCGTGGTGTTGGTCGGGATTCTCGGCGTGCTGGCCTGGGTCGTGGTGAAGGGGCATCTGCCCTATCTCTGGCACGAGTGGATCACCAGCGTCGACCACAAGCGGATCGGCGTGATGTACATCCTGCTGGCCTCGGTGATGCTGCTGCGCGGCGGCAGCGACGCCATCATGATGCGGATTCAGCAGGCGGTCGCCTACCAGTCGCAAGGCTATCTGCCGCCGGAGCACTACAACCAGATATTCTCCGCGCACGGCACCATCATGATCTTTTTCGTGGCGATGCCGTTCGTGATCGGACTGATGAATCTCATCGTGCCGCTCCAGCTTGGCGTACGAGATGTCGCTTTCCCGACGCTCAATTCGGTCGGCTTCTGGCTGACCGCGACCGGTGCGCTGCTGGTCAATCTCTCGCTCGTGATCGGCGAGTTCGCCCGCACCGGCTGGCTCGCCTTTCCGCCGCTGTCGGAACTGTCCTACTCGCCGGGCGTCGGCGTCGATTATTACGCATGGTCGCTGCAGATCTCCGGCGTCGGCACGTTGGTGGCCGGCATCAATCTCGTGACGACGGTGCTGAAGCTGCGCACCAAAGGCATGAACTATCTGCGCATGCCGATGTTCTGCTGGACCACACTGGCCTCGAACCTCCTGATCGTCGCGGCTTTCCCGATTTTGACCGCCACCCTCGCGATGCTGCTGCTCGACCGCTATCTCGGCTTCCACTTCTTTACCAATGAGGCCGGCGGCAATGTCATGATGTTCATGAACCTGATCTGGGCCTGGGGGCATCCCGAGGTCTACATCCTAGTTCTGCCGGCCTTCGGCATCTTCTCCGAGGTGGTCTCGACCTTCTCCGGCAAGGCGCTGTTTGGCTATCGCTCGATGGTGCTGGCGACCATGGCGATCTGCGTCATCTCCTTCATGGTCTGGCTGCATCACTTCTTCACGATGGGAGCGGGTCCCGACGTCAACGCTATCTTCGGCATTGCCAGCATGATCATCGCGATACCGACGGGAGTGAAGATCTACAACTGGCTGTTCACGATGTATGGCGGACGCATCCGCTTCGAGACGCCGATGCTGTGGTCGATAGGCTTCATGGTCACCTTCATCATCGGCGGATTGACGGGCGTGCTGGTCGCGGTGCCGCCGGCCGATTTCATTCTCCACAACAGCATGTTTCTGGTCGCGCACTTCCACAACGTCATCATCGGCGGCGTGCTGTTCGGCGCCTTCGCCGGCTTCGAGTACTGGTTCCCGAAGGCGTTCGGCTTTCGCCTCAACGACCGCTGGGGCAAGCTCGCATTCTGGTTCACTTTCCTCGGCTTCTACGTCACCTTCATCCCGCTCTACGTCGCCGGCATGCTGGGCATGACACGGCGCATGCAGCACTATGACGTCGCGGCGTGGCGGCCATGGATGCTGGTTGCAGCGGTCGGCATGGCCGTGCTGACGATCGGCGTGATCTGCCAGATCGTGCAACTCGTGGTCAGCATCCGCAACCGCGAGGCCCTGCGCGACCGCACTGGCGATCCCTGGGACGGCCGCTCGCTGGAATGGGCGACGTCGTCGCCGCCACCCGTTTTCAACTTCGCTTTCAATCCCGATGTGCGCGGCGAGGATGCCTATTGGGACATGAAGGCTCATGCCAAGCAGCAATCGCTCGATCATGATGCGCCCGAGTATCATGACATCGAGATGCCCAGGAACTCGCCGACCGGGTTCGTCTGCGCGTTCTTCGCCACCGTCATGGGCTTTGCGCTGATCTGGCACATCTGGTGGATGGTGATTTTGGGCGGTATCGGAGCGTTCGCGACATTCGTCGTGTTCGCCTGGCGCGACCATGACGAATACGTCATTCCGGCCGAGGAGGTCGCGGCGATAGACCGCGTCAACCTCGAGGAGCGGCGCAGCCTCGTCAGCATGGCGGGGACAGTCTGATGTCAATGACCGCGACCGCCGGCCGAGCGCACGCCGATCCCCATCACATCGGCCTCGTTATCGAGCATCCCGGGCCGGCGCCGAAGCGCATCGTGACCGCCTATGGCTTCTGGATCTTCCTGCTCTCCGACATCGTGATGTTCTCCTGCTTCTTTGCGGCCTACGCGGTGCTGGCCGACCAGACCGCCGGCGGCCCGAAGGGTTCGGAGATATTCGAGCCGCGAAACGTCGCGATCGAGACGGTCTGCCTGCTGCTGTCAAGCTTCACGTGTGGCATGGCGAGCATCGCGGCCGATGTGCGCAACCGGCTGTGGTTCTATCTCGGGATGGCCGTGACGTGTTTGCTCGGCCTCATCTTTCTGGTCATTGAGTTTCGCGAATTCGCTGATCTCGTTGCCCGCGGCTATGGCCCATCGCGCAGCGCTTTCCTGACCTCGTTCTTCTCCCTCGTCGGCTGCCATGGCCTCCACGTCTCCGCCGGCATATTGTGGCTGCTCACCATGATCTCCCAGGTCTTCGCAAAGGGTTTTCGTGCCGACGTGCTGCGCCGGATGATGTGCTTTGCGCTGTTCTGGCACGCGCTCGACATCGTCTGGGTCGGAGTTTTCTCCGTCGTCTATTTGCTTGGGAGTGGCGTATGAGCGATCAGACGCATATGCCGGCCGGCCATGATCTTGCGCCGGGCGATGAGGAGCAACACAGTGTCGGGACGCGCATCCTCGGCTACGTGGTCGGTCTTGTTCTCGCGTTGCTGCTGACGGCGACGTCGTTCTTCATCGCGGGCACGGATCTGGTCTGGCAGCCTTCGATTCCCGTCGCGCTGATCGTGCTGGCGATCGCGCAAATGGGCGTGCATCTCGTGTTCTTCCTGCACATCACCACCGGCCCCGATAATACCAACAACGTGCTGGCGCTCGCCTTCGGGCTGCTGGTGGTGTTCCTGGTGGTCGGTGGCACCGTCTGGATCATGGCGCATCTAAACGCGAACATGCCGGCCATGGATCAGATCATGCCGATGCGCCGCTAGCGCATTGTGCAAAAAAGAAGAGCCGCTTGTTGTGACAAGCGGCCCAAGTCTAGGGAGGAAACGCCCGAGCAAAGCAATCGGGCCGGAGCCGGATTGCCGCCAAGGAAACGCTCGCGCAAAGCGCTCGCGTACGCTTACAAATGCAGCAACTCCCGATAGAGTTCAATTCCGGATGAATACTGTCTCCGGCTGCCGCTCACGGCTGCGTGATGAGCTTCGCTATTTTGGCCGCCGGCAATTGTAGGCCTTGCGGAAGCCCGCAGCCTGGGCGTCGTCCTCAGAGCAGAACCAACGGTCCGGCTTGGTGGTCGCTGGGTAGCTCGGACAGCCTCGTAAATGGTAGATGCCGATATTGCCGGTCACGCGCGCGCGCACCGCAAGCTTGCCCTTGATGCCACAGCTCGGCGGCATCGTCAGATCCTCGGGAAACAACACCGCGCGAATCTCCTTGTCGCGGTCGGCGCGGCAGGCGGCGCCCAGGAGCGCGCCGTCCTTCTTGCCGGTGCGGAATTCTTGCGGTGCAACAAAGCAGCCCTTCCAAATTCCGGCCGAGGTTGATTTCGCGTCGGCGGCGGCAGACTTGACGTTCGCCTTGGCCGGCTCGCGAGCAATGGCATAGCCGAGCTTGACCAGCTGCTCGTTCAAGCTGGTCTTGTCGCCTTCGGCCGTGCAGATCGCGCGGTGCCGCTTGCCAAAACTCTTTTCCGGTCCGACATCGTCGCAACGCACCGATCGCTTGCCAATCAGCTTGGCGAGCTGGTCGCGGGCCTCGATCCCGCAGGTCCAGGGATCGGCGTGGTCGTCGATGCAGACCTCGTCCAGCTCGGGTGCGTCGACGCCGTCGAGGCGGTAGGTGACGTCGCCGAGCTGGATGGCGTTGCCGTCGCGGACCGTCACGGCGGCGGTCAGCGCCGAGGCGGGGCCGGAGGTGCCCAGAAATCCGGACAGGGCGAGAAAGCAAACGAACGCAAAAGCGCGGGCGTTGGCAAAGGATTTTCGGAAGGACATAAGGTCTCGCTATCGATGGCTCGTGCGCCTTGTTCCTAGCATCCGGATGTGGCGATACCAATGGTCTGCGCCCCGCGAAGTGCGACATTCGGGCCTCGTGGCTTTACTCGGCCGCAGCTCTGATCCTATCGTTCGCCGGCCTCGTGGAGCGGAGGCCGAATCGCCCGGGAAGCGGCGAAGGGAGGAAAAATTTGTGATGAATGACCCTGTGGACGTCCTGATCATCGGCGCCGGCGCTTCAGGCGCGGCGGTGGCATGGTCGCTGGCCGAGACCAAGATGCATATTCTCTGCCTGGAGCAGGGCGGCTGGATGAACCCGGCGGAATATCCCAGCACGGGCCGGGACTGGGAGGCCAAATTCTACGGCGAGTGGTCGTCAAGCCCCAACGTCCGCGGCCGGCCCGAGGACTATCCGATCAACGACGACAATTCGCCGATCAAGGTCGTCAACTACAATGCGGTCGGTGGCTCGACGGTGATGTACACCGCGCACTGGCCGCGGCTGCATCCCTCCGATTTCAAGGTGAGGACGCTCGACGGCGTCGCCGACGACTGGCCGATCGATTACGACGCGCTGACCCCGTTCTTCGAAGAGAACGACCGGATGATGGGCACGTCTGGCCTGTCGGGCGACCCGCTCTCGCCGCTGACGCATCCGCCGATGCCGCCACAGCCGATGGGATTGTCGGGTGCGATCATCGGCAAGACCATGAACAAGCTTGGCTGGCACTGGTGGCCGTCGGATACGACGGTCGCGACCATGGACTACGAGGGCCGCGCGCGCTGCATCAATCTCGGCCATTGCACGCCGGCCTGCGCGCAAGGCGCCAAATCCTCGACCGACATCACCTATTGGCCGCATGCGGTCCGCGCCGGTGTCGAGCTGCGTACGCACTGCCGTGTGCGCGAGATTACCACCGACGAGAGCGGCATGGCCACCGGCGTGGTCTATTACGACAAGCACGGCGTCGAGCAGTTTCAGCCGGCGCATGTCGTTATCGTCGCCTGCAACGGAGTCGGCACGCCGCGGCTGCTGCTGAATTCGGCATCGAACCGCTTTCCGAACGGGCTTGCCAATTCGTCCGGCCTCGTCGGCAAGAACCTGATGTTCCATCCCTATGCGCAGATCTACGGCTATGTGAAGGAGCCGACCGATAGCAACCGCGCGCCGCCGACCTGCCTGTGGAGCAAGGAATGGTATGACACGGACCTGTCGCGCGGCTTCGTGCGCGGTTACGGCGTCCAGTTCGTGCGCGGCGCCGGGCCGGTGTTCGAGGCGGTCGTGAGCGAGCAGAAGGGGATCTTGCCGTGGGGCGCCGATCATCACCACGTCTTCCGCAAGCTCAACGGCCACCGGCTCGGCTTTTCCGCGATTTGCGAGGACCTCCCGGAGGAGCATAACCAGGTTACGCTCGATCCGGTCTTGAGGGACGGTCACGGCATTCCCGCGCCGAAGATCAATTACACGATCAGCGAGAACAGCCGGAAGATGATGGAGCATGCGCTGGCGCGGGGCCGGGAGATTCTCGAAACCGCTGGGGCGAGCGACATCTGCGTCAACTCGCCGATCCCCTGGGGCGGCTGGCACCTGCTCGGCACGGCACGCATGGGCACCGACCCCGAACGCTCCGTAGTCAACGAATGGGGCCGCGCGCACGACGTCAAAAACCTCTTCATCGTCGACGGCAGCATCTTCGTTACCTCGGGCGGGGTCAATCCAACGTCCACCATCCAGGCCCTCGCGCTCTACATCGCCGACCAGATGAAGCAGCGCCTCGCCAATCTCTTCGACTGAGGCCATCATGTCCGCAGACAACCAACTGACACGCGCCCAGCGCGACGACCTCCGAGCCATCGCCGCGATGATCGTTCCCGCCAGCGAAGAGTACAAGGTGCCCGGCGCCGACGATCCCGCGATCCAGGCTGACATGCTGGCGACGTTGGGACGGGACAGCAAACTGGTGGTGGCGGCGCTCGACCATCTGGCGCGGCTTGCTGGCCAACCGTTGGCCGAGCTCGATGCTGCCAGGCGCGATGCGGTGGCGCAGGAGTTTCGCAGGCATGGCGGCCCGGCTGCCGCGACGCTCGTCCGTGTGGTGCTGCAATGCTACTACCGCGACGACCGTGTGCTGGGCTCGCTCGGGATCGAGCCGCGCGCACCTTTTCCCAAGGGCCATGTGCTGCCGGATGGCGACTGGTCGCTGCTCGACCCGGTCAAGGCAAGGGCCGGCACGCTGCGACGGGCGCCCTAGCCACCTGGGCAGTCCAGCCTTGCGCCTTGGACGGGTCCCTTGCGCCTCACGGAGCAGGCCACCATCTGTGTGAGCCCCAAGGACTCCTATCATGTTGGATTTTACTTCTGACGCATCGTCGTCGCGAACGCCGGCATCTGTCCCGGTCGATGACCGGGCCGTGCTGGATGCCTATTCCAATGCCGTGATCGACGTGACCGACCGTGTCGGTCCGGCCGTCGTGCGCGTCGAGACCGGACCAAAAGTGCCGAACGGCCGCGAGCGCGGCGGGCTCGGCTCCGGCATCGTGATCTCGCCGGATGGGCTCGTGCTCACCAATAGCCACGTGGTCGGCTCGTCAAAGGAGATCCGGCTGCGCGACGTCGAGGGCCATGTCGGCGACGCCCGGGTGCTCGGCGTCGATCCCGACACTGATCTTGCGCTGCTTCGCGCCAATGGCGTGAGGAACTTGCCCTATGCGGCGCTCGGCAACTCCAAGACCTTGCGGCGGGGCCAGCTCGTGATCGCGATCGGCAATCCGCTCGGCTTTGAATCGACCGTCACCGCCGGCGTGGTCTCGGCGCTCGGGCGTTCGATCCGCTCGGTCAGTGGCCGCACCATCGAGGACGTGATCCAGACCGACGCTGCGCTCAACCCCGGCAATTCCGGTGGCCCGCTGGTATCGTCGAATGCCGAGGTGATCGGCATCAACACCGCCATCATTAACGGCGCGCAAGGCATCTGCTTCGCGGTCGCCAGCAACACCGCGCAATTCGTGCTATCGGAGATCATCCGCCACGGCTATGTCCGCCGCGCCTATATCGGTGTGGCCGGCCAGACCGCGCCGATTCCGCGGCGGCATGCGGTGCTGGCCGGTGTCGAAAACGAGATGGGCGCGCTGCTGGCGCAGATCGAGCCGGACGGGCCGGCGGCGAAGGCGGGCCTGTTGTCCGGCGATGTCGTGATTGGCCTCGACGGCGTCGAGATCAACGGCGTCGACGATCTGATCCGTGTGCTCGACCGCGACCGGATCGGCCGGCGGCTCGCCATGGACGTCCTGCGGCTCGGCCGTCTGCGGGCGATCGATATCGACCCGGTCGAGCGCAAGCCGGCCCGCTAGCGTGTGGGCGCCTAAGCGGGGTATGACGGTGTCATGCCTCGCTTCGGGAACCCCGCCGCATGATGCCGGCGCATGAGACCTACGATGTCATCGTCGTCGGCGCCGGTGCCGGTGGCATGACGGCCGCGGCCGTCGCCGCCGCCGAAGGCCTGCGCGTGTTGGTGATCGAGAAGACCGCTTTCGTCGGCGGCACCACCGCGTGGTCCGATGGCACGGTCTGGATTCCCGCCAATGCCAAGATGGAAGAGGCGGGGCTCTCCGATAGCGTAACGGACGCCGTGCAATATTTGTCGAGCACAGTGCCGGAGCCCGCCAATGCGGGCCTCCGCGCCGCTTTCCTCGCGCGCGGACCGGAGGCGGTCACCTATCTCGAATCCAACACGCAAGTGCGGCTCCAGCCGGTGGAAGCGTGTCCGGACTATTATCCGGAGCGATTGGGCGCGACGCCGGGCGGGCGCGTGCTCGAGCCGGTCGTCTTCGACGGCACGCGGCTGGGGGCCGCATTCGCGCGGCTGCGCGCGCCGGTGCCGGAGTTCACGCTGTTCGGCGGGATGATGGTCAACCGCCTCGACATCCCGCATTTGCACCGGGCCGGAAGATCGCTGCGCTCGACTCTTCGCGCGGCGCGGCTGGTTTCGGAGCATGCGTGGCAGCGGCTGCGCGGCCCGCGCGGCACGACGCTGCAGCTTGGCAACGCACTCGCCGCACGGCTGTATGCCTCGCTGCTGGCCCGGCAGGTTGAGATCCTCTTTAGTGCGGACGTCGAAGGCCTGTCCACGCAGGGCGAGCGGGTCGGCGGGGTAATTATCCGTCATGGCTCGCGCGATCGCCTGATCGCCGCGCGGCGCGGTGTGGTGCTGGCGACCGGCGGCTTTTCGCACGACGCAACCTTGCGCAAGCGCTTCTTCCCACCCGCTGCCGGATTCATTTCGGCGACCCACCCGTCCGCCACGGGTGACGGGCTCCGCCTCGCGACTGTAACCGGCGCAGCGCTCAATACGGATGCGACGAGCCCGGCCTATTGGGTGCCGGCCTCGCTGTTCCGGCGTGCCGATGGAAGCCGTGGTGTTTTCCCGCATACAGCGACCGACCGCGCCAAGCCCGGCGTGATCGCGGTCAATGCGGCCGGCCGGCGCTTCGCCAACGAGGCGCTGTCCTACCACGAGTTCGTGCTCGCGATGCTGCGTGACGGTGACGGCGAATCGGACCGGCCGTTCTATCTGATCTGCGACCGTCCGTTCCTGTGGAGTTACGGCCTAGGCCGCATCAAGCCGTTCACCCGCAATATCAGACGCTATGTGGCGAGCGGCGAGTTGGTCGAGGCCGCTGATATCGCGCAGGTCGCAGCGAAGATCGGCATCAAGCCGTCGATACTCGCGGCGACGATCGCAAACTACAATTCCGATGCGAAGGACGGCCGCGATCCCGAGTTCGGTCGCGGCAGCACCATCTCTCAGCGACACCTTGGTGATATCAGCCACAAGCCGAACCCTTGCGTTGCGCCCATCCTCTACGCGCCGTTCTTTGCGATGCGGATTTATCCGGCCGATCTCGGCACGGCGATCGGCATGAAGGTGGATGCCCAGGCGCGCGTATTGCGCGAGGACGGCACGCCGGTTGCGGGCCTCTACGCCTGCGGCAACGACATGGGCTCGATCATGAACGGCAATTGTCCCGGGCCGGGGATCGCGTTGGGACCGGCACTGACGTTCGGGTACATCGCAGGAAGGCATCTGGCGGAGGGGAGTGTGGCCGGGGCGAGTGCGGCCACAGCGTTGGTCTAGCCATTTCCACCGCTGTCATGCCCCGCGACCCGGCTACGCCAAGGCTTCGCCGAGGTCGAAGTCTGGGCGCGCCGAAGCTTTAGCGTAGGCGGCAGGCGGGGCATCCAGTACGCCGCAGCCCATCGGACTAATCACAACCGCCTCGGAGTACTGGGTCGCCCGCCTTTTGTTTAGACCGGAGACATAGCTGACGCCTGTTCGGACACATCACTGACAGTTTGGCTGCGCGTCAAGTCGATTGATCCGACCTGCCAACTGGCAAAGAAGATTCCGTAGCGGCCGTCGCGGTCGAGC